>NZ_MAXA01000254.1 GCF_001854695.1 Parafrankia soli
CGCAACGGGTGCCGGAGTGGCCGGAGACCCGGGCGCGTATGCGCCGAACGCCCGTGGAGCCGACCGTAAGACCCCGCCTGCGGGGCGGGTGGCCGTGAAGCGGGAACCCCGCACCGCACGAGCGGGCAAGACGGGGACCGCCGCCCGGAGACAGGCGGCTGCGGAGCTGGTGATCGCTCATGACCACTGATCTGCAACGGTTGATAAGCTTCCCCTCCAAGTGGGGAGCGGTGTGTCCGGTGACGGCGTGCCGGTAGTTGGCTCGTGGCGGTTCCCAACGGTCGCCGGCGGTGGAGCCACGGCCGACGGCGTACACCGGCAGGAGGCTCGGGTGATGCAGACCCCGAGCGCGCGCCGTCCCGGATGAGGAACGAGGTGGAGCGTGCCGCTCTCTGGCGACGTCAAGCAGAAGATCATGTCGGACTACGCCACGGTCGACCGGGACACCGGTTCGCCCGAGGTGCAGGTCGCGATGCTGACCCGTCGCATCAGTGACCTGACGGAGCACCTGAAGGTCCACAAGCACGACCACCACAGCCGGCGCGGGCTGCTCCTGCTCGTCGGGCGCCGCCGGCGGTTGCTGAACTACCTGGCGAAGACGGACATCAACCGTTACCGCGCACTGATCGAGCGACTCGGTCTGCGTCGATAGTCAGGAGAGGGAGCGCCCCGGTGGCGCTCCCTCGGCACATCGGGGGTAGATACCGGTGTGCCGGGCCGTCGGCGGCCAAGGGCCGCCGGCGGTCGGCAGGACCCAGCCGGGTCCGCGCGGCATGAGCCGCCGGTCCTCGGTCGTGGCCGCCGGAACGAGCGCAGTCGGCGCCGCCCCGGAGACTTCGACTGAGCACCGGCATCCTCCATGGCGCGGGCACGGCCCACGATGAGGATGGAGTATCGAGTGGACGACTCGACACAGGCGGCAGAGGCCGTCATCACGACCCCGGCCGGGGCCCGTACGGTCCGTTTCGAGACCGGTCGGCTGGCCCGGCAGGCCGCTGGCGCGGTCGTCGCCCACCTGGGCGACACGATGGTCCTCTCGGCGACGACGGTCAGYCGCTCGCCGAAGGAGCAGCTGGACTTCTTCCCCCTGACGGTGGACGTCGAGGAGCGGATGTACGCGGCCGGGCGCATCCCCGGCTCGTTCTTCCGCCGCGAGGGCCGCCCCAGTGAGGACGCGATCCTCACCTGCCGGCTCATCGACCGGCCGCTGCGGCCGTCGTTCACCAAGGGGCTGCGCAACGAGATCCAGGTCGTGGCGACCGTGCTCGCCCTCGACCCCGACACCCTGTACGACGTGGTCGCGATCAACGCGGCGAGCGCGTCGACGATGCTGGCCGGGCTGCCCTTCAGCGGGCCGATCGGCGCCACCCGGGTCGGCTACGTCGACGGCGACTGGATCGCCTTCCCGACGCACAGCGAGCTGGAGCGGGCGACTTTCGACATGGTCGTGGCCGGCCGCGTTCTCGAGGACGGCTCCGACGTCGCGATCATGATGGTCGAGGCGGAGGCGACGCCGGGCACGGTGGCCCTGGTCGCCGGGGGCGCGCCGGCACCGACCGAGGAGGTCGTCGCCGCGGGGCTGGAGGCCGCCAAGCCGGCCATCCGCGAGCTGTGCCGGGCGCAGAGCGAGCTGGCCGCGGGCGCGGCGAAGCCGGTGCGTGAGTTCCCGCTGTTCGTCGACTACCACGACGACGTGCTGGAGACCCTGACGGCCGCGGTCGGCGAGGAGTTGGCGGCGGCGCTGCGCATCGCCGGCAAGGCCGAGCGCGAGACCGAGCTGGAGCGGGTCCGGGCGCTGGCCGTGGAGAAGGTGTCCGGCCAGTTCGAGGGCCGCGACAAGGAGATCGGCCCGGCCTACCGCGCGCTGACCAAGAAGCTGGTCCGCTCGCGCATCGTCACCGACGGCGTGCGCATCGACGGCCGCTCCACGACCGAGATCCGCGAGCTGTCGGCCGAGGTCGACTACATCCCGCGGGTGCACGGCTCGGCGCTGTTCGAGCGGGGCGAGACGCAGATCCTCGGCGTCACGACGCTGGCGATGCTCCGGATGGAGCAGACCGTCGACACGCTCAACCCGGACCGCACCAAGCGGTACATGCACAACTACAACTTCCCGCCGTACTCCACCGGTGAGACCGGCCGGGTGGGCTCGCCGAAGCGGCGCGAGATCGGCCACGGCGCGCTCGCGGAGCGGGCGCTGCTGCCGGTGCTGCCCAGCCGCGAGGAGTTCCCCTACGCGATCCGCCAGGTCTCCGAGGCGCTGAGCTCCAACGGCTCGACGAGCATGGGCTCGGTCTGCGCGAGCACGCTGTCGCTGCTGAACGCCGGTGTGCCGCTGAAGGCCCCGGTCGCGGGCATCGCGATGGGCCTGATCCGGGAGGGCGACGCCTTCGTCACCCTGACCGACATCCTCGGGGCAGAGGACGCCTACGGCGACATGGACTTCAAGGTCGCCGGCACGCAGGAGTTCGTGACCGCCCTGCAGCTGGACACCAAGCTCGACGGCATCCCGGCGTCGGTGCTCGCCGGCGCGCTGCAGCAGGCGCGGGCGGCCCGGCTGACGATCCTCGAGGTGATGGCCGAGGCCATCGGCGGGCCGGACGAGATGTCCGCGCACGCCCCGCGGGTCATCTCCGTGAAGATCCCCGTTGACAAGATCGGCGAGGTCATCGGGCCCAAGGGCAAGATGATCAACCAGATCCAGGCGGACTCCGGTGCGGAGATCACCGTCGAGGACGACGGCACGATCTACATCGGTGCCGCCGACGGGCCTGCGGCCGAGACCGCCCGCTCCGCGATCAACGCGATCGCGAACCCGCAGATGCCCGAGGTCGGCGAGCGCTACCTCGGTACCATCGTGAAGATCACGAACTTCGGCGCCTTCGTCTCGCTGACGCCCGGCAAGGACGGCCTGCTGCACGTCAGCAAGCTCAAGCAGCTCGCCGGCGGCAAGCGCGTCGAGAAGGTCGAGGACGTGCTGTCGGTGGGCCAGAAGCTCCAGGTGGAGATCACCGAGATCGACGCCCGCGGCAAGATCAGCCTCGCGCCGGGCGCGGAGTCCATCGACACCGTAAGCGCCGGATCCTGACAGGAGCGCAGTGACGGAGACGGATCTGTCCACCTCGGACGACCGCACCTCGGACGACCGCACCTCGGACGGTCGCACCTCGAACGACCGCACCCCGGGCCTGGCCGGGCCGGAGCACGCCTCCGGCCCGCGCCCGGCCCGGGTGGCCGAGCTTCTCGCGGCGGGTCCCGGTTCCGAGGTCCTGCTCGCCGGGGCCGTGCGCCGCACGGTGCTGCCGGGCGGCCTGCGGGTCGTCACGGAGAAGGTCCCCGGGGTCCGGTCGGTGGCGATCGGGATCTGGGTGGGCGTCGGCTCGCGGGACGAGACGCCGCTCACCGGTGGCTGCTCGCACTACCTGGAGCACCTGCTGTTCAAGGGCACCCCGAGCCGGGACGCCCTGTCGATCAGCGCCTCCATCGAGGCCGTCGGCGGTGATCTCAACGCCTTCACCGCCAAGGAGTACACCTGCTACTACGCGCGGGTGCTCGACGTGGACATGGACCTGGCCATCGACGTCGTCTGTGACATGGTCGCCAACTCGCTGGTGACCGCGGACGACGTCGAGGCCGAGCGGGGCGTGATCCTCGAGGAGATCGCCATGCACGAGGACGACCCCGGCGACGTCGTGCACGACGTCTTCGCCGATGCCGTCCTCGGCTCCTCCGTCCTGGGCCGGCCGGTGCTCGGCACGGTCGACACCATCGAGGCGCTCGGCCGGGAGACGGTCTTCGACTACTACCGCGAGCGGTACGCCCCGCCCGCGCTGGTCGTCTCGATCGCCGGCAACATCGAGCACGACCACGCCCTGGACCGGGTGGTGGCCGCGTTCGCCGACCGGCTCACCGGGCCCGCGCGGCCCCAGGAGGTGCGCCGCGGCGAGTACCCGTTCCCGCCGCCGCCGGGCATCGTCGTCACCAACCGGCCGACCGAGCAGGCCCACGTGGTGCTCGGCACGGCCGGCCTGTCCCGGCACGACCCGCGCCGGTACGCGCTCGGCGTGCTGTCGACGGCCCTCGGTGGCGGGATGAGCTCGCGGCTGTTCCAGGAGGTGCGGGAGAAGCGCGGGCTGGCCTACTCCGTGTACTCCTTCGACAACCAGTTCGCCGACGCCGGGCTGTTCGGCGTCTACGCGGGCTGTACCCCGGGGCGCGCCGACGAGGTGCTGGAGATCTGCCGCGAGCAGGTACACCGGATCGCCGAGCACGGCATCACCGCGGAGGAGCTCGAGCGGGCCCGCGGGCAGAACCGCGGCGGCCTGGTGCTCAACCTGGAGGACACCGGGTCGCGGATGAGCCGGCTCGGCAAGAGCGAGCTCGTCCACGGCGAGCTGCTCTCCGTCGACGAGGTGCTCGCCCGGGTCGAGGCCGTCACACTCGACGACGTGCGGGCCGTCGCCGGCGAGCTGGTCGACCAGCCGTGGGCGCTCGGCGTCATCGGCCCGTTCGAGGACCACGACTTCAGCGCGGCCGTAGCGCGGTGACCCGCGCGGCCGCTGGCGGTACCGGACATGTGGAGGGCACGGGATGATCGGAGTCGGGGTGCTCGGAGCCCGTGGCCGGATGGGCGCGACCGTCTGCGACGCCGTCCGCGCGGCGCCCGACCTGGAGCTGGTGGCCGAGGTCGACGCCGGCGACGACCGCTCGCCGGCGGCGAAGGCCGACGTCGTGGTCGACTTCACCCATCCCGACGCGGTCATGGACAACCTGCGGTGGGCGGTGGAGAACCGCGTCCACGCGGTCGTCGGGACGACCGGGTTCGACGACGCCCGCCTCGCGACGCTGCGCGGCTGGCTCGCCGCCGAGCCGTCGGTGGGCGTACTGGTGGCGCCCAACTTCGGGATCGCCGCCGTCCTGATGATGATGTTCGCCGCCCGCGCGGCGCCGTACTTCGAGTCGGTGGAGATCGTCGAACTGCACCACCCGGGCAAGGCCGACGCCCCGAGCGGCACGGCGCGGCGCACCGCCGAGCTGGTCGCCGCGGCCCGCGCCTCGGCCGGGCTGCCCGCCGCCGGTCCCGACGCGACCACCTCCGCCCTGGGCGGGGCGCGCGGGGCGCGGGTTTCGGGTGTACCGGTGCACGCCGTCCGCCTCGGTGGGCTCGTCGCCCACCAGGAGGTGCTGCTCGGTGGGGCGGGCGAGACGCTGACGATCCGTCACGACTCGCTGGACCGGGCGTCCTTCATGCCCGGGGTCCTGCTGGCGGTGCGCGAGGTGGCTGCCCGCCCGGGGCTGACGGTCGGCCTGGAGCCGTTGCTCGACCTCGGCTGACGTTGCTCGACCTCGGCTGACCACCTCCCGAACCGGGCCTGATCACCTCCCGGACACCGGTGTCGTCAACCCGTCACCCGGTCCGGTAGCAGTCCGGCACTACCCGGATGGATAGGTTTCGGGTGTGGTGCGACAAGCGGGCGGGCGGGCGGGGCCGAACACCGGCACGGTCTTCGGCATCGATCTCGGGACGACTTTCAGTTGTCTGGCGCGGGTCTCCGGCGCCGGGGACCCCGAGATCATCCCGTTGATGGACGGGTCGCGGACCCTGCCGAGCGTCGTCCTGTTCGTCGGCCAGGACGACTACATCACCGGCGAGACCGCGCGCCGCCTGGCGCGAGCCCGTCCCGACGACGTGTGCGCCCTGGTCAAACGGCGGATGGGCGACGGCGACTGGCGGTTCGTGACGCACGGCGCCGCCTGGTCCGCCCCGGCGGTGAGCGGGCTGATCCTCAAGGCGCTCGTCTCGGACGCCGGCCTGACCACCGGCGAGCCCGTCCGGGACGTCGTGATCACCGTCCCCGCCTACTTCGGTGACGAGGAGCGGCGCGCCACGGTGCTCGCCGGCGAGTACGCCGGCCTGAACGTCGTGGACGTCATCAACGAGCCCACCGCCGCCGCGCTGTCCTACGGATTCGCCCGCTTCGAGGTCGGCAGCCGCCGGACGCTCACGGGCCCGGGCACGATCGCCGAGGAGGTCGCGCTCGTCTACGACCTCGGCGGCGGGACGTTCGACGTCACCATCGTCGAGCTGGCCGACCGCAGGGTGTCCGTCGTCGCCACCGACGGTGATCACCAGCTCGGCGGGGCCGACTGGGACGAGAAGATCGTGCTGTTCCTCTCCGACCGCTTCCTCGAGGCCCATCCCGAGGCCGACGACCCGCTCGACGACGGCGAGGCGGCGCAGGAGCTGCAGCTCGCCGCCGAGCGCGCCCGCCTGGAGCTGACCGAGGCGACGTCCACGGTGGTGACGGTCAGCCACAGCGGCAGGTCGCTGGACATCACGCTCACCCGCGACGAGCTGGAGCGCCTCACCGCCGGCCTGCTCGACCGCACCGTCACGCTGACCCGGGCCGCGATCGACGCGGCCCGGGAGCGCGGGGTGCGTGGGATCGACCGGGTGCTGCTCGTCGGCGGGGCGTCGCGGATGCCGGCGGTGGCGCGGCGGCTGGCGGCGGAGCTGTCCGTCCCGGTGGAGCTGACCGACCCGGATCTCGCCGTCGCCCGCGGCGCCGCGATCTACGGCGAGAAGAAGGCGCTGGAGCGGATGGTCGCGGCCGACCTGGTCACCCGCGGCCAGCTCGTGGACGGCGCCGCCGTCGACACCGCTGCCGCCGCGGACCTTGATGCCGCGTGTCGACGGCTGGCCGAGGCCCTCGGGCTGTCCGCCGAGCGGGTCCGGCGGACGGTCGAGGTCCAGGTCGTCAACGTGGTCTCCCGTGGCTTCGGTGTGCTCGCGCTGAACCGGTTCGGCGACCAGGGCGCGGTCTTCCTGGTCCACCGCAACGACCGGCTACCGGTCGCGGTCCGCCGTCCGTTCGGGACGGTACGTGACGATCAGGACACGGTGACTGTCTACGTGGTGGAGCAGGCCGGCGGGGTCGAGTCGCCGCGGGTCGAGGACAACAAGGTCATCGCCGAGGCGGAGATCACCGGAATCCCACCGGGCTATCCCGCCGGAACCCAGATTGAAATCATGTTCCGGATGGGCTTTGACGGCATCCTCGAGGTGACGGCACGACACGAGGGGCTCGCCGACCGGCCGCTGACCGTCCGGGTGGAGACCTCGGCGGCGCTGAGCCAGGCCGACGTCGCCCGCGAACGGGAGCAGGTCGCTCGGGCGCGGCGTGAGCGGGGTGAGGGGCCTTTCGGCTCCGGGGCGTCCGGTGGCGGTCCGTCCGGTGGCGGTCCGTCCGGGGCGGGCGGCGGGGGAGACCCGCTGCGCAAGGGCCGGCCCGGGGACGACCGCGGCGGGCTKGGCGGCTCGCCCGACGCGCCCGGCTGGACGTAGCCGCCGCCCTGTGCTGGTGGCGCCGGTCAACCCTGAAGGGGCGGGGCCGGCGCCGGACGGAACGGCCGGAGAGCGTCACGGAAAGGGAGTCCACGGTGCTGCCCTTCGACTCGAACGACTACCGGCGGCGCGTGCTCGCGGCCGTGCATGCCCGCGGCGGCGCCGAGCAGAGCGACCCCTTCGAGCTCTACGACATCCCGATCGAGGAGGCCCCGCGGCTCAGCGATGAGCAGGTCCGGGTGCGGGTCGACGCCGTCTGGGCGTTCTGGCAGCGCAGCCGGGACCATCCCCGCTACCGGGGTGTGATCATCGCGTTGCTGGGCCTGCACGACGAGCTGTCCGCGGCGCTGGCCACCGCCGCCTCCCGCGCCGAGCTCGCCGCCCGGGTCGGCGCCGCGCGCGAGGCCCGCGACGGTGAGCGCTTCGCCGAGCTCGACGCCGCCGTCCGCCGGCTGGTCAGCCGGTTCGGCGGCCTCCCCGGGGACAAGCTGGCCGGGCTGCGCGCCCTCGCCGCCGCGCACGGTGTTGACGACGCCGCGTTCGCGCTGCGCACCCGCAGGTACCGGGTGCTGCCCGCGGGCACGCCCGAGCGGGCGGACGCCACGTCGACGCGCCGGCCCGTCCCGGCCGAGGTGATACGCCAGGTGCGAGCCGACCTCGACGAGCTTGGCCGGATCGCGGGCGTGACCCCGCCGCGGAGCCTGTTCGACCTGCTGGGGATCGCGCCGGGCGCCAGCCGGGAGGAGATCAGGGCCGTCCGCGACGCCGCTGCCGCCCGCAACCGCGAGCGCCGGCCGGACCGGCGGCGGGCCCTGCTGGACGACCTGCTGACCGCCGTGCGGGCCCTGCTCGTCGACGGCGACCCCGAGGCGTATCTGGACGCGCTGGTCGAACCCGTGAAGATTGTGCTGCGCCCGCGGGTCGCCACCGCCGTGCTCATCGAGGACCGCCTGCTGCCCTCGGCCGCCGCCGAGCTTGTCGCGGCGGCCGAGACGGAGGGCCTCGACCCCGGCCGGGCGCGCGCGGTCGTCGCCGACCTCGCCCGCGAGCACGGCGTGGACGCCCCGGTCGTGGCGCGCACCCCGCGGTCGGGGGCCGGCTCGCCCGCCGGTGGGCCGTCCACGGGCGCGGCCTTCGACGGGGACGCGGGCGACGGTCCGGGGAGCGACGGTCCGGGAAGCGGTGGTCGGGGGAGCGGTGGTCGGGGCGGCCCGTCGCCGGTCAACCCGGTGCCGGTGCGTCCTGAGCCGGTGCGTGCCGCCGACTGGCAGAGCGCGCTCTCCCGGGCGCGGGCCGCGCTGCGTGCCGGCCGCCCGATCGCCGCCAGCGACGAGATCACCCGCGCCCGTGAGATCGCCGGGGAGACATTGCCCCCGATCCGGGCGGTCGGCGACGAGGTGGAGCGCGCCATCCGGGCGGCCGGCGAGCGCTGGCGCGCGATCGTCGCGGAGCTCGCCGCCAACCGCCAGCACGCGGTGGTCCGTCTCGCCGACGAGCTGGCCCGCCTCGGCGCGGACGTGCCGGGCCCCGACGGACGCGTCCTCGACGAGGTGCGCGCGGCGGCCCAGGCTCGGTGCGCCCAGACGGATGACCTCGTCCGGCGGGCCCGGGCGCAGTCCGGCCCGGAACGGATCCGGCTCGCCCGCGAAGCCCTGGCCCTCGCCGCGGACCACGACGAGGCACAGGAGCTGGCGGGGACCTCCTCATCCGGCGCCCATCAGCCGCAGCCGCAGCCGCAGCCGCAGCCGCAGCCGCAGCCGCAGCCGCAGCCGCAGCCCTCGGCGTCGGCGTCGGCGTCGACCGCGACGGCGGCCTCGGACGCGGCAGCAGCGGTGGGATCCGGTGCCGATCCGCTCCCGGCTTCCAACCGGCCGGGCAGGCCGCCGGCCGGACAACCGGCGGGTCAGCCGTCCGGGCAGCGGGTCGAGGCCGGCCGGACCGCGGAGGCCGAGCGCGTCGTCGAGCCGCCGAGCGGCGTGGCCGCCCGGTGGGACGGTGCCTCCGTGGTGATCAGCTGGCGGCCGACGACCACCCCCGGCGAGGCCCGCTACCGGATCCGCCGGATCACCGCGGACGGCAACTCGCGCGCGGTCGGGGTCACCTCGGCCACCACCATCGAGGACGGCGGTGTCTTCCGCGGCGCGTCGATCCCCGAGTACGAGGTGATCGCCGGGATCGACGGCGCCTGGTCGCGCCCGGCCCGCTGGCCGAGCCCGGCTCCCACCCTCGTTCCCACTCCCACGCCCGTTCCCATTGCCACGCCCGTCCCCGGCCCCGCGGCCGCTCCGGGTACCGGGCCGGCCCGAGCGCCGGAGCCTGCACGGGACGCCGCCACGCGGCCGGAACCCGCGGCTGCCACATCCGGGGCACACGCTGAATCCGGCGGGCACGTCGAGCCTGGGCGGCGCGTCGAGCCCGGGGCGCACGCCGAATCCGCTGCGCGCGTCGAGGCCGGGCCGCCGTCCGGGCTGCCGTTGTTCGTGGTGCCGCCGCCGGGGCCGCACACCGCGGCTGACGACGTGGGGCCCGTGCCCGACCTGCGGATGGTCGACGGGCGTCTGTGCTGGACCTGGCCGGTCGGCTGCACGGAGATGATGGTCACGGCGCGGGCGGACCTGCCTCCGGCGGGCGCGCAGGAGCTCGGCTCCACCACGCGCAAGGTGACCAACACCCGCTATGACATCGACGGTGGCTTCCTGCTGCCGGCCGTCCGTCCACTGCATGTCGCGCTCTTCGCGTGCGTGCGGGTCCGCGGTGAGCTGGTCGTCGCGGGCACGGCGGCCGGGCGGTGCCTGGTCGATCCCGCCGGTGGGCTGACGGTGGTCGGCCCGGAGCCGCACGGGGGCGCCGGGGCGGCGGCCGCGGGCGTCGCCGGGAGCAACCAGGGGCCCGAGAGGACCACATAGAGGTCACGCGGCCACCGGGGGAGCGCCGGAGCCAGACCGGCCGGTGCGACCCGGTGGCTGCACCACTCGCCGTCCGGAGGACCCGCGGGCGGCGTTGTATGGTTTCGATCGTGCTTCTCCTGTCTCGACATCGGTGATCGCCGCGCTCTCAGGGTCCGATGAGTGCGCCTCGCCCAAGCGCGCGCACGCAACAGTGTCGAGAACGAGGAGTTTGTCCCGGCCATGGCCGACGCACCGATAGTCCGTCCCACCCCGGTCAGCGGGTTCCCCGAGTGGCTTCCCGACGTCCGGATGGTCGAGCTCCGCTGGCTCGACACCATCCGTGCCACCTTCGAGCGGTACGGGTTCTGCTCCGTGGAGACCCCGTCGGTGGAGGCCCTCGAGGCCCTGATGGCCAAGGGCGAGACGTCGCAGGAGGTCTACACCCTGCGCCGCCTGCAGGCGGAGGACGACGACGACAGCGCGCGCCTCGGCCTGCACTTCGACCTGACCGTGCCGTTCGCCCGGTACGTCGCCGCCCACTTCAACGACCTGGTCTTCCCGTTCAAGCGCTACCAGATCCAGCGGGTGTGGCGGGGCGAGCGGCCGCAGGAGGGCCGGTTCCGAGAGTTCACTCAGTGTGACATCGACGTCATCAACGTCGACAACGTCCCGCTGCACTTCGACGCCGAGCTGCCCCGGATCGTGCACGAGGTCCTCACGACGCTCGCCGTCCCGTCCTGGACGTTGAACATCAACAACCGCAAGATCCTGCAGGGGTTCTACGAGGGGCTCGGTATCGGTGACCCGCTCGCCGTCATCCGCGCCGCGGACAAGATCGACAAGATCGGCGCGCGGGGGGTCGAGGCGCTGCTGACGGGGCCGGTCGGGCTCACGGCCGAGCAGGCGCGCGCCTGCCTCGACCTGGCCCAGGTCCGGGGCTCCGACGCCGGGGTCATCGACGAGATCGGCCGGCTCGGGGTCAAATCCGAGCTCCTGACGGAAGGGCTCGAGGAGCTGGCCCGGGTGCTGGACGACCTGGCCGACCTGCCGGCGGGCGCCGTCGTGGCCGACCTGTCGATCGCCCGCGGCCTGGACTACTACACCGGCACCGTCTACGAGGCCAAGTTCGTCGATGCGCCCGGGTACGGCAGCATCTGCTCCGGTGGCCGGTACGACGACCTCGCGGGCACCTTCATCCGGCGCAACCTCCCCGGTGTCGGGATCTCGATCGGTCTCACCCGGATCTTCGCCAAGCTCGTCGCGGACGGCCTCATCGGCGCGGGTCCGTCCAGCCCGGCCCAGGTGCTCATGGTGATCCCGAGCGACGAGCGCCGCGCCGAGGCGCTGGCGACCGCCCGGCTGCTGCGCGGCCGCGGTCTCAACGTGGAGACCTACCACCAGGCCGACAAGCTGGCGAAGCAGATCAGGTACGCCTCACGCAAGGGCATCGGGCACGTCTGGTTCCCGCCGTTCGCCGACGACCGCCCGCACGAGGTGAAGGACATGGCCACCGGCGACCAGGGCCCGGCCGACCCGACGGCGTGGACACCCGCGGGCTGACGGCCGACACGGCACCGCACGGCCGACACGGCACCGCACGGCCCCGCGCGATTCACGGTAGGCGCCGAGCGCCACGCGGCCGCGCCGTCGGCCGGCGGCGCGGGAGACGGGCCGGTCGGCAGTCGCGGCCGCGTGGGAGACACGGTGCCCGCCGCGGCGCGGGACCGGCCGGGAGCTGACGGGGGCGGAGACCCCCGGCCGGACCGCGCCACTCGGGCGGGCACCGGACCCCTCGCCGACTGTGGCGAGGCGCCCACATCCGGTGTACCACGGTGCGTCGCCAGTGCCACCGCTGTGTTCCGGACGGGTCACCGGACGGGTAAGTGGGTGACGACACGGGCCGGTTGGGCGGTTCGAACGTAACCGGTCCGGTGCATGCCGATGCCGGTCGGCGGGCGTGGGTTGGTTTCTCGTCGTGRCTCCGTCGATGCTGCTTCCGGATGGCGTGGGTGGAGCCGATACCGTGGGGCGCAGCCGCTCGAGTCCCGCGCCGAGCGGTTTGGACGTCGCCGACCGCGTGCTCACGCTCCGGCTGAGTGCGCACGCCGCGGCTGCGCGCAGGCGATCGGTGCGTGAGCACGGTCTGGCCGCACGGGCGCGGTCCGGCGCGTGAACACGGCTGGCGTGAACACGGTCCGGCTGCGCGGACGTCCACGAGTGGAGACGGTGGAGGTCGCTGTGGTGGAGGTCGGAGTGCCTGACGAGATCGACGAGACCGCCGGGTCGGAGCAGCTCGACGAGCCGAGCCCCGGCCCCGCGGCGGCCCGGATGAAGGTCCAGGTCATAGCCCGAACGGAGTTCCTCCCGCCGGACGACGTCCCGTGGAGCACCGACGCCGAGGGCGGCCAGGCACTCGCGGAGTTCGCCGGTCGCGCCTGCTACCAGAGCTGGAACAAGCCGAACCCGGCGACGGCGACGAACGCCGGCTACCTGCGGCACATCCTCGACGTCGGCCACCTGTCGGTGCTCGAGCACGGAACGGTCTCGCTGTACATCACCGGTGTCTCCCGGAGCCTGACCCACGAGCTCGTCCGGCACCGGCACTTCTCCTACAGCCAGCTCTCCCAGCGCTACGTCCCCGAGCACGATGCGGCCGTCGTCGAGCCCGAGGTGATCGCCACCGACCCCGAGCTGCACTCCCTGTTCACCGAGGCGGCCGCCGCGTCCATGGACGCGTACGCGCGGCTGCTGGAGGGCCTCGAGAAGCGTTTCGCGGACGTGTCCGCGCCGACCTCGCGCCGCAAGCAGGCTCGTCAGGCGGCCCGTTCGGTGCTGATGAACGCCACCGAGACCAGGATCGTCGTCACCGGCAACTACCGTGCCTGGCGGCACTTCATCGGGATGCGGGCCAGCGAGCACGCCGACGTCGAGATCCGCGGGCTGGCGATCGCCGCGCTGCGCGCCCTGCGGGATGTGGCACCGAACGTCTTCGCGGACTTCCGGGTGACCACCCTCGACGACGGCACGGAGGTGGCTTCCAGCCCGCTGGTCGGCGAGGGCTGACCCAGGCCGGGGCTGACGAAGCCGGGCGGGCCCGTTCTGCGCGGGCGGGCTCGTTCCGGGCGGGTCCGTTCCGGGCGCGCCGGAGCCCGTCCCGCCGTCCGCGCTGGACCATGCCGCCCATGTCCGTCCATGCCGATCGGGGGTGCCCGTCGGGAAAGCCGTCCCGACCGCATCGCGTCCAAAGGGCCGTCAGGCCAGGGCCGTGTCGACGCCCGCAAGGGACCACCGGCCCGGCGTTCACGCGACGTTCGCCCGGGTTTTGTCCGGGCGGAGTTAACCGGGTCCAGCCTTACAACGGATCAGCGTTCCGCCCGGTGTCGAGGGAACGATGGTGGGGTCGCCGGTAACGGCACCCACGCGGTAACGACACATGCGAGGCACGGTACAGACGAGGCAACGGCGCCGAGGCGGGACCAGCAGAGAGGGCGGGCATGATCAACGTCGCCGAGATCGGCGCGGAGTCCGGTGTGCAGAGCACGGGGCCGCTGTCCACCGAGGAGCTGCGACTGATCGACGCCTATTGGCGCGCCGCCAACTACCTCGCGGTGGGGCAGATCTACCTGCTCGACAATCCGTTGCTCACCGAGCCGCTGCGGGCCGAGCACATCAAGCCACGGCTGCTCGGGCACTGGGGTACCACGCCCGGGCTCAACCTCATCTACGCCCACATGAACCGCGTCATCCGCCGCAACGACCTCGACGCGATCTACGTGATCGGCCCTGGCCACGGCGGGCCGGGAATCGTGGCCAACACCTACCTCGAGGGCACGTACAGCGAGATCTACCCCTCCGTCACCCAGGACAGGGAGGGGCTGCGCCGGCTGTTCCGGCAGTTCTCGTTCCCCGGGGGAATTCCCAGCCATGTGGCGCCGGAGGTGCCCGGTTCCATTCATGAAGGCGGTGAGCTGGGGTACGCGCTCACCCACGCCTACGGCGCCGCCTTCGACAACCCGGGCCTGGTGGTCGCCGCCGTCGTCGGTGACGGCGAGGCGGAGACCGGCCCGCTGGCGGCGAGCTGGCACTCCAACAAGTTCCTCGACCCGGTGCGCGACGGCGCGGTGCTGCCGATCCTGCACCTCAACGGGTACAAGATCGCTCAACCGACGATCCTCGCCCGCATCCCCGAGTCGGAGCTCGACGCGCTGATGCGCGGCTACGGCTACGAGCCGCTGCACGTCACCGGCGATGACCCCGCCGACGTCCACCAGCAGTTCGCCCGGGTGCTCGACACCGCCGTCTCGCGGATCTTCGACATTCAGGACCGCGCCCGCCGCGGCGGCGACTCGTCCCGCCCGGTGTGGCCGATGATCGTCCTGCGCACGCCGAAGGGGTGGACGGGTCCGTCGACGGTCGACGGCCGGCCGGTCGAGGGGAACTGGCGCTCGCACCAGGTGCCGATCGCCGAGCTGCACAACAACCCCGAGCATCTCGCCCTGCTGGAGTCGTGGCTGCGCAGCTACCGGCCCTGGGAGTTGTTCGACGCCGACGGGCGGCTGGTCCCGGAGCTCGCGGCGCTGGCTCCCGTCGGCACCCGCCGGATGAGCGCCAACCCGCACGCCAACGGCGGTGAGCTGCTGCGTGACCTGACGTTGCCGGACTTCCGCGACTACGCCGTCGACGTTCCCCAGCCGGGAGTGGGCTCCAACGAGGCGACGCGGGTGCTCGGCGGCTTCCTGCGCGACGTCATGCGCTCGAACCCGAACACCTTCCGCGTGATGGGCCCGGACGAGACCGCGTCGAACCGCCTCGGGGCGTTGTTCGAGACCACGTCCCGGGCCTGGAACGCCGAGACGGTGCCGACCGACGAGGACCTCGCCCCGGACGGCCGGGTGATGGAGGTGCTCTCCGAGCACCTGTGTCAGGGCTGGCTGGAGGGCTACCTGCTCACCGGCCGGCACGGCTTCTTCTCGTGCTATGAGGCGTTCATCCACATCGTCGACTCGATGGTGAACCAGCACGCGAAATGGCTGAAGGCGACCCGGCACATTCCCTGGCGCCGGCCGATAGCCTCCCTGAACTACCTGCTCACCAGCCATGTCTGGCGCCAGGACCACAACGGCTTCTCGCACCAGGACCCGGGCTTCATCGACCACGTGGTCAACAAGAAGGCCGAGATCATCCGGGTCTACCTGCCACCGGACGCGAACACGCTGCTCTCGGTGGCCGACCACTGCCTGCGCAGCCGGCATTACATCAACGTCATCGTCGCCGGCAAGCAGCCGGCACTGAACTACCTGCCGATGTCGGACGCGATCGCGCACTGCACCCGCGGCCTGGGTATCTGGGACTGGGCGAGCAACGACCACACCGAGGACGGCGACGGCACCCCCGACGTCGTCATGGCCTGCGCCGGGGACATCCCGACCCTGGAGACGCTGGCCGCGGTCGACATCCTGCGCCAGAACTTCCCCGAGCTGAAGGTGCGGGTCGTCAACGTCGTCGACCTGATGTGCCTGCAGGCGGAGGCCGAGCACCCGCACGGCATGTCCGACGCGCGCTTCGACGCGCTGTTCACCGAGGACCGGCCGATCATCTTCGCCTACCACGGCTACCCGTGGCTGATCCACCGCCTCACCTACCGGCGGCGGAACCACGGCAACCTGCACGTCCGCGGCTACATCGAGGAGGGCACGACGACCACGCCCTTCGACATGGTCATGATGAACAACCTCGACCGCTTCCACCTGGTCGTGGACGTGATCGACCGGGTCGCCAGCCTCGGCGCCCGCGCGGCGCACGTCAGGCAGCGAATGATCGACGCCCGTCTCGCCGCCCGCGCCTACACCCGCGACCATGGCGAGGACGACCCGCGCATCCGTGACTGGACGTGGCCTTACTGACAGAGGCTTTACCGGACGGCTGGCCGACCGACCCGACCGTCTGACTGGGGCCTTGCTGGCCGCGACCGCACTGACCGAGGGCATGCTGACCGAGAGCGGCACGCGCCCACCCCGCCGGGAAGGACCGATAGACGTGGCGGACGTCCCGACGCGGGTTCC
This sequence comes from Parafrankia soli, assembly GCF_001854695.1. GTDB lineage: Bacteria > Actinomycetota > Actinomycetes > Frankiales > Frankiaceae > Parafrankia > Parafrankia soli. Next base: position 16,296 of record NZ_MAXA01000254.1, read on the forward strand.
GGCCGGCGCCGTCGCGGCGGTGAACGTGCTCGTGGTGAACGCGGGCTCGTCCAGCGTGAAGCTGCGCCTGCTCGGCTCGGACGACCGGGTGCTGGCCGCCCACGACCTGCGCGCCGTGGCGGGGCGGCCCGACCCGGCGGAGCTGGAACAGGCCGTCGACGCCCTCGCGCACGCCGGCGAGGTCACCGTCACCGGACATCGCGTCGTGCACGGCGGGTCGACCTTCACCGACCCGGTGCTCGTCGACGAGCAGGTCGAACGGCGCCTGCGGGAACTCGTCTCCCTGGCGCCGCTGCACCAGCCGGCCGCGCTAGCGGCGCTGGCCGACGTGTCGGAGGCGCTCCCCGGTGTCCCACGCGTGGCCTGCTTCGACACCGCCTTCCACTCCCGGATGCCGCTCGAGGCCATCACCTACCCGGTCCCGGCCCGATGGCGAGAGCAGTACGGCGTCCGCCGCTACGGGTTCCACGGCCTGTCGCACGCCTACGCCGCCCGGCGGGCGGCCGAGCTGACAGGAGCGCGCCGGGTGGTCACCGCTCACCTGGGCTCGGGCGCGTCGTTGGCCGCCGTGCGGGACGGCGTCAGCATCGACACCACAATGGGCTTCACCCCGCTGGAAGGCCTGGTGATGGCCACCCGCTCCGGCACGGTCGACCCGGGTCTCCTGCTCTGGCTGCAGACCGAACAGGGGATGACCGCTCAGGAGCTCACCGACGTGCTGTTCCACGAGAGCGGCATGACCGGCCTGGTCGGGTCGGCGGACATGCGGGCCATCCTGACCGGCGCGCGCCGGGCGGGCACCCCCGAGGCACTCGGCATGGCTGTCTACCTGCATCGACTGCGAGCCGAGACAGCCGCGATGACGGCATCGCTCGGCGGCCTGGACGCACTCGTCTTCACCGGCGGCGTCGGGGAGCACGCCGGCCCGGTACGTTCAGGGGCCGCCACCGGCCTCGCCTTCCTCGGGATCGCGGTCGACGAGGAGCGCAACCTCTCCTACACCGGCGGCGATCTCGACATCAGCGCACCGGACGCACCTGTGCRCACCCTGATCATCGAAGCGCGCGAGGACATCGAGATCGCCCGCGCCGCCCGCGAACTCCTGGCCTCCCTGACCTGAGGCCCCACCCCGGGATAGGTCGCCCGAAGCCCTTCACCCAAGGGCTCTGGTCCCGGGGTTTGCCGTCCGAACCTCTCCACCTGGGGCTCTGGGCTGGGTCCGTCGGTGGCTGGCTGGAAACTGTGGGCTGCTACGGTCCCGTGGTGTGATCGGCACATTCCGGAGTGTTTCTCCCGGTTCCCGGGGCGGGGGCCGCTGAGTGGCGGGCTCGGGCGGCGGCGGCTTCGGCGGATTCGGTGGCTTAGGCGGTTCAGGGGGTTCAGGGGGAGCCGGAGGTGCGGGCGGCTCGGGGGCCGTCAGCCGGCTACGCCGGTGGAGCAGGCGGGATGACGCCGACAGCGCCCCGGTGCTCGACCTCACCGACGTCGACGAGGTCACCACGATGTTGCTCGCGCCCCCAGCCGAGTACGCGGGGCTGCGCCGGCGGGTCGTCGACCAGTTCACGATCGTCAGTGCCAACCGCTGTCGGCTTACCCGCTCGGTGAACTGGGGCCCGCTCGACGGGCTGCTGAACAGCATTGTTCCGGGTACCGGGCGGCTCGACACCGTCGGCCGGCTGCCGCCCGAAGTCTGCCTGCTGCTGCCGATCTCCACGTTGCCCAAGCGTGCCCTGGTCGGATTCAATCTTGCCGGTCCGGGTGGCTCCGACGCCCACCTGATGCCGTACGGGACGTCCGTCGCGATCCAGGGCAACCTGATCGCGCTGCTCGCCGACGCCATCGGCTGCCCACTGCCCGGCCCGGCGCGCCGCGTCGTGGACGCGATCTCCAGGTTCCGCCCGGGGCGGCTGTCCGGCAACCTGCCTGGGCTGGTGCCCCGCAAGGGACGCCCGCTCTCGCTCGAGGCCGTCGCGACCTATCTTGCGCGCGAGGCGGATCTGTCGGTGCCGGATGTGACACTGCGGTCGTGGCAGGCGCTGCTCGAGCCGGCCCAGCTTCTGCTGCGCTCGGCGCTGGCGGAGCCCTTCGACCCGCTGAGCAGCGCGGACACGATGCTGCTCGCCGCCGGCGAGCTCTGGCGTGATCCGGACGTCCCCACACCGCTGGAGGTCGCGCACATCGGTTACTACCTGCGGGAGTTCACCGCCTGGATCGACGAGCTGAGCCTGGCGGGCCCGGCCGCGGTGCCGGTGCTGAGCACGGTGGCGGAGTACGGGCGGCGCTGGGAGGCGCTCGCCGCCGTCACCCTGGACCCGTACCGCCCCTGCCTGATCAAGATGTCCGAGGAGCGGCGGACGGTGCTGGCTCGGCGTTGCCCTGTTCGTGATGAGTCGCTCACTCTGCGGCAGCGGTGGCTGGCGCCGGTGGCCCTCGTCGACATCGACCCGGGCGGCCCGGGCAGCTACCACGTGAGCGTGGGCACCGACGACACCAGTATCGAGCTGAGTACGCCGATCACGGTCGACCTGGAGCACCGCCGGATCGCCCGGACCTACGTCGAGGACGTCCACCAGAACCGTGAGGTGTACGCGTTCTACACCACCGATGCGCGCCGGGCGGCGCGGGCGAAGCTGGTGGTGGGCCTCAGTGTCTCGCCGGACGTCGCCCGCGTCACGCTGGCGATCCTGGTCCTGATGTGTCTCACCGTGGCCTTGTCGGCGTTGCCGTTCGAGCTCGGAGCCGACGCGGTCGCGGTCGTCGCGGTGCCGTCGTCGTTCGCCGCGACCCTGCTGCTGACCAGGGAGCGGTCGAGCCTCGCGGCCTGGGTGCTCGGCCCGGCCAAGCAGGCACTGCTCGCGCTGCTGGTGGCGCTGGCCGTGCTTTCGGGGCTGCGTGCCCTGGGCTGGCACACCCCGCCGGCGGACCCGGGCGGGTCGATCATGTCGGTTCCGGGAGTGTCGTCCCAGCTAGGGGCGCTGGCCCCGGCCGTGCCACCAGGACGTTCGGTGAGCTTGTCCGCATTGGTGGCCGCGACGGACCAGCCGGGCACGTGGCAGGTGGGAGGAGCTGGTCCGCGCCGGTGAACGGCGACCGCCGCACCGGCTGTGGCGGTACCCTGAACACACTGTCGTGCGAGACGGGGCGGTGGGTATGCCGAAGAACTACGGCGCGGGCGTCACCGGTGGCGCGGCCGCCTGTGGCGCGGCTCGCGTGGGCGGCCCGCTGTCGTTCGTCCGTCTCGGTCGTCGTGAGCTGTGGATGCGGCTCGACCGAAACATGGTCGCCGGTGCCCGTCGAGGGTCTACGAGCCATCCTCCCGCCGCCTCCCCGGGCGCGGCGAGGGTGGCATCCGGGTCATGAAAGCCGCTCAGAAGTAGTTCCTGGTTCCTGCCCCGGCCCGCCGGTGCGGCGGCCGACCCGGCGTGACCGTCCGGTCGGTGCCGCCCGCCCGCGGTGGGGGGGCCGCCGACTGGCGCCGCTTGGCGACTGTCGGAGGAGATGTCGGAGGTGCCCGCTAGCGTGGCAGGTATGTCAGCATTGCCCCCGGCCCCGTTCGGGCGGATGATCACGGCGATGATCACGCCGTTCACCGCGGACGGCGGGCTGGACGTCCCCGGCGCCGCGGCACTCGCGGAGCATCTCGTCGACGCCGGTAATGACGCGCTGGTCATCAACGGCACCACGGGCGAGTCGCCCACGACCTCGGATGCCGAGAAGGACATCCTGGTGCGCGCCGTCCGTGACGCGGTCGGCAGCCGCGCCCAGGTGATCGTCGGCGTCGGCACGAACGACACCCGGCACACCGTCGAGCTGGCCGAGGCGGCCGAGAAGGCGGGCGCCGACGGCCTGCTCGTGGTCGCGCCGTATTACAACAAGCCGCCGCAGGCCGGGCTGCTCGCGCACTTCCGGGCAGTCGCCGACGCGACATCCCTGCCTGTGATGATCTACGATATTCCCGGCAGGTCCGGTGTACCGGTCGCGACCGAGACTCTCCTGAAGCTGGCCGAACACTCGCGTATCGTCGCGGTCAAGGACGCCAAGGACGATCTCTCCGCGTCTTCGTGGGTACTGGCCAACACCGGCCTCGCCTACTACTCGGGCACGGACGTGCTCAATCTTCCGCTTCTGTCCGTCGGTGCGTGCGGTGTGGTCAGTGTCGTCGGTCACGTGGCCAGCCCCGCCATTCRGGCGATGATCGAGGCCTTCGGGGCCGGTGAGGTGGGTCGGGCGATCGCGCTCCACAAGGGCTTGCTGCCCGCATATCAGGGAATCTTCCGCACTCAGGGTGTGATCACGGCAAAGGCGGCGCTGGCCATGGCCGGCCTGCCCGCGGGGCCGGTCCGCTCCCCGCTCGTCGACGCGACGGAGGCCGAGCGAGCCCAGCTGCGTGCCGACCTGGCCGCGGCCGTGCTCGATCCCGGGCCCCTGCCCGGGCCCGCGGGGCCGGGCGCCGCCGCGGTCGTCCCGGGGACGGCGGCTTCATGATGCATCCGCACCCGGAGCTGGGCCCCCCACCGCCGCTGCGTGCCGACGGCCTGAGGATCATCCCGCTCGGCGGCCTCGGTGAGATCGGTCGCAACATGACCGTGTTCGAGCATGCCGGGCGGCTGCTCATCGTCGACTGCGGGGTGCTCTTCCCCGAGACCGACCAGCCCGGCGTCGACCTCATCCTGCCGGACTTCACCGCAATCCGGGACCGCCTGCAGGACATCGAGGCGGTCATCCTCACGCACGCGCACGAGGACCACATCGGCGCCGTCCCGTACCTGCTGCGCGAACGGCGTGACATCCCCCTGGTCGGCACCCGGCTGACGCTCGCGCTCATGGTGGCCAAGCTCGCCGAACACCGCATCCAGCCGGTGACCCTGCAGATCCGCGAGGAGGAGAGGCACTCGTTCGGTCCCTTCGACCTCGAGTTCCTCGCCGTCAACCACTCCATCCCGGACGCGGTCGCGGTCGCGATCCGCACCGACGCGGGCCTGGTGCTGCACACCGGCGACTTCAAGATGGACCAGCTCCCGCTGGACGGGCGGCTCACCGACCTGGGCGGCTTCGCCCGGCTCGGCCGCGAGGGCGTCGACCTGCTGCTCTCGGACTCGACCAACGCCGAGGTCCCCGGCTTCGTCGCCTCGGAGCGCGCGATCGCCCCCGTGCTCGACAAGGTCTTCCGCGAGGCGGACAGGCGCATCGTCGTCGCGTGTTTCGCCAGCCACGTCCACCGCGTGCAGCAGGTGCTCGACGCCGCCGAGTCGCACGGCCGGTCGGTCTGCTTCATCGGCCGGTCGATGGTCCGCAACATGGGTGTCGCCCGTGATCTCGGCCTGCTGCGCGTGCCGCCCGGTCTGGTGATCGACAGCCGGGACGTCGACTCGCTTCCCGACCGCAACATCTGCCTGGTCTCGACCGGGTCGCAGGGCGAGCCGCTGTCCGCGCTGTCCCGGATGGCCAACCGGGACCACGCGATCCGGATCCAGGAGGGCGACACGGTCGTCCTGGCCTCCAGCCTGATCCCGGGCAACGAGACAGCCGTGTTCCGGGTGATCAACGGCCTGACCAGGTGGGGCGCCCGGGTCGTACACAAGGGCGTGGCGATGGTCCACACCTCCGGGCACGCCCCGGCCGGTGAGCTGCTCTACGTGCTCAACGCGACCAAGCCGTCGAACATGATGCCCGTCCACGGTGAGTGGCGGCACCTACGTGCGCACGGCGCGCTCGCGGAGGCCACCGGCGTCCCACCGGACCGGGTCATCATCGCCGAGGACGGCATGGTCWTCGACCTCATCGACGGCCAGGCGGAGATCACCGGGGCGGTGCCCTGCGGGATGGTCTTCGTCGACGGGCTCGCCGTCGGCGACGTCGGGGAGTCGAGCCTGAAGGACCGGCGGATCCTCGGCGAGGAGGGCTTCATCACGATCACGGTCGTGGTGGACGCCGCCGCCGGCAAGGTCGTCGTCGGCCCGGATCTCTCCGCCCGCGGGTTCTCCGACTCCCGGGCCGCGTTCGAGGAGGTCCGCGGCAAGCTCGCGGACGCCCTCGCCGACGCGATGCGCTCCGGCATGACCGACACCAACGCGCTGCAGCAGCTCGTCCGGCGCACGGTGGGCCGTTGGGTCAACGACCGCTACCGCCGCCGCCCGATGATCCTCCCGGTCGTCCTGGAGGTCTGAGCAGGTCCTCCCGGCCCTGGACCAGCCCCATGGTCCAGGGCCGGTTCTTTGTCCTGATGGTCAATTGGTCGATATATACCGTGCGACGGTATATCTTCGCGCGTATGGCTATGGAGGACATGCGGGAACCGACGTTCCTGGTGCTCGCCGCGCTGGCTGACGGTCCGCGCCACGGGTACGCGGTGATCCGCGAGGTCACGGACATCTCGGGCGGTCGGGTGACCATGCGGCCGGGCACGCTCTACGGCGCGCTGGACCGCCTCGCCGGCGAGGGCCTCGTGCGGGTCGAGCGAGAGGAGGTCGTCAACGGGCGGCTGCGGCGGTACTACTCGCTGACCGATGACGGGGCGGGAGTGCTCACGGAGCAGACCGAGCGGCTACGGGCCAACGTCGCCGAGGCTGACCGCAGGCTGCGCCTGCGCGTCCGGCACGCCACGGGCCCGGCGACGGCGTTCGCACGGGTGACCAGGCTGGCGCCCCCGAGCGTGCCGGCGATCGGCTGAGGGCGCGGCGGACGATGAGCGTGGAGAAACCTGACCCGCGGTCGCACCAGGGCGACGCTGACCTGCCAGGTGGCGCTGATCAGCCACCTGGCGCCCAGTGGCCGGGCGGCGCCGAGCCGCCGGGGTCTGAGACCGCCTACCGACGCTTGCTGCTCTGCTACCCGCGCCGCTGGCGGGAGGCCCGCGGCGAGGAGCTCCTCGGCACGCTGCTCGACGGCGCCGAGGCGGCCGGGCGTACCCGGCCGAGCAGGGCGGAGGCGGTTGACCTCGTCGTGCACGGCCTGGCGACCAGGTGCGCTGTCGGCGTCGGCGTTCTGCCGGCCGGCGTACGCGGCGCGACCGCGGCGCTGGCACTGGCCGTCGGCGCGGGGCTCAGCGCGGTCTGCCTGGTGATGGCCGAGCGGCAGCCGGCCGTGGATCAGCGCCTGGCGGCCTGGCCCACCGTCGCGCACCCATGGACGGACCGGGGGCTCGGGCCCTTCCTCACCACCGGCCCGCTGGTCTTCGTGCCCTGGCTGGTCGCGCTCGCCGCCGCCGTCGCCGGCCGGCGACGGATCATGCTGGTGGCCCTCGTGGTGACGTATCCCGCCACCGGGGCGGTGCTCGCGCTCGGCCGTCACACCGACCTGCTGCGCCCACCGCTGTCGCTGCTTCTGGTGCTGGCGGTGCTGGCCGTCCCGGCACTGGCGGGGGCCGCGGCAACGCGAGCGCCCGGTCGCCCGGGCGCGGGCCCCCGGGGCCTGGTGGCGGCGACGGGCGCCGTCCTCGGCTGGGCCGCGCTCCTCGGCGCCTTCGGCTACCAGTTCGGATTCTGGACGGCGCCCGGCGGTGGCTTCCTCAGCACGGTGCGACTGTCCTCGACGGGCTACTGGAGCAGCTCCTTCTACGGGTCGCTCGCCGAGACGGTGCCGCAGGGGCTGCTCGCGGGCGGCCTGCTGGGCGTGATCGCGGGTGTTCGGCGGCCGGGCTGGGTAGCCGCGGTCTTCGCCTGCGGCGACGTCCTCTGCGTGCTCCCGGTGCTGAGAGCGTGGGTCGACCACTGGACCTTCTACCAGCGGGTCACCCAGATCGCTCTGACACTGGCCGTTCTGCTGTCCGCGGGGCTGGTCGACGCGTGGCGGGCCCAGCGGATCCTGTCGACCAAGGGCCCCGCGGGCCCGGCTGGCGTACCGCCGACACTGATCTGACGGCTTCTCGTCAGCTCAGCGCTCAGCCGAGGCGGGTGGATGGCCTGACCGGGCGGGGAGGATGCCCGGGGCCACAGATGTGGCGCGCCCGGATAGTCTGGGTTGCAGCGACTCGCGTCACTTCCCGGGTACCTTCTCCGCGTGGCCACACGCACGTCCAACGCGCGCACGCAGGCGCAACCCAAGCCGCGGACGGCCACGGCGCGATCCGGCGGCTCGGGCGGCTCCGGCGGTACCGGCCGGGCTCCGGCCAAGGGCCGCGCCGGGTCGCCCACCCGAGGCGGTGCCGCCCGTGGGGCGAGCACCCGCCGGCGGACGACCGCGCCGCGGGCGCCCGTCCAGCTGCTGATCGCCCAGGCGGTGATCAAAGCTGTCTACCACGGCTGGATGGCCGCCGCCGGCATGCTCGGTGGTCTGCTGCGCCGTTTCGGCCGCGGGACGCGGGATCTGCGCATCGACTCCGGGCACCGGCGGGACGGGCTCGGCCTGGCGGCGTTCGGCGCCGCGATCCTGCTCGGTGCCGCGTTGTGGGGCGGGGCCGGGGGCCCGATCGGCGCCTTCGTCGCCGCAGGGGTGGAACTGTTCGTCGGCGTCGGCGCGCTGGCGGTCCCGCTGTTCTGCCTTGGTGCCTCCTGGCGGCTGGTGCGCTCGCCGTCCGATCCGGACAGCCGTGGCCGGGTCGTGATCGGCTGGGCCGCGGTCGCCGTCGGGATCCTCGGCGTGCTGCACATCGGCCGTGGCCTGCCGGACTTCGCCGACGGCACAGGCAGGCTGCGCGACGGCGGCGGCATGCTCGGGCTGCTCGGGAGCGCGCCGCTGGCCAGCGCCGTGACCCCCTACGTGGCCGTCCCGCTGCTGCTGCTCATCGCCTTCTTCGGGCTGCTGGTGGTGACGGCGACGCCGGTCCGCCAGGTGCCGGAGAAGCTGCGTGAGCTCGCCGACCGGCTCACCGTCCCGATCCGGGCGCCCGGTGATTCCTACGACGAGTTTGACGACGAGTACGACGATCTCGACGCCGACGGTGATGCCGCCAACGGTGTCATCGACGAGCTGCTCGAGGACGAGGCGCCGCCGCGGGGCCGGCGCGGACGCGGTCGCGCCGGACGCTCCCGGTCCGCCGAGGGCGTCTTCGACCTCGACGCCGAGTTGGCGGGCGCCGGTCCGGCAGGCGCGCAGGACGAGCCGGCCGGCGCCGGGCGTTCCCGGCCGGGCCGGTCCCGCCGGGCCGCGGTGCCGGACGCCGAGGCCATGGATCCCTCGGATCTGTTCGCCGACGTCGCCGGGCTGACCGATGGCGAGGAGGAGGCAGACGGCGTCGCCCCGGTCGTCGGCGCGGGCGGCGCGGGCGCCGGTTCGCGGCGGGCGCGTGGCCGGGCGGGCGCCGCCGCGGGCGACGCGGCCGCGGGGTCCGTCCCGTCCCCGGCCCAGCCGCCCGGCCCGGATGACATCGAGTACCTCGTCCCGCCGACGGACGGTGCCTACCGGCTGCCGTCGCCGACGCTGCTGCGCTCCGGCACCCCGCCGAAGGTGCGCTCGGCGGCCACCGACGGTGTCATCGCCTCCCTGACGGACGTCTTCACGCAGTTCAAGGTGGATGCCAAGGTCACCGGGTTCACCCGTGGCCCGACGGTGACCCGGTACGAGGTGGAGCTGGGCTCGGCGGTGAAGGTCGAGCGCATCACCCAGCTCGGGAAGAACATCGCCTACGCGGTCAAGAGCCCCGACGTGCGGATCATCAGCCCGATCCCGGKCAAGAGCGCGGTGGGCATCGAGATCCCGAACACCGACCGCGAGCTGGTGTCCCTGGGCGACGTCCTGCGCAGCGGTGAGGCGACCGGGAACCCGCACCCGCTGGTCGTGGCCCTCGGCAAGGACATCGAGGGYGGCTACGTCCTGGCGAACCTGGCGAAGATGCCGCACATCCTCATCGCGGGCGCCACTGGGGCGGGTAAGTCGACCTGCATCAACACGCTCATCACCAGCGTGCTGGCCCGTGCCACCCCGGACCAGGTCCGGATGGTCCTCGTCGACCCGAAACGGGTCGAGCTGACGAGCTACCAGGGCATTCCCCATCTCATCACGCCGATCATCACCAATCCCAAGAAGGCGGCGGACGCGCTGCAGTGGGTGGTGAAGGAGATGGAGAACCGCTACGAGGACCTCGCGGCCTGCGGTGTTCGCCATGTCGACGACTTCAACCGGAAGGTGCGGGCGGGCGAGATCGTCGCGCCGCCCGGTTCGGAACGGGTCTACRCCCCGTATCCGTACATTCTTGCCATCGTCGACGAGCTGGCGGACCTCATGATGGTGGCCCCGCGCGACGTCGAGGACGCGATCTGCCGGATCACGGCCATGGCCCGGGCGGTGGGGATCCACCTGGTGCTGGCGACACAGCGGCCCTCCGTGGACGTCGTCACCGGTCTGATCAAGGCGAACGTGCCGTCCCGGCTGGCCTTCGCCACGGCGTCGCTGGCCGACAGCCGGACGATCCTGGACCAGGCCGGCGCCGAGAAGCTCGTCGGCCTCGGGGACGCGCTGTTCCTGCCGATGGGGGCGAGCAAGCCGGCCCGCATCCAGGGCGCGTTCGTCTCCGAGGACGAGATCTCCGCGATTGTCGACCACACCAAGGAGCAGGCGCAGCCCACCTTCGTGGTTGACGTCTTCGAGGGCGGCGGCGAGGCGCGCAAGGACATCGACGAGGAGATCGGCGACGACATGGCGCTGTTCCTCCAGGCCGTCGAGCTGGTGGTGAGCACCCAGTTCGGGTCGACGTCCATGCTGCAGCGCAAGTTGCGGGTCGGGTTCGCGAAGGCCGGCCGCCTGATGGACCTGATGGAAAGCCGCGGGATAGTCGGGCCCAGCGAGGGCTCCAAGGCCCGCGACGTACTCGTGATGCCCGACGAGCTGGAAGGACTTCTCACGACACTCCGCAGCGGATAAGAAAGTCAGGATAGGTCCGTTGCCAGCTGTCGGAGGTCGGCCGGCGACCGTAATATCGGCTGGCGCACGCCAGCGGCGCCAGTGGCATAACGGGTGCGGAGGTTCGTTCATGCAGTCAGCGGACGAACCGGCGACCCCCGGGTCGTCGAGTCCCGGGTCGGCGGGCACCGCGCCGTCGAGTCCCGGGTCGGAGGTTCTCGAACCGGTGACCGCGAAGCCGGCGGCCCCGGGCCCCGCGGTCCAGATCCCGGCGCCCCAGCAACCGGTGCCTCCGGACAAGTCGGCTCCGGGTGGGGCGGCTCAGGAATCCCTGGGCTCGGTCATCGCGGCGGCGCGCCGGGCCGCGGGCCTGACGATCGACGACGTGAGCGACCGGACGAGAATCCGCGCCTCGCTGATCGAGCGGATCGAGCAGGACGACTTCTCCGGCTGCGGCGGCTCCGTCTACGCGCGCGGGCACCTGCGCAGCATCGCGACGACGCTCGGGCTCGAGCCCGGCCCCCTGCTGGCGGTGTACGACGCCGGGCACGAGCACGTGCCGTCCCCGGTCGTGGTCGCCTCGCCGGAGTTCGACCCGCTGCACGGTGGCGCGGGGCGCAACCGCGGCCTTGGCGGCTTCCGCTGGGCACCGGCAATGATCATCTCGCTGGTGGTGGTGTGCGCGCTGGCGCTCGTCGCGCTGCTGCTGCCCTCGGGCGGGGGCGACTCGGACGACTCGGCCACGCCCCGGCCGAGCGCGCCGCCGAGCGCCCCGGCCGCCACGGCACCCCCCGGCCCGGCCCCGGCGCCCACCACCCCGCCGCCCCCCGGGGTGAACGTGCGGGTGGAGGCCCGCGACGCGCAGAGCTGGCTGGAGGTCCGCGACGACAGCGACAAGGTGCTGTTCGCGCAGCTCCTGCAGCGGGGCGACAGCCGTGAGGTGTCCTCCGAGGGCGCCCTGGAGATCAAGATGGGCAACGCGGGCGCCGTCGACCTCTCCTGCAACGGCACGAGCCTGGACCGGGCCGGCGGGCCGGGCGAGGTCGTGACGATCCGGCTGGCGCTCGCCGCGACCGGCGGCGGCTGCACGGTCGACGGGCCGGGCACGGGCGGCCTCGCGGCCGGCGGCCTGGCGATGACGGCCCCGCCGACCGGCTGACGTCGGGCTTGGCGGGCTGGCCCGGGGCTCGGGTCGGCCACGCCGGGCCGGGGCCGTCGGCGCGTTGTCCGCGGGCGCCCCGGTAGCCTGAGTCCGTGTCTCCTCGTCCTGCACGCCGGGTAGCTCTCGTCACGCTCGGGTGTTCCCGTAACGAGGTGGATTCGGAGGAGCTCGCCGCCCGCCTCGCCGCCGACGGCTGGGACCTGGTCGACGACGCCGCCGACGCGGACGCCGTCCTGGTCAACACCTGCGGTTTCGTCGAGGCGGCTAAGAAGGACTCGATCGACGCCCTGCTCGCCGCCGACGCACTGCGCGGGCCCGGTGACAACGGGCCGGGTGACAACGGGCCGGGTGACGGTGAGTCCGGCGATGACGGGCCGGGCGGCGGCGCGACCACCGGGCAGGCGACCGCGTCGGGCGGGCCGCGCGCGGTCGTGGCCGTGGGCTGCATGGCCGAGCGGTACGGCCGGGAGCTCGCCGACACGCTGCCCGAGGCGGACGCCGTCCTCGGCTTCGACGCATATCCGCGGATCTCGGCGCACCTCGACGCGGTGCTCGCCGGCTCGGCGCCGGCCTCGCACACCCCGCGTGACCGGCGCACGCTGCTGCCGATCTCTCCGGTGGAGCGGGGCGATGCCTCCCGCGCGGCGCACTCGCCGCACATCCCCGGTCACATCCAGCTCCCCGGTGGTGGACGTGTCCTTCCGTCGCCGGACGGCCGACCGGCGGCGAACAGCCGCCCGGCAACGGACCTGGCGGACCTGGCGGACCTGGCCGGCCGGGCGGAGCCGGCGGGGGAGGGCGCGGCCGGTACCGGCCGGCGGCGGCTCACCTCCAGCCCGGTCGTGCCGCTGAAGCTGTCGAGCGGTTGCGACCGCCGTTGCGCCTTTTGCGCCATCCCGTCCTTCCGTGGCTCGCACGTGTCCCGCCGGCCGGAGGAGGTGCTGGCCGAGGCCGAGTGGCTGGCCGGGCAGGGCGCCCGCGAGCTTGTCCTGGTCAGCGAGAACTCGACGTCCTACGGCAAGGATCTCGGCGATCTGCGGGCGCTCGAGAAGCTGCTGCCCCGGCTGGCCGCCGTTCCGGGGATTGTTCGTGTCCGCACCGTGTATCTCCAGCCGGCCGAGCTGCGGCCGTCCCTGCTTGAGGTGCTGCTGACGACGCCGGGCCTGGCGCCCTACCTTGACCTGTCGTTCCAGCACGCCAGCCCGGCGGTGCTGCGGCGGATGCGCCGGTTCGGCGGCTCGACCGACTTCCTGGACCTGCTGCGGCGGGCCCGCGCGCTGCTCCCCGACCTGGGCGCCCGCTCGAACGTGATCGTCGGCTTCCCCGGTGAGACCGACGAGGACGTCGACATCCTGGTGAATTTTCTCGAGCACGCCGACCTCGACGCCGTCGGGGTGTTCGGCTACTCCGACGAAGAGGGGACGGAGGCCGCCGGGATGGCGGGCCACGTCGACCCCGAGGAGATCGAGAGCCGGCGGGCCGAGGTCACCGACCTCGTCGAGCAGCTCACCGCAGGCCGCGCCGAGCGCCGCATCGGCACGACCGTCGAGGTGCTCGTCGAGGAGGTGGCCGGTGGTCTCGGGTACGGCTGCGCCGGGCACCAGCAGGCCGACGCCGACGGCTCCTGCACGGTCCGCCTGTCCGCGGGCGGGCCACCGGGCGGCGTGTCCGTCGGGGACCTCGTCGCGGCCCGGGTCGTGGCGGCCGAGGGCGTCGACCTGATCGCGGAGTTCACCGGCGTGCTCGACCGCGCCGGCGCCGGGCTGGCCAGCGCTGGGTCGGCCGGGGCGGGTTCCGTGCTGCCGCCGATCCCGGACGGGGTCGGCCCGATGGACGCGGTGGGCCACCCTTCGGGCGTGGCGTGACCGGCACCGGCGACCTGGTGGCGCCGAAGCCGCCGGTCCTCAACATCGCGAACATCCTGACGATCATCCGGCTGGCCCTGGTGCCGGTCTTTGTGGCCTTCCTGTTCGCCGGCCCGGACACCGACGGCTGGCGCTACGCGGCGTTCGGCGCCTACGCCGTCGCCGCGATCACCGACCAGATCGACGGCTCGATCGCCCGCCGCCGCGGCCTCGTCACCGACTTCGGGATTCTGGTGGATCCCATCGCGGACAAGGCGCTTACCGGTGCCGCGCTGGTCTCGCTGTCGATCCTCGGTGAACTGCCCTGGGTGGTCACCGTCGTGGTCGCCGTCCGCGAGATCGGCGTGACGCTGCTGCGGCTGTGGGTCATCCGGTACGGGGTGATCGCGGCCAGCCGGGGTGGTAAGGCGAAGACGCTGCTCCTCAACATCTCGCTCGGGCTCTACGTCCTGCCGCTGGAGGGCGTGGCGGCCACGGGACGGGCGGTGATCCTCGCCTGCGGTGTCGTCGTCGCCGCGGTGACCGGGGCGGACTACGTCTACCGGGCGCTGGCGCTGCGCCGCCGGGCCACCGCGGCGTCCCGGCCGGGCGGCGCTCCCGACGTGCCGACTCCCGACGTGCCAAACCTGGGCGAGCCGGCTGTGGGTGAGGACCAGGGGGCCGTGACCGGGCCCGGAAGACCCGGAAGAGGAGAGATCGATGCGCGCTGAGCTGCTGGCGGTGGGGGACGAGCTCCTCTACGGGGACATCGTTAACGGCAACGCGGCCTGGCTGGGACGCCAGCTCGCCGACGTCGGGGTCGAGGTGGCGACGTCCACCGTGGTCGGTGACCTGATCTCGGACATCGCGACCGCTATCGGTGTCGCGCTGGGACGCGCCGACGCCGTGATCATGACGGGCGGGCTCGGCCCGACCCAGGACGACCTGACCCGCGAGGGGATCGCCCTGGCCGCCGGCGTGGGCCTGCGCCGGGACGAGGCCGAGGAGGCCACCCTGCGCCGCCGCTTCGAGGAGCTGGGGCGATCGCGTTCGGGCACGGGGGGCCGTGGGGTCCCGGAGATGAACTTCCGGCAGGCCGACCTGCCCGTCGGCGCGCAGCCCCTGCCCAACGGACCGGGCACCGCGCCCGGCGTTCGCATGGAGATCGGCTCCGGTGTCGTCTACGCCATGCCCGGCGTCCCGTTCGAGATGCACGACATGTTCACCCGCAGCGTGCTGCCGGACATCCTGCGCCGGGCCGGTCAGCCCGCGGTGGTCGTGCACCGGGTGCTGCGCACGGCGGGCATGTGGGAGTCGATGGTCGCCGAGGCGCTCGCGGACGAGGTCGCGCGGCTCGAGCCGATCGGGAACCCTCGCATCGCGTTCCTCGCCAGCGGCGGCCAGACCCGGGTGCGGATCACCGCCCGGGCCGCCGACCGGGCAGCCGCGGAGACGCTGATCGCCCCGGTCGAGCAGGCGGCACGCGCGGCGCTCGGCGCCGGCGTCTACGGCGGGGACGACGAGTCGCTGGAGGGCGTCGTACTGGAGCTGCTGCGGGCCGAGGGAGCGACGCTCGCCGTCGCGGAGTCGCTCACCGGCGGGCTGCTGGCGGGCCGGCTGACGGACGTCCCCGGCGCCAGCTCCGTGTTCCGCGGCGGGGTCGTCTCGTACGCCACCGAGGTGAAGGGGAGCGTGCTCAACGTCGACCGGGACGTCCTCGCGACCGAGGGTGCGGTCTCGTCCGCGACGGCCGAGGCGATGGCGGCCGGGGCCCGTGACCTGCTCGGAGCCACCTACGGGCTCGCCACCACCGGCGTCGCCGGCCCGGAGGAGCAGGAGGGCAAGCCGGTCGGCACCCTGCACGTGGGGCTGGCCGGTCCGGACGGTTCGACGTCCCGCTCGCTGCGGTTGCCCGGTGACCGGCCGCGGGTCCGCGAGTTCGCCGTCGTGCAGGCCCTGGACGTGCTGCGCCGTGCCCTGGAGGGCCGCCCGGGCGCCAGCGGCTCGAGGCTGCCGGAGCAGGCCCGGGCGCACTGACCTCCGCCGCCGGCCGCCCGATGGTGGGGCGGACGGCGACCGATCGGCCGGGTGGTGGCGCCGATCCCCGTTTGGGGGTGCTTACAGCGTTACAGTCCTATCAACGATGCCCCGGAGGGGCGCCCGGCGGGTATACGGTGAACGCAGCCCGTGGACGAAGGAGGAGGCTCGATGGTCCTGCTCCGACGCGTGATCGGCGAGGCGTTGCGCCGCCGCCGACAGGATCAGCACCGGACACTGCGGGAGGTGTCGTCGGCGGCGAGAGTGTCGCTCGGCTACCTCTCGGAGGTCGAACGCGGCCAGAAGGAGGCGAGCTCGGAACTGCTCGCGTCCATCTGTGACGCGTTGGGAGTACGGCTGGCGGACCTTCTTCGCGAGGTCAGTGACGACCTGGAGCTCGCCGAGCTGGCAGCGAGCGCGCCGACACCGGTCGGTGGCCCGTCCGCCGTGGTCGTGCCGGCCCGCCCGGCGGTGGTCGACCGCGCCGCCTGAGCCGGGTCGCCTGAGTTCGGTCGCCTGAGTTCGGTCGGTTCTGCCACGCGGGCTGAGCCTGACCGGCGTACGGATCTTCTCTGCGGGCACGCCTTTCGCGGACGTGCCCGAGCTCCAGAGAGAGGATCATCATGAGCGCCATCCGCAGTCCGCTGTCAGACGAGGCGCGCACGGTCACCGGCGAGGCTCTCCAGGGCGCCGTCGTCGACCTGGTCGATCTGTCGCTGTTGGGTAAGCAGCTCCACTGGAACGTGATCGGCCGCAACTTCCGCACGGTGCACCGCCAGCTCGACGCCGTGGTCGACCTGGCCCGGCGCTACACCGACATGTGTGCCGAACGCGCCGCGGCGATCGGGGTGAACCCCGACGGCCAGGCCAGCACCGTGGCCCGCAGCAGTCACCTGCACGGCGTCGAGCCCGGCTACATCGGTGACGAGAAGGCGATCCGGCTGATCACGGACGTCCTCGCCGGGATGATCACCAGGATGCGCACCCGGATGGACCTCACCGCCCAGCCGGATCCGGTGACCCAGGACCTGTTCATCGATGTGGTCCGCGACCTCGAGGAACAGCACTGGATGTTCCAAGCGATGGTCTAGGTACCCCGGCCCGCCTCGACCCGGCCCGGCCATGCTCCGGACTGTCGCCTCGGTGTGCCGCCGCGCGGGCCGGGGCGGCGGGCCGTCCCGGGTGGTTCCGGCGGCGGTGATCGGGTCATCCGGCTGGAGTCGGGGCGAATCGGGTGCGGCGTCRGGAATCGGACAGCTCTCGGCACGGCCCGGGCGCGGAACGAGGCCGTTGGCGGCTCACCAGATCGGTCTCGCCGTGGGACGATCGAGGTATGGCGAATGTCGTCCGCAAGGCCCTCCGCTACCTGTCAAAGCGGGCTGAGATCGAACTGGAGAACCGCGCGGATCCGCGGGTCCAGATCGACCAGGCCATCGAGGCGGCACGCCAACAGCACGAGAAGCTCGTCTCGCAGGCCGCGCTCGTCGTGGGGAACCAGCGTGAGATCGAGATGAAGATGGCCCGCCAGGTCGAGGAGGTCACCAACCTCACCGAGTCGGCCCGCTCCGCCCTGATGCTCGCGGACAATGCCCGCGCCGCGGGCGATCTGGCCACGGCGGTCCAGTACGAGCAGACCGCGCAGGCGTTCGCCAGCAAGCTGATCGCCTCCGAGACGGCGCTGGAGGATCTGAAGGTCCTCCACGAGCAGGCCGCGGCGTCGGCCGCGCAGGCCCGCGTGGCGGTCGAGGACAACACCGCCCGCATGCACCGCCAGCTCGCCGAGCGGACCCGCCTGCTCACCCAGATCGAGCACGCCGCCATGCACGAGCAGATGAGCAAGGCGATGGAGGGGATGTCATCGCTGCCCCCGGCCGGTGACACGCCGACGCTGGCGGAGGTGCGGGACAAGGTCGAGAAGCGCTACGCCGTGGCGCTCGGCCGCCAGGAGCTCGCCTCGCAGGGTATGGAGGCCAGGATGCTCGAGGTGCGGCGCGCGACCATGGACGCGCAGGCCGCCGGGCGCCTCGCCGAGCTGCGGGGAAGCATGGCCGGCGGCCACGGGGCCGGCGCGCCCGGGCAGACGGGCCGGCCCGCGATGCCGCCCATGCCGCCCACACCGGGCATCTCCGCCGGCCGGGTGCCGGGTGGCACCGGCGACGAGCGTCTGTCGTTGGGTAAGGCAGCGGGCGACTCCGCGCCGTCGCAGGGCGGCGGCACACCGCCCGCGTCCGGTACCCAGGAGGCTCCGCCGGCCTGAGCCGGTGATGATGACCGTTGGGCCGTGGTGACTGCGGGAGGCTGTCGATGACCGACGCGGGCGCCGACCCCACCGCCGTGGACCCCTCAGGCGGTGTGCCGCCGGGTTCGGCCGTGCCGACGGGCTGGCAGGCCGGCCCGGAACCATCCGTATTTCCCGGGACTCCGGTTACGAACGGTGATTCCGGTCAAAGTGTGCGCGGGAACCAGTCGCATTGGCAGCGTAAAGGAAGAAATTCTTTTCACTTCGCTGATTCGGTCGACAGGGCCGCGCTCGAGGGTTATCGGATCCGCGCCACGGAACTCGCCGCGGCGGTCACACCGGCGTTGCCCGACTGGATCAGGGCTGACGTCGAACGACGGTCGCTGGAAAGGTCGGAGCGCCGTTTCGGGCGCGCCACCCGGCGCGCGCGGCGACGCGCCACCTTTTCCACGCAGGCCTGGACGGCCGCCGCCGCCGCGTCACCTGCGGCGGCCTTCATCGACCACGCATGGGGATGGTTCGTCTTCGGGGGAGCGGCGCTCGTCCGGGCAGGCCTGTCCTATCGGGAGCTGCGGGCATTCCGCGACAGGGACGACGCGCTTCCCATGCCGGCCGTCCCCGCGCCGGGGGCGGTGGCGCTGCGCCGCTCGGCGGCCGCGCGTCCGCTGCGCCGGGGGGAGGCGGGGCTGGCCGCGCTCGTCGCGCTCGCCCGGTCGGTGGAGGACCGCCCGCCCGCGGCCCCGGTGCGCACGGCGGTGGCGGGCGCCGTTCGGCTGGTGGACGGCCTGCGGGTGAGTGCCGGGCAGGTCCTGGCCTGCGAGTCCGCGGCGCGGGCAGTGGCGGATCCTGCGCGGCGCGCGAACATCCTGGCCACCTCGGCCCAGCTGCTCGACGGCATGAACCGCGCCGCCGACGCGCTGGACGGCCTGCTGGCCGCCGCGACCGAGATCGTCGGGACCGTCGCGGCGCCCGCGGCCGAGCTGCACCGGCTCACCGAGGACGTCGAGCGGCTGCGCGCCTACGCCGATGGGCTATCCGAACTGATGGGAACCACCGGGCGAGGCCGCCCGACCTGAACCGGCACGATCTTCTTAGGTGTCACATCGGGTTAACGTCCGGGCGGGGTCGGCATGCCATTCGGCCGGGTGCCGACCGGCCGTTGTGCCTGCCCCGCAGCGACTTTCCGCCGACCGGGTCAGATAAAGGTCATCCGCTTAAGTGCACAGTGACTATGCAGATTTACCTTCCCATTCGACCCGGTGTACACCCGGGTTAGCACCTTGGGGTGGGAGATGGGTTTGAATATGTGACGGGGGTTATGGCGCGCACGCTGCGATTGCCTTAATGTCCCACATGTCCGATCGGCGATTGTGGCGTCGGGTGACGAGGGGAGCGTCGTCCACGTTTTCATCGCCGCCGTGCGATAGCCAGACCGGCGGTCCCGGACGTCCGGATGGYATGACGCAGCCAGGCAGGTGGAAGTGCCATGACGCTAATTATTGGGGAAGAGAACGAGTCCCCGACCTCGCAGYCGGCCCGGCAGGCACCTCAGGCGGCACCTCTCGCTGCCGTCGACCAACCGTTCAGCGGTGACCGGTGGTCGCTCGTCCTGCCGCACCGCGAACGACTGGTGCACATTGCGCGCAGGCGGCTGCCCAGCACCGCCGACGCGGAGGACTGCGCGCAGGAGGCACTCGTGCGCGCGGCGGGGTTCCGTAACCTCGACAGCCACCGAGTCGGTCAGTTCCTGACCACAACCGTGCTCCGGCTGTGCGTTGATCATCACCGTGCGCGGATGCGCGCGGACCGTGCGATGGCCCGCAGCGTCGCGGCGCCCAGTGACCCCGGCCCCGAGGACTCGACCTGCGACCGTGCGGAGGCGCTCTGGTTGCTCGACCAGACCCGTCGCCTGCGCGGCCGCGAGCGGCAGATCATGATGGCCCGCGCCGCCGGCCGGACCACGCGACAGGCCGCCGACGACCTGTCCATCAGCGTGAAGGCCGCCGAAGGCGCGTTCACCCGGGGTCGTGCCCGCCTGCTGGCGGCCAGCCGGGTGTGACGTCCCGGCGGCGGGGGCCGACGTCCCACCGGCCGGCCGCGGCCCCCGGGACGGGGCCGGGCTGGCAGGTCGGGCACCACGCGGTGACCCGACCGTCCTGGACCGCACCGTCCGGAACCGCACCGTCCGGAACCGCACCGTCCGGAACCGCACCGTTCTGAACCTCGATGTCGACGGACCCGCCGACGTCGCGTGCGAGCCGGCCACCGTCACGCCGGCCGCCCACGCGCCGGTCGTGGTCACGCCGGGCACGGCTGTGGGACCCCTGATCACGGGGCCCGGCGGCGCGTGCCGGCGATCCGCGCCCGGGCGAACTCTGGGTGGCCGTCCGCTGCTCCTGACGGCGGACGAGCGTGCCGCAGCGCCGACAGGGCCTGCCTGCGCGCCCATACACCCAATGCTGTTCGCCCGGGCGGGCGGACCCGGTAGTCGCCTGGTGCCCGCCCCGTGCCCCGGCCCTGATCATCGCCTGGGCGCGGCGGACCAGTCCTTCAAGATCGTTCACCTCGCCGGCCGGGGTCCACGGGCTCACTCCGGCGAGGAAGCACGCCTCCGTCCGCCAGATGTTGCCCAGACCGGCCAGCAGCCGTTGGTCGAGCAGCGCTGAGCCGATCTCCCGGGTCGGCTCGGCGCGCAGGTTGGCGACGGCGCGGTCGAGGTCCCAGTCGTCGCCGAGGACGTCCGGGCCCAGGTGCCCGACGACCCGGTCCTCCTGGGCGGTCGGCAGGATCTCGACGACCGGCAGCCGGTAGCCGACGGCCACCTGCTCCGCGGTGACCAGCACCACCCGGACCTGCCAGGCCGGCCCCCCGGACCAGCGTGAGCCGGGCCGGTAGAGGTGCCACGATCCCTCCGTCAAGATTTCCCGAGGGGGCTGGTGCCTTCAGACGTCAGGGGAGTCGGGCACGGACCGTAACCGTATGTGTGCATCGCTGGTATGTTCGGATCATGGTTCGGGGGGTGATGGTGGGCGCGGGTGGTGTCTACGACCTTGGGTATCGCAGGGTGTGGTGCCCGAAGTTCCGCCGCCCTGTGCTCGCTGGTCCCGTCGGTGACCGCTGTGCGGAGCTGGTCCGGCGGAAGTGCGCCGGGCATGAGTGGATGGTCGTTGCGTGGGAGGTCATGCCCGACCATGTGTACCTGTTCGTCAAGGCTCACCCGAAGCACTCCCCGTCGTCTGTCGCCAACCAGCTCAAGGGGTTGACGTCCCGGGTGCTGCGCGAGGAGTTCGGGTATCTGTGTTCCCGGTTGCCGGCCATGTGGTCGCGGTCGTACKTCGCYGCCACCGTCGGCGYGGTKTCSSCYGAGACTGTCCGCCGGTACGTCGACACCSRGGACGAGTGGCCGTGGCGYGTGGAGCGGGCCCGGTGAGGCGGGCGTTCAGGTTCCTGCTCCGCCCGACGGCGCGGCAGGCCGCCGTGTTGACGGCGATGCTTGATGATCATCGGGTGTTGTACAACGCCGCGTTGCAGGAACGACGCGACGCCTACCGGAGCGCGTCGC
>NZ_MAXA01000255.1 GCF_001854695.1 Parafrankia soli
CCACCGGGAATTCAGGAAGCTGCTCGCCAACAACTTGTGACGACTTTAGTTATGTGTCATCGGAAAGAATTTTGGTTTACAGTCTACTAGAAGGCTTGGGCGGGCGAAGCCGCGAAGGATGGGTCAAGTTCGGGGCGCGCGGGTCAGGCTGCGAGTCCGGCGTGGTGGATGAGTTCGTTGATGGCGGTGTCGTAGGCGTCGGCTGCTCGGCGTAGCGGCGGGGGGTCGCTGTGGCGGTCGACGAGTTCGGCGATGCCGGTGCGTAGTACCCGGTTGTGGACGCGGGTGAGGAACAGGGCGTGGCGCTGCCCGGCGGGGGTGATCTGGTAGCGGTGAGTCCCGGGAACGCGTTCGATCAGGCCGTGGAGGCGGAGTCGGCGTAGGTCGTAGCTCATCTGTCCGCTGGTGATGGTGCTCGGGTCGCGGCCGAGCAGCGGCGCGAGATACTCGCGTAGGTCACGGTTGGTGAAACCGTGTGGCAGCAGACGGAAGACGAGGATTGCAGACAAGAGGGCTTGGACGCGGTGGTCGGTGAACCGCATACCGGCGACCCGTCGTCCGGTCTCGGTGATGACCGGATCGGTGATGGCTGCGAACGCGGTGTCGCCGTCGGTGGGATCGTGGCTGATGGTCTGGACGTCGAGCAGACGTCGGTTGGCGTGGAAGCCGACCCGCCGTAACGCCGGCAGGTTGATCAGCCTTTTCCCGATCCCGAAGTCACGGGTGTCGTTGATGGTGGTCTCGGTGCGTAGCGCTTTTCCTTCTTTGTGGTACTGCTTGATCGTGGC
The DNA here is from genome assembly GCF_001854695.1 of Parafrankia soli. GTDB lineage: Bacteria > Actinomycetota > Actinomycetes > Frankiales > Frankiaceae > Parafrankia > Parafrankia soli. The sequence goes on from NZ_MAXA01000255.1 coordinate 789, forward strand.
GTGTTTGTAGTCGACGTGCAGGCTTGGTGTGACGCCGTTGGTGATAATTCGGGTTCGGAACCGGCTCGGGGTGGCTCGTGGGCCGGTCCGGCGCAGGGRCCGGTCKAAGACCAGGCTGACCTGGTCGGGGCGGCCGATGTCAAGGTTGTCCCGGATGACCTGCTCGAAGAAGATCCTTCCGGACAGGGGCCGGTCGAGGGTCTGGGTCAGGGAGAACTCGGCTTGCAGGATCGAGAGGTCGTAGTGGTAGCCGGCGTCGCGGTCGTCGGGGGTGAACGGGTGCGGCAGGAGGTCCAACCACTTGCGGAGCAGCCCATCGATCTCGGCCGGGCCGAGCCGGTCACAGATCGTCTGAAGGCCGGCCGGGTCCTCGACCGCGGCGAACGCGTTGTCCATCGGGGTGAAGGCGATCCCGGACTTGGTCGCCTGCCGCTGCGCCCAGTGGTTCCCGTTCAGGCACAGCTTGGCGTTGTAGGGGAAGTAGGAGCAGAACTTGAGGAAGAACGGGCCGAAGTCGTCGTCGACGCAGTAGAAGTAGAAGTGGTTGACGACCCCGGTGGTCTTCACGATCCACGGGTATGTCTTCCCCTCTGCGTCGCGGCGCTTTTCCGTACGGAACAGCGGAGTCTTCTCCTGCGCCCGACCGATGAACACCACCCCCTGGGTGCTGGTGAATTCCTTGAGCCGTTCGTGCATCACGTCGTCCTTCCGTTGCCCCTTCACGAAGTCGACGATCGGGATGTCGTGGTCGGCGGCGAACCGCCGGACCGCGGTCACGAAACCCTCGGTGATCGACGCCAGCGGGGCGGTGGAGGCGACTCGCATCCCGAGCCGGCGGTGGAGGAACCCGACCAGGCCGAGAGGGAACTGGAGCTGGGGCACATAGACGTTGAGGTACATCCGGTCGATGCACTCCACCTCGAAGCTCACGTGATGGGCCAGGACGTCGGCGACGGTGCGGGGTAGCGTCATCGTCAGCTCCGGTCCGGGACGGCCAGRCCTCAGGCCAACCGCCGCCAGGTAGCGGCATCACAGGCGGGTTCATCGTCAACCCGTCACACCACCCGGCCGGAGCCCACGATCACAGCCGGACCACAGCAACATGCTCGTCGGGCTGGGGCGAAGCCCCGTTAGTACTACATTCCTAGATCTTGGTTGGTTGGTTCGGGTTCAGGTGCGTAGAGCGAGGGGGATCGGGTCGCCGCGGCGCCGGTAGTGGCTGGGGAGCGCTCGGGTCTGGTGGGCCATTCGCCATAGTTCACGGGTGATCACAGCGTCGGGGATGGTGTGCCTGGCGCGTAGGAGGGTGGTGGCCAGCAGGCGGCGGATGGAACGGACCGAGTGCCGGATCAGCGGGCGGCCTCCCGGGGCTCGGGGTCTTTTCCCAGGCCGGCCCGGGTCGCGGCGAGGAACGCCTGGGCGAGCATGCTGATCGTGATGTGCCGATGCCAGGGTGTCCACTTCCGTACCTGGTACTGGTCGAGACCGAGGATGTCCTTGCCGTGGCCGTTGTCCTCCTCGATCGTCCACCGCGACCCCGCGTCGGCGACCATGTCCGGGACCGCGGTAGCCGTGGGCGCGTGGACGAGGAAGTACTCGAACTCGTAGAAGGTCCTGCCGTCACGGGTCTGGGGGGTTGTGGACTTCCGTATCAGCAGGGTGTGCGCGTGTGGCGCCTCATCATTCGAAGCCGTGGCCGAGCAAGCTTTGGCGGCGTTCCCCACCCACGGTATGACGGCGGTGCCGATGGCCCTGTCGCTCGCTGCGGCGGCAGCTAAGCGGTCGGCGCCGTTCGCCGCTCGTGCCGCGGCCGTCTGCGCCGAAGCGGTCACCCGGCTCCACCAGGAGAAACAGGGCCGGCAGCAGACCTTTGAAGCTCTGACACGCATCATGATCGACGCGCGCTGCTGGGCCGATGCCGAGCACTACCTCGGAGCCTGCGATCGCGATCCGATGGTGCTGCGCGTGGATCTCATCGCCGCCGCCCGGCACGACGACCCGGAACTCGCCCGACGCTGCGCGCAGCGGACGCTGGGTAAACCTGGCGCGGGATACCGGATCGGCGCCTATCTGGATCGGTGCCTGTGGTCGTTCGCCGCAGACGAGGCCCGCCACTCTCCGGACGGAAACGGCGGTATCGAGCACCTGTGCCAGGTCGCAGGCACCGTAGCGGATGCCGACCCCAGCATTGCCGACGCGTTGCTTGACGAGGCGCTGGACCGAACGGCAACGGGGACAGTAGCCCGGCCGGCGGGCTACGCCGACGTCATCGTGGCGTTGGCTGCCTTCTGGCAGCTCAGGGCGAGAGGGCGGCGACAGCCGCGCGGATGACGGCGTCTGGTGCGGGTGTCACGTCGATCGTGACACCCGGCTCATCGTCGGCGAGCGGCTCGAGGATGCTGAGCTGGGAGTCCAGCAGCGAGGCGGGCATGAAGTGGCCGCCTCGCGCCGAGGCGCGCGCGGTGAGCAGCTCGCGCGAACCGGTCAGGTGCACGAAACACACGTCCGGGGCGTGGCGGCGTAGCTGGTCCCGGTAGGCGCGCCTGAGTGCTGAGCACGCGACCACGATGCCGGACGGCTCGGCGGCGAGCACCCTGCCGACGGCCTCCAGCCAGGGAGAGCGGTCCTCGTCCGTAAGGGCGATACCGGCGCTCATCTTGCGGATGTTCGCCGCGGGGTGCAGGTCGTCCGCGTCGCGGAACGGCACGTCGAGCTGTTGCGCGAGCCCGTCGGCGACCGTGGACTTGCCGCTGGCGGACACCCCTATGATCACGATGCGCGGCGGGGCGGACATCTCCTCTCCCCTCCCGGTACGGTGTCGTTCGTCATCGTCCGGTCACCAGTCGTGAACGGTGCCGTCCGCCAGCCGGTTGTAGGGCAGGTAGGCCTGGACGTACGGGTACCTGCCGGCTTCGTCGACGTTGAGGTCGACGCCCAGGCCCGGCCTGTCACCCGGGTGCAGGTAGCCGTCGGTCCAGGTGAAGGACTGCTGGAAGACCTGGTTCGTCCGTTCGCCGTGCTTCATGTACTCCTGAATGCCGAAGTTGTGAATCGCGAGCCCCAGGTGCATCGCCGCCGCCATTCCCACGGGCGAGACGTCGGTCGGCCCGTGCATGCCCGACTTGATCTGGTACTGCGCGGCGTAGTCGAGCACCTTCTTCAGATGCGTGATGCCGCCGGTGTGGGTCACGGCGCTGCGGACGTAATCGATGAGTTGCTCACGGATGATCTGCTGGTAGTCCCAGACTGTGTTGAAGATCTCGCCGATCGCCAGTGGTGTCGTCGTGTGCTGCCGGACGAGCCGCAGAGCTTCCTGGTTCTCCGCCGGTGTGACGTCCTCCAGCCAGAACAGGTCGTACTGCTCCAGCGACTTTCCCAGCTGGGCCGCCTGGATCGGAGTGAGCCGGTGATGCGCGTCGTGGAGCAGCGGCAGTTCGGGCCCGAACTCGCCCCGCACCGCCTCGAACACCGACGGCACGTGCCGCAGATAGCTGCGGGTGTCCCAGTCCTCCTCGTTCGGCAGCGCGCCCCGCTGGGCGGGCTCGTGGTCGTAGCGCATCCCCTTGTTCGCCTCGAAGGTGGCGTTCGAGGCGATGCCGTAGATGGACTTCAGGCCCGGCACACCCGTCTGGATACGGATGGCGCGGTAGCCCTGTTCCTGATGCGACCGCACGCTGTCGAACAGTTCCTCGGTCGACTTGCCGGACGCATGACCGTAGGCGAGCAGGCCGTTGCGCGACGGGCCGCCGAGCAGCTGGTACACGGGCATGCCCGCCGCCCTGCCCTTGATGTCCCACAGCGCCATGTCGACCGCCGCGATCGCCGCCATCGTCACCGGGCCCCGACGCCAGTAGGCGCCGCGGTAGAGGAACTGCCAGGTGTCCTCGATCCGGTGCGCGTCGCGCCCGAGGAGCAGCGGCACGACGTGGTCCTTCAGGTAGCTGACGACCGCCAGCTCGCGGCCGTTCAGCGTCGCGTCACCGAGGCCGGTAATTCCGTCGTCGGTCGTCAGCCGCAGCGTGACGAAGTTCCGGTCGGGGCTGGTGACGATAACTTCAGCTCTGTCGATGATCATTGTTCCTGCCAGGTCCTCAGACAGCGCGTCACCCGCGCCCAGCGGATCAGAGGGATCGGAGGATCGGAGGGATCAGAGGTCGCGCGCGGGTTTGCGGCCGTCGAGCTCACGCCAGCGGGCGCGCAGCGCGTGCGCGGCCGCCTTCGGCTTCCGGTCCCGGGTGAAGACGCCCTTCTTGTTGCCGTCGACCCGATGGATGCCGTTGGACGTCTGGAAGTCGGCGAAGTTCCAGACCTGCTCGCCGACGAACTGCGGGAAACGGTCGAAAACGCGGTGGTTCATCGCGAGGTAGGCGGTTTGGTATTCCTCCGTCCAGGGCTGGTCCCAGACGGAGTGGATTCCTGGTTGTGTGTCGGCACCGTATTCGGTCATCATAATGGGCTTCTCGACCCGGTCGACCCAACCCTGGATCTCGCCCCGCAGATACTCTTCGGCCGTCGCCAGGTCGCCGCTGGCGATATACCACCCGTAGTAGCGGTTCAGGCTCACGACGTCGAAGAGATCGATGATCTGGTCGTTCTTGAAGGTCGCGAACATGACGAGGGCGTAGGTGATCGGCCGTGTCGGGTCCAGCTCGCGTGTGATCTTCGCGAGGGGCTCGAAGTACTCGCGGGCGCCGTCCTCGTTCGAGGCCGGCTCGTTGGCGATGCACCACATCACGACGCTCGGGTGGTTCTTGTCGCGGGCGATCAGCTCGCGGATGTGCTGGGCGTGCGCCGCCTGGGTGGCGTCGTTGAACGTCTCCGGCGAGAAGGACGGGGTCGTCGGCCGGCCCGAGAGCCCGGCCTGCACACCGAGGTTCAGGCCGACGGCCGCGGTCTCGCCGATGACGACGATGCCGTGGCGGTCGGCGAACTCCAGCACCTCCTCCGCATACAGATAGTGCGAGGTGCGGAAGGAGTTGGCGCCGATCCAGTCGAGCAGCTGGAAGTCGTGCACGAGATAGGCGTCGTCATGCCCCTTGCCACGCACGGCGGTGTCCTCGTGCTTACCAAAGCCGGTGAAGTAGAACGGCTCCCCGTTGATGAGGAACTGCGTTCCCCGCACCTCGACCGTCCGCACGCCGAAGGCCTCGGTACAGCTGTCGATGACGGTGCCGCCGTCGACGAGCTCGACGACGAGGTCGTAGAGGCAGGCCGCCCCGGGTTGCCACAGCGTGACGCCCTCGATGCGCAGGGCGCCGCTGGCGCCCGCACCCGACGCCACCTCGACACCCGACGCGTCGAGTGCGCGCACCCGCACGTCGGCGTCGCCGACCATCTCGACGGCGTAGCGCACCACGCCGGTGGAGCCGTCGACCTCCGTGACGATCGTGATGTCGTCGACGTGCACGGTAGGGGTACTGTGAAGCCACACCGACCGCGCCAGGCCCGCGTAGTTGTAGAAGTCGTGCAGGTAGGTCTGCTTCCGGCGGCCGTCTGGGGAGACGAAGATCGTTCCGGGCGGGATCGTGACGTTCGTCAGCTCGTTGCCGACACCGACGGTGAGACGGAACTCCTCGCCGGCCGTGACATGCAATGTTATGTCGGCCTCGAACGGGGTGTACCCGCCGACATGCTCCGCGACGAGCGCGTCGTCGACCCACACCCGCCCCTCGTGCGTCGCGGCGTCGAACCGCAGAAGGATCCGCTCGCCCGCCCAGCCGCGGGGCACCCRCACCCGGCGCTGGTAGTACACCCAGCCGACGTGATCGCGGATCGCGGGATCAACGAACTGGTCGTTGTAGCTCGCGGGCACGGCCGCCTCGAGCGAGGTCTCCAGCACGCCCGACCATGGAGCGTCACCGGCCTGGGCGTCAAGGGCGAACCGCCACAGACCGTCGAGGTTGACGACCTCGCGCGTGGGGGTCGAACGGGGTCTCAGAACCGATCATCTCCTCGCAACAACGCCACTACGGCACCGTGGCCGCTTCAGATTAGAACAGATCCACCGTTGCCTGGCAAACGATTGCCATCGTATTTGTTCCGCGCAGCGCTCTTCCTACGATAGCCCGCCCCGGCGCGCGACATCACCGAGCCACCGAAGGCTGGGCTTCGGTTTCCGTTCGAACGTCTCGCGGTCCACCGTGATGAGACCGAACGTGGGCGCCCAATGGCCCCACTCGTAGTTGTCGAGCAGGCTCCAGTGCAGATACCCGCGGACGTCGACGCCGTCCCCCATGGCGTCACGCAGACCACGCAGGGCGGTGTCGGTGTAGGCGATGCGGCGCTCGTCGTCGCCGACCGCGATGCCGTTCTCCGTGACGAGGATCGGCACGCCGCCCGTCACCTCGGCGGTATGCCGTACGGCGATGCCCAGCGCGTCCGGCCGGTAGGGGGTGCCGACGAGCGTGTTGTCTGGCGAGGGCGCGTGGGGCTCGATCCCCTCCGCGGTCACCCACTGGCTCGTGTACGCCTGCACGCCCACGAAGTCGTCGTCACGGGCGGCGTCGAGGTAGAGATCCTCCCACACCCACCGGAGCTCCCGCAGCTTCTGCTCGCCTCCCGGGCGAGCGACGAACGCACGATTCGCGACGGTCCAGCCCACCGCGGCCCCGGTGCGTTCCCGCACCAGGCCCCGCACCGCGTGATGGGCCTCGACGAGGCACTCCCCGATCTCGGGGTCGGGTGCGGGCAGGGGCGCCGGGGCATGCCGTCGACGGTGGGGCTCTGCCACTTCTCGCGCGCCTCCGGGTCTTCCGCGAGCCGCCCGAGCATGACCATCATCGCGAGCATGTTGGGCTCGTTCATGGTGCAGACCCAGGCGACTCCGTCGAGGATGCCCGTCGCGACCTCGACGTAGGACCGGAACCGGTCGATCGCCCGCTCCCCCAGCCAGCCGCCCTCCTCGGCGAACCAGCGCGGCGCGGTGAAGTGATGCAGCGTGACGACCGGCGTGACGCCGTTCTCGAAGCAGGTCTCGATCATGCGCCGGTAGTGCGCCAGCACGGCGTTCGAGAAGTGCCCCGGAACGGGCTCAATACGGGCCCATTCGATGCTGAAGCGATAGGCGTTCAGACCGGCCTCCGCCAGCAGGCCGATGTCCTCGGGATAGCGGTGGTAGCTGTCGCAGGCGTCGCCGCTGCGTTCCATCCCTGGGCGCCGGCCCTCGTTGGCCCAGAAATCACTGTTCAGATTGTTGCCTTCGATCTGGTGCGCGGCGGTCGCGGCACCCCAGAGGAACTTTGTTGGAAAGGTCTGCATGCATACGTCCTTGGTTCGCGGCGGTACTGGACAGATACATAACAACCGCTTGCCAATCCGGGCCGCAAGAGCAGGTCAGCCCGGACTGCGATCGCTCTCTGCTGTCACCTCACCGAAGAAGCGACAAGCCTCGCGGCGACGCTAGCCCTGGGCCTCCGCCGCCGCGAGGGCTCGGCGTTCCTCACGGCGGCGCCGCTGCTCGACCGGGTCTGCGAGCGGGGCCGACAGCAGAAGTCTGCGGGTGTATGGATGCTCCGGGGACGAGGTCACGTCGGCCGCGGGACCCGTCTCGACGAGATCGCCGCGGTACAGCACCGCGACGCGGTGGCTGATGTGGCGCACGACCGCGAGGTCGTGGGAGATGAACAAGTACGCCACACCGGCGGCCCGCTGGATCTCGATGAGCAGGTCGAGCACGAGCGCCTGCGTGGACAGGTCGAGCGCCGAGAGCGGCTCGTCGCACACGATGAGCTTCGGCCCGGGGGCCAGCGCGCGGGCGATCGCGATCCGCTGGCGCTGCCCGCCGGAGAACTCCCGCGGCAGCCGTTCGACGGCGTCGGCGGGCAGCCCCACCTGGTCGAGCAGGGCTCGCACCCGCGTGTGCGCGTCACGCCGGGTGGCGCCCTGTATCACAAGCGGCTCGGCAAGGATGTCGCCGATCGTCATCGACGGGTTGAGGGAGGTGTAGGGGTCCTGGAAGACGACCTGGATGTCCCTGGCCAGCGCGCGGCGCTCGCGCCCGCCGAGGCCGACCGTCTCACGGCCCTCGAAGCGGATGCTCCCGCCCGAGGGGCGGACGAGCCCGAGCACGGCGCGGCCGATCGTCGTCTTGCCGGAGCCGGACTCGCCCACCAGCCCGAGGGTCTCCCCCGCCGCCACCTCGAACGAGACGCCGTGCAGCACCTCGACGGGCCTGGCCCGCAGGCCACGGCCGGCGAAGGCGACCCGCAGGTCCGTCACAGCGAGTAGGGTCACCGTGTTCCTCCTCCGCGGGCGGCGCTGGCGGGCAGGTCGGTACGTACGACGTCCTCGTCGAGGATCGCGTCGAGCAGCATCCGGGTGTACGCGTGCCGAGGCTCCCGGAACACCGTGGTCAGGTCGCCCGTCTCGACGATCTCGCCCGCGCGCATGACCGCGATCCGGTCGCAGATGTCGGCCACCACGCCGAAGTTGTGCGTGACCAGGAGCACGGCCATGTCGAGCTCGGCCTGCAGGTCGCGCAGCAGGTCGAGGATCTCGGCCTGCACCGTGACGTCGAGCGCGGTCGTCGGCTCGTCGGCGATCAGCAGCTTCGGCCGGCTCGCTACCGCGCCGGCGATCAGCACACGCTGCGCCATGCCGCCGGAGATCTGGTGCGGGTAGGAGTCGAACGTGCGGGCGGGATCGGCGATGCCGCATCGTTCGAGCAGCCCGAGCATCTGCGCCTTCGCGTCCTTCGCCGAGACCTTCAGCGCCGTGCGCACGCCCTCGACGAGCTGCGCGCCGACCTTGTACGACGGGTCGAGGTTCGACATCGGTTCCTGCGGGATGTACGCGATCACTCGGCCGCGCAGGGGACGCAGCGCGGCGTCCCTCAACCCGATCAGCTCGCGTCCGTCGAGACGGATCGAGCCGCGGGTGACGACCGCCTCGGGTGGCAGCACGCCGAGCGTCGCGAAGGCGGTCTGCGACTTCCCGGAGCCGGACTCGCCGACGAGCCCCAGGGCCTCCCCCGCGGACAGGGTGAGGTTCACGTTCGTGACCACTTCCGTCAGCGCACCGCCCGGCGTCGGGTAGGCGATGGCAAGATCCCGGATCCGCAGCAGCGCGGGAGACTCGTCGGTGGCGGTCGCCGTGCCGGCGGTMCCGGTGCCAACGGCGTCGGCGGTGACGGCGCCGGTTGTGGTGGCGTCGGTTGTGGTGGCCGGTGCCGGCGCCGGCGGTGTCACCGCTCGCAGACCGGCCCCGGTCCTGACCGGTCGGGGCGTCGACCCTTCGAGCGTGTCGCGCAGCGCGTTGCCGAGCAGCACGAGCGAGGCGGTGATGACGCCGAGCACGAGCGTCGGCCAGAGGAACTGCGTCGGCTCGATGTAGAGGTTGTCGAAGCCCGACTTGATCATCACACCGAAACTGGCTTCCTGCTTCGACCCCACGCCCAGGAAAGCCAGTCCCGACTGCACCCCGATGGAGGCCCCCGCCATGAAGGCCGCCGCGATGATGACCGGACCGCGCACGGCCGACAGCACATGGCGGCCCAGGATGCGCACGTCGCTCAGGCCCGACACACGCGCGGCGTCGACATAGAGCTCGTTGCGCACGCCGAGCACGAGGTTGCGCACGATGCGGTACATGGCGGGCGAGAGCAGCACACCGAAGATCAGCATCGTCCAGCGGTAGTCCCCGCCGGTGAGGGGCATCAGGATGATGAGCAGCAGCACGCCCGGAAAGGTCATGATGAGGCTGAACAGCCATTCCGTGACGGCGCGCGTGTACGTGCCGAAGTAACCGCCCAGGAGCCCCGCCAGCACGCCGACGACAAGGGCGACCCCCGCGCCGATCAGCGCGGAGACCGCGGCGGTGTTGATCGAGTACAGCAGGCGCGAGAAGATGTCGCGGCCCGTCTCGTCTCCGCCCAGCAGGTAGCCGGACTCACCGACCGGCGCGTTGATCATACTGAGCTCGGCGTGGTTCGGGCTGTGCTGCGCGAGCAGCGGGGCCAGTATCCCCAGCACGACGATCAGGACGAGGATGGCCAGGGTGACAACCGCCTGCGGGTCGCGCAGGAGCCTGCGCCAGGTGGGCACGCGCGTCACCGGGGCGGACGTGTCCCGGGCCGCGGTCGTCTCCGTGCCGGGCACGGAGATCGTGTCCGTGTTCGGGGCCGGTGCGTTACTCAATGGACTCGCGCCTTCGGGTTGAGCCAGCCGTTGGCCAGGTCGGTGATGAGATTGACCGCGATCACGAGCAGCACGCCGAAGGTCGTGACGCACATGATGATCGGAATGTCGCCCTGCAGCGACGCGTTGAACGCATAGCTCCCGAAGCCGGGCAGCGCGAACACGTTCTCGATGATCAGGGCACTGCCGAAGATCTGGATGAACTCCAGTGACAGTACCGTGAGAGCAGGGCTGGCCGCGTTGCGCAGCGCGTGCCTGAGGAGAATGGAGCGGGTGGAGACACCGCGGGTCCGCAGCGTACGTATGTAGTCGCGACGCAGCTCGTCGATCATCCGGCCGCGCACCTGCGCCGTCATGTTCGCGATGCCGCCGATGACGAGAACGGTCACGGGAATCGTAACGCTACGCGCCCAGGCGGCGGGATCGTCACCGAACTCCGTGAAACCCGTGGCCGGCAACCACTTCAGCCGGACACCGAGGACGTAGACCAGGACGATCGCCAGCAGCAGCGGGGGCACCACGTAGCCGATCAGCGAGATGAGCTGCGCGACCCGGTCTGCCACCCCACCTCGCGCAGCCGACCACAGCCCCAGCGCAACACTGACAACCACCATGATCAGCAATGCCGGTATGATGACTGACATTGTCACTCCCAGCCGTTGGACAACCGTTGGCGCGACGGAGACAGACGTGTAGGCCGAGTCGCCGAAGTCGCCCGTGAACGCACCACCCAGCCATTCGCCGTACTGCACGATCAGTGGGCGGTCGTAGCCTTTCTCCGCCATCAGAGCGTCAACCGTGTCGGGCGTCGCCGACTGCCCGAGGATCGTGCGCACGACGTCCTCGAACGAGAAGCTCAGCAGCAGGAACGTGACAAGTGTGACGAGCAGGGCGAGCACGACTCCCAGCGCGAGCCTGCGAAGAACGTACAAGAGCATCGTCTTCCTCCGAGATCCGCCGTGGGTGCGGGGCGGCGGGCCACCCCGCACCCACGGCTGGCAGCGCTATTCGACGCCGAACAGCGCCACAGTCCGGAGGCCGTTCGCGCCGTTGTCGCGCATGACGACGCCGTCGCGAGTTCCCCAGACCAGCCCCACCATGGCGATCGGGGCGGTCAGCGCCTGGCTGACCACGTACTCGTCGAGCTCGCGGTAGATCGGCAGGGCCTCGTCGAACTCCACGTGCGACCTGATCTCACCGAAGAGCTCGTCCAGCCGCGCGTCCGTGTAGTTCCTGGGGTTGTTGAACCCGCCGGGGCCGTAGATGTTGATCGCCTCATCCGCCGCGGCGGAGAACCCGAGGTACTGGAAGGACAGGCCGTACTCACCGGAGGTCAGGACACTCTGCGTCTGCTGCGGAGGCACCGGCTTCCAGTTCAGCCGCAGGCCGATGCCCTCCAACGCCTGACTCAGCACAGCCTCGAACTGCTGGGAGAGGATCGTGCTCGGCATGTCGAGCGTAGCGCCCGCGTAACCCGCCTCCTCGACCAGCGCCCGACCCCTGTCCGGGTCGTAGGGATAGGCGTCGTCGAGGGACTCGTCATAGACGCCGTTGAACGTGTTGAACGTCTGGGTGGTCGGAATGGCCTGACCTCCGAGAATGCCCTGCACGATCCCCTCGCGATCKAGCGCGTGGTTGATCGCCTGTCGGACCCGGACGTCACCCAGCGCGGGGAACTTCTCACCGCCGCGGTCCAGGATGTTGATGAACGCCATCGTCTGCGCTTCCCACCTGGTGAGGGTGACCGCACCGGTGTCCACCTGGCGCACCATCTGGGCACGCAGCGTCGCCACGTTCACCTGCCCGGTCTGCAGCGCGTTGAAGGACGCCGTCGGGTCCTGGAACCTGCGCAMCCGCACCGTGGCGAACGGATAGGCGTCGACGTTCCAGTAGTCGTCGCGCCGGACGAGGACGTAGGTCTCACCCGGCACCGTCGCCGCGGTGTCGAGGCGGTACGGCCCGGAACCGATCGGGTCGGTCGCCGTACGCGGGTCGTCGAGCGTGTCGGGGTCGCCGACGACGCCGAGGCCCATGGCCAGCGTTCCCAGGAAGCGCGGGTCGTGTTCGGTGAACTCCACCAGCACGGTATCGTCGTCGACCGCCGAGATCCGCTCTACGTACTCGAACTTGGGCTGCGCGAGGCCGGGGGTGTCCTTCGACCGCTGCATCGTCGCGACGACGGCGTGCGCGTCGACGGGGCCGCCGTCGCTGAAGGTCATGCCGGCGCGGAGCTCCAGGGTCAGCTCGGTGCCGTCCTCGTTGTACTGCCAGCTCTCCGCGGCGTTCGGCCTGAGCTCACCCGTCCCGTTCTCCTTGCTCAGGAGCGTGTCGAACACGGAGCCCCAGATGTAGGCGGACTCGTTGTCGACGAGCTGCGCGGGGTCGAGGGAGTTCGGTGCCGCCTGGGCGGCGATCACGAGCTCGTCCGGGGGCCCGGAGGCGGAGTTCTCCGTGGATCCCGAACAGCCGACAAGGGTGACGGCGACGGCCCCCGCGACGAGCGTCGATAAGAACGCCCGCGCTGTCCGTCGTCGTGATGGCTGCGTGCGCATGGCTCAGATCTCCTTCTGGGTATGCGATGGACGGCAACCGGTTGCCGCTCTTCAGGGATCTGCCAGATCGATCCGCGCCTGCGCCGCGGCGATCCGACTCTGGAACGGCCGCCGCCGCTTCGCGAGCTCAGCGCTCAGCAGCGTCAGCATGGACAGCACGGGATCGGGCGCTCCGGCGGCCCGCCGCACCGACTCGGACGACGCGTCCTGGGGCAGCGCCCCTCGCCGGGCGGCAACGACCCAGGCCGCGATCGCCGTGGCGCAGCCGGCGGCCTCGCGGCCCGCCGCCAGCTCGCGCTCGGCGACGGGGACGACGCGCAGCCGGAGCTTCGTGAGCGTGTCGATCGCGATCTGCGCGAGCGGGTGCTCGATGCGCGGGTTCTCGAATCGCTCGAGCAGCGCGCGGCGGTAGGCCGGGACGTCGAGCCCGTCGGGCAGGTGCCGCTCCGCCTCGTTCCACAGCCGGTTCACCGCGTCGCGGCACACGGGGTCGGCGACCGCCCGCGCGACCGTGTCGTGCCCGCGCACCAGCCCCAGGCAGGCGAGCAGCGTGTGGGCACCGTTGAGCAGCCACAGCTTGCGGGCCTCCCACGGTTCGATATCGGCGACGAACCGCGCCTGGGCGGCCTCCCACGCCGGCCGGCCCGCGGGGAACCGCCCGCACAGGATCCAGTCCCGGAAGGGCTCGGTGACGACCACGGCCTCGTCGGCGTACTCCGCGGCGAGCGCCGCTGCCTCGTCCGCCGCCAGCCGCGGCGTGATCCGGTCGACCGAGCTGGAGACGAAGGCGGCGTGTTCCGCGATCCACGCGGCCGTCTCGGGAAGGCAACCGGCCGCGAGCGCGGACAGGCCCCGCCGCAGGCGCCCGCCGTTGTCGGAGAGATTGTCGCAGGACACGACCGCGACCGGCCCGGAGCCGGCGCGCCGGCGGGCGTCCAGACCGAGCAGCAGGCGCCCGAGGGCCGTCACCGGCCGCGCGTCGCTGGTGGTGACGGTTCCCCGGGCGACGCCGCGCAGGATCTCGGCGTCTGCGACGACGCTCGGGTCGTCCCAGTCGGGGGTGTCGTCGGCGCGCAGCCGGTAGCCGGTCTCGGTTATGGTGAGTGTGATGATCGCCGTCGCCGCGGCGGAGAGATCCGCGACGAGACGGGGAACGTCGCCGCCGGAGTGGGCGCGCACGATGCTCCCGATCACCTCGACGCGGTCACGCACTGGCCCGCGCTCGACGATGCTGTACAGACCGTTCTGACGGGCGAGACGAGCGGTCAGATCCCGGCTGCGTGTGCGCCCGGCGTAGGCCGCGATTCCCCAGTCGGATGAGTCCGCCGCGTGGTGCGTGTACCACGCGGTGTGCGAGCGGCAGAAAGCGCCCAGGCCGAGGTGCACGATCCGTACCGGCGGGGCCGGCGTGGTGCGACGCAGGGCGCCGCGGCGTGGGACCGGCTGGTACGGGCCGGGCTGGTGCGGCAGGGGGCGGTACGGCGCGGGGTGGGCGTCGACGGGCCCGGTCACAGCTTGAACACCCTTCTGGGCTGCGGGCCGACGATGTCGTCAGCGATCCGCTCCGCCGCGGGCTGTGTCACCCTGCCCTCCACCACGAGGCGCGCGAGGAAGGCCGCGTCGACGCGTCTCGCCGTGTCGTGGCGCGCCGGTATCGAGAGGAAGGCGCGGGTGTCGTCGACGAACCCGGAGCCCCGCGAGAATCCGGCGGTCTCCGTCACCGCCGAGCGGAAGCGGGCGATCGCGTCCGGGGCGTCGAGGAACCACCACGGGGCACCGATGTAGACGCTCGGGTAAAAGCCGGCCAGCGGCGCGATCTCCCGGGAGTACACGGTCTCGTCGACGGCGAACAACACCAGGTGGAACTCCCGGGCCAGCCCGAAACGCTGTAGGAGAGGACGGAGCCCCCGCACGAAGTCGGTGCGCACGGGGATGTCGTGGCCGCTGTCGGGCCCGAATCGCGCGAGGGTCGGCGTGCTGTGGTTGCGTAGGACGCCCGCGTGCAGCGTCATGACCAGCCCGTCGTCGACGCTCAWCCGCGCCATCTGCAGCAGCATGTGGCCGCGGAAGGCGCGCCGCTCGGCGGCGTCCGCCGCCCCGCCGACGACTTCCTGGAACAGGCGGGCCGCCTCCGCCGGGTCCAGGTCGACGGTGTAAGGCTCCTCGACTCCGTGGTCGGCCGACACCGCGCCGTGCCGGCGGAAGTGCTCGCGACGACCCTCGAGCGCGGCGAGGTAGCCGGCGAAGGTCGTGGGTTGGTAGGCCGTGGCCAGGAGCCGTTCCACCGCGTCCCGGAAGCCGGGCGCGTCCGGATCCAGGTAGCGGTCCGGACGGAAGGTGGGTAAGACCCGTGTAGGCAGGCCGCACGCCGCCAGCGCCGCGTGCCCAGCCAGATCGTCGAGCGGGTCGTCCGAGGTGGCGAGCACCTCGATGCCGAACCTCTCCAACAACGCGCGGGGCCGGAACTCCGGTGTGGCGAGCTTCTTGCCGATCAGGTCGTAGACGGCGTCCGCCGTCTCGAGGCCGAACTCCAGGTCGACGCCGAGAACCTGGTCAAGCTCCTCCTCGATCCAGTACCCCGAGGCCGTGCCCGCGAACAGATGCCAGTGCTCCGCGAGGATGCGCCAGACCTCCCGCGGCTCGGCGCGGAAGGGGCCCACGCCGAGCCGGGCGAGATCGACGCCCGACGCGTGCAGCAGGCGCGTGACGTAATGGTCGTGGGTGACGAGCAGATCGGCCGGATCCGCGAAAGGGGCGTCCTCGACGAGCCACGAGACCGGCACATGACCATGGGGCGAGACGATCGGGGCGCGGCGGACACGCTCATACAGCCCGCGCGCGATCTCCCGAGTGCGAGGGTCGGCGGGGAGGAGACGATCGGGGTCGCGCCGCTGGGGTTGGAGCATGAGCGCATCCCACATGGTCACGCAGCGTTTGTCAATCGGTTGCCAAGCCGCGGCCTCCCGGTATGCGATCATGAAGATCGCAGCAGGGGACGCCCGGGACGACGACATGAGGTACGCGTGAGCGACAGAAAGACCACCAGCGGCCGCGAGACCGGTGGCCGAAAGCCATCCGCGACCATCTACGACATCGCGAAGGCGGTAGGCGTCAGCCCGTCGACGGTATCCCGCGCGCTGAACAAACCCGGACGGATCAACGCGAAGACCGAGCAACGCATCAACGATGCCGCCTACGCGCTCGGATACCAGGTCAACCCGTTGGCGCGCGCTCTGCCGACAGGGAGGACCGGTATGGTCGCGGTGCTGATCTCGGACATAGCCAACCCCGTTTACTTCGACGTTCTCCGGGGCGCCGAACGCGTGGCGTCAGGGGCCGGCCACACCCTCGTTTTCGCCGATTCCCAGGAGTCGCCGACATTGGAGTTCGGAATCGCCAGACGCCTGCAGTCGTCGGTCGACGGCCTGCTTCTGGTCGCGTCACGGCTCACCGACGCACAGATCAACGAACTCGCCGACACCAAGCCTCTCGTCATCGCGAACCGACGCGTCGACGGAATTCCTTCCGTGATTCTGGACGTCACCCCCGGGCTCACGCAGGCGATCAATCACCTCCAGGAGCTCGGGCACCGCTCCATCGGCTATCTGTCCGGGCCCACCGCGTCGTGGATGAACCACCGTCGTTGGAACACACTGCTCGACGAGTGCCTGGCACGTGGCCTGTCGATCGTGGAGATCCCCGTCGAGGATCCGACCACCGGTGGCGGCGCGGGAGTCATCCGACGCATCCTCGCCTCCCGTGTCACCGCGGTCATCGCCTACAACGATCTGATGGCGCTCGGCGTGCTGCGGGAGTACAAACGCCAGAGCATCGATGTTCCCGGACAGTTGAGCATCATCGGGTTCGATGACATCTACGGCGCCGACTTCACGACTCCGTCGCTGACGACCGTGCACAGCCCGCTCGCCGACGTCGGCGAGGCGGCGATGCGCCGGCTCCTCGTCGAGGCGAACGGACACACGGACGCAGAAGCTCCGGACCTCCCGACCCATCTCGTCATACGGGAGTCCACCGCCGAGCCGCGACACTGACCGGGGTGGGGCCTGCCAAGCAGGGACCACACGCGATTCCCCGGCAGTGTCCGACTATCGGGTGAAGTTGGCCCGCTCCCGTTCACACCTGGGCCCTTTGGGATAAGGATCCCAGGGAGGAGTTCAGGTGTCGAGATCAAAACCGCCGTACACGGAGGAGTTCCGCCAGCAGATGGTGGATCTTGTCCGGGCTAGTGCAACGTTCCTTAACCTCGATCTTTCGCCTGGTGGCTGGGTCGGTTTGTCGGTCGTCCCGCCCCGTTTTTGATGTTGAGTTGTGTGGTCGAGCTGTGACGGGGTAGCCCGCTGTCGCGCGGGCTTGGGCGCCGGTCCACGGCCGGAGGTGGTGCGGGTCGTCGGGGCAGGGCAGGTCTGGGTGGCTATCCGGGGTCGGGCAGCGCACGTAGGACGGTCAGGGCCTGGACGGCCAGCGCTGCCCAGGGATGGTGGGCGGGCAGGTGTACCACGGTCTTGCGGGCGTGGTGGGCGACGCGTCCGGCGATGGTGAACAGCCTGTGCCGTAGGCGTTTCGGTTCCCAGCGGCGTGCGGTGTGGCCGGCCAGGGCGAGCATCTGGGTCCAGGCGATCAGGTCCAGGGCGAGCGCGACGACGGCGCACCAGACCCTGTTCTGGGTGAAGTCGTGCAGGGGCAGGTTGGTCAGACCGGTGTCCTTGGCGGCGCGGATGCGGTCCTCGCAGCGGGCCCGCCGGCGGTGACGCAGTTCCAGGTCGGCGAGCTGCCCGCGGCGGGTGTTGGTCGCGAACGCGGTGCAGCGGTTACCGTCGGGATCGACGATCCGTAGCTGGGCGTCGGGGTGCGGGCGTTCCTTACGCACGATGACCCGCATGCCCTCCGGCCAGCCGGACAGGTCCATCAGCCCGGTCAGCTCGGCGACCCACGCGCCGTCGCGGGGCTGCCCGTCACCGTCATAGGCCGGTGTCCACGCCCCCGCAGGAACCTTCGCGATCAGCTCGGCGGTGCTCTCGGGCAGGGTGAACCCGACCGAGTAGGCCAGCATGCTGTCGATGGGCGGCACGGAGCACCGTCGCTACCGGGCGCTCGTCCAGCCGTCCTTCGTGCCCAACAAAGCGCAGTGGTGGATCCGCAACTGGATCGAGCAGACGGTCCACCTGCTGATCGACAGCTTCGAGGGCGACGGCGAAGCCGAGCTGAACGTCGACTTCTGCGCCGCGATCCCGGTCCTGACAATCGCTGGAAGCTTCGGCGTGCCGGTCGAGCGGGCGCTGGACATCCGTGCCGCGCTCGCCGAGCCCGACCGCATCATCGAGATCCTGCGCCCCATCGTCGCCGCCCGCCGTGAATCCCCGCAGGATGACCTGATCAGCATCCTGGTTCAGGCCGAGACGACCGACGAGGACGGCAGCCGCCACCGGCTGTCCGACGCCGAGATCTACTCCTTCTCTCTGCTACTGCTCGCGGCCGGCTCCGGCACCACCTGGAAGCAGATGGGCATCACCCTCGCCGCGCTGCTGACCAGGCCGGACGCATTCGACGCGGTCCGTGCGGACCGGTCGCTGCTGCGCCTGGCGATCGAGGAGTCGCTGCGCTGGACACCGACCGACCCGATGTTCTCCCGCTATGTCACCCGGGACGTCGACTTCCACGGCGTGCGCCTGCCGAAGGGGTCGGTGCTGCACATCTGCCTGGGCGCGGCGAACCGGGACCCGGCCCGCTGGGACCGGCCCGACGAGTACGACATCCACCGCACGCTGCGGCCGTCGTTCGCCTTCGGCGGCGGCGCCCATGTCTGCCTGGGCATGCACGTCGCCCGAGCGGAGATGCGGGTCGGGATCAGCGCGTTGCTCGACCGGCTGCCGAACCTGCGGCTGAACCCGGACGCCGAGGCGCCGCGCTTCATCGGCATGTACGAGCGCGGCGCGACGGCCCTTCCGGTCCGGTTCGGCTGACGGCCCGGGTGGACCACCCGCGGAGACGCGGGGAAGGAGCACCCGCCGGCCGGTCCGCCAGTCCGCCTGTCCCGACGATGACCATCGACACCCGGAGCACTCCGTGAGCGAACCGAACTACGTCAGACCCGATCTGCTACTGCTGGGCGAGGACCACATCCGTGCGTACCGGGAGACCGACGGCGAGGTCGGCTATCTGTGGAACGGTGTGCCGACCTTGCTGCTCACCACGACCGGCCGCCGCAGCGGGCAGGCACGCACCTCGCCCCTCATCTTCGGCCGGGACGGCGACGACTTCCTCGTCATCGCCTCCACCGGAGGGGCGCCCCGGCACCCTGCCTGGTACCTGAACCTCCAGACGGACCCACAGGCGGAGATCCAGGTCAGGGCCGAGCGGATCGCGGTGACGGCCCGCACCGCGACGCCGGAGGAGAAGCCCCGTCTCTGGAAGATCATGACGGAGTCGTGGCCCAACTACGACGTCTACCAGTCCCGCACCGAGCGGGTCATCCCGCTGGTAGTGCTCAGCCGAGGTGCGGAGGCAACAGCATGACCGCCCAGTTACCGAGTGCGCCGGTCGGCGCCGGGGCCTCGAACGAGACCATTCTGTTCGAGGCCCGGTACAGCGCGGCGGGCCTCGAACAGGTCGCGGATCTCGTTCTACGGGTCTCGCCGGCGCCCGAGTACCGGATGTTCCTCGACCCCGAGTTCGAGATGCAGTACGAACTCCTCTCGATCCTGCACCGGCTGGGCTCGGTGAAGGTTCCCGAGATGCTCTGGTTCGAGGCCGACCCCGTGGTGCTCGGACGCCCTTCTTCATCATGCGCCGCATGCACGGTCGGGTACCGGTCAGCTTCCCGGTCTACAACGCCACCGGCTGGCTGACCGAGGCGACCTCGGCGCAGCGACGCCGGCTCTGGGAGAGCGCCGTCGGGCAGTTGGCCGCGATCCACCGCGTCCCGGTCGATGACGTCCGCCTCGTCGACCGGCCCCAGCGCGGCGTGGACGGCCTGGACCAGCAGGTCACCTACTGGCGCCAGTTCGCCGCCTGGGCGCTCGGCGACGAGGTCCCGCCCATCATCCGGACTCTGCTGGACTGGCTTGTCGATCACCGGCCCAGCCGCACTGTCCCGGGCCTCGCCTGGGGCGACGCCCGGATCGGCAACATGATGTTCGGGCCCGACTACGAGGTCGTCGGGGTGATGGACTGGGAGCAGGCCTCGCTCGCCGACCCGCTCACCGACCTCGGCTGGTGGCTGTTCTTCGGCGACATCCACAGCACTGATCACGGGGTGCCACGGCTCGACGGGCTCGGCGGCCGGGAGGAGACCATCGACGCCTGGCGGGAGCTCACCGGCCGTACGGTGCACGACCTGCACTGGTACGAGGTCTTCGCCGGGGTGAAGACCGGTCTGCTGGCCCTCCGCAGCCAACGATCGCTGAGGATTCCCAAGGCCGAGGGCGCAGCCCGGAACATGTTTCTGACCCGTGCCTGCCGGCTCGCCGAACTCACTCCCCCAGAGGAGTCTGCATGACGACGGACAACGCCCTGACCATCGCCGGCGGGCACGCCCTCCCCGGCGGACCCGCGCCGCGCGACGAGACCACCGTACTGTCGCCGGAATGGCTCACGGCGATGCTCGACCGCCCCGGCGCGGTCGTCACCGGCACCGAGGTGACTCAACGACTGGAGACCGTCGCGACCAAAGTGCGCTTCCGCCTGCATTACGCCGACCCGCAGCCGGGCGTCAACGCCCCCACCGACCTGTGCGCGAAGGGCTACTTCAACCCGGCGATGCATGGCCGCTCCAGCAGCACCGAGGCCGACTTCTACCGGCAGCTCGCCCCGGTGCTCCCCGTGCACACGCCGCCCTGCCTGCACGCCGCCGTCGACAGCGAGACCGGCCACGCCCTGATCATCATGACCGACCTCGTCGAGGCCGGCGCGACCTTTCTCGACCCGACCGTCGACTACAGCGCCGACCAGGCCGCCGCGACCCTGGACCAGCTCGCGGCCCTGCACGCGGCCACCTGGACGGCCGCCGGTGGCGGGGCGGGAACGGACACGGCGCCCGGTGTGGACAAGGCCGTAGCCGCGACACTGTTCCCGCCGCGGCTGGCGACGCTCGCGGGCCTGATGAACGCTGACTATCTGCAGGGCCAGCTCGACGACGGGCGTGCGCCCGACGTCGACGACTCCACGCGCCGCGCCGACCGCCTGATCGCCGCGATGCACGCGTTGGCCCGGGTCGGGGTGGACCAACCGCGCTGCCTGGTTCATGGAGATCTGCACACCGGCAACGTCTACCGCCTCGCCGACGGTAGTCCCGGACTCATCGACTGGCAGGTCGTGCAGTACGGCGTCTGGGCGCTCGACGTCAGTTATCACCTGGCAGCCGTCCTCGACCCCGACGAGCGGGGACGGGCTGAACGCGGCCTCCTCGACCACTACCTCGACCGCCTCGCTACGCGAGGCGTCACTCCGCCTCCGCGCGACGATGCCTGGTGTGCGTACCGGGCGCACCTGCCCTATGGCTACTATCTCTGGTCGATCACCCGCGCCGTAGACCGCCCAATCATCGAGCACCTCACCGGCCGGCTGAGCCTCGCGGCCGCACAGCATGCGAGCCTGGACCTGCTCGGGGTCTGATTTCAGCAGGCTCAGGCACAGCCCGGCGCCGGACCCTCTATACAGGCATCGACCTCATGCTATACAAATGTAAAATGATGATGGTGCGGACGCCGCGCCGGCGAGTAGTCACCTCCCGTGGGCGGGCCCGGCGCCCGCCCAGGCAACCTCCCGCTTCCGTCAGCCGTGCGTCGACACGGCGTTTCGGGTACCGAATCAGGTGGAGCCAATGACCGGAAGACCGTTTCGTTTTGCCGTCCAGGGCACGCGCGCGACGTCAGCCCGCGAATGGCTCGACCTGGCCCGCAGGGCCGAGGATCTTGGATATGCGACTCTGTTCGTCGCCGACCACTACGTGGGCCCCGGCCGGGCGGCCCGCGCGTGCAGCATGCCGCCCCAGCACCTCGCCCCGATCGCGGCGATGACCGCCGCTGCCACCGTAACCAGCACGCTGCGGATCGGCTGCCGGGTCTTCTGCATCGATTATCACGTGCCCGCGGCTCTCGTGAAGGAGGCCGCGACCATCGATCTGCTGTCGGAGGGCCGCCTCGAGATGGGGATCGGGGCGGGGCTGCAGGAGAACGAGTATCGGGCGCTGGGGATCCCGTTCCTGCCCGGCCCGGTCCGGGTGGACAAGTTGGAGGAGGTCATCGCGCTGCTGAAGGCACACTGGTCCGGCGAGCCGATCGAGCAGCACGGCACCCATGTGGATGTCAGCGGCTTCCGCGGGCTGCCGCTGCCTGTGCAGAAGCCACGGCCACCGCTGATGGTCGGCGGGAACCGCAAGCGCGTTCTCTCCCTGGCTGCCCGGGAGGCGGAGATCGTCAGCATCTCCAACGTGCCCTTCGACCCGGTCAACGCCGCCGGCCGTACCCCACGACAGGAGGCGGCCCACCGTTACGCCCTCGTCCGCCAGGCCGCCGGCGAACGCCTGGCGGACATCGAGATCGAGGGTTCACCGTACTTCACGATCGCCACCGACAAACCGGAGGAGTCCTACCGGGACATCGCCGGCTGGATTTCCGWGGACGCCGAGGTTCTTCCCACACACCCGAACATCCTGGTGGGAACGCTCGACGAGATGACGCATCGCCTGGAACTGAACCGCAAGGAATTCGGCACAAGTTACGTCACTGTTCCGCAGAACGCCATGGAGACGTTCGCGCCGCTCGTCGAGAGACTCGCGGGGAAATGAGGCGGCGATGAGCAGCGAAACCCCGTACTTCGATCCGTACGATCCCGAGATCGCGAAAGACCCGTACCCGGTCTTCCGGCGGCTGCGCGACGAGGCTCCACTCTACTACAACGACCGCCACGATTTCTACGCGCTCAGCCGCTATGACGACGTCGGCGCCGCGATCCGCGACTCACGGCGGCTCATCTCGGGAAAGGGCAACATCCTCGAGGTGATCCGGGCTGACCCGAAAATGCCACGCGGCATCTTCATCAACGAGGACCCGCCACTGCACACTGTGCACCGGGCTCTGGTCTCGCGCGCTTTCACGCCGCGGAAGATGAAGGCTCTGGAGGACCGGGTCCGCGCGTTCTGTCAGTCCTGCCTCGACCCACTGGTCGGCGGCGACCGGTTCGACTTCTTCCTCGACCTCGGCRCCGAACTGCCCATGCAGGTCATCGGGATGCTGGTCGGCATTCCCGACTCCGACCAGCCGTCGGTCCGCGACCGGGCACACCGCAGCCTGCGCAACAACGACGGGCAGCCACTGACCGTGAAGAAGGACAGCTACTTCTCGGGCGACGGATTCGCCGAATACGTGAGATGGCGCGAAAAGAACCCCTCGGACGACCTCATCACCGAGCTGCTCGCCGTGGAGTTCGAGGACGTCGACGGGACGGTACGCCGCCTGCACCGCGACGAGCTGCAGATATTCCTCGCGGTGATCGCGGCCGCCGGCGTCGACACCACCGGCCGTTTCTTCGGCTGGATGGGGAAGGTCCTCGGCGAGGATCCCTCGGCCCGGCGCGAGCTGGCCGCCGACCGATCCCTCATCCCGAACGCCGTCGAGGAGCTTCTGCGCTTCGAGACCTCGTCGCCGAACGTCGCACGCTATGTGGCCGAGGACACCGACTACCACGGCCAGACGGTGCCGGCCGGCAGCCGGATACTGCTCATGCTGTCGGCGGCGAACCGTGACGAGCGGCATTTCCCCGATCCAGACCGGTTCGACATCCATCGAAAGATCGACCAGCACCTTGCGTTCAGCCACGGGGCCCACTACTGCCTCGGCGCGTCGCTCGCCCGGCTGGAAGCCCGCATCGGACTGGACGAGGTGCTGAATCGCTGGCCGGACTGGGAGATCGACCTCGACCGCGCCGTTCGGTCGCCGGCCTCGACGGTGCGCGGTTGGGACAGCATGCCGGCCGTCGTCGGCTGAGCCTCGGCCCGAGACCGGAACCGAACGAGCTGGCTCGGGTCCGAGGTGAACCGCGGGCCCGAGTACGGCGCCTTGCCGCATCTCCGTAGCTCGGTGCGTCGGCGCCCCGGTATACCGGGGCGCCGGGGCGATCAGAGGTCTCGCAGTGCGTCGAGGACGGCGCCGGCCAGTTCCGGACGGCAGACGAGCAGGTCCGGCAGGTAGGGGTCGGGTTCGTTGTAGCGCAGCGGCGAGCCGTCGAGGCGGGAGACGTGTAGCCCGGCGGCCGCGGCGACGGCGACGGGCGCGCAGGAGTCCCATTCGTACTGGCCGCCGGAGTGGGCGTAGACGTCGACCTGCCCGCGCAGGACGGCCATGGCCTTCGCGCCGGCGGAACCCATGGGCACCAGGGCGGCCCCCAGCCGCCCGACGAGATGATCGACGCAGGCGGGTGGGCGGGTTCGGGACACCGCGAGGCGGTTCGGGCCGGGCGGCCGGGCCGGCAGCGCGGGCGGTGCACCCGTGTGTAGCACCAGGTCGGCAGCGGGCAGCGCGACGGCGCCGACGGCAGGGCGACCATCTACCGCGAGGGCGACGTGGACGGCCCAGTCGTCCCGCGACGGTTCCCCATACTCGCGCGTCCCGTCCAGTGGGTCGACGATCCACACCCGGTCGTGACCGAGCCGGGCGCGGTCGTCGGTGTGCTCCTCCGACAGCACGGCGTCGTCGGGGCGCGTCTGCGCGAGCCGGCGCAGCAGCAGCTGGTTGGACTGCTGGTCACCGATGGCACCGCCCTGGTCACGGATGACGAGCAGCAGGTCACCGGCCTCGGTGGCGAGGGCCGCCGCGAGCGTGTGATCGTCGACGGCGCTCAGGTCCTGCCCGCCGTCGAGGTCTCGTCGGGCGTCGAGGTCTCGTCCGTCGCTCATGTCTCGTCCRCCGCGGTGAGGTGGCCGGTGTCCCGCAGATAGGTCACAACGAGGTCGGCGTTGGTCTCGGCGGAGACGGCGCCGGAGGCGTCGAGACGGATCTCGGGGTGGTGGGGTGGTTCGTAGGGAGAGTCGATGCCGGTGAAGTTGGCCAGCTCACCGCGGCGGGCCTTGGCGTACAGGCCCTTGCGGTCACGCGACTCGGCGACGTCGAGCGGCGTGTCGACGAAGACCTCGACGAACTCGCCGTCGCCCACGAGGTCCCGGGCCAGCTGCCGCTCGGCGCGGAACGGCGAGATGAACGAGGTGAGCACGATGAGCCCCGCGTCGGCCATCAGCCTGGCGACCTCGGCGATGCGGCGGATGTTCTCGACCCGGTCGGCCTCGGTGAAGCCAAGGTCCTTGTTCAGGCCGTGCCGGACGTTGTCGCCGTCGAGCAGGTAGGTGTGGAAGCTCTGCTCGTGCAGCCGCTTCTCGACGAGATTGGCGATCGTGGACTTGCCGGCTCCGGAGAGCCCGGTGAACCAGACGACCGCCGGCCGCTGGCCCTTGCGCGCCGCCCGCGCCTGCCGGTCGACCTCGACGGCCTGCCAGTGGATGTTGTGCGACCGGCGCAGCGCGAAGTGCAGCAGCCCGGCGGCGACCGTGGCCTGGGTGAACCGGTCGATCAGGATGAACCCGCCGGTGTCCCGGTTGACGGCGTACGGGTCGAAGGGGACGGCGCGGTCCAGGCTGAGGTTGGCGACGCCGATCTCGTTGAGTTCCAGGGTGCGAGCGGCACTGTGCTCCAGGGTGTTGACGTTGACCTTGTACTTGGGCTGGGCGATGGTCGCGGCCACGGTGCGGGTGCCGAGCTTGAGCAGGTAGGGCCGGCCCGGCAGCATCGGTTCGGGGCTCATCCACACCAGGTGGCTCTCGAACTGGTCGGCGACCTCTGCGGGGCTGTCCGCGGCCGCGAGCAGGTCGCCGCGGCTGATGTCGATCTCGTCCGTCAGCGTGATCGTGACGGAGTCACCGGCACCCGCCTCGGCGCGGTCACCGTCGGCGGTGACGATCCGGCTGACGGTGCTCTCCTGGCCGCCGGGCAGCACCCGTACCAGGTCACCGGGCCGGACCACCCCGCCGGCGATCTGGCCCGCGAACCCGCGGAAGTCCAGGTCGGGCCGGTTGACCCACTGCACCGGCAGGCGGAACGGGCCGGCGGCGGAGGCGTCGTCGATCTCGACGGTCTCCAGGTGGCCGACCAGGGTCGGGCCGGTGTACCAGGGTGTGTTCGGGCTGGGAGTGGTGATGTTGTCGCCGCGCAGCGCTGAGGCCGGAATGCAGGTGACGGCGTCGCCTTCCAGGCCGATCCGGGCGGCGAAGGCCCGGTAGTCGGCCTCGACGGCCGCGAAGACGTCCGCCGAGTAGTCGACGAGATCGAGCTTGTTCACCGCGAGGACGACCCGGTGGATCCCGAGCAGGGACACCAGGTAGCTGTGCCGGCGCGTCTGGGTGAGCACACCCTTGCGCGCGTCCACCAGGATGACCGCGAGGTCGGCGGTGGACGCCCCGGTGACCATGTTGCGGGTGTACTGCTCGTGCCCGGGGGTGTCGGCGACGATGAACTTGCGCCGCTCGGTGGAGAAGAACCGATAGGCGACGTCGATCGTGATGCCCTGCTCACGCTCGGCGGCCAGGCCGTCGACGAGCAGAGCGAAGTCGAGTTCACCGCCCTGCGTGCCGACCCTCCTCGAGTCGGACTCCAACGCCGCGAGCTGGTCGGAGAACACCAGTTTCGCGTCGTAGAGCAGCCGGCCGATCAGGGTGGACTTGCCGTCGTCGACGCTGCCGCAGGTGATGAACCGCAGCATCGACTTGTGTTCGTGTCGGCGCAGGTACTCCTCGATATCGGTCGTGACGAGGTCGTCGGTCGCGTGCGCCATCACCGCTCACCCGCCATCAGAAATACCCCTCATGCTTCTTCTTCTCCATGGACCCGGACGAGTCGTGGTCGATGACCCGACCCTGGCGCTCCGAGCTCGTCGTGAGCAGCATTTCCTGGATGATGTCCAGCAGGGACGCCGCCTCGCTTTCCACCGCACCGGTCAGCGGGTAGCAGCCGAGCGTGCGGAACCGGATGGAACGCAGTCGGGGAACCTCACCGGGGTGCAGCCGCATACGTTCGTCGTCCACCATGATCAACGCGCCGTCGCGTTCCACCACCGGCCGTGGCTCGGTGAAGTACAGCGGCACGATCGGGATGTTCTCCCGGTGGATGTAGAGCCAGATGTCCAGCTCGGTCCAGTTCGACAGCGGGAACACCCGCACGCTCTGCCCCGGGGCCCGGCGCGCGTTGTAGAGCCGCCACAGCTCGGGCCGCTGGTCCTTCGGGTCCCAGCGGTGCTGCGCGGACCTGATCGAGAACACCCGTTCCTTGGCCCGGGACTTCTCCTCGTCGCGGCGCGCGCCACCGAAGGCGAGGTCGAAGCCGTACTTGTCCAGCGCCTGCCTGAGTCCCTCGGTCTTCCACACGTCGGTGTGCAGGGCGGAGCCGTGGTCGAACGGGTTGACGCCCCGGGCGAGCGCCTCCGGGTTCTGGTGGACGAGCAGCTCCAGGCCCAGGTCGCGGACCAGGCTGTCGCGGAACTCGTACATCTCGCGGAACTTCCACGTCGTGTCGACGTGCAGCAGCGAGAACGGCGGCTTCGACGGATAGAACGCCTTGAGCGCCAGGTGCAGCATCACCGAGCTGTCCTTGCCCGCCGAGTACAGCATCACCGGCCGTTCGCTCTCCGACACAGCCTCGCGAAAGATCTGGATGCTCTCGTTCTCCAGGCGCTGCAGATGACTCGGACGGCCCGCGGCCGGGAGGAACCGGCCCCGCCCGACGCCAGCTACCTCGTCCATGTCCACTCCATGAGGTTGCGGACGGTGGGCAGTTCAAGCATGTGAAGGTCTCCTCTCCGTGCTGGCCGTACCGGCCCCCGTACCGGCGCTCGTCCTGGAGCAGCACCGGGACGTCCGTGGCCCCGGTCCGCGCGCCCGTGCGGGAGATGGCAGGACGCCCGCGGGGTCGTTCCCGCCAGGCGGTCCGGACCTGCGCCTCCCCGGACAAACGCCGGGTGGCGGTCACAACCGGACGAGCTCCCTGGGGGGCGTCGAGCGCTCGATCGCGCCGTACGCCTCTTCGCCGTCCCACGTGTACCGGACGCCTCCCTGGACGAGCGCGGCCAGGGCGTTCGGCGAGGTGGGGTCACCGAGGTTGAAGACCGACGTGACGGTCTCGCCACCGATCTCGATCGTGCCGATCTCACTCTCCAGCACGAGCGAGACGTCCTCGGTCCCGCCCTGGAGCGTGGTGAGCCACGGAGCCCGGACGACCCGGGCGGGTACGAGGCTGCCGTCGCCGGTGAACACATAGCCCTCGTTGTACGAACCCTCGCCGTCCGGACGCGGGCGGTGGGCGATGTAGCCGAAGCCGCGGCCGCTCGGGAAGACCGCGGACTGTTGGCAGTGGCCCCAGAAACCGGCCATCTCGCGGTGACCCTGGCGGCGCACACGGGTGCCCGTGCCCGTGAAACGGTGCTCCTCGCCCTCGACCCGCACGAAACCCTCCGCGCGGACGAGCTGCTCGTACCGGGCACCGCCCAGGAAGGCGCCCTCGATGGACGATGCGAGCACCTCAGCAGCATTGGAGGACAACGCTCCGTTGATCCATGGTGGAACGACCGGCACGGCCTCAACGTGAAACTCGACGGCGACCCGAGGGCCGTCCCCGTTTCCGGCGAGCAGGGCGGCGGTCGAGGTCTTCACCGCTTCGCCCTCGAAGCTGGCGGTCAGCCGACGGAACGGCTCCACAGTCCGGAACTCCAGTGGCCCGGCGCCGAGCACCGACGGCCGTCCGTCGGATCCGATCGGCGAATGTCTGGCGCCCTTGTCGCGCACCCGGAACACCCGTCCGTCCGCGAAGGCGACGTTGGCCTGGTACTGGTGGGAGTCCCACTTCGAGGCGATCGCCTCGATACCGAAGCGCGGAAGGGTGACGAAGCCCGCGTCGTCATAGACCCAGAAGCTGGCGGAGTCGCGCAGTTCCAGATCGTCCGGCTGTGCTGCGAGGAAGAACTCCCGCTCGTCGTCGAGCCCACCCGTCAGGTCGATGGGCGTGTTCATCGACGCGAGGAGGGTGTCGGCCACGGGGCGCGGGCGAACAGTCCTCCGTCCAGGTGGATGATCTGCCCGGTGATCACAGCGGCACGGTCCGACAGCAGGAAGACGACCGCCTCGCCGATCTCCTCGGAGGTCGGGGACCGTCCGAGGCAGTTGAGTGACGCCGCGGCATCACCGATTTTTCCCTCCAGCACGAACGGCAGCGTCGCGTTGGCGCGGATGCCCTTCCTGCCGTATTTTCCGGCGACGAAGCGCGTGACGGCGTTCAAACCGGCCTTGGAGACCTGGTAGCCGAAGCGTGTCTCACCCGCGACGATCGACGCGGCCGACGAGCTGAACACGAAGGAGCCACCGCCCCGCTCGACCATCGAGGGGATGACGAGACGGGCCACTCGCATCGCGCCTTCGAGGTTGACCGCCATCGACTTGTCCCAGACCTCCTCGTCAACGTCGATGGAGTCCTGCCGGTTGTCGTAGTAGGCCGCGTTGTAGAAGACGGCGTCGACCGCCCCGAGTTCCGCCTCGGTCGTCGCCAGTGCCGCGCGTACCTCCTCCTCGCTGGTGAGATCGCATTGCAGGGCGATCGCCTTCCCACCGGCGTCGACGATTGCCTTCGCCGTCGTCTCCGCGGTCGAGGTCGTGCGCGCCGTCAGCGCCACGCTCGCACCCTCGCGGGCCGCGATCATCGCCGTGGCGGCCCCCATCTGCGGCCCGGCGCCGGCGAGGAAGAGCACCCTGCCCTCCAGCATCGCCGTTCCGCCATCCTGGTTCACCGACTGACCATCGCTCATCGACGCTGTCCCCTCACCAAAGTTCCGGCCAGACCGGTGCATTCATCCGGGCGCTGCCGGACAGCGGCGGGCAAAGGCTCCGGGATCACGTTCACTGGAGGCCCTCCGACGGCACGTCGAAGTACTCCTGGTAGGACCGGGCACGCTCTCGCAGATCGGCCTCGTCGAGCCCGGTGGCCGCGAAGTTGTAGCGGTGTCCCCCGCGCTTTCCCTGCTGGTTCTCGGCGAGGAACGCGCGCATGCGCTGTTCGATCTCGGGCGTCAGCTCGAGACCCAACCGCTCGTAGATCGTTTGAAGTGTCCCAAACGGATCGGCCATGAACCGGTCGAAGTGAACATCTACAATGCGATCCGGAGGCACGGTGCCGTCGCTGCGCGCCTTGACCGACTCGTCGAGGCCCCCGAGAATGTAGCCCRCCCACTCGGCCGCAATTTCCTGAATGTCAGTCGAGTCGCTCGTGGCGCCCCGCAGCGTCGCGAACATCGACGCCGACGAGGCGATCGTGCGCAACGGGTCTCGGTGCGTCTGTATCAGGAGTGCTCCCGGGTACTCGGCGAGCAGGTCGCCGAGRCACCAGATGTGGCCTGGCGACTTCAGAACCCACCGCTGCGCCGGGTGCCGCGCCTGCAGATGCTGAAGAAACTGTCGGTGCCACCGGTACGCCGGTGCCATGTCCGCCTCAGTCAGCAGCCACTTGACGTAGCTGGGCACGCGGTACTCGGTGCCGAACAATGTGCTCCGGAAGTCCGAGTTCGTGATGCAGACGCATTCCTGAGCGAGCCTGGCCCCCATCGGATGCATGCCCTGCAGGGCAGGCATGACCTTGTCCACTGCCGCGAGTCGCCTGTCGACCGCGACGATACGGGGATCGCTGTCATAGGTCGCGGTCTCGGGCGGCGGGCTCGGCCGGTCGACCTCCCAGGTCAGCGGTACACGCGTGGCGGGATCCTGCGCCATCAGGTCATGCAGGATCGTGGTGCCCGTGCGGCCGTGGCCGACAATCGCGACCGGCGGTACGACGTCGGCATCCGCGACCTCGGGGTTGGCCTGACGATAGGCGATGATGCCGAGGCGGTTGACGAGCTGCTGCTTCAGTTCCCGCCCGGCGAAGGCGACGCCGACGTCGTTCAGATCCGCCTCGCCGTTCAGCGCGTCGACCAGCCGTTCGAGACCCTCCCTCCAGGCATCCTCGCCGAAGGCGTCGGAACCGGCAGTCTCACACGCGGACCCCACTAATTCGTCCACATCGAGTGTCACGCCAGCCTCCCTCTCTTCAAGAAACTGCTCTCCGTCAACCTGAATCAACTCTCCGCGACCAGGCGTCGGTCGTCCGCGAGGAGCCGGAACGCGAGACACGACCCGTTCCGCTGTGAGGCGCGCCTGCCACGGATCGCAATAGACGTCGTGGYGCCCAACCAGCCCCATCGGGACCATGCGTTTGTATAACACATCTGCATTACGCTTGTACAGCACCTGCTCGGACAGCCTGTCCCGAGGCTGCTATGTCTTGTCAAGCCGCGTGGGGTTCCCGGGACGCCGTGGCAGCTGATCCTTCCTTACGTTCCAGGAGCTTGAAGACCTGGCGGGCAACGGCGCGTTTGAGGCAGCGCTGCGCGTCGCGGGAGGACTTTCCCTCAGCGGTCCGCTTCGCGATGTAGGCCCGGGTCGCCGGGTCGACTCGGGCCCGGACGAGAACGATCGTGTGGAGTGCCCTGTTCAGCTGGCGGTCCCCGGCTCGGCTGAGCCGGTAGCGGGTGGTGAGGCCAGAGGAAGCGGGGATCGGAGCGGCGCCAGCGAACGCGGCGAACGCCGCGTCGGAACGGAACCGCCCTGGGTGCGACCAGCCGACAAGGACCTGCGCCGCGCTGATCGGCCCGGCTCCGACCAGTGCCAACAGCTCGGGCCATCGCCTGGACAAGTAGGTGGATCTCCTTCTCGAGCTCCTTCGCTTCCGCGGTCAACGTCTGGATCCGCTGGGCGGTGCACCGCAGCGCCCGCACGGTCATGCGGTGCTCGACGTCCTCGGTTGAGCACGCGACCTGCGTCAGGCAGGCCGCGATCTGTTGCTTGCCAGTCCGGCCGCGCAACTGCGCGCGAAGGGCTTCGGGGGCGGACACGATCAGAGCTTTGAGCTGGTTGATCGCCGCTGTCCGGGCGAGGACGGCGGCGCCGCGGGTGGCGAGCAGGACCCGGAGGGCCTCGCGTTCACCGCGGCGGCGCGGGTGGATCAGATGGTCTGAGACGAGGGCCTCGCGCGCTGCCCGAACGGCGTCGAGGGCGTCGGTCTTGCGGCCTCCGCGGTGGACCGGGCGCTTGGGACGGCAGACCTCGACGACACATTCGCCGGCGGCGTCGAGGAAGCCGGCCAGGCCCGCGCCGTAGCTGCCGGTGCCTTCCAACGCCCAGCACCGCCTGCCGGGAACGTGCTGACGGGCGAGTTCGAGCAGCCGCTGGTAGCCGTCGGCGTTCGCGGGTGCGTCGGCACTGACGAGCACGGCACCGACGGGGGTCACGGCAGCTGCGGCGAGGGTGTCGCGGTGGGTGTCGACCCCGATCACGCCGTCGATCTGGTCCGCGAGCAGGGCCATGCGAGTGTTCTCCTTGTCCGGCTGGACGATCCTGGTTGGCCGGGCTGGGAGACACCGCGTGGCGGAACTGCGACGGGTCACGCCGGGTCAGGCGGACAAGCTGCTGATCAAGCCAACGGGTGGATCAGGCCGGCGCCGACGCTCCAGCAGACATCTCGGGGCCACGGCAGACCGCTGACCAGGTCGCCAGTTACCTTGCGGGTCATGCCGGAGCATCGGCGCCGATCCTGACAGCAACCCCAGCCAGGGCCGCACGACCAGACTCACAGTTACCTTGCTCGCAGGAGTGACTGCGACGACGAGGGAGAACCACTATGTCCGTCGAGGACGAGCTCAAGGAACTTCGCCGCGAGCTCCGGTACGTCACGGACCGTCTCGCGATTCTCGACTGTGTCATGAAGCAGTCACGCGGTCACGACCGCCATGACATCGAGCTTATGGCAAGCGTCTACCACAACGATGGAGTYGACGAGCACGGGCCCGTCGTGAAGCTCGGCCCCGACTACGGCGAGTACGCCAACCAGGCTCACTCGTCGGTTTTTGTCGATCACTTGCACAACATCACGACCCACACCTGCGAGATCGACGGCGACGAGGCTCACTGCGAAAGCTACGTCATCGGTGCTATGCGTTCCCGCGACGGCAAGACCGTGCACATCTTCGGAGGAAGATACCTCGATCGCGTCGAGCGGCGGGACGGCGTGTGGAGGATCGCGTTGCGGCGGTGCACCCTCGAGTGGACGATGAACGGCGACACGTCACTACTCTCCTCCGGCTCATTCACAGGCTTCATCAAGGGAACGTGGGACAAGAACGATCCGTCGTATGCGCGGCCCTTGGACCTGGAGAAGACCCCGGTCAAGAAGTGGTGAGGATGACGGGCGCGGCACATCAACGATGGAAGGACCGATGAACATGGCCCGAATCGAACCGCTCCCAGCCAAGAAATGGCCCGCGGAGATGCGGGATGCGTTTGCCGCCCTGGTACCGCCGAAGCCGCRCCATACGCGGTCCATCCAGGAGAGCCGACCGAAGGCCCGCAATGCCTTCGGGACGTTCGCCCACCACCCGGACCTCGCGCGGGCGTTCTTCACGCTCAACGGTCACGTGCTGCTGGCGACCACCCTTGCCCAGCGGCAGACGGAGCTGCTGGTCCTGCGGGTCGCGGCGCTACGCAAATGCGACTACGTGTGGGCGCAGCACGTCCTCATCGGTCGCGAGGCCGGGCTGACCGACGAGGAGATCGAGAAGATTGCCCGAGGGCCAGCCGATCCGGCTTGGAGCCCATTCGACTCAGCACTGCTGCGCGCCGTTGACGAGCTGCTCGACGYCGGCACAATCGGTGACGAGACCTGGGCCGCGCTGACCGCCGAACTCGACACCCAGCAGCTCATGGACCTCATCTTCACAGTCGGCGCCTTCGAGGCATCCGCCTTTCTGATGAACTCCTTCGCGTTTAACCTCGACGACGATCTACGACCGAGCTAAGCTTATTTTTAACCCCCAACTGTCACACCGCGTGATACCTGCTAGTGTTGTGGGGTGGGTCGGCGTGTCATCGTGACGCGGAACGATCTTCGAAAGATCGCGCTCTCGCCAAAGAAGCCGTGATCAAACCGAAGGTCGTGATGGGCGATGTGCAGGACGAACCGGGACGCGTCGAGGCTCTGGGGAGGCCGTGTCGCTTCCGGCAGGAGTTCTACGACTGTCTGACCCGCCGGGCGGACGTGGTATTCGAGGTAATGGACGCCGTGCTATGCACCGACGGCCCGGTCAAGACGTTGGTCGACCTGACGCTGACCCCGGAGCACCGTCGTGGCCACGAGTGAAACCGGCGAACCAGCGAGTCAACTACAACTCGCGGCCCGCCGAGTGCCGCGTCGACCCGCCGCTGCCAATAGCGCCCATACATCCTCGCCGGCGCTGTCTCGCACCGCGGACACGCCACCTGCCCCGTCCGAGCACGGCACGGCACAGCCGAATCCCGTCCGCTGCCCTCTCGGACCTCCTTTACCACGACGCTCGACAGATGCGGCAACACGACCCCAAGATCGAGAAGATCACACTAGCCCGACGATCGCGGCTGGCTGCCAATAATTGATCAACATCCAGCACCGGTTCGACTACAAGATCGGCGCCGGATCCCATTCTTGGCGATAGAGTTGAGATTTAAGCATAGGTATTCCCCATAGATCGTTAGTTCAGCGGTGRCTCGTCACCTGCACCAGTTCGATGCGGATGCCGTCGGGGTCTGCCAGGAAGAGCACGTCCATCGCGCTGTCGCGCATCGGGATGTGCGTTCGGGTGTACTCGATCGGCGTCGCGCCGAGTGCCACCAGGCGTGCCTCGGCCGCAGCGAGATCGTTGACGTAGACCGACAGATGGGTGAAGCCAATCTGCCGCCGCGTCGTCAGGGCTGCGCCCTCTGGCCTCGGGGTCTTCCAGTCGAGCAGTTCCAACTTCGTCTGGCCGTTGACGATCATCTGAGATCGGCAACGTATGGGTGGCGGCACCTCGGCCAGCTGAGCGAGGGAATCGCCGATGTCGAACCTCTCGGCGAGCCGAAATCCCAGCCCTTCGACATAGAACCGTATCGACCAGTCGAAGTCGGACACACAGAGGCCGATGTGGGATATAGCCACGTCACTAGCGACTTCTGATAATTCAGACATCCTGTGCTCCCTGTTATTTGGGTCGACGTCGACCCAACTCGTACCGGCCACGCACCGTGCTAGCGGCGGCCGATGGGCGCCCTCTGGGGCGACACCTCAGACGTGAGGACGCMGCCTGGCTCAGCACTCCCCCCTAGA
This sequence comes from Parafrankia soli, assembly GCF_001854695.1. Lineage (GTDB taxonomy): Bacteria > Actinomycetota > Actinomycetes > Frankiales > Frankiaceae > Parafrankia > Parafrankia soli. The sequence goes on from NZ_MAXA01000255.1 coordinate 35,724, forward strand.
CATCGTCTTACAAACGTATAGCCTTAGCCATACGTACGTACAGGGCCACTGCAGTTGAGCTCCGAGGATCTTGCGAACCTGGTCCGCCGCCGCGGGGCGGGGCGCAAGGCCTGCGTTACCGCAGGGACGAGGAATGAGGAGGCGTAGGTTGAATTGTGTCGCTGTCGTGACCGGCAGTGCGTCGGGGTTGGGYCTGTCGATCTGCGAGCATCTCGCCCGGCAGGGACGGAACGTGGGCGTACTCGACCAGGACGTCGATGCCGCCGAACGGGTGGCTGCCGGTCTGCGGTCGCAGGGAACTAAGGCGGTGGCGGTCGGGGTCGACGTGGCCGACCGGGCCTCGGTCGCCACGGCGTTCGACGCGGTGCGCGCCGAACTCGGGCCGGTCGGGATCCTCGTGACCAGCGCCGGTGTCTCCGGGTT
>NZ_MAXA01000256.1 GCF_001854695.1 Parafrankia soli
GAGGTAGAGGATCGCGTTGAAGACTTCACGGAGGTCGACGGAGGCGGGTTGGCCGGTGGGCCGGCGGTCGAGCCGGGCCTTCCGCCAGGCGTGCAGAGCCGGGGCGATCAGCTCCCAGCGGGCGTCGGACAGGTCACTGGGGTAGGGCTTGCGGGGGCTGCTCATGTCAGATGCTCCTACCTGCCCGGTGGGCCCTCAACCGCAGGAGCGGACACCGGTCTCCCGGCCGGGAGGGATTTTCCGGGCCATCGCCGAACCAGACGGGCACCGAGCCGCATATCCACGCTCGATGGATGCTGTGATCGCAGTTTCGGGACGCACGGACATGCCCCTACAGGGCGAAAGGCACAAAAGCCGTCGGCATCAAAGGCGACTTATCGTCACCAGGACTACGTAAACATCCAGTCAGGTGTCATCTCGCGTGCTGGTGCCACGATCGCCCTCCTGGGGCCCCGACCCTACTGCCGGACCCGCCTCGGGGTCCGCTGCGCGTCGAGCTGCTCTCGGGGGGACGGTCCAACCTGACGTACCTGATCAGGGGCGGCCGCGACCGGTGGATCCTGCGCCGTCCCCCGCTGGGGCACGTGCTCGCCACCGCCCACGACATGGACCGCGAGTACCGCATGCTCGACGCGCTGCAGCACACCGACGTCCCGGTGCCGAGGCCGCGACTGCGGGCCGGAGCTGAGATCGTCGGAGCGCCCTTCTACGTCATGGACTTCAGCGACGGTGTCGTGCTCCGGGAACGGCGGCAGCTCGAGGCGCTCGCGGGCCGGGTGCCGGCGGCCCTGGCGGAAGCCCTCGTCGACGTCCTCACGCGGTTGCACCGCACGGATTTCGTGGCGGTGGGGCTCGCCGACCTCGGCCGCCCGGACGGCTATCTCGAGCGGCAGCTGCGTCGCTGGGCCGCGCAGTTCGCGGCCTCGCGCAGCCGCGACCTGCCCGAGCTCGTCCGGCTGGGGACGCGCCTGGGGCGGCGGTTGCCGACCCCGCAGACGGCGGCGATCGTCCATGGGGACTACCGCCTGGACAACGTCACCGTCGATCCGGCCGATGGGCGCGTGCTCGCGGTACTCGACTGGGAGATGGCGACGCTGGGCGACCCGCTCACGGATCTCGCCTCCGCGGTGCTCCGGTGGGACGGCATCCGCGGCCTGGACAGCCCGGTCGCGGCGGTGCCGGGAGACGTGCCCGGCTTCCCGGATAGCCAGGTGATCGTCRATTCCTACGCCCGAAGGACCGACCGGGATCTGTCCGACCTTCCGTGGTACCTGGGCTTCGCCTTCTACAAGATCGCGACGATCTTCGAGGGCATCCACTTCCGCCTGCAGCAGGGGCTGACCGTCGGCGACGGGTTCGAGCGGCTGGGCGTCGTGGTTCCCGCGCTGGTCGAGCGTGGACCTAGTCGCTGGTTGGTCAGGTTGGGGCGACTAGTGGGTGGGAGTGACCCACGTGGTCAAGCAGTGCTGCCAGTTCCGGTGGGGGTGGGGCGGTCGACCAGCGGTGCCAGTACAGCTGCAGGCGCGCCCAGGGGCTCAGCCAGCCGCGGACCTGTCGCAGTGTTGCAGCCGCTGCCGGTCCGCGCCGGGGACCAGGGCGGCCAGCTCGGTCAGCGTCTTGTTCCGTTCCCGGGGCAGCAGCAGGCCGATCAGATACTGCCGCAGCGCGGTGCGCTCGGCCACACGACAGAACAGGTCATCGAAATGGCCGCAGAACCGGTCGATCGCCTCCGCCGTCGGCGCGGTCGGCTTGCGAGGAGTGGCCATCGAGCACCTCCCACCGGAACAGCCCCAGCCAGACACCACCAACCGTACGTCCGCCTTCCCCAACCTGACCAACCAGCGACTAGCCGGGCCACGCCCCCGATCACGTCGGCGGCTCAGGCCGAGAGGTGCAACGGGAGCCTCTTCAGACCACGGACGACGACCTGCTCCCGGTAGGCGACAGTGTCCTCGGCCAGCGCGAACGAGCTGGTGCGGCTGATCAGCGCCCGAAAGGCGATCTCCGCTTCGAGGCGGGCGAGGGGCGCGCCGAGACAGTAGTGGATTCCGACACCGAGCCCGAGATGGCGCCGCGTCCGGTCGGACCTGGTGTAGCGAGCCACGAGGAACCGGTCGGGCTCGTCGAACGCCTCCGGATCCCGGTTGGCAGCCCCGATCATCATGATCGCACCGTCACCGCGCGTGAACGGACGTCCGCCGATCTCGGCGTCCGCGAGGACGGTGCGGGCGATGAACTGCACCGGCGGGTCGAACCGAAGCATCTCCTCGACCGCGGGTCCGACGAGGGCTGGATCCGCACGCAGCGCCGCGAGCTGCCCGGGGTTCCGCGTGAGCGCGAGAATCCCGCCGCTGATGAGATTCGCTGTCGTCTCGTAGCCGGCCACCAGCAACAGGGTGCACAGTTCGAGCAGTTCCCGTTCGGCGAGCATGTCACCGCGGTCATGGATGGCGACGAGCCGGCTGAGAAGGTCGTCGCGCGGTTCCTCGCGGCGACGGGCGATCAGGTCGAGAAAGTAGGCGTCGAATTCCACGGCCGCCCGGTTACAGGCCGCCTTCGCCTCATCGGTCAGCAGGTAGTACGGGTCCAGTCCGAGGGTCAGCGCGTCCGCCCACCCCCCGAACTCCTCCTCGTCCGCGGCCGGCACGCCCAGCAGCCGGCTTATCAACCGCAACGGCAGCGGACGCGCGAACGCCGCGACCGCATCGATCTCGCCCCGCTCGATCGCCTCGTCGAGCAGCACGTTCGCGAGGGATGTCACCTGCGGAGCCAGGGCCTCGATGACCGCCGGGGTGAACGCCTTACCCACAAGGCGCCGCAGCCGGGTGTGATCGGGCGGGTCCGCCCGTAGCAGTGAACCGAGGCCGTCGTCCATTCCCGTGCGATAGTTGATCCCGTCGGTGTACCCGTGCCCAACCGCGGGATGCGTGAGTACGGCGGAGGCCTCGGAGAGGCGGGTCACCAGAGTGACCGTGCGGTCGGCGATCTCACCGGGGATGAAGGCGCCGACTTCACGGATCTCCCGATACCGAAGGTAGGGGTCCGCAAGCCGCGTCGCCGTCACCGCGGCGATGATCGCGGCGGTGCCTCCCTCGGATGTGCCGATGCCGTCCACCGTAGTCACTGACCGTCTCCTCCCCGCGCGACGTCGCCGCAGGCGCCGGCGCACCCGCGGCGACCGGACGTTCTCACAGCACGACATACAAAATCGTGTCCGACACGTGTGCGCACGCAAAAAGTCAGCCGCCGCCTCTTGGGGTGACAACTTTCAATCATTCAATCGGTTCTCGTCGAACAGGCTCCGTACCAGGCCGCCGTCGTACTCCGCCGCACTTCTTTTATGCGCGGACAGCGACCGGAGCCCACGGGGTGGGGCCGATCTCAGATCGGTGACGGCGCGGCCGGCGTTTCGGCCGGCGGGCCTGCCACGGGAGCGCGGGGCTGGTAGGCCTCGTCGCGCTGACCGTGACGGCAGCCACCGGTCCCGACCGGCGCCACCGGCACGTCCGGCACGCTGTCCGCGCTCAACGCGGCGAGCACGACCGGGCGGACCGGTCGTTGGAATTCCGTCACGCCCACAGCCAGGGATTTACTGGAACCGGACCGGAAAGCGTTCGATGCCACGCAGGACGAGGTTCTTGCGGTAGGCGAGGTCGTCCGTGAGCAGCGTCATCGTTGTTTCCCTCCGGATGAGTTCCTGCAGCAGGCCTCCATCTCCAGGCGGGCAAGCGGCGCGCCGAGGCAGTAGTGGATGCCCAGACTGAAGGTGAGATGACGCTTCGCGGGTTGCTGGCCCACGTACCGGGTGATATCGAACCGCTCGGCGTCGGGGAACGCCTCCGGGTCCCGGTTGGCCGAGCCGAAGAGCAGAGCGACGCCGTCGCCCGCGCTGAACGTGTGCCCGGCGAGCTCGGTCTACTCGTGGGCGAGGCGGCAACAGTGCCGAATCGCGAGCCGCGTTCCTGGCGTACCGACGAGCGGTGGACCGGCGTGCACGTCGCCCCGGCCGGCGAACAGCGCACAGCGCACAGCCTGATTGCACCATGCCGGGACCGACAGCAACGACTAGACAACACTATGGATCGGCGTGGGATATCGAGAGCTGGATCTGGCTGGTGGCGAGACCGTCATCCCCCTTCCACCCGACCGGCGGGGGGTGATCTTGCGGGAGGGCTGGTTGATGTCGTCGATGAGGTGTCTGATCTGATGGCCCCGGCGTCCATACGGGCTGTGGAGAGGAGACTTCTGAATGGCCGTACCCGATGGCGAGCTTGACCTGCCCGTACCCGTACCGCGGGCAGCACGGTCACGGCCTGTCCGCCCGTGGGAGCAGCCGTGGGTGCCTCCTGGTCCGCCGGTCTCGGCCCAGCTGGCCGGGTTTCTAATCCAGTTCGCGCCGCTGCCTGCGGCCGTGGCGGGCTGGTTCCTTGCCGGGGCGCTGGCTCTCCCGACGGAGGCCGGGGCGGTGGTGGGGTTCGTGGTCCACCAGCTTCTCCAGGGGTTTGTCGTTGTTCCGGCCCTGCTTTGGAAGAGATCAAAGCCGTGCGGCGAGCAGGTGCGCGACCGTGTCGTTGCAACCGGGCGTGCGGCTGGGTGTGACGGTGTCTGTGCGCGGACGCTGGGGAGCCGGCGGGGCCGGGTGCGCGGTGTAGGTGTTCTTCTCATGCCGCCGGGTCGGGTATGGGTGGTGGTGGTGGCGGAGGATCTGGCGGTGACGAACCCGGCGGACCTTGACGCCCTTGTCGCACATCAACTCGCCAGAGCCCGCGCGGCGGCTTACCGCCTCGTCCTACCGCTGATGCTGGTGGTCTGGGTGGCGTTGGTGGTGCTGGCCGGTCAGGTGGCTCCTGACGGCGGGCTCGAGCTCGCCATTCAGACGGCCAGCTCGTCGGTCTGTGGGGGATAGGCGTACGGGTCCGGTCCCCCCTCGGACATCAGGCCCACCCGGATCATCCCGGCTCCACGGGCCGCGGGCCGTGGGCCGCGGCCCAGGCACGCGGGGCCCGGGCCCGTCCTCGGTGCGGTACATCGGTAGCCGGATGCTGAGCGCCGCCCAGACACGAGCCTCGCCGCGATCTGGTGGTTGGTCAGGCCTTCGGCGAGCGGCTGGACGACCTGGCTCCGCCCAGGCGCCGGGCCCTGCCGCAGCTGTGCAACAGACCTGAGGCGCTGATGTCCCGCCGTCAAGGGCGGCATCACGAACACCCGCCGGGAGCCACCCGGTCAATTCCTGCCGGATAATATCCCGGACCGATCATCTGTCTCACGAATGACATCTTCAGCATTGGTGCTCGGCTGTATTCCTCCGGCATCGTGTTACCTGTTGATAGCGGCGGATAGTGCCGTTCATGTAACGGCTTGGGTGAACCTTGCGGAGGTAGGTAATGGGCGGCATGCGGAGGGGCTGGAACGTACGCCGGTCGGTGTGTGGTGGGATTTTCGCATCGGCGTTGGCGGTCGTGGTCGCGGGATGTCAGGAGGGCGTCATCCCGGTCGACCCCGCAGCGCCGCCGCCCGCGGCGGTAGGGTCGGGGGCGACCGGGCCGGCGGCCCCGCCCACGCAGGCCACCGTCGCGCCGGCGAGGATCCTGCGCGCGGGGGACTATGTGCTCACTGCGGGCGAGGAGACCGCGGGCTTCGAGAGCTCGGGCGGCGCTGGCGACGAGAACAGCGACAGCAGCGCGATTCGCGCCCAGGTCGCCGCATGCGTCGGAGTCCCCGACTACAATCCGTCGCCGCCATCGGACGAGACGACGGGCGACACTTTCACCAACACCGAGGAATCTGATTTCCAGGCAATCAGCCGGGCGAAGATTCTTCCTGAGAGCCAGATCCGCCAGAACGCCCAGATCGTGACCAGCCCTGGTTTTGGTGACTGCTACCGCACGGCGTTGGAGGACCAGCTGGCGGGCGAGGACGAGAACGGCTTCACCTACGAGATCGTCGCGGTCGAGACACCGTCCCCGCCACGGGGGGCCACCGCGCTGGTCCGCACCTCGATGGGCATCACGGACGAATACGGCACCTACGGTTACGTCTTCGACACGATCTATTTCTACGTCGGCCAGGTGGCCGTCGAGCTCGACGTCACCAACATCCAGGACGTCCCGCCGCCGATCATCGAACAGGGCCTCATCGACCAGATCGCCGACAAGTTGACCAACCAGTAGCCACCCGGCCGCCGCACAACCGGCCGGGACAGGGAGCCGGCCAAGGACGACTACCTCGTCGTCAGCGCCCCAGATGCAGGTACGGGGCCGCTTTTCCCGCTTCGCGCCTCTACGCGCGCTGGCGCGCTTCCGGCCGAACATCGCTATCTGCCCACGCGCCCTCTCCAGTACGCAACAGCCTGATGTAGGGATTGCGCCAGGTTGCTCACCCCGCACATGCTTACCGAACATGGACTACCGCGTACTCGGCCGCACCGGCGTGCGGGTCTCCCCGCTCTGCCTGGGCGCGATGATGTTCGGGACCTGGGGCAACCAGGACCACGACGACTCAATAAAGATCATTCACAGGGCGTTGGACGCCGGCGTCAACTTCGTCGACACCGCGGACGCCTACTCCGCCGGCGAGTCCGAGGAGATCGTCGGTAAGGCGCTGGCCGGCCGCCGCGACGACGTCGTGCTCGCGACCAAGCTGTACATGCCGATGGGACCGGGGCCCAACCGGCGCGGCCTGTCACGGCGCTGGATCGTCACCGAGGTGGAGAACAGCCTGCGGCGGCTCGGCACCGACTGGATCGACCTCTATCAGGTGCATCGTCCCGACCCGTCGACCGACATCGACGAGACGCTCGGCGCGCTCACCGACCTCGTCCGGGCCGGCAAGATCCGCTACTTCGGCAGCTCGACGTTCCCGGCGCACGAGGTGGTCGAGGCACAGTGGGTGGCCGAGCGCCGCAACCGCGAGCGGTTCGTCACCGAGCAGCCGCCGTACTCGCTGCTCGTCCGTGGGATCGAGGCCGATCTGCTGCCCGTGGCACAGAAGTACGGACTCGGGGTGCTGCCGTGGAGCCCGCTGGCCGGCGGCTTCCTGTCCGGGCGCCACACCCGCGACGGCGGCGAGGTCACGAGCACCCGGATGTCCCGGGTGCCGAACCGGTTCGATCTGTCCGTGCCCGCGAACCAGCGCAAGGTCGAGGCTGCGATCGCGTTCGCCGACCTCGCCGCCGAGGTGGGTGTCACGCTGATCGAGCTGGCGCTGGCGTTCGTGCTGAGCCACCCGGCGGTGACGTCGGCGATCATCGGCCCGCGCACGATGGAGCACCTGGAAAGCCAGCTCACCGGCGGCGCCGTCACCCTGGACGAGGCGACGCTGGACCGGATCGACGAGATCGTCCCGCCTGGCGTCAACGTCAACCCGGAGGACGCCGGTTATGTCCCGCCGTCCCTGGCCCAGCCCGCGCTCCGCCGGCGCTGACCCTCACGTTCGTTCGCGGCGTCCAGAGGTCCGGTCGCCACTCGTGGTTGCCCCGACCTCGGAGTCCACCGTCCGTCGCACACGCATCCTCGGCGGGCTGATCAGCGAATATCGCAACGACGCCTGACACCTCCTGCGGAAGATCGCATCATCCGCAGGAGGCCGGCTCACAGGCCGAATCGGGATTCTGGAGCCCCACAGGGTCGAACGGGGAGCGGCCCCAGGCCGGGCCGGGCTGCAGGTCGACCAGCTGGGCGCCGCGGTCGAGGGTCCGCTCAAGCTCGGCGACCGCGTGGTCGATCTCGAACAGCTGGATGGGCACCGGGACCAGGATCCGGTTCTCGTGGGTGTAGCCCCAGTCCTCCCACAGCCAGTCGTTGAACGCCCGGTTCACCGCGTAGCCGGCCTCGACGTCGCCGCGGCGGAAGGCGCTCTCCCACCCGGTCCCGACCGCGTGGAGAACGGCGACCTCGACGTTCTGCATGTCCATCAGGGTCAGCCGCGGGTCCTTCTTCTCGAAGGCCGGCCGCATCGCGTTGTACCGTTCGACGAGCTGCGCCCGGCTGAGCTGGTCGAGATCCTTCATCGGGTTCAGCTTGTTCAGCATCGCGCCAGGGATGGGAATGCTTCCCTCCATGGCGGGAAGCTCATTGATGTCGACGCCGCCGTGGCCACCCTCGGGCTGCGAGTGGACGCCGAGGGTCCGCCTCTCGTGGTCGAGTTCCTCGTCTTCCTCGTGCTCTTCCTCGGTGAGCATCCGGGGCTCGCCGGGCAGCCAGGCGCGCTCGATCATCTCAGCGGAGAGGTATCGCGACGTGGCGTCGGACGGAGCGTACAGATGATGATCGGCGTCGAATATGCCATAGGAGAGGCTCTGCTCAAGATCCGCGACGTAGATACCGCGCGATCCGAGCTGAGGGGTCTCAGTCAACGGGCCCTCCACGAGTTCGTCATGATCGGAATATTTAAACTCAGTCTAACTCCTGGAGATGTCGGCACGCTACCCTGTCCATCGCGCCCACTTGCTACCCGCCGGCAGGTCCAACGCGTAGACTCCGCCCGTACGCGGGACTGCCCGGCGCCATCCGAGCGCCGGTCAGGAACGCCGCCGTACACGCCGGCATCCCGTTATTGATGGCACCGGGAGCGGGCCTGGCGGTTCATCGGGTAAGGTCTGGCGGCGGCGTTGTCCGACCCGTTGGCAGCCGCAGTGCGGCCGCGGTGGGCAGACGAACTCGCCGCGATTCATCCGGATACGGTGGCGTTATCCGCGGCGGTGGGCGCCTCTCGTGGCCGAGCCTGGCGGAACGCGGCCATCTCGTCGCTGTGGGACTCGACGGTCCCGGCGGCCGTCCGGGTGATGTCGTATGTGTGAATCTCCCGACCGCGCGGCGCATGTTCCGCGGGTGGGTGAGCTCTACCGGTGGGCTACCGCTACATCGCCGACCGCCGGACGGACATGATCGCGACCGGGCGCGCGCACGTCTACGTCCAGGTATGCGAGATCGAGAGGTCCAGGCGACGTTCGAGGTCGCCGACCATCTCGGTCGGCCGGAGTCGGGCAGGATCGGACCCGGGCCCTGGTCGAGGCCAGGAGGACCGGACCATCTCGGCCCGGCCGTGCACCGGAAGGCCCCGGATCAGTCCGGAAGGTTGACGTCGGGGTGCAGCCCGGCCGTCACGATCGCCGCCCGGAGGTGCAGCGCCTGATTCAGCTTCGGCAGCCGTCCGTGAGACCACTTCATGATGCAGTCCACGACCAGCGCCTCGAGAATCTGCGCCATCTCGGACGGGTCGACCCGCTGGGTCACCTCGCCTTTCTCCTGGGCTTTGGCGAACAGCTTCTCGAAGGCTTCCGAGAAGGCCGGGCCGCTGTACGAGGCGTGGATCCGGTGCGGTCTCCGGAACTCGGCGAGCGCGCGGCTGACGGCCGCCGGGGGAGTGCCCTTGATGTTGCGCGCGACGGCGTTCAGCACAGTGCGCAGCGAGTCGTCGAGACTGCGGTCGGAACGGACGCAGCGGTTCGCCGACTCGTTGAGGACGGTGGCTGTCTCGGCGCCCATCTCGAGCAGAATGTCTTCTTTGTGCGCAAAGTGGAAGTAGAAGGTTCCCTTTGTGACCCCGGCCGCCTGGCAGATCTCCTCGACCCGCGTGTCCTCGATACCGGTCTCGAATCCGCGCTCGGTCCACAAATGCAGCGCGGCGCGCACCAGGCGATGCCGGGTCTCCCGGGATCGCTCCTGTAGAAGGCCCGCTCGCCGGCGCGGCTCATTCGAAGTGCTCACCGTGCGGAGTATACCGGTACCATCAGGCCCGGTGGTTCCCCCGCTCGCCCGGGGCCGACCCGTCGCACGGGCGGGCCGGTCCGTGCGACGGGTCACATCACGTGTTTTCAAGCCACCGCCGTGCGTTATGAAGAACCTCACTGAACGGCTTGCCGCGGTCGAAGCTCGGCTCCCGTGGCAGGCCGAGAACGCGCTCGCTGATCGCGTTGCGCTGCATCTCGTTGGAACCGCCGGCGATCGACCAGACCCGGCTGTTCAGATAATCCAGCGCGGCGCGGCGCCCGTCGTCCCCGCGCCAGACAAGAGGCATCCCCTGCCCGATTTCCATGACGAGGCGGGCACGCAGCGGGTCGTGCACGCCCGCCGCGAGCTTCCAGTAGGAGGCGATGCCGGCCGCGGGCTTGTCGCTGGAGCGCAGGAGCCCGGTGATGCGCCGGCCCAGCTCTCCCCGGGCCCAGTCCGCGGTGTGGATCCGGGCGATCGCCTGACGGGCGACCGGATCACCGGCCCGGCCGGCCGCCTGGGCCAGCTCCAGCAGGAACGGGTCGATCTCCGCGGCCTGCGCGGGCGGCATGTTGAGCGGGTCGTCGCGGCCCGCGCCGCGCTCCACGAGCAGCATGGTCTGGGCGACGGTCCAGCCCTGGTCCACCTCGCCGATCACCTCGTCGGCGCTCACCCGGACCTCGTCGAGGAACTCCTGGCAGAACTCGGCGTCCCCGGTGATCTCCCGGATGGGCTGGATGGTGACGCCCACGGCCCGCAGGGGGACCGCGAACCAGGTGAGGCCGCGGTGCTTGGGCGCGTCCCAGTTCGTCCGGGCCAGACACATCCCGTAGTCGGCGTAGGAGGCGCCGCTGGTCCAGATCTTCGATCCGGTGATCAGCCACTCGTCGCCGTCACGGACCGCTCTCGTCGTGATGCCGGCCATGTCCGAGCCCGCGTTCGGCTCGGAGAACAGCTGCACGAACAGTTCGTCCCCGGAGAGGATCCGGGGCAGGTGACGGGCCAGGAACTCCGGTGAGCCGTGCCGGATCAGGGTCTTGCTGACCGGACGGACCGTAGGTCGTGCCGCCGGCGTGGCCCAGCTCCGGCGTGCGGTAGCCCGCGGCCTCCTCGGCGAAGGCCCGCGCGTGCTCGTCGCTCAGCCCCTGGCCGCCGTACTCCCTGGGCCAGTTGATCCCGGCGTAGCCGGCCTCGTGGAGCTTCTTCTGAAGTGCCCGCTCCGGCAGGTAGTCCTCGGCGGTGTGTGAGCCGGAGCCGTCGCCGCGGACGAGGCCGGACTGGCTCGGGTCGCGGGGTTCGAGGTTCGCGGCGAGCCATGTCCGGGCCTGGTGGCGGTAGTCCTCGAGATCGGGCTGGTCAACCATGGCGCCTTCTGTCCTCCGTCGTTCTCTGCAGGCCGGCCAACTGACAGACCCGCTCCCGGTGCCAGGTGGGCGAGCCGTACAACGACGCGTCGGCGGTGAGGCGACGCAGATAGAAGTGGAAGTCGTGCTCCCACGTGTAGGCGATGCCGCCGAAGTGCTGCCAGCAGTTGTGCGCCAGCTCGACCGCGGCGTCCGACACGAAGGCCTTGGTCATGCTCGCCGCGTGCGCCGCCCCGGCACTGTTCTCCTGGACGGCCCGGGCCGCCGCGCTGACGACGGCGTGGCTCATCTCCAGCGCGAGGCTGCTGTCGGCGAGCTGGTGCTTGATCGCCTGGAAGGAGCCGATCGGGCGGCCGAAGGCGATGCGGTCCTTGCAGTACTGCACGGTCAGGTCGAACAGGTACTGCATGGCACCGGCGGTCTCCGCGGCGCTGAGCACGCCGGCGAGTGAGCACCGCCGCCACCGACATCTACTACGACCCGTACGACTTCGCCATCGACCAGAACCCGTACCCGGTCTGGACCCGCATGCGCGAGGAGATGCCGCTGTACTACAACGAGCGCTACGACTTCTACGCACTGTCGCGGTACGCGGACGTCGAGGAGGCGTCGGTCGACTGGCAGACGTACACGTCCTCCAAGGGCATCCTGATGGAGATGGTGAAGGCCGGGATCCCGACCCCGCCCGGCCTCTTCATCGCCGAGGACCCGCCCCAGCACGACATGCACCGGCTGATCCTCAGCCGGGCGGTCACCCCCCGGCGGGTGCAGGTGCTGGAGGCCCGGATCCGGGAGCTGTGCGCGGAGTACCTGGACCCGCTCGTCGGCAGCGGCCGGTTCGACCTGATGCAGGACTTCGCCAGTCACCTGCCGATGCGGGTCATCGGTGCCCTGGTCGGCATCCCCGACGAGTACCTGCTGAACCTTCGTGACCACGTCGAGGAGTCGGCCAGGCTCACCGAGGAGAAGCCGCAGGACGAGCAGCGGCTGCCCAGCATCGGGGAGCCCTACGCGCCGTTCCTGAAGTACCGGAAGGCGAATCCCGCCGACGACTTCCTCACCACCCTGATCCAGGCCCGGTTCACCGACGTGTTCACCAAGGAGGAACGCGGCCTCACCGACGCGGAGATCCTGAACTACGTCGGGATGCTCTACGCGGCCGGTGTCGAGACCACGGCCCGGCTGATCGGGTGGCTCGGCAAGGTGCTGTCCGACAATCCGGCCCAGCGGGCCGAGGTCGTCGCCGACCGGTCCCTCGTCGCGAACACGGTGGAGGAGACACTGCGCTTCGAGGTGCCGTCGCCGATCCAGGTCCGGGTGACGGTCAAGCCGGTCGAGCTGCACGGGCAGACCGTCGAGGAGGGGAAGATCGTCACGCTGCTCACCGGCGCGGCGAACCGTGACCCGCGCGTCTTCCCGGACCCTGACACGTTCGACATCCACCGCAAGATCGACGCGCACCTCACCTTCGGCAAGGGCGTCCACTACTGCTTCGGGGCGGCACTGGCGCGCATCGAGGGCCGGATCGCCCTGGAGGAGTTCCTCGCGCGCTTCTCCAACTGGCACGTGGACATGTCGGAGGCGGAGCTCATCCACACCGCCACCATCCGGGGATTCCACAAGCTGCCCGTCGAGATCTGACGCGCGGCGGAAAGAACCCACGGGGACCGGGAGAAGAAAACCGGAACGGTTCGTCCGGGGTCGGCGGCCGGCCGCTCGTGCTCAGGGACGCGCGCCCGCTGCCGGCCGCCAGCGCTGGCGGCCCAGGCCGGAGCCGTGGGACTTCCCAGCCGGGGAACCCAGCGCTACCCGGGACCGGTCGTTCGTCACCAGGTGCTGCCCGGGTCCGCGTCGCCGGGGTCGTCGTAGCCGGGCGTGAGGTCCTCCGGCTCGTGCGGGTCGTTTCCGTGCAGGTAGTCGTCGTGGGTCTCGTACACGTAGCCGAGCGCGTCCTCGTCGGGGTTGATGACGGTCGTGCCGTCCGGGAACTCGACGTCGAGGTCGTCATCGGGATCGGGCATCGCGTCGTTCCTCTCCTGCGCGGTGGCCGCGCCGCGGGTTCCCGGGAGCGGCGACGGTTCGGGGCCGTCGGGCTCCCGGCTGGTGTAGGCGGTGGCGAACAGGCGCGCCCAGGTGTCGTCTGGTGGCGGGTCGAGGCGCGCGCTGGACAGGACGGCGTCCAGGGCGCGGTCCAGATCGGGGGTGAGCGTCTCCTCCGGGTCGATCTCGGGGTATTCGGGCGGGTCGGTCCAGCCCGCCGTCCCGAGGCCGCCGTCGGCCGGGTCCCCGGGCGGCGGGGACCAGTCGGCGGTCGTGTCGTCGTCGCCCGGCTCGTCGGGGAACAGCCTGCCGATCATCCGGTCAGCCCGCGGGAGCCTCGGCCCGCGCTGCCTGGCCGCGCGGGCGAGCAGTACGGCGAGCAGTACGGACCGCGTCTGCGCGGACGGTCCGGCGGGCTGTCCCGGCGCCCGGCGGTGGCGCGCTCACTGGTGGACGGCGAGCTGGGCGGCCAGGCTGTCCGCCCGGCTGTTCAGCGCGGTGAGGGTGTCGATCTCCCGCTGCACGACGGCGCGTCTGCGGGTGAGCTCCTCCTCGGCGGCCTTCAGGTTCTGCCGGTGTTCGGCCAGTTGCTGTTCGAGGCGCCGGCGGGTCTGTTCCAGCTCGGCGGCGACCCGGCGTTGAATGTCGCTGACGGCACGGTCGAGCGCGTCCTGCAGCGCGGAGGGCACCTCGGTCTGGATCGCCGCGATGACGTCGTTGACGTAGCGGCGGGCGTCACCCCTGGCGCGGACGACCTCCTCCCGGTTCTTGCGCTGGCGGGTGATCAACGCCCAGATACCGAATCCGGCGGCGACGGGGGCGGCGATGCCACCGATCACGAAGGCGGTGGCCTTGGCGAACAGGGCGCCGATGCCGACCGAGGTCACGGCCCGCTCGACCTGGTCGGCCACGCTCGGACCGCCCCCGGTACCGGCCGCGCCGGCAGCCCCGGAGGGCAGGGCGCGCAGCCCGTCGGGCATGGCCAGTTCGACGCCGACTCCGCCGAACCCGTCCGCGTCGAACGTCCGGCCGAGTTCGCGGACGATCTCGGTGATGCGCCGGCGCAGCATGGTTTCCAGGTCCATCCAGATGCCCTGCACGCCGGCTTCCAGGTCGCCGGGCAGCTCACGCAGGACGTCCGCGCCGCCTTCGGCGATCTTCCGGTCGGCCAGGGACCTGAGCTTGTTGACCCGGCGTTGGTATTCGCGGCGGATCTCCCGGTCGAGGGCCTTGACGTCGCCGGTGAGGGTGCCACGCCAGCCCGCGCCCTGGTCGGCCAGGGCCTTGAGTTGCTGCTGGCGGCGGGTGACCTCGGCGACCAGGGTGGGGTCGCGGTTCAGCGAGCGCAGGTCCTCGGCCCGTTCGGCGGCGAGCTGCGCCAGCGGCGGCCGGGTGACGGTGAGCACGTTGGTCAGCCGCAGCGCACCGGCCCGGGCGGCGACCTGGCTGACCAGGGCGGCCTCCAGGGCGGGGAAACCGCTGGAGGCCAGCAGCGTGTCGGCGAGCTGCCCGTCACCGGCGGCACGCTCGGCCGCGGCGTCCAGCTTCTCCCGGCTGGACACCGCGAACCACGGCGCGCCAGTGTAGCGGGGGGCATGGGTCGCGATCAGTGTGCGGTTGCGGTCCAGGACCTGCCGCCATCCTGGATACTTGTCGGTCTGGGTGAGGACGAACAGCACCGTCGCGATCCGCTCGGTGGCCTGTTCGAGGAACCGGCATTCGGACGCGGTCAGCTCGCTGGACCCGTTGACCACGAACACCAGCGCGTCCGCCCGGGCCAGCGTCGCCAGGGTGATCTCGGCGTGGCCGGACACCAGCCCGCCCACCCCCGGGGTGTCGACGACCGCCATGCCCTTGGCCAGCAGCGGGTCGGGCAGGCCGACCTCGACTCCGGTGACACCGCGGCGGCGGGCCTGGCCCGTCAACGGGTCCAGCGCCGCGTACTCGCCGATGTCCGTCAGCGGGATCTCCCGGCCGGTTGGGCTCTCGGCGTCACTGACCCACGCCGTCGGCTCCTCGGCGTACCGCAGCACCAGGTGCACGCTGGTGGCCACGTCCTCGTCGACGGGCAGCAGGCCCCGCCGGCCCACCAGCGCGTTGATCAGGGAGCTCTTGCCGCGTTTCTTCTCTCCCACGACGACCACCGTCGCCGCGCCCGACCGGGTGCGGCCCAGCTCGGCGCGAATCGCCTCCGCGGCCTCCGGACGTCCCATGCCGGCGACGGCGTCGGCCGCCTCCCCGGCCCAGGCCACCACCTCACCCGCGAGAGGGTGCGCCGCCGGATCCGGCTTCGGGCCGGCCGACCCGCCCGGGGCCGCCGATCCACCCGGGGCCGAAGCCTCGCCCGGCACTGTCGCTGTCGCCATCAGACCGCCTCCTCCATCCGGTACACGACCACCTCGGGCCGGCGCAGCAGCCGGCCCCGGTCGGTGAAGCCGCAGAACTCCGTGCTCGCCACGGTCAGATGCCGCGCCGTGTCCGTGGTGATCTCCCGGCCGACCGCGTCGTGGGCCTCCGGGTCGAACCGTTGCCCGTCGACGACGACCGCCTCCACGCCGACCACCGCCAGTCCCCGGCACAGCCGCCGCCACAACGCCGGATTCGCGTCCCGGAGCCGGTCCGACAGCTCGATGCAGGCACCCACCAGCGCCTCACGGTCCGCAGAAGCGGAAGCCGACGACGACTCGACCGGCCCGGGCGGCTCAACCGGCACGGCCGGCTGAGGCGGCTCGACCGGCCCGCGTGGCTCCGCGGCGGCTTCCAGCCCGTCGCGCCGTCGGGCGCCGGCCCACCTGGCTCCGGCGGCGCCGACGGCGAGGCCCACCGCGGCGCCCCCCAGGGCGGCGCCCCCCAGGGCGGCGATCACCATGTCCACCTCGCCATGGACCGATCCCTCCTCGTGGCCGTGGCCGTGTGCGGTGATGGGACGACGCCCGGCGCGCGAATGTTCCGCACCGAACCGGAAAAACACCGGAGAATCCCCGCGGGCCCGGTCAGGCCGGAGCGGTGGCCTGGGTGTAGATCGCCTGGCACAGGTCGATCGCGGCGCGGATCACCCGGCGTTCCAGGGCCCGGGTCGGGGATGACTCGCGGGTGCGCCAGCGGTCGAGCGCGGCCTCGGCGGCTCCCGCCACCTCGGCTCCCGCCACCTCGGCTCCCGCCGCTGCGGGCGGGCAGCCGACCATGGCCGCGAGGTCGCTGCCGGTGGCGAGCGCGAGCAGTTCGTCGGCGGCCGTCTCGTCCGCCGCCAGCCGGCCGCCGGCCGCGGTGCCCGCCGCGCCGGCCAGCGCGGCCAGGGCCGCGGCGGCCTCGATCTGCAGCAGCAGCGGATGCCGCCGCAGCTGGGCCAGTTCCTCCCGGACCCGGTCGAGTACCTGACGCCCGTCGGCGGATGGCGCGGCGCCGTGGCTCATCGCCAGCTCCAACCGCCCCAACGCGGTCTGGGCCCGCAGCCGGTCCGCGCCGGCGACGAAATGCCGGTCGACGTGGTCGAGCACCGGCCTGATCCCGGACAGCTCCTCCATCGTGTCGAGCAGTGCCCTGGTGCCACGCGCGCCGCTGTCGATCGCGGCCAGCAGGTGCGTCAGCCCGTAGACGCCGAGCATGTCCAGGAGACGCTGTCGCTCTGCCTCGTCGAGCGGTCCGCCGTCCCAGGTCAGGAAGGATTCCGCCTTGTAGAGGGCGCGGCGCGCCGCGGCCCGGTCGGAGTCCGCGAGGCGCAGCAGCCGCCGGGTGTCGGCTTCGGTGAACTCGTCACCGAACGCCGTCTCGGCGAGCAGGCCGACCACCGGGATCACATCGGCGAGCAGGCCCCGCAACTGCCCGGCGCTGCGCGCGGCGACCCGACGGGCCCCCGGCCAGACGTCGTCCGGTCGTTCCCCGAGCAGGTCGATCTGGCTGAGCACACCGAGCACCGTCGCCGCGCTCAGCCGGGCGGCGCCGGCGGCGGCACGCAGCTCGGTGAGCACCTGGCGGTCCTGCAGGCTCGGGTGCGGCATGAGATACAGCAGCGCGTCCGCGTCGGCGAGCGCGGCCAGCGAACTGTCGTCCAGGCCGGTCAGCGAGCCGAGACCGGGTGTGTCGACGATGATGTGCCGCTCCGCCAGCCGCTTGTTCGGCACCTCCACCGTCACCGAGGCGACCCGCCGGGCCAGCTCGGCCGCAACCTCCTGATCCCCCTCGCGGTCCGGGGGCGCCGTCGTCCGATCGTCCATCCGGCGCAGGTCCGCGGGGATGCGCCCACCCGGGCCGGCCGGGAGGTAGTACGGCGCCCCGTCGCGCGGCCGGACCAGGATCCGACTCTGATAGTGATCACGGAACCAGGCGACGACCATGGTCGTCTCGGTGCCGTTCGTCGCCGCCAGCCGCTGCCCCAGCAGCGCGTTGACCAGCGTCGACTTCCCGGCCTTCAGTTTGCCGCCGACCGCGATCCGCGGTGTGCGCTCCGCCAGCCGGTCCCGGATCGCGACGACCTCGTCCCGCGCGGGCCCCGGCCCGAACACTCCCTCCACGTCGACGCACATCGCCCGTACCCGGTCACACAAGGGGCCCGCGGACATCGCCGTTCCTTTCTGCCCGGCGCTTTTCAGCGTCTCCTCGGCTTTTCTGCGACTCGTCTCGCCGGAATCCTCATCGGTCGCCGCCGGTGGCACCGGCGCCAGGCAGGCCGAGCAGCTCGGCCAGGGCCCGCCGTCCCCGGGAGATCTGCGACTTCACCGTCTGGACCGGGATGCCCCGGATCTCGGCGATCTCCTGGTAGGACAGGCCGCAGTACTCCCGCAGCACGATCGCGGCGCGGAACTGCGGCGGCAGCCGCGCGACCGCCCGGTCGAGATCCAACCGGTCGGCGAGCCGGTCGGACAGCGACGGGCCGGAATCCGCGGGTTCCGGCAGTGTCGCGGCCGGGTCGGGACGCCGCGACCGCCGGCGCACCTCGTCGATGGCCGCGTTCGTCGCCACCCGGTACAGCCAGGTCGACACCCGCGACCGGCCCTCGAACTCCCCGATCCGCCGCCACAGGATGATCAGCGTGTCCTGCAGCGCGTCCAACGCGTCCTGGTCATCGCAGGTGATCCGTCGACAGATCCCGTACAGGCCGGCCTGATGCCGCCGGACGAGCGTCTCGAACGCCCGGCGATCCCCGTCGGCCGCCCGGGCGGCGAGATCCGCGTCGTCATCGTGCATGGGCTCCGCCGCATCCACGAACCCTGCCGCATGCGACTGGACCGCCGGCCATCATGCCCCCCACCAGACAACCTGACTTACCGCGCGGATCACACCGTAAGCCCCGTCGGGACATCCCGGACCATGGCCGACGGCACCCGTCGAGAATTTGTCCGGAACACCAGGAACATCAGCCGCGGCCGGACCGTCCAACAGCGGACCCACCAGCAACGACCACCGAGCGGGGTCCTGAAACGCTCGACGACCACCGATCCTTGGGAGGCGCGTTCATGCCCGGCTGGTCCCTGGCCATCGACTTCGGCACCACCTTCACCGCCGCCGCCACCGCGGCTGACGGCGCAGCCCCGGAGCCGGTGGAGATCGACGGCAGCCGGTCCCTGCCCTCGGTGGTCTGCCTCGACGACGACGGGCAGGTCCTCACCGGCCGGGTGGCGGCCAGCCAGGCCGCGGTGTTCCCGGAACGCGCCGAACGGCTACCGAAGCGCGCGTTGGCCGCGGCGGACACGGTGCGGCTCGGTGGGCGCGACACCTCCACCGTCGAACTGGTCGCCGCTGTGCTGGCCCGGATCACACGGGAGGCGACCCGGCGGTTCGACGGCCAGGCACCGGCCACGGTCGTGCTCACGCACCCGGCCGGCTGGGGCACACGGGAGATCGCCCGGCTGGGCCAGGCGGCCGCGCTCGCCGGGCTGCCCACACCCCGGTTCCTCCCCGAACCCGTGGCGGCCGCCGTCTACTACACCGCCGCGGCGACCGAGACCGGCGTTCCGCTCGACGGCCACGCGGCCGTCTACGACCTGGGCGGCGGCACCTTCGACGCCGCGGTGCTGCGCCGCACCGCCGACGGCTACGAGGTCCGCGGCACCGGTGGCGACCCGCACTTCGGCGGCGAGGACATCGACACCCTGCTCCTCGACCTCGTCGCCACGCACCTCCCGGCGGACGCCCGGGACACCTGGGACGAGCTGTGGGCCGGCGAGAGCCGACGCGCCCGCCGGGCCCAGACGAAGATCCGCGAGGAGATCGTCAGGGCCAAGCACGAGCTGTCCGAACGGCCCACCCACACCGTCTATGTCGACGAGTACGTCGACGGGGTCGACGACGGCATCCGCGTCACCCGCGCCGAGCTCGACGAAGCCATCGCCCAGCCACTGGCGGACACCACCGTCGAACTGCTGCGCACCATCCACACCGCCGGCCTCGACCCGTCCRCCCTCAGCTGCGTCTACCTCACCGGCGGAGCCACCCGCACACCCCGCATCACCACCGCCGTCACCACCGCCCTCGGCCGACTCCCCACCACCAGCGGCGACCCCAAACTCGTCGTCGCCCTCGGCGCACTGACCACCCCTCCGAAGGCTGCCGCCCCGTCCGCAGGCAGGACCGGGCAGGACAGGGCCAGGAGGACGACTCCTCCCATGAAAGTCACCCACAGGATCAGACACACCTTCACCGGCCATGACGACGTTCATGTCACCGGCTGCACCTTCTCCCCAGACGGTCGCCTTCTCGCCACCGCGGGCGAGGACAACACCATCCGACTCTGGGATATCAACAGCGGACGCAACACAACCGTAATTCCGAGCCGGACGAGCAACCTTGACTCGTATGGCATTCTTTTCACCGCAAGCGCCTTTTCCCCCGACGGCAGGCTGCTTGCCGCACTCGGCGGTAAGGGGCGGAGCGCCCGAATATGGGATGTCTCGACGGGCCTTTCCCTGGCCAAGATCTCCCTCCATGAGGAGGAACCCATATGCGTGTGCTGCTTTTCTCCCCGAGGCCGGATACTGGCCGTCTCCTATGACGACCAGACGATCCAGTTGTGGGATTCTTCCGCCGGCCGAGCGACCAGCGTACTGAGCGGCCACACCGGGTGGGTCCGCCACTGCGCCTTCTCACCGGACGGCAGGATCCTCGCCACGGCAAGCGACGACTCCACCGTCCGGCTGTGGGACGTCTCGACCGGCCACACCGTAGACACCCTCAGTGGTCACACCGGATGGGTCACGTACTGCACGTTCTCACCCGACGGCCTCCTTCTGGCCACCCTGGGCGAGGACCGCGTGGTCCGGCTGTGGGACGTCGCCACCGGCCAGACGGCGGCCACGCTCGCCGACCACGCGGGATGGGTCGGTGACTGTGCCTTCTCCCCGGACGGTMAGATCGTCGCGACGGTTTCCGGCGACGGCAAGGTTCTCCTGTGGGACGTGGCGAGCGGAGAGGCTTCCGCTGTCCTGGGCGGCCACACCGACAGCATCACCAGCTGCGATTTCTCTCCGGACGGTCGGCTGCTCGCGACCGCCGGCAAGGACATGACGGTACGACTGTGGGACGTCACGACCGGCGACAGCGTCGCTGTTCTCACCGGACATCAGAAGGCAGTCAACAATTGCACCTTCGCCCCTGACGGCCGACTGCTTGCCACCAGCAGCGACGACTGCACCGCTCGCCTGTGGGAAATAACCTACAGAGAAATAACCTACAGATAGGAGATCAGCCGAAGGGCGAGCTCCCGAGAACGGCCTCAGGGCTCACCGCCCCAGGACCACCCCCCTGAGGTCTGCCGCCAGCGACGAGCAGGATCGCCAGGAACGCCGTGTCGACCCGCCGCTCGCCGGGGCCGGGCGCGAGCGGCGCGCGTGCCCGGTCATGATGAGTGCCATCCGATGAAAAACGGGATGCGGGACCGGGAGTCTTCATGGCATGGTTCCGCGCATGGGAGCGGACGATACGGAGAACCTCGACGGCGTCGATCCGGCGCAGTACGGGGACCGGATAGCCGACGTGTACGACGAATGGTTTCCCGGTGCCACCGCGGGCCGGGCGGAACCCGAGGCGATGGCGGAGGTCCTGGCTGGTCTCGCCGGTTCCGGGCCCGCTCTCGAGCTGGGGATCGGCACCGGTCGCGTCGCGCTTCCGCTCGCCGCGCGCGGAGTTCCGGTATCAGGCATCGACGCGTCCGGGAGAATGGTCGCGTGGATGCGGGCGAAGCCGGGTGGCGACACCGTCCCGGTGGCCATCGGTGATTTCGTGGACGTGGCTGCGCCGGGCGGGCCGTTCAGCGTCGTCTACGTCGTGTTCAACACGTTCTTCGTGTTACTGAGTCAGGATGACCAGGTCCGCTGTTTCGCCAACGTGGCGCGCCGGCTCCGGCCGGGCGGTGTCTTCGTCATGGAGGCATTCAGGCCGGATCTCACCCTGTTCGACCGCGGTCAGCGGGTGAACGTGGACGCGCTCGACGGTGACGAGTTCCGGTTGAGCGCGGCGGTCCACGACCCGGCCGCGCAGCGGGTCCGGAGCCGGACTGTCTCGGTCACCGAGGGCGGGGTCAGGATCTACCCGGTCGAACTGCGGTACGCGTGGCCGTCCGAGCTGGACCTGATGGCGCGCCTGGCCGGGATGACGCTGGTCAGCCGGCACGCCGGCTGGCGCGAGGAGCCGTTCACCGCGGGCAGCCTCACCCATGTCTCGGTCTGGCAGGTCGCTGGCGGCTGACCGCCTGAGGGCGGGCCGATGCGCCGGTCCGGCGGGTGGATCAGCGGCGGGAGCGGCGCATGGCCTTCCGGACGGTGACGGGCCGGCCGGCGTCGTCGTGGCGCCGGCCGGCGGCGAAGGTCGCGTACTCGGGGGTTTCGGCGCCGTAGAGGGCGAGGCGGCCCTGGGCATCAGCGTGAATACCCCAGCCGTAGCGGCGGCCGAGGTCGGAGGCACGCAGGCAGGCCTGGCCACGGGAGTAGAACTCCGCCCGGGCCCGGGACCGCTCGTCCGCGGGGATGTCGCGGCGGTCGGCGAAGACACCGAAAATGACGTCGCCAGAAGTGTAGGAGTAAGGGTGACGCGCGATCATCTCGTAGGCGCGTGCCGCGATGGACGGGTTGTCGCCCTTGACCGGCGGCGCGGTGCCCTCGGCGACCGGGCAGTCGTCCGCAATGACGATGAAGGTGTTGACATAGTCCACCAACTCCATGCTGGGCAGCATAGGTGAACCTGGCCGGCGGTCCGACTCGCGCAACCGCCTGACCTGTGCCTTCGGTACGACTGGGCGGTCCGCGGGACAGCCGAGCGCGATCATGTAGGCGCAGGTGCGCAACGGGGGGATACCGCAACCCCAACCCTCCACGCCGCGTAGTCGCGGGCGGAGCGGACCCATGGCCCGTCAGCCCCCTCCGTGACAGCCCGGTACGTCCACAGCCCGGCGACGAACACCGCGAACGCGGTCAGCGCGTCCCCGTCCGGCGTCCAGCCCGGTCGTTCGGCCGCCCACGCCTGCGCGTCCGCCGGGCAATGGCCGGCGTCAACGAGCCGGATCACCAGGAACGCCGTGTCGACCCACGGCGCGGCCGCCCCGGGGAAACCCCAGTCGATCACGTGGACCGTGCCGTCCGGGCCGAGGATGAACTGATCGGCGTGCAGATCGGTGTGCGCGAGCCGATCACCTTCGACCGCGGCCGGCGCGAGCGCCGCCCACCGGTCCATCCGCTCGACATCCCACCCGGCGGTCACCTCCGGGGCGGCTTCCCGCACCCGGCTCCACCAGTCCGGCACCGTCCACCGCTCATGCAACCCGAGGACCCCGGGCGCCGGCAGGGCGCTGATCCGGTCCAGCGTCCTGCCGACCACCGCGAGGTCCGCCGAGCCGACAGCGAGGTCGGCGGGCCGGCCGGGCAGATACTCGAAGCCGACGATCAGCCACAGGTCATCGGCTCGCACCTCCTCGGAGAAGATCACGGCCGGGGCGATGCCGTCAGCGAGCACCCCGGCTGTGATCTCGTCCCGCAGCCAGCGCATCGCCCGGCTGATCCCGCGGACGGCCTTCACGAACACCGGCCCGCCGTCGCCGTGCACGACGGCGGCAAGGTCGTTGTTCTTTCCGCCGGCGACAGCTTCCGCCGCCGTGACCGGGCCGACATGCCGCTCGACCGCCTGTCGCACCACGCCAGGGACCGAACCCCACACGTCCGCCACGGCCACCTCGCTCTCCTCCCGGCTGCGCTAGTTCGGGATCCGCGTGTCCTGGTTCTCGTTGCCGTCCTCGCCGGACGCGGAGCAGTCCCCCTTGTCGGCGCAGGACGTCGAGGCCACTTCGCGCCACAGCTCGGTGTCGACGGCGTAGCCGGCCTCGGTGATCGCCGTCAGGGTACGGGCACGCGCCGCCACGGCGTCGATCGGCGCGTCAGCCGGGTCCGCGGGGATGTGGTGGAGGAACCGGCCCGCGACCTGGTCGCACCACGCGGCGTACTCCCGGGTGTGCAACAGGAACGTGTGCCAGCCGACGTCCACCAGCCGGCTCGGCGCCAGTGTGCGTGGGCTGGTCGCGCTGGCCGCCAGGAACGCCAACGCCTGGTCCACGATCCGGGTGGCGAGGTCGCGGTCTCCCGCCACCTCCGTATCCGCTGCCACCCGGTCGACGAGCCAGTCGAACAGGGCCGGACGGACCAGGAACCGGCCCGTGTTCGCGGCTTCTAACGCCACAGCAGTCATCGCCAGTACTCCTCGCAGGATGGGATTTGGGTAGCGCCCGGCGGGTGCCGGGCTCCGCCTGCCCTGACGGACCTGGTCAGCACCAGGACAGGCGGAGATCAGGACCACCTCACCCACAGCACGGCCAGGCGACGCGGGCGGGGTGGTGGACGGGCCGCCCTGAGCGGGACGGCCCCCGTTTCAGATCCCGGGAATGAGATCCGGGATGGCAGGTCGCGACGGCACCGACGTCCACCCACCGCTGGATGTCCGGGGTGGGCCTGGCGTAGGCGTCAGCCGTCTCCAGAGAGAAGAACCCGGTGACGGTCTCCTGAGGGTCGCCCTCGACGTCGAGCACGACCACCGACCACTCCCAGTCGGCGACCGAACCGCCATCGATCGGGCGGACGACACGGCCAGCCTGACGGGCAGGGCTGCACCCCTTCCCCGGCCAGTGCGTGTTTGGCACCCGCGACGGGAGGGGCGGGGAGGGAGCGCCGTCACCGGCCGGTATGACCGGCTCCCTCCCCACCCCGGCCACCACCCCCGACCCGACACCAGAACGCCGCACGGCGCTGGACGGCGACGGATCAGGGTGGAAGTGGCGGCCAGCGGCGGGCGTCCGGCCGGCGGGCCTGGGGGCGTCCGTGGGTCTGGTCACGTGCGCTGCTCGGTCGGGAAGGTGGCCGGCGTGTGTCCCGCCGCACATGACCCATGACACACTGCGCACTAGGGACGCAACAGAACGCAACCGCTCGTTGCATGCATGCAATGAGCGGTTGCACGCACCCGACACGGCGTTGCAGAGGAGGCTGAGGGCGCAAGCTGGACAGCGAAACGACGCGCTTGCCGACCTGGCGGACCTGCTACGGAACCTGCGCGACCAGCACCGGACCAACAACAGTCGGCTCGAGGTCCGTACAGGTTTCAAGCGCCAGCAGATCTCACGGGCTGTCAACGGTCGGGAGATCCCGTCTGCGGATCTGGCGGACGCGCTGGATACCGCGTTGGCCGCAGGCGGAGCCATCCGGCGATTGCGGGACGCAGCTGTCAGGGAGAAGCGGGCCCGGGATCTGGGACTCGACCCGCGCAGGCAGGAGGAACCTGTGTACGCCAACCGCCGGCAGGCGTTCGAACTCGCCGCCGCCAGCCTCGTCGCCGCCCAGATGTATCGGCAGTGGACCGCGTCCGCACCTGATGTGCTGACCCTCGACGAAGTCGACGACGCGATCAACGCGCATGCCGTCGCGTTCACCGTCGAAGCGCACCAGCAGCTCGCGCCGAAGGTGTGGAAGACGTGGAAGTCGGCGCACCACCACCTGATGAACGGCAGCGGCCGGGCCCGTCCGCAGACCCGGCTGACCGTCGCCGCGGGCTACGCCTCGTACATGCTGGCGCGGCTGTCGTTCAACCTCGGCGACACCCTTGCCGCCCGCCGGTTCATCCGCCTTGCCGAGGACCATGCCAGCCAGACCGACGATGTCGTACTCGCCGCCTCTGTCGGGGAGATGCTGACGACCCTGGCGTTCTACGGCCGGCGTTACCGGGAAGCCGCCACCGTGGCCCGGAAAACCGCCGCGCTCGCGGACCACCCGTACACCCGCGCCCGGATCGCCGGCTACGAGGCACGGGCCCTCGGYGTGCTCGGCGACACCCACGGCACCAGGGCGGCCCTCGACCAGATGCGGGCATCGGTCACGGACCTCCCGCTGCAGCCCGGAGCAGCCCGTTCGGACCGGCCGCCGCCGAGATGATGTATGCCGGGGTCCTGACCCGCGTCGATGGTGGCGTTGAGGCGGAACCGATTGCTCGCGCTGCCATCTCGGCCTGTGACAGCGGCCAGGCGGTCGGATTCGAGGATTACGGCAATGCGCTGCTCGCCCTCGCGGCGAGCCTCACCGCCCGGGAACGGCCCGAGATCGACGAAGCCGCGGCGGTGGCGGGACGGGTCGTGGAGATGCTGGACGCCCGTCCGACCGCCTCGGTCTCCGACCGGGTTGTCGAGATCGCCACGACGTTCACCGGCCATCCCACTGTCGAACCGGTGCGGGACTTCTGGGACCGCTGGCAGGCACGTCCCCGCCTTGAGCTCACGGCAGGCCAGGCATGAAACTCGTCTATGGCACTCCGGCCATCGCGGAGATCCCGACCGTCCTCACGGAACGGCTGGTGCTGCGCGGGTGGCAGGCCGCCGACCTTGAGCCGTACGCGGCCATGAACGCCGACCCGGAAACCATGCGCTACCTCGACGGCACGTTTGGGATGGCACCTACTTCGCCGACGGCTGGCCCGGAGTCGAGGTCGCGGTGTCGATCCACCGGGACCGGTGGGGTCAGGGCCTTGGCACTGAGGCGATCACTGCGGCACTGCAGTTCGGATTCGACCGACTCGACGTGGACGAGCTGATCACGGCCACCCACCAGCAGAACGCAGGCATGAACGCGATCGCTCTCCGGCTCGGGATGGCCTTCCGGGAAGTCGCGGATGTCGGGCCTTGGAAGGCGAGCAATGTCTACGCGATCAGCCGCAACGACTGGGCAGCCAACCGGTAGGACAGCCCGGCCACGCAGCTCAGGGCGTGCGGCGCGCGGGGGTTGAGCTGAATCATGTCGCTRCCGAGCGAAAACTAATGGCCCGCCAGGCCTCCGGAAAGATCCGGCGTGCCCGCCCAGTGCCGGGCTGCCGGACTATCCGGGTCGGGATCTTTCCAAGGAGTGTGTCGGGTAGTCGAAAAAATATCCAGCAACGCGCATCTGCGCCCGCTCTACCTCGGTCGCGGAAACACCCAGGGTGCGGCAGGGAATCGTAGTAGCTGGATCGTGACCTCTACTCCAGGCAGCAACGGTCCCAGTTCCACCTGGTTCTACGTCGCCGGATCAGCCATTTCGCGTTGTCGGCGAAATCCGTGTTGAACCATCGGCCGACCCCGACGAATCCGACTTTGGATGTTCCGGCCAGTTTGAGGGCCGCGGCGGCGGACTGGGCTCGCGCGCCGCTGGTCCACGTGTCGTCGATCACGAGCACCGAGGCGGCGGCAACCGGCCTGACGATGGTGAATCGATCGGTTGCCACCTCCCGGCCGCGGTCGCCGCCGTGTGCTTCCAGCAGGTCAACGTACCGGTCGCCGGTTCCTGCGACGATTCCGCTGACCAGACGTTTCAGTGGGTGCTCTCCCGGTCGACCCCTCGTGCTGGGAACCGGCGTGACCATCGAGAATCCCGGTGTTCCCGCCCGCTGCGCCACATGGGCCTCGTGTACGGAAAGCCACCGCCACAGGACCGCGGCCAGACCGGCCATCCGTGGGTGTCGGTACTTCTCGGGGATCTCTTCCTTCTTATATGTGATCAGTTCTCTCGCGAGCTGCTGACCCGAGGGTGCCAAGGAAACGAACGCCGTCGCGTCGAAGACCAGGGGTCCGAGTTTCTGTCGCGCCCGGTTACACGGCAGGCACCGCTCGTACCCGTCGTATACCGACGAGTGGCAGGTGATGCAGATGCCCTCTCCGGAGGGAGGAACCTGAAGCAGATAGTTGGCGTAGGGGTCGGAGACCTCGACTACTGTGCGGGCACGACGCGGTGAGGTCACCAGACTACCGTGTCCGGGTACACGGTCAGCTCGTCCAGCAGGCTCAACACTTCCTCGACGCTACTCACGACGGTTACACCTGGGCGTTGAGCGTACTCCTGCGCCCACTCGTGCGCCATGACCGTGTCCAGGAGGAAGACAGGTCGGCCGTGTTCGAGTGCGAGCCGGGCCTGTGTCCGGGCGCCGCTTTTCTCCGGCGCTTCCACCACTACCGTCGCGGCGGCGTAGCCGCTCATCACACCGTTGCGCATCAGGAAACTTGTCTTGGTCGGCGGGGACTCCGGCCAGAACTGTGACAGCACCAGATGTTCACGAGCCAGCTTCTCCTGAAGAGGCGCGTTCTCTTTGGGGTAGGACTTGAGGAGCCCTGTTCCGATGACGGCAACGGTGCGGCCCCCCTCGCGCAGGGCGGCTCTGTGCGCTGCCGTGTCAATGCCGCCGGCGAGACCGCTGACGACCACGCGGCCTCGGCGGGCAAGCCCGGCGGCGATCTCCTCGGCTCGGCGCAGCCCTTCCGCCGAGGCCGAGCGGGTACCGACCACAGCGACCCCGGCGGCGTCGTCCGGGCTCATCCGGCCCCGGAAGAACAGGAAGGGAGGGCGCTGGTGGACGGTGAGCAGCTGCGCTGGATAGTCCGCATCAAGCAGCGTGACTACTCGAATGCCTTGTGCGTCCCACCCGAGCAGCGTCTCGCGTGCCGCGTCCAGGGCAGCGCTTATCCCGTCCGAGAACCCTTCGAAGAGGTCGCCCTGGTCCCCGTTCGTGTCGGCTTCGAGCACACGCAGCGCGCTGCCGGTCTCCTCGACCTCGTCAGCGACGAGCCCCCACTGACGGCGGCGGCCGCGAAGAAGCGTGAG
Source organism: Parafrankia soli (assembly GCF_001854695.1). Classification (GTDB taxonomy): domain Bacteria; phylum Actinomycetota; class Actinomycetes; order Frankiales; family Frankiaceae; genus Parafrankia; species Parafrankia soli. The sequence continues at coordinate 28,201 of NZ_MAXA01000256.1, forward strand.
CAGCGCCGCATGCTCCGTCAGACGGTCCATGTTTGGCGACCCTAGCTGCGGACGCATCGGCGCTCGAACCGGGGGACCGCGGATCCACACAGCACGAGACAGATCATGTGGTCTCCGTAGGCTCCCTGGATCACACCACACTCTTCGAACACACGTTCGACATTGGAGCCTATCGCGCGCCCGGCCCTCTCGGTCGTGGTGGTTGGCCCGTCGGGGCCTGTCACGTCTTCGTCCTCGCGGCGAAGACGACCGTCAGGTACGCGCCAAGGTCGCCGCGTACCTGACCGACACCCGGGCGTCGTCATGTGACAGGCGAACTCGGCCTGTGTCCTGCGGTTCTCCGCGGCACAGTGACCGCAGGCGGCGCGAGTGCGGTACGTGTCGGCGGGGCTGACCTCGACGACACCCGTCCGGCACTCTCAGCCTTGGCGCGCAGGATCGCGAGGAGCACCCCCAGCCCGCGTCGAGAATGCTCGTGTCGGTCCGGATCATGTCGCTACCGCTGTCAGCGCAGCGCTGAACCGATGAACTGACCCGTCGCCCCCGCCCGAGGTGGAGGCGATGCTGTTGGGATGGGCCGGCGGAAACATCCTGCCCCCGAGCGGGAAGGGCTGGGACGTCCGCCTGCCCGGTGCCCGTCCGCGGAACAGGCGCTGGCCAGGTCTCCCGGTGAGCCTCACCGATAAAGTGGGTCCGTCGTCGAGCGGTGACGTACCTTCCGCGTGATGCGACCCCGGCGAACCCATCGTCGACGTGCGGCTCTCGGGCACCGAGGTCGTCGTCAAACTGACCGACCTGTGCAACATCGAGATGTCTTCGGTGGTGGTGCCCGATGCATCTCGCCGATCCTGATCAGGCATCGTCCCCGCCGAGGTGAAGATGGCCGACGTGCGTGCCTTGCTCGCGTGCTTCAGCGCGCAGGCCGCGGACCGCGGAATCGATCATGTGTTTCGGTGGCAGCGCACTGGGCATGGGCGTTCTTGTGGTGAACCGGGATGGCGCTTGGGTGACCATTTGTACGGTTGTCCGCCCGCCACCCGCCGCTTTTCGTTGCTGTCGTGCGCCCGTACCGCGAAGCAGGCCCTGCAACGGCTTCTGGGTGCCAGACGTTCGGTCCGGTGGTGACTGGTGACATGGGCGGATCTGCCCGGCACGGTCGCGAGAACTCGGCCGCCGCTCTGGACCCACCCGACGGAACTGACCCGGGCGCTCCGCCCGGGTCCGAGACCGGGCTGTTCACCTCGCAGCTGTTCGAGCTGGCCCCGATCGGCCTGCTGATCACTGACCGGAAGCTGCGGGTACGCCAGATGAACCGCGCGATGCGAGCCATCAATGGGTTGTCCGTCGACGACATCGGGCAACGACCGTTGAGTGAGTTACTCCCCGACGTCCACCCCGGGGCCTGGGAGGTGATCCGTCAGGTCCTTGCCACCGGCGAGCCCATCCTCAACGTGGAGATCACCGGTTCCACTCCTGCCCCCCGGCCAGGGCAGCGGACTTGGCGGGTGTCCCACTATCCGCTCCGCGGCGGGGACGGGTCCGTCGCGGCGGTTGGCGTCGCCCTGGTGGACGTGACCGACCAGCGGCGGGCGGAGGCCGCGCGAGACAAGGTGGAACAGCGGTTGCGGCTGCTGGGCCGGGCCAGTGGGTTGATCGGAGCCTCACTGGACCTGACGGCGACGCTGGAGGGGATGGTCGAGCTCATCGTTCCCGAGTTCGCCGACAACTGCGACCTGTACCTCACCGAGGAGCCGCTGGACGCGACAGCCCCGCCGGCCCGGCTGCCGCTGCGTCTCACCGTCGCTGGGAACACGCCGTTGCTGCCGCCGCCGGAGGCCCACCAGCTCCTGCCTTCCGCCATCACCTATGTCGATCAGGACAACCCAGCGCACCGTTCCCTCGCCACCCGCCGTCCGGTCCTCTTCGACGTCGACGAGCGGGTGATCGCCAGCGTCGATCACCCGCAGCGGGATGAGCACTTCGAATACATCGCCGTTCGCACCGCGATCACTGTCCCGCTGCTGGTCGGCAACGAATACCACGGTTCGGTGTACCTCGGTCTCGGGCCGTCCGGGCGGACCTACACCGAGTACGACGTGCAGACCGCGGCGGAGCTCGGCAGTCGGATCGCCAATGCCGTCGCCAACGCCCGCGCCTTCGACCGACAGCGCACGGCCGCAATCACCCTGCAACGCGGGCTGCTGCCCGGCGGGCTGCCGGCCGTCGAGGGTCTGGACATCGAATGGCGCTACGAGCCCGGCACGGCAGGAACCGAGGTCGGCGGCGACTGGTTCGACATCGTGCCGCTGTCGGCCGGCCGGGTCGCCCTCGTCATCGGCGACGTGATGGGCCGTGGCCTGGCCGCCGCCGCTGTGATGGGCCAGGTCCGCGCCGCGGTCCGTGCCTTCGCCGCCCTCGACCTCCCGGCAGCGGACGTCCTGACGCACCTCGACAGCCTGGTGCAGAACATCGGTGCCGGGCCGGACGGCGCCCTCGTCAGCTGCGTCTACGCAATCTTCGAGCCGGCGACCGCCAGCATCACCGTCGCCAACGCCGGTCACCTCCCACCCGCCATCGTCGATGCGTACACAGACGCTCGGCTGCTGGAGGAGCCGGAAGGAATCATCCTCGGCATTGGCGGCCCACCGTGCACCGAAGTTCGGTACCCGTTCCCGGCAGGCAGCACCCTCGCCCTCTACACCGACGGACTCATCGAATCCCCGAAGATTGACAYCGGTCAGGGTGTCCGCCAGTTGCAGGCGGCCCTCGTCGCCACCGGCAGCTTGCCCGCCACGGCCGAGCGGCTGCTCACCCTCATCGACCGCAGCGGCGGTTACGACGACGACGTCGCCCTCCTCCTCGTCCGCGCCACCGCGCGCGCCACGACCTGGACAACCACCGTGGAGCCCGATCCGCGGGCCGTCAAAGCCGCCCGCGACACCACCGTCGCCGCGTTGCGGCAGTGGGAGCTCACCGACAGCGTCGACCTTGTGGAGCTCCTCGTCAGCGAGCTCGTCACGAACGCCATCCGGTACGCGAAGACCCCCAGCGACCTGACGCTACGCCGCGGTCGCCACGCCCTCTACGTCGAAATCGCCGATGGCGACAGCCGGGTGCCGCGCCTGCTGAACCCTTCCGCCGATGACGAGGGCGGCCGCGGGCTTCAGCTCGTCGCCCAACTCGCCACCCAGTGGGGAGCTCGTCCCACCCGCACCGGGAAGACAGTCTGGTTCGAACTCGACCTGACCTGCGCGGATAAGTCACTGTCAGAATAAGGGCGAGGACGGGCTGGCGGTCGAGGTGGCGAAGAGCAGCGCCTCGTCGGCGGCGAACAGGTCCGCCGTCGGCCGGTCCGGTCACCGTCGCGGTGGGGCTGTGCAGGGGGAGACACCGGGCCGCCGCCGTAACCGGCGTCCTTTCCGTGGCGGTCGCCCTGCCGGGCATCCTCCTCCGGCTCCAGTCCCGTCACCCGCGCATCCGGACGCAGCCGCGTTCAATGAGGGTGGCCCTGAACCGATCGACATTCACCGCCGGGGAGCTGGCGCCGCGCGCGCCCGTTACCTACTCGCAGGCCCGGGATGGGGGAGAAGCGATCTGGGTGGGTTCATCGTCGCTGGATCGGCGACGGTCCAGATATCTGTCTACGGCCCGCAGGTCGTCCGGTAGGCAAGGGTCGGGATGTAACGCTCCCACTCGGCTGGAGTGAGGCCGCCACCGGCCGCCGCGCAGGCCCGGTCGATGCGGCGAGTGAGAAGCTCGTCGAGAGGATGCAGGTCCCACAGGATCGCCCTGCCGTCGGCGCTGTTGATGAGCGCGGTGCGCCCGTCGGCGGACAACGCCACCGTCCACACGCCATCGGTGTGGCCGGCCAGGGTGAGCTCGTGGCCCTGAGGGTGCTGCCAGGTGACGAGCAGGGCATGAGACAGCAACGGCAGAACGCCCTCGACACCGGTGTGCTGGCCGTCGGCGTCGAGGTCTTCCAGCAGCAGGTCGGCCAGCCCGTCCTGCAGGGTGAGGCCGCCCAGCGCGGCCGGGCGTTCGATGACCTCCCGCAGCTGCGCACTGGTCATGGGGCCGATGACCACCGGGTGTTCCAGCGGGGCCAGCAGCTGCGGATAGGCCGCGCAGTGCACGAAGAAATCGGCCCGCATCCCGAACACCACGATCGCTGGGGATTCCTGGACCGGGTCCGCGCACAGCGTGTCGAGCACGTCGATGAACAGCCGGCGTTGCTGCTCGTCCGGGCAGACGGTGAACAGCTCCTCAAACTGGTCGACGATGATGACCGCACGGACCGGCCGCGGTGGATCGTCGGCGTTCAACGCCCGGTGGACAACCGCCCGCAGCTGCCCGGGATCGCCCTGCGCGTGTTCGGTCAGCTCGGCTGGGGATAACCCGACCGTCAGGACAGCGAGGTGTTTAGCCAGCTCTGCCACCGGATCCGCGCCGGGACTGAAAACCGCGAAGGGAGTGCCGGCCCGGCCCGGGGCGGGCGGCCCATTCCCGTCCAGAGCAGCGATCAGCCCCGCGCGCAGCAGCGAGGACTTCCCCGACCCGGACGGGCCGGTCACCATCAGCGGCCCCGGACAGGCCCATTTCTCGGCGACCCGATCGAGGAGGTCCGCGGTCAGCTGAGCCCGACCGAAGAACAACCGGGCATCGTCAGGGCCGAAAGCCGCCAGCCCCCGATACGGGCAGGGCTGCGCCGGTTCCGCGGCACCGCCATCGGAATCCGAATCGGAATCGGAATCGGAATCGGAATCGGAATCGGCGTGATTATCGGCCTTGCCGGCCCGCGGTTCCATCCGCTGCAGCTGCTTGGCCGCCTCGGTGGCCGACCGGTTCGCGCTGCGCACCCCGGCCATCCGCAGCAGCAGGTCGCGATAGGCCGCATCCCAGGCGTGGCGGTCCCCCAGATCGCCGGACACGGGCCGGCCGGACTCGCCGGCGACCCGGATGCAGGTGTCGACGAACACCTCTACGTGCTCCGGCTCGGGACGCACCGGCCGAGTCCTACTGATCATCCCGGCGATAGTGCTGCGTTTCAGCCGCAGCGGCGGCTGACCCGCCCGGCGTCGTGGCGTCCTACCACTGGCCGCCTCAAGGCGACGGTCCGACAGACCCGCCGCGTCCTTGAGCGCCCGCAGTCGCTCCGCGAACTCCGGACGCGGATCCACACCACCACCCACCAAGCCCCCCCCGCCCCGGCCACACCCGGGGTGTCCGGCACCGCCGGCCACCCCCCCAGACACCGACAATAGCCAGCGCTACCAGCGCATTGCCGGGGAACCTCCAGCAATACGTCCGGAGAGACCGCCGGACAAGCCGACCGGCAGCCACCGTGGTCCCCATGAACCCGACGACAGCCACCCAGCACCGCGGCCCCCCGGCCCCGCCTACGGAGCGAGCCGCGGTCCACCCCGGCGGCCGTCGTCTCGGTGCCATCGAGGGGGCGGCACCGTGCGGCCCCCGCCGACGGCACGCCGCCGATCCCGCCCGCCGAGGCACAGGGCACTCCAATCGGTGCGGCCGCGGGCCGGTGGACCGGTGGACCGGTGGACCGGCCAGTCAAGCCGAGCCAGCCACCGTCACGGCTCCACCGGCAAGGAATTCCCCTCGCCCGTAAAGGAGGTGACGGGGGCGGGACAAGAAACACTCGTCCGCTTTTCCGCCGGATCGGCGCCGGAGTGCGTCTCTGATCGGAGCAGGCAAGTAACCGGCAGGATCGTTGACGACGACTATCCGGCACAGCTGCGGGGGCACGTCGAGGGTGACCGCCAACCCGGGTCTTCGAAGTTGACCGGGGTGGGGCACGGTGACCTGACCGGGGCTGGTGACCGTGCGTGATGTTGGCTCGTCGTGGCTTTGTATRCCCCGCGTGGGACGCTGGCATGTCGTGACATGAAAAGACCCGCAACCCGGGCGATCTTGATTGTTCTCACGCAATCCAGACGCCACGGGGTTACGGGCTTGAACGATCATAGTAGTGCGGCGACGTTGCTGTTGGAGCTGGACGGTCTGGTGGTGCAGCGCGTCGAGYGGCAGGCCGACGGATCACGGCTGGCATGGCTTGCGACCGTGGACGAGACGGCGCGGGCATGTCCGGGCTGCGGAGTGTTCGCGCATCGGGTCAAGGGCATCGTGACCACCCGGCCGCGTGACCTGCCTTGCGGCTCCACCCCGCTGCGGCTGGTGTGGGTCAAGCGCCGGTGGTACTGCCAGGAGCCTCTGTGCGGCAGGCGGTCGTTCAC
>NZ_MAXA01000257.1 GCF_001854695.1 Parafrankia soli
CTTCGCGAGCTCGCGCTTGGACCAGTGGGTGGCCCCTTCGGGCACCTCTTCCAGAGTGCGGACCACGACCTCCTCGACCTGGGCATCGCTGATCGTGCGCGGCGCGCCCGGCCTCGGCTCGTCGCTGAGCCCGGCGCACCGGTGCCGGACGAACCGGTTCCGCCACCTGCCCACCGTGTCCCGGCTGATTCCCAGTTCGGCGGCCACGGACTTGTTGGTCCTGTCATCCGCGCACATCAACACGATGCGCGCCCGCTGGGCCAGGCCCTGCGCAGTCCTGCGCCGGCTGGCCCACCCCTGAAGGGTCCGCCGCTCGGCCCCGGTGAGCACGAGCGGCAGACTCGGCTTACCTGCCATACCTCCATGACACCGCAGGTCCCATGAGATCGCAGATCTCCGGACCGGGACACTAGCTCGTGCGGTCGATGACGAAGTCGGCCAGCGACTCCAGCGCGGTCTTGGCCGAGCCGTCGGGCAGCGGCGCCAGGCACTCGCGGGCCTCGCTCGACCAGCGGATGAGCTCGGCGCGGGCCCGGTCCATCGCGGGATGCTCGCGCAGCAGCTCCAACGCCTCGACGACCCCGGACTCGGTGACCCCGGCCTCCGTGCGCGGGTTCACCCCGAGCAGGTCGCGCAGCCGGCGGGCCGCCGCGTCCTCGCCCTGCAGGGCGTAGAGCACCGGCAGCGTCGGGATGCCCTCGCGCAGGTCCGTCCCGGGTGTCTTGCCGGAGTCCTCGCTCGGCGACGCCACGTCGATGAGGTCGTCGGAGAGCTGGAAGGCCACCCCGAAGCGCTCCCCGAACGCGGCCAGGACGTCGGTCGTGACCGGGTCGGCGCCGGCGAGCATGGCGCCCAGGCGGGCGGACGTGGCGATCAGCGAAGCCGTCTTCTCCGTGATGACCCGCAGGTAGTGCTCGATCGGGTCCTGCCCCGGCCCGACCCCGACGGTCTCGCGGATCTGGCCCTCGCAGAGGGTCGCGATCGTGCGCGCCAGGATGCGGGTCGCCTCCGGCCCCAGGTCGGCCGTGATCTCGGACGCGCGTGCGAACAGGAAGTCGCCGGTGAGGATCGCGACCGTGTTCGTCCACCGGGCGTTCGCGGACGCGGCACCGCGGCGCAGCGGGGCCTCGTCCATCACGTCGTCGTGGTAAAGCGTCGACAGATGGGTCAGCTCGATCGCCACGGCCGCCGGCACGACACCGACCGCGTCCGGATCGGCGAACTGGGCGGCAAGCAGTACGACCATGGGTCGGAACCGCTTGCCGCCCGCGTCGACGAGGTGCCGGGACGCCTCGGTCACGAAGGAGAACTCGCTGCGGACGGATCCGCGCAGCATCTCCTCGACCGCGGCGAGCCCGACCCGCATCGACTTCTCGAGATCAGGGTCGGCCCTGATCCCCATCACTTCCAGCCCGATAGCGCTCATACCGCCATCAGCGTACGAAGCCGGAGGTCGCCGCGGTGGTCGCCAGGTCGAGAAGCGGCTGCGGCGCCACGCCCAACAGCAGGGTCATGAGTGCACCTATACCCACCGTAGCGAAGGTAAGAGTCGGCCGGGTGACGATGACCGGCCCGTCGGCGAGYGGCTCGGAGAAGAACATCAGCACGATGACCCGGACGTAGAAGAACGCCGCGATCGCGCTGCACACCAGGGCCACGACCACCAGCGGGGTCGCGTCACCGGCGATCGCCGCCTGGAAGACCGCAAACTTCCCGGTGAACCCGCTGGTCAGCGGGATGCCGGCGAGCGCGAGCAGTAGGAAGGCGAACGTGCCTGCCAGTAGCGGCGACGTCCGGCCCAGGCCCTGCCACTGGGAGAGGTCGCTGGCCTCGCCGTCGCCGGTGCGGACCAGGGAGACCACCGCGAACGCCGCGATCGTGGTGAAGCCGTAGGTCACCAGATAGAACATGGCGCCGCGCAGGCCGTCGACGTTCGAGCCGGCCATCCCGACGAGCAGGAAGCCGGCGTGCGCGACCGCCGAGTAGGCGAGCATCCGCTTGATGTCACGCTGCGTGAGCGCGAGCACCGCGCCGACGACCATGGTGAGAATGGCCACAGCCCAGATCACCGGCCGCCAGTCCCACCGCATGCCGCCGAAGGCCACGTAGAAGACCCGCAGCAGCGCCCCGAAGGCGGCGACCTTCGTCCCCGCCGCCATGAAGGCGGTGATCGGTGTCGGGGCGCCCTGGTAGACGTCCGGCGTCCAGGAGTGGAACGGGGCGGCACCGATCTTGAAGAACAGGCCGACGCCGAGCAGCGCGAGCGACAGGTAGAGGTACGTGTCGTTCTGGCCGACCGTGCCCACCGCGTCGGCGATCCGGCCGAGCTCGACGCTGCCGGCGTAGCCGTAGGCGAATGCGACCCCATAAAGGAAGAAGGCCGACGAGAACGCCCCGAGCAGGAAGTACTTCATCGCGGCTTCCTGCGACAGCAGCCGCCGGCGCCGCGCCAGCCCGCACAGCAGGTACAGCGGCAGCGAGAGGATCTCCAGCGCCACGAACATGACCAGCAGGTTGTTCGAGGCGACGAAGAGCAGCATGCCGCTGACCGAGAAGACCATCAGCGGATACGCCTCGGTCTGCACGTCCGGCGAGGTGCGCTGCGCGGTGGAGCCGCGCGAGCCGGGGACGATCGCGGCGGAGGCGACGAGCGCGCCGCCGGAGGAGTCCAGCCGGCGCTCGGCGACCAGCAGCACCGCCAGCAGCGCGAACACCAGGATGGTGCCCTGCAGGAACAGCGTCGGCCCGTCGATGGCCACCGCGCCGGCGGCGAGCACCTGGCGGTGGGCGTGCAGAAGCACCACCGCGACGAACGCGCCGATGAACCCCGCCCCGGCCAGCAGCGGCTGGAGCACCCGCCGGGCCTTCGGTGGGGCGAAGGCGTCGACGAGGACCCCGGCCAGCGCGACGCCGAACAGGATGAGCATCGGGCTGAGGGACGAGTACTCGATCGACGGCGGTGTGATCTTCTGCGCGGCGCCCTGCGCCAGCACAGTCGTTGCGGCGCTCACGAACGGCCTCCGGATTCCGGCGCGGCCACCGGGGCCGTCGGCGCCGGGTCAGACTTCCCGATGTCCGCGAACGTGGCGGTCACCGTGGGCGTGATGATGTCGAGCAGCGGCTTGGGGTACACCCCGAGCCCGATGATCAGCGCGACCATCGGCGCGACCACCACCCGCTCCCGCACGCTGAGGTCCTTGACGAGACGCATCTTCTCGTCCTTGACCGGACCGGTCATCGTGCGCTGGTACAGGTACAGGATGTAGATCGCGGCGAGCACGATCCCGCAGGTCGCCACGATCGCCAGTGCCCGGTACTCGGTGAACACTCCGACCAGCACCAGGAACTCGCTGACGAAGCTGTTCGTACCCGGCAGGGCCAGCGAGGACAGGCCGGCGATCAGGAAGACCCCGGCGAGGATCGGCGTCACCTGGGCCATGCCGCCGTAGGCGCTGACATCCCGGCTGCCCCGGCGGGCCACCAGGAAGCCGACCACCACGAACAGCAGCCCCGTCGACAGGCCGTGGTTGACCATGTAGAGCACGGCGCCCGTGCCGGCCTGCGAGGTGAAGGCGAAGGTCCCCAGCGCTATGAACCCGAAGTGGGCCAGCGAGGTGTAGGCGACCAGCCGTTTCATGTCCCGCTGGCCGATGGCCAGCAGGGCGCCGTAGAAGATGCCGATCACCGCCAGGGCCAGCACCATCGGCGCGAAGTACTCGGCGGCGTCCGGGAACAGCGGGATGCAGTACCGGATCAGGCCGAAGGTGCCGACCTTGTCCAGCACCCCGACGAGCAGGACGGCGCCGCCGGTCGGCGACTGCGCGCCGGCGTCGGGCAGCCAGGTGTGGAAGGGAAACAGCGGCGCCTTGATGGCGAAGGCGATGAAGAAGCCGAGGAAGAGCAGCTTCTGCACGCCCGGGGTGATCTCCAGCTGGCGCAGGGTGGCGAAGTCGAACGTGCCCGTGCCGAGCTGGTCGGCGGAGACCACGTACAGGCCGATCACCGCGGCGAGCATCAGCAGCCCGCCGAACAGGCTGTAGAGCAGGAACTTCACTGCCGCGTAGGAGCGCTGTGCCTTCTCCTCGACCGGCCCGTAGCTCCCGATGAGGAAGTACATCGGAATGAGCATGGCCTCGAAGAAGACATAGAAGAGGAACACGTCGGTGGCGGCGAACACCCCGACCATGCCCGTCTCCAGCGCCAGCAGCAGCGCGAAGAACGCGGGGACGGAACGCCGCCCCTCTTCCGCCTCGTCCCAGGAGGACAGCACGACCACCGGGACGAGCAGCGCGGCGAGCAGCATCAGCACCAGCGAGATGCCGTCGGCGCCCACCGAGTAGGAGACGCCGAACTCCTTGATCCAGTCATAGGACTGGCCGAACTGGAAGCCGGCCTTGTCCGGATCGTAGGCGGCGGTGGCCAGCACCGCGAGCACCAGGACTGCCAGCGAGACCACGAGCGCGAGTTGCTTGGCGAGCGTGCCGTGCCGGCGCGGCAGCGACGCGACGACCAGCGAACCGACCGCGGGGACGATCAGCATGATCGTCAGCCAGGGGGCTGTGCTCACGTCAGCCGGCCCTGGTGAGCAGCAGAGCACCGACCACGAGGACGGTACCTCCCAACATCGACAGTGCGTAGGACCGGACGAAGCCGGTCTGGGTGCGTCGCAGCCGGCCGGACAGCCCGCCCACGGCGGCGGCGCTCCCGCGCACGAAGCCGTCGATGCCGACGTTGTCCGCCCAGACCAGGAAGCGGGTCAGGTACTGCCCCGGCCGCATGGCGACGACCTCGTTGAAGGTGTTCGCGTAGAGGTCGCGGCGCGCGGCGACGGTCACCACGCTGACCTCGGCGTCCGGCCGGGCGACGGCCTCGACCGGGCGGAGCTGGTAACGCAGGTAGGCACCGGCGAACCCGCCGGCGGAGACGACCAGCACCAGCGCGGTGACGACCGCGGGCGAGATGTCGTGGTGCGCCTCACCGTGCTCGCCGACCACCGGGGCGAGCCAGTTCTGCATCGAGCTGCCGAGGACGAACAGCCCACCGGCGAAGACCGAGCCGACGGCCAGCAGCATCATCGGGCCGGTCATCGTCGCCGGCGACTCGTGCGGGTGCTTGGCCTCCGGCCCGTCGTGCTCCCAGCGCGCCTTGCCGTGGAAGGTCATCAGGAACAGCCGGGTCATGTAGAAGGCGGTGATCCCGGCGCCGAGCAGCGCCACGCCACCATAGATGTAGCCGCTGGTGCCACCCTTGGCCAGCGCCGTCTCGATGATGCGGTCCTTGGTGAAGAACCCGGACAGGCCCGGGAAACCGATGATCGCCAGGTAGCCGAGGCCGAAGGTGACCCAGGTGATCGGCATGTGCCGCCACAGCCCGCCGTACCTGCGCATGTCCTGCTCGCCGTCCATCCCGTGGATGACCGAGCCGGAGCCGAGGAACAGGCCGGCCTTGAAGAAGCCGTGCGCGAGCAGGTGCATGATGCCCAGCGCGTACCCGGCCGGGCCGAGCCCGACGGCGAGGAACATGTAGCCGATCTGGCTGACCGTCGAGTAGGCCAGGACCTTCTTGATGTCGTCGTAGGCGCAGCCGATGACGCATCCGATGAGGATCGTGACCGCGCCGATGATCAGGACGACGGTCCGCGCGGCCTGCGTCTGGTCAAAGATCGGGGCAGCCCGGACGATCAGGTACACACCGGCGGTGACCATGGTGGCCGCGTGGATGAGCGCCGAGATCGGGGTCGGGCCCTCCATGGCGTCCGGCAGCCATGCCTGCAACGGGAACTGGCCGGACTTGCCGCAGGCGCCGAGCAGGAGCAGCAGCGCCATAGCGGTGATGGTGCCGTAGCCGATGACGTCCGCGGCGGCGGCACCGAACACCGAGTCGTAGTTGGTGCTGCCGACGGTGGAGAACATGAACATGATCGCGAGCGCGAGGCCGACGTCGCCGACCCGGTTCATGTAGAAGGCCTTGTTCGCGGCGGTGGCCGCGGCCGGCTTGTACTCCCAGAACTTGATGAGCAGGAAGGACGAGAGGCCGACCAGCTCCCAGCCGCCGTAGAGCACCAGGAAGTTGTTGCCCAGCACCAGCAGCAGCATCGACGCCAGGAAGAGGTTCATGTAGGCGAAGAAGCGCCGCCGGCCCGGGTCGTGCGACATGTAGCCGATCGAGTAGATGTGGATCAGCGTGCCCACACCGGTGATCAGCAGCACGAAGACCGCGGAGAGCTGGTCGAACAGCAGGCCGACGTCCACCTGGAAGCCGTTGACCGGGATCCAGCTGTAGAGGTGCTGGGAGACGGCCCGGTCGTCACCGGAGCGGTCGAGCAGCCCGAAGAACAGGACCAGGCCGACGACGAAGGATGCGGCCGCGGTCAGCGTGCCGAGCAGGTGGCCCCACCGGTCGGTACGCCGCCCGCCGAGCAGGAGAACGGCCGCCCCGGCCAGCGGAAGCGCGATGAGCAGCCAGGTCAGCGAGAACGCCCCGGACGCGGCGGCGTAGTGCACGGCCGCGCCACCGTGCTCGTCGGCCGCGAGGATGGCGGCCCCTCCGGCGCTCATCGCGGTCCGGTTCCGGGTACGTGCGCCAGCGCCAGGGCCACCGGAGGTGGTCCGGGCTGCGCCGCCCCTGTTGCGCAAAGCGTCACTGCAGTGTTGTCCGTTCTTCCGTGACCGGAGGTCCCGGTCGCGGCCGCGTCAGGGCGGCCGGGAGACAAGCCTCGGGATGCCCGAGTACGTCGAGAGGTCAGTACTTCAGGAGGTTCACGTCGTCGACCGACGCGGATCTGCGCGTCCGGAAGATCGCCAGAATGATCGCCAGGCCGACGACCACCTCGGCGGCGGCCACGACCATGACGAAGAACGCCATGATCTGGCCCTCCAGCGTCCCGTGGATGCGGGAGAACGTCACCAGGGTCAGGTTCACCGCGTTGAGCATCAGCTCGATCGACATGAACACGACGATCGCGTTGCGCCGGACCAGAACCCCGGTCGCGCCGATGGTGAACAGCAACCCCGACAGGATCAGATAGTTCGCCGGGTTCACCGACCGCTCCCCCTGCCCGCGCCCACCGGCGCCGACCCGCCGACGACGGTCTCGTCGTCGGAGTCCTCACTCGTCCCGTTCGCGCTCGGCCCGCCGTCGGGCCCACCGCCGCCCGGGCCGTCCGTACCCGGACCACCAGCACCGCCCGCACCGGGACCGCCTGTCCCAGGACCGCCCGGACCACCGGCACCGCCGTCGTCCGGACCACCCGCGCCGGCCGGGCCCGCGCCGGGCCCGCCGAGGTCCGGGCCGCCGCCGGCGACATCGCCGTCGCCGGCCGCGACGAGCTCGGGCTGCTCCGGGCCGGGGTTGGTCGCGAAGACCTTCGGCCCGGGCCGCGGGGTGACGGTGCCGCCCTCGGCGAAGCGAGCGCGCATCCGTTCCTTCTGCGTGGCCTTCTCACCGGTGTGCTCGCGGTGACCGAGGACCATCGTCCCGATCGCCGCGACCACGAGCAGCACCGAGATCGCTTCGAAGACGAAGACGTACTGGGTGAACAGCAGACGTCCGATCGCGTGGACGTTGCCGCCGGTGTTCGCCGCCTCCAGGCCCGCCGCCTTGCCGCCGTCGATCGCGYGACCGATCGGGAACGCCAGCAGGCCGGCGAAGCCGAGCCCGAGGATCACCGCGGCGATCCGCTGGCCGCGCAGGGTCTCGACCAGCGAGTCGGACGAATCGACTCCGACCAGCATCAGCACGAACAGGAACAACACCATGATCGCGCCGGTGTAGACGATGATCTGGACGAAGCCCAGGAAGGGCGCGTCCTGGATCAGGTAGAACACCGCGACGCAGAACAGGTTCACCACGAGCAGCAGGGCGGAGTGCACCGCGCTGCGCATCAGGACCATGCCGAGCGCCGCCAGCAGCGCCACCGGCGCGAGCAGCCAGAACGTCCAGGCCTCGCCGTTCGACGTGCTGCTGATCTCCGCCGCCTGGGCGAGAATCTGCGGATTCATCGGGGCCGCTCCGAACCCGCGCCGTGGGCGGGCACCTTGTTCGCCGCCCTTTCGGCCTCGCCGGCCTCGTCAGCCTCGCCGGCTGGCGAGCCGCCGACCTGCCAGGGCAGCGGGGCGTCGGGATCGCGGGTGTAGTAGTCGGTCTCGCTCTCGCCGAGGCGCATCGGGTGCGGCGGGGACTCCATCCCGGCTTGAAGCGGGGCGAGCAGCTGCTCCTTGGTGAAGATCAGGTCGTTGCGGCTGTCGTCGGCCAGCTCGTAGTCGTTCGACATCGTCAGCGCCCGGGTGGGACACGCCTCGATGCACAGCCCGCACAGGATGCAGCGCAGGTAGTTGATCTGGTAGACGCGGCCGTACCGCTCACCCGGCGAGAAACGCTCCTCGTCGGTGTTGTCCGCGCCCTCGACGTAGATCGCGTCGGCCGGGCAGGCCCACGCGCACAGCTCGCAGCCGACGCACTTCTCCAGCCCGTCCGGATGCCGGTTGAGCTGGTGACGGCCGTGGAAGCGGGGTGCCGTCTCCTTCTTCTGCTCCGGGTACTGCTCGGTCGTCGGCTTCTTGAACATCGTCGAGAAGGTGACGCCGAAACCCTTGTAGGGGTCGAGGATCCCCATGGTTCAGCTCTCCTGTCGCGGGCCGGAGCCCGCGGGGATGACGGTGGTGTTTCCCTTGTCGCCGCCGGCGGAGCCGGCCGCGCCGCTGCCGGCTGCAGTGCTGCCGGCCGCAGTGCGGCCGGCCAGTGCCCTCGTCGCGCCGTCGGACGGCGGCGGCGGCGGCGGCGGCCAGGGAATCCTGTCCAGGCTCGGGGCCGATTCGGCGCGTTCCCGCTCGGCCTCCTCCTGCTCGCGCTGGGCCCTCGCCGCGCCCGGGTCGATGATCGCGACCACGAGCAGGACGCCCACCACGACCCCGAAGCCGATCAGCCACGGCGTCCGGTCGCTCACGTGCTCCTGGTAGGCGCGGAAGGTCGCGACCGCGAGCACCCATACCAGGCCGACCGGGATCAGGACCTTCCAGCCGAAGGCCATGAACTGGTCGTAGCGCAGCCGCGGCAGCGTGCCCCGCAGCCAGATGAACACGAAGATGAACAGCAGCAGCTTGATGACGAACCAGATCAGCGGGTACCAGCCGTGGTCCAGCCCGGACAGGCCCGGGATCGGCGGCGGCTGCCAGCCTCCGAGGAACAGTGTGGTCGCGATCGCCGAGACGGTGACCATGTTGATGTACTCGGCGAGGAAGAAGAACGCGAACTTGATCGAGCTGTACTCGGTGTGGAACCCGCCGACCAGCTCGCCCTCGGCCTCGGGGAGGTCGAACGGCGTCCGGTTCGTCTCACCGACCATCGCGATGCAGTAGAGGATGAACGACGGCAGCAG
Organism: Parafrankia soli; assembly: GCF_001854695.1. Lineage (GTDB taxonomy): Bacteria > Actinomycetota > Actinomycetes > Frankiales > Frankiaceae > Parafrankia > Parafrankia soli. The sequence goes on from NZ_MAXA01000257.1 coordinate 9,377, forward strand.
CGCGATGTACCACCAGTCGTGCTGGCTCTGCACGATGCCCGCGGTCGACAGTGTTCCCGCGTAGATGAAGACCGCGACGAAGGCCAGGCCCATCGCGACTTCGTAGGAGATGATCTGCGCGGCCGAGCGCAGCGAGCCCAGCAGCGGGTAGGTCGAGCCACTGGACCAGCCGGCGAGGATCAGTCCGTACACGCCCAGCGACGCCGCCGCCAGCAGGTACAGCACGCTGACCGGCAGGTCGGCGAGCTGGAGCGTCGTGCGTTCACCGAAGATCGACACCTCCGGCCCGAACGGGATGCAGGCGAAGGCCAGGATGGCCGGCACCGCCGAGATGACCGGAGCCAGGATGAAGATCGGCTTGTCGGCCAGCGTCGGGATGATGTCTTCCTTGAGCATGAGCTTCACGCCGTCGGCGAGGCTCTGCAGCCAGCCGCGCGGGCCGTGCCGGTTCGGCCCGACCCGCTGCTGCATCTTCGCGACGACCTTGCGCTCGAAGACGATCGAGAACAGCGTCATCACCAGCAGGAACGCGAAGACCGCGACAGCCTTGATCAGGATGAGCCAGAACGGGTCGTCGGTGAGGACGGACATGTCCGGGTCGCCGACGTTCGCGGCGAGCAGGAGCGTCGAGGTCCCGGTCATGCCCGGCCTCCGGTGGTGTCGACCCGGCCCGCGGCACCGAGGCCGGTGTGGGCCACGGTCACGGCGGTGTCCTGGGCGGTGGCGAGCTGCGAGCCGAGTGCCGCGCCGCGGGTCTCGTCGACTGGGAAGGTGTCGACTCCCCCGCCGGGCGCCGTCTCGGTCGGCAACAGGCCGCCGGGGCTGATCTGGACCAGCACGCCGGCGTGCTCGGCCAGCGAGCGGCGGACATGCGATCCGGGCGAGTGCGTGGGCACCCAGACGACCCGGTCCGGCATCGCGATGATCTCCAGCGGCAGCGTGACCGAGCCACGGGAGGTGCTGGCCGTGACCGGCTCGCCCTCGACCGCGCCGATCTCAGCGGCGGTCGCGGTCGAGAGCAGCAGCCGCGGCGGGTGGGCGGTGCCGGCCAGGTACGGCTCGCCGGCCTGCAGGGCGCCGTCGTCGAGGTTGAGGTGCCAGGTCGCCAGCAGGGCCTCCCCCGCGCCGGCGGTGACCGCGGCGGGCACCGACTCGGTGGGGGCCGGCCCGCGGCCGGTCTCGTCACCGGCCCGGCCGAGCTCGCTGAGCTCGCGCGCGGCGGCGCCGGCGTCCGGGATCCGCAGGTCGACGCCCATCTCGGCGGCGAGCAGGTGCAGCACCCGCAGGTCGGGCAAGGCCGGGGTGCCGGTCAGCGCGCGCTGGAAGGGACGCAGCCGCCCTTCCCAGTCGACGAACGTGCCTGCCTTCTCCGCCACCGGAGCGACCGGGAAGACAACGTCGGCGACCTCCGCGATCGACGAACGGCGGATCTCCAGCGAGACGCAGAACGGCACCCGGGCCAGCGCGGCCAGCGCGGCCGCGGGGTCGGGCAGGTCCTCGGCGTCGACACCGGCGACGACGACCGCGTCAAGCCGGCCCGCCGCGGCGGCGGCCAGAATGCCGGCGGTGTCGCGGCCGGGCGCGCCCAGCAGGCGGGCGCCCCAGAAGGACTCCACCTCGGCCCGCGCGCCGACGTCCGCGACCGGGCGGCCGCCCGGCAGCAGCGATGGGAGCAGGCCGGCGGAGACCGCGCCGCGCTCACCGGCCCGGCGCGGCACCCAGGCCAGCGCGGCGCCGGTGGACTCGGCGAGGCGCAGCGCCGCGGACAGCGCGCCGGGCGACTCGGCGGCCCGCGAGCCGACCAGGATCACCGCGCCGGGTGCCCGCAGCGCCTCGGTGGTGGCCGACGCGCCGGTGGCCAGCTCGTCCAGCGTGGCGGCCTCGCCGCCGGGGACGACCGGGATCAGCGTGCCGGCCATCTTGCGCAGCCCGCGGGTGATCAGCGGCGCCAGCGCGTGCACGGCGGTTCCGTGCTTGCTCGCCGCCTTGCGCAGCCGCAGGAAGACGATGGGCGACTCCTCCTCCGGCTCGAACGAGACGAGCAGGACGGCGGGCGCGGCCTCCAGATCGGCGTAGGTGACCCCGATTCCGGTACCGGCGACGGCGCTACCGAGGAAGGCCTCCTCCTCGGCGGAGTGCGGGCGGGCGCGGAAGTCCACGTCGTTGGTGCCCAGGGCGAGCCGGGCGAACTTGGCGTAGGCGTAGGCGTCCTCGCGGGTGAGCCGGCCGCCGGCGAGCACGCCGACGCCGTTGCGGTCCCGGCACTCGGCCAGGCCGCGGGCGGCGTACTCCAGCGCCTCCGACCAGCTCGCCTCGACCAGCTCGCCGGTGCTGTCGTCCCGGATCAGCGGCGTGGTGAGCCGGTCGGACTGCCGCGCGTAGTTGAACGCGAAGCGGCCCTTGTCGCAGTTCCACTCCTCGTTGACCGCCGGATCCTCGGCGGCGAGGCGACGCATCACCTTGCCGCGCCGGTGGTCGGTGCGCAGCGAGCAGCCGGCGGCGCAGTGCTCACAGGACGTCGGCGTCGACACCAGGTCGAACGGCCGGGCCCGGAACCGGTAGGCGGAGCTGGTGAGCGCACCGACCGGGCAGATCTGCACGGTGTTGCCGGAGAAGTAGGACGAGAACGGCTGCCCGTCGCTGACGGCGACCTGCTCGGCCGCGCCCCGCTCGAACAGCTCGATGAACGGATCCCCGGCGATCTGCGCGGAGAACCGGGTGCAGCGCGCGCACAACACGCAACGCTCCCGGTCCAGCAGGATCTGGCTGGAGATCGCCAGCGGCTTCGGGTACGCCCGCTTCGTCTCCTTGAAGCGGGAGGTCGCCGCGCCGTTGGCCATCGACTGGTTCTGCAGCGGGCACTCGCCGCCCTTGTCGCAGATCGGGCAGTCGAGGGGGTGGTTGAGGAGCAGGAACTCCAGCGTCCCGGCCTGGGCCTTCTTCGCCACCGGCGAGGTGACCTGGGTCCTGACGACCATGTCGGCGGCGACCGTGGTCGTGCAGGACGCGACCGGCTTGCGCTGGCCCTCGACCTCGACGATGCACTGCCGGCAGGCGCCGACCGGGTCCAGCAGGGGGTGGTCGCAGAACCGCGGGATCTCGATTCCCAACAGCTCAGCGGCCCGGATGATGAGGGTGCCCTTCGGCACGCTCACCTCGAGCCCGTCCACGGTGAGCGTGACGTGGTTGGGGGCGGCCGGCGCGGCCGGCTTCTCTGGGGCGACGGTCATGATCTCAGTGCGCTCCCGCGTAGGCGCCCGGCGTGCCCGCGGCCGCGCCACCCGCGGCCGCGCCGTTCGCCGAGCCGGCTACCGACGTGGTGGAACCCGACGGCCCCACCGGGGTGATCGGGAGGAACTCGTTCCGGAAGAACTTGATCCCGGAGACGATCGGCGAGGTGGCGCCGTCCGCGAGCGCGCAGAAGGCGCGTCCGAAGATGTTGTCGCAGGCGTCGACGAGGGTGTCGACGTCGTCGGGGTCGCCCTGGCCGCGCTCCATCCGGGACAGGATCTGCACCATCCAGGTGGTGCCCTCCCGGCACGGGGTGCACTTGCCGCACGACTCGTGCGCGTAGAACTGGGTCAGCCGCCGCACGATCTTGAGCATGTCGACCGAGTCGTCCATGATCATGAGGGCGGCCGTGCCGAGCAGCGAGCCGGCCTCCTGTACGCCCTCGAAGTCCAGCGGGACGTCAAGGTGGTCGGCGGTCAGCAGCGGCGTCGACGAGCCGCCCGGGGTCCACGCCTTGAGCTTGCGGCCGCCGAGGACGCCGCCCGCCATGTCGAGCAGCTCGCGCAGCGTCGTGCCCATCGGCGCCTCGTACTGGCCGGGGTGGGTCACGTGGCCGGAGAGGCTGTAGATCTTCGGGCCCGGGGCACGCTCGCGGCCCATCGACCGGAACCAGTCGACGCCGTAGTTCACGATGAAGGGAACGGTGGCGATCGTCTCGACGTTGTTCACGACCGTGGGGGATGCGTACAGGCCGTGGGTCGCCGGGAACGGCGGGCGCAGCCGCGGCTGGCCGCGCCGGCCCTCCAGCGAGTCCAGCAGCGCCGTCTCCTCGCCGCAGATGTACGCGCCGGCGCCGGAGTGCACCACCAGGTCGAGGTCGAAGCCGCTACCGAGGATGTCGCGTCCCAGGTAGCCGGCGCGGTACGCCTCGGCGACGGCGGCGCGCAGCCGCCGGCCGGCGTGGATGAGCTCGCCGCGCAGGTAGATGAAGGCCCGGTTCGCGCGCACCGCGTAGGCGGCGATCACGATGCCCTCGATCAGCGAGTGCGGGTCGGCCTTCATCAGCGGGGCGTCCTTGCAGGTGCCCGGCTCGCCCTCGTCGGCGTTGATGACGAGGTAGTGCGGTTTGCCGTCGCCCTGCGGGATGAAGCCCCACTTCATACCGGTGGGGAAGCCCGCGCCGCCGCGGCCGCGCAGGCCGGAGTCCTTGACCAGCTTGATCAGGTCGTCCGGGCTCTGCGCCAGCGCCCGGCGCAGGCCCTGGTAGCCGTCGAGGCGCTCGTAGGTCGCCAGCGTCCACGACTCGGGCGCCGTCCAGCGCCGGGTGAGGACCGGGGTGACAGGCATGGTCAGTTCACCTTCGTCTGCGGGACGCCGGGCGTCCCCGGCGCGGGCGCCGGGCTCGCCGGGGCGGCGGCGCTCGACGATGCGGGGCTGCTCGACGCCGGCGCAGCCGGGGCCGAAGCAGCCGAGGGCGGCGCGTTCGAGGGCAGCGGGGTCAGCGGCGGGGCACCGGCCACACCGTCCTCCGCCTTCCAGCCGGCGGCCTCGGCGAGCAGCACGCCGGCCAGGGACGGGGTCCCCACCCCCTGCCCGGCGACGCCCTCCGGACGCGGGTCCTCGAAGCCGGCGAGCTGGAACGAGGACTCGCCGAACGTACACAGCGGGCCGCCGCGGGTCGGGGCCGGGCGCTCGCCGCGCCGCAGGGCCTCGACGATCTCCTCCGCCGAGTCCGGGTTGACCTGGTCGTAGAACTCGTAGTTGACGGTCATCACCGGCGCGTAGTCACAGGCCGCCAGGCACTCGGCGTGCTCCAGCGTGATCGTGCCGTCCTCGGTGGTCTGGTCGTGCCCGACGCCGAGGTTCTTCGACAGGCGCTCGTAGACCTCCTCACCGCCGCGCAACAGGCAGGAGAGGTTCGTGCAGACGGAGACCAGCCAGTCGCCGACCGGGCGGCGCTTGTACATCGTGTAGAACGTCGCGACCGCGCTGACCTCGGCGTGGGTGATGCCGAGCTCCTCGGCGCAGAACTCCACGCCCTCCGCGGTGACCGCGCCCTGCTCGGACTGCACCAGGTGCAGCATCGGCAGCAGCGCCGAGCGGGAACGTCCCTCGGGGTAGCGCGCGATGATCTCGCGGGCCGCGGCGCGGGTCTGTTCGGTCAGTGGCATCAGCGATCAACTCCCCCGAGCACCGGGTCGACGGAGGCGACGCCGACGATCACGTCGGCCACCTGCCCGCCCTCCGTCAGCGCGGGCACGGCCTGCAGGTTCACGAAGCTTGGGTCCCGCACGTGGACGCGGAACGGCCTGGTGCCGCCGTCGCTGACGACGTGGTAGCCGAGCTCGCCGCGCGGCGACTCGATCTGCGTGTACACCTGGCCGGCGGGCACCCGGAAGCCCTCGGTGACGAGCTTGAAGTGGTGGATCAGGGCCTCCATCGAGGTCCCCATGATCTTGCGGATGTACTCGAGCGAGTTGCCCATGCCATCCGAGCCGATGGCCAGCTGCGACGGCCAGGCGATCTTCTTGTCGGCGACCATGACCGGGCCGGGGCGCAGCCGGTCCAGGCACTGCTCGATGATCTTGAGGGACTCGCCCATCTCCTCGATCCGCACCAGGTACCGGGCGTAGGAGTCGCCCTCGAGCGCGGTCGGGACGTCGAACTCGTAGGTCTCGTAGCCGCAGTACGGCATGGTCTTGCGCAGGTCCCAGGGCAGACCGGCGGCGCGCAGCACCGGCCCGGTCGTCCCCAGCGCGAGGCAGGCGGCGGCGTCGAGGAAGTTGACGTCGACCATCCGCGCCTTCCAGATGGGCTGGCCGGTCAGCAGCGCGTGGTACTCACGGATGCGCTTGGGCATGTAGTCGAGGAACGCCCGGATCGCCGGGATCACCTCGTCCGGGATGTCCTGCGCGAGGCCGCCGGGCCGGATGTAGGCGTGGTTCATCCGCAGGCCGGTGATCGTCTCAAGCAGGTCGAGGATCTTCTCCCGCTCACGGAACCCGAAGATCATGCCGGTGGTGGCGCCGAGCTCCATGCCTCCGGTCGCCAGCCACACCAGGTGCGAGGCGATCCGCTGCAGCTCCATGACGAGCACCCGGATGACGGTCGCCCGCTCCGGCACCTCGTCGGTGATGCCGAGCAGCTTCTCCACCGACAGGCAGTACGCCGCCTCGTTGTACAGCGGCGAGAGGTAGTCGGCGCGGGTGAGGAACGTGACCGCCTGCGTCCAGGTGCGGTACTCGCAGCTCTTCTCGATCCCGGTGTGTAGGTAGCCGATGACCAGGCGGGTCTCGGTGACCGTCTCGCCCTCGATCTCCAGCACCAGCCGCAGCACCCCGTGGGTGGACGGGTGCTGCGGGCCCATGTTGACGGTGATCCGCTCGCCGTCGTCCTCGCCGGTGCCGAGGACCTGCTCCCAGTCACCGCCCGTCACGGTGTAGACGCGACCGGCGGAGGACTCGGTGAACCCGGCCTCGTAGGGCTGCGCGCCGGTGATGGTCTCGGCCGAACCGTCGACGGGCGTCTCGGTGTGCGTGCTCATAGCGAACCTCGGAAGTCGGCTCGGGGGTGCCTGGCGGTCACGCGTGACCCCGTGGTGGCCCGCGCCCGGGTGCCGGCCGGACAGTGCCCGGTCACGAGTAGCTCCGGCGGGTCTCGGGCGGCGGGATCTGCGCGCCCTTGTACTCGACGGGGATGCCGCCGAGCGGGTAGTCCTTGCGCTGCGGGTGGCCCACCCAGTCGTCCGGCATCATGATCCGCGTGAGCTCGTGGTGGCCCTCGTAGACGATGCCGAACAGGTCGTAGGCCTCGCGCTCGTGCCAGTCCGCGGTCGGCCAGACCGGGGTCAGGCTCGGCAGCACCGCGTCGCCGTCCGCGACGGACACCTCGACGCGCAGCCGGTGCCGGTGGGTCAGCGACGTCAGGTGCACCACGGAGTGCAGGCGGCGGCCGGTCAGGTCGTCGGGGTAGTCCACCCCGGACAGCGACGACAGCAGCTCGAAGCGCAGCCCCGGGTCGTCGCGCAGCGTCCACGCGACGTCCAGCAGCCGCTCGCGGCGCACGTGGATCGTCAGCTCGCCGTACGCGAAGACGACCCGCTCGACGGCGTCGCCCAGCTCGGGGAAGACCCGTTCGAGGGTGTCGTAGACGGTGTCGGCGGCCTCGTCGCCGAACGGGCGGGACGTCGACGCCAGGGCCGCCACCGGCGGCACGAGGCCACCGAAGCCCGACGTGTCGCCACTGCCGCGCGCGCCGAAGGCGTCCCGGCGGCGGCCGCCGGGACCGCCCGGAACGCCGGCGGAGCCCGGTACCAGGTCAGTCATCGGTCAGGGTCTCCGTGCTCGGTCCGGGACCGTCGGCCCGGGACTCGTCGGTCGGCTTGGCGTCGACGGGCACCCGCTTGCCGCGGCCGAAGACGGACGGCGGCGCGATCGCCGCCGGGCGGCGCTCGTCCAGCACCGGTTCGACGGCACCGCGCCCCGCCGGGACGGGCGCGCCTTCAGGCAGGCTGAACCGCTTGCGGTCGTTGACCGACAGCGTGCGGGTGTCGACCGCGCCGGCGGGCAGGCCGGACCACGCCGTGGCCACCTCGATCGGCTTCGGGTAGGGCGACGAGCCGGCCTTGGTGTGCTCGACCTTGCCCGACACCGAGCCGGCGAGGATCTTCTCGTGCAGCTTGATGATCGCGTCCATGAGCATCTCGGGACGCGGCGGGCAGCCCGGCAGGTACATGTCCACCGGAACGATGTGGTCGACGCCCTGCACGATCGCGTAGTTGTTGAACATTCCGCCGCTGCTCGCGCAGACGCCCATCGACAGCACCCACTTGGGCTCGGGCATCTGGTCGTAGATCTGGCGCAGCACCGGGGCCATCTTCTGGCTCACCCGGCCCGCCACGATCATGAGGTCGGCCTGGCGCGGGCTGGCCCGGAAGACCTCCATCCCGAAGCGGGAGAGGTCGTAGCGGCCGGCGCCGGTCGACATCATCTCGATGGCACAGCAGGCCAGGCCGAAGGTCGCCGGCCACAGCGACGACCTGCGCGACCAGTTGGCCAGCTTCTCGACGGTGGTCAGCAGAACTCCACCGGGCAGCTTCTCTTCTAGTCCCATTCCAGACCCCCCCGGCGCCATATGTAGGCGTAGGCGACGAAGATCGTCGCCATGAACGACACCATCGCGCCGAGACCGAAGACCGCGAGACTGTCGAACGTGACGGCCCACGGGAACAGGAAGATGATCTCGATGTCGAAGACGATGAAGAGCATCGCGGTGATGTAGTACTTCACCGGGAACCGGTGCGGCCCGGCCGGCACCGGCTCGGGTTCGATACCGCACTCGTAGATGTCGACCTTGGCACGGTTGAACCGTTTCGGGCCGACCAGCGCGCTCACCGCCACGGAACCGACCGCGAACAGCATCGCGATCGCGAGCAGAACGAGGATCGGCACATAACTGTCGAGCATGCCGAACTCCTCTCCTTCGAAAGTTTGGTGCGGACGTCTTGGTGGCGGTTCGCCGGGTGTGGCCGAACGGGCCTCCCGAGCCAACCGGTGCTTCGTGCTCCTGCCCCCGCGGGTGCCGAGCGCGGGTGCAGCCTACGCGACCTCTGATTTCCCGGTCGCACCGGGATTGTTCCCCTCCGCAGCACCGCCGGAGGGATCTCCCGTGGACGTCTGACACAGCCCGGAGTTCCCTGGTTCGGAGCACGCGCGACTATCGGGAGGTGTCGCGTGCGAGCACGTGCGCCGGAGTCCATACCGGCGGCTGCCGGCGTCCCTACCGGCTGCTTCCGAACGTGGCCGCGTTCAGGCGGCGGGCGCCAACCGGGTCAGCGCGTTGATCAGTCGATCCGTGGCGTCACCTCCCCGCGGGTCGGTCAGATTCGCCATGACCTTCAGGACGAAACGCATCAGCATGGGCCGAGGCAGCCCGTACCTGGTCCCCAGCGCCATCACGGTCGGATTCCCGATGAGCTGTACAAACAAACGGCCCAGGGTGTAATACCCCCCGTATGTCTGAGCCAGGATCTCCGGATATCGCCCGAGCGCCCGCTCCCGGGCCGACCCGGAGTGCCGGGCGAGCGCAAGGACGATCGTCTCGGCGGCGATCCGGCCCGATTCCATCGCATATGCGATGCCCTCGCCGTTGAACGGGTTCACCATCCCGCCGGCGTCGCCGACGAGGAGCACTCCGTCCTGGTAGTGCGGGGCGCGGTTGAAGGCCATCGGCAGCGCGCTGCCGCGGACCGGGCCGGTGGCGTTCTCCTCGGTGTAGCCCCACTCGGGCGGCAGCCCGTTCAGCCACCGGCGGAGCAGATCCCGGTAGTCGGTGTTCTGGAAGGCGCTGGTGGTGTTGAGCATGCCCAGGCCGACGTTGCTGGTGCCGTCACCCATACCGAAGATCCACCCGTAGCCCGGCAGCAGCCGGCTCTGGCGCGGCGGGCCCTCCCACAGCTCGAGGTGGGACTCGAGGAAGTCGTCGTTCGTGCGCGGGCTGCGGTAGTAGCGCCGCACGGCCACGCCCAGCGGGCGGTCCTCCCGGCGCCGGATCCCCAGCGCCTGCGCGATCCGGGCGCTGTTGCCGTCGGCGGCGACCACAACCGGGGCACGGAACTCGGCCGGAGCCCGGTCGACCCCGGCCCGCGCGGTCACGCCGACCACCCGTCCCGTCCGGTCGTCACGCACCGGCCCGGTGACGGAGGCGCCCTCGACCAGTCGGGCACCGGCCTTGACCGCGTGCCGGGCGAGCATCTCGTCGAAGTCCGCGCGCGGGCGAACCAGGCCGTAGTCGGGCCAGCTCGCGAGCTCCGGCCACGGCAGCTCGAGGCGCACACCGCCGCCGATGATGCGCAGCCCCCTGTTACGCAGCCAGCCGGCCTCGACCGATGTGTCGATGCCCATCTCGACAAGGCTGCGCACGGCCCGCGGGGTCAGCCCGTCACCGCAGACCTTCTCCCGAGGGAAGGTGCTCTTCTCCAGCAGCAGGACGTCGAGCCCGGTGCGGGCGAGGTGGTACGCGGCGGCCGAGCCGCCCGGCCCGGCACCAACCACGATGACGTCGGCGTCAGGGCGGTCATCGGGGCGGTCATCCGCCCGGGTGCCGTCCCGTTCCGTCATCCGCTTGGTCACGCGCTGCTCCGGATTCCCGCGCCAGTCGGCCGATCAGGGCCGTGTCCCACGTCTCCCGCTTGCGCGCTCGTGAAATTCTTCACGAGCGCCACGCCGAGTGTAGGCCCTGCCAAGGCCCAAGGCACCAACCAGGACCTCGAGATGCGCAGACGAGTCAACTTCCCCCGTACTTCGCAACGCAGCGCCACGGCACGGCGACGATAGGCACCTCGGTGGTCCCTCGACCGGGCCAACACCCGCCTGTCGGTGCGGCGCGAGCCGGCCGGCAGCGCGGGCAGCGCAGGCGGGCACGCAGGCGGCCCACGCCGGGCGAGCGGGCGGGGGCGACGCCAGGCGGGCGCGGGCGACGCGCACGATCAGGCCGGCCGTCCCCGGCCAGGAGGTGACATGACCACCCGAGCTGGGTAGTTCCGCAAAGTTGGCTGACAAAAGTTGGCTGACTTCGGCTGGCAGAAAGTTGGCTGACATCGCGCGAATGACTGACATCGCGCGGACCCGCGTCTCACGGATCGACGCGCCCCCACCGGATCCGGAGCCCGCCGATCGCCCGGCGTGGATCGACAGGCCCCACCGACATCGGAGATCGACGCGGCCATGACCTCAGAAACAGTCGTTCTCACCACCGCCGAAGGTCCGACACCCGCGGTCATAGCGGAGCCCCGGTGGACCGCCCGCGGCGGCGTCCTCGTCGTGCACGAGGTGTTCGGGCTCACCGACCACGTGACCGACGTCTGCCGCAGGTTCGCGGACGCCGGCTGGCGGGCCGTCGCCCCGGATCTGTACCACCGGCAGGGCTCCCCCGTCTTCGACTACACCGACTCGGCGGCGGCGGTCTCGCTGCGCGGCCGGCTGGCCGGCGACGACATCCTCGACGACCTGGACTCCGGGCTGATGGTGCTCGCCGAGTCGGGGACGGCGGTCGACCGCTGCGCCGTCGTCGGGTTCTGCATGGGCGGCGGCATCGCCTTCCACGCGGCCGTACGGCGCCCGCTCGGCGCCGCCGTCACGTTCTACGGCGGCGGCATCGAGGACGGTCGGTTCGGCGAGCCCTCGCAGCTCGACCTCGCCGCCGCCCTGCAGACCCCCTGGCTGGGGCTGTACGGGGATCTCGACCGCTCGATCCCGGTGGAGCAGGTGGAGCACCTGCGGGCCGCGGCCGCCCGCGCCGACGTCGACACCGAGGTCGTCCGCTACCCGGGGGTGGGCCACGCCTTCTACAACGACGCGCGCCCCGACTCCTACGACGCCGCCGCGGCCCGCGACGCCTGGGCGCGCGCGCTGACCTGGATGGACGCACACGTCCCGAAGTGAAGGTCGACGAGGTCCGTTCCCAGCGCGGCAACCACGCCCTCAAACCCGTCCCAGAGCCAGCCCGCGCCGCGTGACGACGCCGTAGAGACCCCCCGGAAACGCCGGGCAGCCACCGTCGAGACCGTCATCGGCCACCCCGAGGACCTCACCGGCCTGCGCTGCTTCCGCCGCAGAGGAACCCCCGCCGTCACCGCCGGACTCGGCCTGGCTTGCACCGCCCTGAACCTGTTCCGCCTGCACCCTGCCCTTACCCCCACCTGACCGCCCGAGCACCACAGACACCCCCGGCCCCAGCCAATCCGGACCCCCACGTGGCAACAGCCGACGCCACAGCGACACCCGCCAGCGCCATCATCAGCGAAACCGATTCTGCGCTGGGCTCACAGGTCCGGCCGGTAGACCACCAGCCTGCCGGCGCGCTCCCGTTTGGCCGCGTACATAGCCAGGTCGGCCTGGTGGAGCAGGATGTCGGGACTGGCTGGCCGAGCGGTGGAGCCGTCGAGGGTGACCAGGCCGAGGCTGGCTCGTGGGGTGTAGGGCCGCCCGGCCACCTGGCACGGCGCCTGGACCGCGGTCGCGAGCCGTTCACCGATCCGGCGGGGGTCGTCGGGGCCGCCGCCGTCGAGGATGACGGCGAACTCGTCCCCGCCGAGCCGGGCGACGGTGTCCAGTGCCCGGGTTCCCGCCCGCAGCCGTTCGGCACTGATCTTGAGGAGTTCGTCACCGGTGGCATGCCCGAACGTGTCGTTCACCTGCTTGAAGTCGTCAAGGTCCAGGAACAGCAGAGACACCGGCGCGGCGCCGTCGCCGCGACCGCCGTTGTCGGCGTCGCGCGAGAGTGCCCGCTGCAGCCGCCGGATGAACAATGCCCGGTTCGCCAGACCAGTCAGCGGATCATAGAATGCCTGGTAGTGCAGTTGGCGCTCACGTTCCCGGACCTCGGCGAGCAGCTGGCCGTTCTCCGCCAATGTGACCATCTGCCGGACCAGCACTACCAGCAGCAAGCAGACCATCCCATACGTCTCGACCCGGTCGAGCTGTGCACCAGTCGACAGCTTGCCGAGAACCAGCAGGCCAGCCGCACAGAGCGTCATGTAGGGCAGCACGGCGTGCGCCCAAATCGCCCGCGGGCCAGGCTGCGCTGGGACGTCCGGCTGCACGCGGGCGGGTACCGGCACCAGCGCTGCCAGGAAGGTCAGCAGCCAGCTGAGAGCGAACCCCAAATAGGCCCCCGGCGGGGCGGCACGGTTGCCCGCTGCCGCGAGGTAGAGAAAGCCGTTACCGGTGACTGTCGAGATAAGCAAACCTGCGCCAAGCAATGCCGAGGTCGCCAGGGAACGCGGCCGGCGGAAGCTCGCGATCAGCAGTACCGCGGCGGCGAGGATCATGCTGGTGACCGGCTGGACCAGAGCGAACAGGAACTGCATGAGATCGGGCGCGCCCACCTGGACGACCGTGGCCAGCACCGTCCCCCACTCCAGCAGGGCGATCGAACCGACGATCAGTATGCTGTCCAGCACGGTGATCGCGTACCAGCGATGCCCACGACGTCGCACCGTGCTTGCGCTCTCGCCCGGGCCGTCTATCGGCTCAGAGGGCAGGGACAGCAACCCAAGTAGTGCCACCCCATAGAGGACGAAGAAGCCCGCCTGGGCCGGGGAAAACCGACCCGCCACGGAGCCCCCGGCCAGCAATGTCTTCGCCGTCCCCAGGCTGGGAGCCACCGCGCCGGCTGTGGCGAGACCGATCAGCAGCCGCCAGCGGCGCTCGGCACCACGGGCGCGCCGAGCAGTCCACAAGCAGGAGACGGCCGTCGCGACCAGGAATGCCGCAGCGGTGGACGTGACGGCAGCAGCGGCAGGCCGCGGATCCAGCAGCACCACGACGGCGACGTCCAGCCCAAGCAGCACCAGGCAGCCGACTACCGCCCACGACAACAGCGGTGGCGTGCGGCCGGCACCGGTCGAACGCCACGCCCTTGATACAGCGGCGACGCCGCCGCGCAGTCCGGACATCGCTCGAATCCCTCAGGAGAGCCTAACGCAATCATACGAACTCATGCAGTAATGGTCCGATGCGAGGTTCCGGGCGCTCCCACGCACGCCGCCCGCTCGACGGCGCAACCACCACGGGCCACGGTCGATCTTGAGGTTCCGCGGAACCGGGACGGCGGTGCCAACCGACGCCGTACGTCAGTCGTCTCCGCCGGGGCGGACGGCGCGGTGGACGGCGACGATGCCGCCGCTGAGATTGCGCCAGCCCACCCTTGTCCAGCCGGCCGCGCGGATCGTCTCCGCCAGCGCGGCCTGCCCCGGCCAGGCCCGGATGGACTCCGCCAGGTACACGTACGAGTCCGGGCTGCTGCTCACCGCTCGCGCGACCGCGGGCAGCGCGCGCATCAGGTACTCCATGTACGCCGTGCGCACCGGCCGCCACACCGGACGGCTGAACTCGCAGACCGCCAGCACGCCCCCCGGCCGGGTGACCCGCAGCAGCTCGGCGAGGCAGACGTCGACCTCGGCCACGTTGCGCAGACCGAAGGAGATCGTGACCCGGTCGAAGGAGCCGTCCGCGAAGGGCAGGCTCAGGCCGTCACCAGCCGCCAGCAGCACCCGGCCGCCACCCGTTCCCGCCCCGGCGCCCGCCCGCGCGGTCGCGTCGGTGAGCCGGCGCCGGGCCTGGGCCAGCATGCCGAGAGAGAAGTCACAGGCCACGACATCGGCCCCGGCGGCGGCGAAGGCCCGGGACGACGTCGCCGTCCCGGCCGCGACGTCGAGGACCCGCAGGCCAGGCGCCAGGGCCAGGGCCCGCGCGGTCGCGGTCCGCCAGGTGCGGTCCAGGCCGGCCGACAGCACCGCGTTCGTCACGTCGTACCGCCGCGCGACCTGGTCGAACATCGCGGCCACCTGGTCGGGCTTCTTGTCCAGACCCGCTCGACTCACCGGCTCATCCCTCTGCGTTCATCATGGCCACGGACCCCGCCGTCGCGGACCCAGCCGCGTCAGACCCGGCCAGCGCGGACCCAGCCGCCGCCGATCCAGCCGCCTCGGCGGCGAGCGCCGTGGCCTGGGCGGCGTCCCAGTCCGTGCCGGCCCCGAGCGCCGCCAGCCGGGACCGGGTCCGGTCGTCGCACAACGCGCCGGCAACCCCGGCCTCGTAGAGCCGGGCGAGGCGCACCCCGAGGCCCGCCGCGACGGCGTACTCCCGTTCGAGATCCGTGCCGAACATCGCCGGATCGTCGGTGGCCAGCGAGCAGCGCAGCCCGGCCGCGAGCAGCTCGGGCAGCGGGTGCGCCGCCAGGTCGGTGACGACACCCGTCCGCAGGTTCGACGTCGGGCAGACGTCCAGCACGATGCCCCGCTCTACCAGCTCGGCGACGAGCTCGGGGTCCTCGAGGGCCCGCACGCCGTGCCGGATCCGCCTCGCCCCCAGCGCGTGCAGCGCGCCGCGCACCGACTCGGCGCCGGCCGTCTCCCCCGCGTGCGGGACGGCGGGCAGGCCGGCGTCCGCGGCGGCGGCGAAGACCGGCGCGTACGGCTCCGGCGGATGGCCCACCTCGGGCCCGCCGAGCCCGATCCCGACGACACCGCGGTCGGTGAACCGGGCTGCCCAGCCGACGACGTCCATCGCGACCTCGGGTGGCAGCACCCGGTCGATGTCCGGGGTCAGCCGTACCTCGACCCCGAAGCGCTCGCGGGCCTCGACGGCACCCTCGGCGTAGCCGGTGAAGATCTCCTGCCAGGGCACGCCCCGGTTCACCCGGAACCACGGCGAGAAGATGCCTTCGAGGTAGACGGCGCCCTGCGCGGCGGCCCGTCCCGCGTAGTCGACGACGACCTCGCGGAAGTCGTCGGCCGTGCGCATGACCTGCGTCGTGAGCACCCAGACCTTGAGGAAGTGGTCGAAGTCGCGGAAGCGGTACAGCTCGGCCACGCCCTCGACGGTGCGCGCCGGCAGCGCCTCGTTGTTGCGGCGCGCCATCGCGAGCAGCATCTCCGGCCGCACCGTCCCCTCGAGGTGGACGTGCAGCTCGATCTTCGGCCCGCTACCCACCGCGGCCGGCTCGCCCCTGACCGCCTCAGCGGACGTCGACACAGCGTTCGGGACGGCCTTCGGGACAGCGTTCGGTTCGTGGCTCAGGTCGTGGCGCTGGTCGTGGCTCAGGTCGACACCAGCGGCAGCGCGGTCGAGGAGAAGTGCGAGGCCACCCGGTCGTCGACCGGGTCGAGCGCCGGGTCACGGTGCACGACGAGGTGCCGGTACAGCGTGTCGCGCTGCGCCGGGATGCGGTCGGCGGCCCGGATCAGGTGGATGAGCTCGGACCGGTTGGTGCGGTGCCGGGCCCCCGCGGAGGAGACGACGTTCTCCTCGAGCATCACCGAGCCGAGATCGTCGGCGCCCATGTGCAGGGTGAGCTGGCCGACCTCCTTGCCGGTGGTCAGCCACGAGCCCTGCAGGTGGGCCACGTTGTCGAAGAACAGCCGCGCGACGGCCACCAGCCGCAGGTACTCCAGGGTCGTCGCCTGCGTCCGGCCGCCGAGGTGGTTGTTCTCCGGCTGGTACGTCCATGGGATGAACGAGCGGAACCCGCCGGTGCGGTCCTGGACGTCCCGGATCATGCGCATGTGCTCGATGCGCTCGGCGTTGGTCTCGCCGGTGCCCATCATGAACGTCGCCGTCGACTCCAGGCCCAGGCCGTGGGCGATCTCCATGACCGACAGCCACACGTGGCCGGGCTCCTTGAGCGGGGCGATCGCGTGCCGGGGACGCTCGGTGAGGATCTCCGCGCCCGCGCCGGCGAAGCTGTCGAGCCCGGCGTCGCGCAGCCGGGTGATCACCTCGGCGAAGTCCAGGTCGGACGTCCGCGCGATGTGCACGACCTCGCTGGCGCCGAGCGAGTGCAGGGCGAGCTGCGGGTAGGCGGCCTTGATGCCGGCGAACGTCCGCTCGTACCACTCGATCCCGAACTCGGGGTTGTGGCCGCCCTGCAGCATGATCTGGGTGGCGCCCAGCTCGACCGCCTCGCCGCACTTGGCGACGATGTCGTCGAGGTCGCGGACCCAGCCCTCGGCGTGCTTCGGCGACCGGTAGAAGGCGCAGAACCGGCAGGCCGTCACGCAGACGTTGGTGTAGTTGATGTTCCGGTCGATGATGTAGGTGGCGATGCCGTCCGGGTACCGGCGGCGGCGGACGGCGTCGGCCGCGCGCCCGAGCCCGTGCAGCGGAGCGGACGTGTAGAGGAGGAGCGCCTCCTCCGGCGAGATCCGCCCGCCGTCGGCCGCCCGGTCGAGCAGCGCGCGGATCTCGGCGTCGGGAACGCGGGCCCGGCCCGCCGGGGACTCACCGTCGGCATCAACAAGGCTCACCCCAGGATCGTACGACCTGCGCTGGGCGAGCCCCGGGCGACGGGCGGCCGAACTCGGACGAGCCGGCTCGGAAGACACCGCCTCAGAAGCCCCGGCCCGGGCTACACCGGCCCGGGGAAGCGCCGGCCCGGGTGGCGCCGGCCCCGGCGGCGCCGGGGCCGGGTGGCGGACCGGCTCAGATCCGGTCGTATCCCGAGCTGTCGCGGGAGCCGGAACCCGCCCCGGCGCCGGGCCCGCCCGCACCGGTCGTTCCCGGGCCGGAAGGCCCGGCGCCGCTCTGGCCGCCGAAGTCGGAACGGTGCACGTCGGAGTGCATGTTGTCCGGCCCGACACGGGCGTCATGGCCGGTACCCTGCCCGCTACGGCCGCGGCTGGTGAGCTTGCTGGACAGCTGTCGGATCTTGTCGCGGTTCTCCGGCTTGTTCGCCGCGGCCCGCGCCTTGTCGACCATCTGGCGGGCCTTCGGGCTGTGGAGCATCTCCTGGACCTTGCTGCTGAAGTTCGCCATGACGACGGTGTACCTGCGTCGGGCCTGTTTCATGCCGCCGACCTCCACGCGGCCGCGAAGCGTGGCCGGCCCGGGCCCGCGCCAGCACGGTTCAGCCGTTCTGGTTCCCGAGCCCGCCGGGCAGCTGGGTGGGCAGGTTGGGAACCTGGTCGCCCAGGTCAGGGGTCTGGTCCCGCAGGTTGTCGGTCTTGCCCCACAGGTCGTCGATCCGGCCGCCGATGTCGTCCCGGAATGTGCTGACGACTCTGTCCCAGAGCCGCTGGCGCTGGTCGTCCACCATCGTGGCGATCTGGTCGGCCGCCGACAGCAGGAGCAGCACGAGCGCCACGAAGATGATCGTCTTCTTGAACGGGATCCGCAGGCGCCACCGCCGGCGCGGCCGGCGGCTCGGCGCGTACGGCGCCGGCGCGGGGGGTGCCGGGCGGTGCGCGTCGCCGTAGTACGGCGCCGACGCCGGAGCGGGCGAGGGCGCCGGCCGGGGAGCCGGTCGCGGCGCCGGGCGAGGCGCGGGCGGGGGTGGCGCGGCGGGTGCGTATCCACGGGGAGCCGGCCTGGCACTCGCCGGCCGCGCGCCGCCGCCCTGGGCCTGCGGCGGACCGGCCGCGCCGGCACCGGCCGCCGCCGCGCCGGCTCCAGCCGCGCCGGCCGCACCTGCCGAGTACCGCCCGTCCGGTCGGGCGGCTTCGGGCTCGTCCCCGTACTGGACGAATCCGCCCTTGCGGCGGCGGCGGGCGGGTTGCTGCCCGCCCGGCACCGGCGGGGATGCCTGGCGGGCACCGGGCAACCCGCCCGGGGCCGCACCGTCGCCCGGCCGGCCCGAGGCCGGCGCCGGCGGGCCCTCCCACCAGCGGCTACTGACGTCCGCGGGGCCGGCGACGCGGGTCGGGGCCGGTCGGCCGGGGGCCTGGCCCGCGCCGGCCGTCCCGCCCGCCACACGGGTCGCCGCGGGCCCACCACCGGCTCCGGCGGCACCTGCCGCGCCGAAGGCGTCGCCCGCGTCGCCCGCGCCGGCCGCGCCCGCCACGTAACCGGCCGCCGCCGCCGCGGCGGCGGACCGGCCGCGTGGCCAGGTGCCGTCGAGGACCTCACTGGCCACGGCGCGCGTGTTGCCGCTCCGGCCACGGTCACCGAGCAGGTTCAGCAGGATCTGCTCGGCGGACGGCCGCACCCGCTGGTCGCGTCGCAGCGCCGCGGCGACGACGTCGCGCAGCTGTGCCGGGACGGGCCGCAGGTCGGGCTGGCCGGTGAGGATCCGCTCCGACATCTCGAGATAGGTGCCGTCGCCGTAGGGGTGGCTCCCGCCCGCGGCGTAGGCGACAAGGAGGCCCCAGGCGAAGACGTCGGTCGCCGGGCCCACCGGCGCCGTGCCCTCCATCTGTTCCGGGGCCATCCACCCGGCCGAGCCCAGGACCAGCCCGGACTGGGTGCGCCCGCCCGCCGCGTCGAGCGCCCGCGCGATCCCGAAGTCGATCACCCGGGGGCCGGAGTACGACAGCAGCACGTTGCTGGGCTTGAGGTCACGGTGCACGATCCCGGCGCCGTGGATCGCGGTCAGCGCGGAGGCCACCCCGACGGCGACCCCCTGCAGGGTGGACAGCGGCAGCGCCCCGGACTCGGCGACGACCTCGTCGAGCCGGGCACCGTCGATGAACTCGGTGACCAGGTAGGGACGGCGGGCGTGCGGGTCGGCGTCGAGGACCTGCGCGGTGCAGAAGGGGGCCACCCGGCGGGCGGCGGCGACCTCGTCGGCGAACCGCTCCCGGAACTCCGGATCCACCGCGAGATCCGAGCGGATCACCTTGATCGCTACGTGCCGGCTGCTCTGGTCGAGGGCCAGGAAGACGGTGCCCATGCCGCCGGCACCCAGCCGGCCGACGACCTCGTAGCGCCCGATCAACGTCGGATCGCCCGGCTGCAGGGGGGCACCCCGCGTCCGGCGTGCCGATCGGTCCGCCACTGGTCTCCCGCTCGTCTCGGGCGCCACCGCGACGTGCCGCCACCCTCGATCCCGCGGGAACCCGCGGACACCCCATCATCACGCCTCGGCCGCGCCGGCGACAGGCCGGCGGTCCGGGTCGCGCCGGGCGGCCGTCGCTCGCGACGGTAACCCGCGCAGCGTCGGATGACCGTATGCTGTCCGTCTTCCGACGGCCGCCCGCCGTAACAGCACCCAGCCCGCGAGCCGGGCCACCGGGCCCGGCGATCTCCAACCCCGAGGGCCACTGCGATCCCAGACCACACGACCAGGACAGATCGCTATCTATCGGACAGAACTCCCAAAGGGCCGGGCGGCCTGCTCGCCCTTTCGTTTCCATCTCGCCCTAATGAGGTGGAATCCGCTGCCATCGACACCCGAAACGGCGAGGAAGAAACCAAACGGCGAGAAGGACTCCTCAGGGCAAGGAGCCGAGCCGGGCCTCCGACCAGCCGCCAGGAACAGAGCCACCCCAGCATCAGAGCCGGACCCGCCGGCGGCGTGCCCGCCGGGCAACGCGCCCGCCCGGCGGCGTGCCCGCCCGGCGGCGTGCCCGCCCGGCGGCGTGCCCGCCCGGCGACGTGCCGCCCGCCGCTGGTTGCAGACTAGAGAGCATGCGCGGTCTCCTGGTGATCGGACACGGCTCGCGGCGGGCGGAGGCGAACGCCACGGTCGTCGAGCTCGCGCGCACGCTGGCCGGTGCCGACACCGACAGCCCAGCCCCAGCCCCCGGCGACGGGAGCGGCGGCGGCGTGCCGACCGGCACGCCCCCCGCCTGGGACGCGGTGGAACCGGCCTTCCTCGAGATCGCCCGCCCGGACATCGCGGAGGGCTACGCCGCGCTGGTCCGCACCGGCTGCTCGGAGATCGTGGCGCATCCCTTCTTCCTGTTCGACGGGAACCACACCAGCCGCGACATCCCGGACGCTCTGGCGGCAGCGCAGACGGACCACCCCGGGACGAGCTGGACGGTCACCCAGCCGCTCGGGCTGCATCCGGGGGTCGTGCGGGCCGTGCAGGCCCGCATCGAGGACGCGCTGCACCAAGCCGCCGCCGCGGCACCGGCACATTCCTGACCATTGCGTTCGCGGGGTACCGCTAAGGCCACGGCAGTGCCCACCCCGCCCGCCCAGCCGCCGGCCTCACGACGCCGGCAGGCCCCCGACCGGGTCTGCCGACGCCCTGGGCTACGCCGTCGGCGCTCGCCGGCCGGCCACGAGATCGGCGACCGCCGCCACGAGCGGGTAGATCCCCGGCTCGGACGGGATCGCGTCCACCCGCAGGCCAACAGCCTCGCAGGCCTGCGCGGTGCGCCGGCCCATCGCGGCGACGAGGACACTGTCCGGCAACGGACCGTACAGCTCGACCAGGCAGCGGGCCGCCGTCGACGACGCCAGCGCGACGGCGTCGACGTCACCGTGGCGCAGTTCCTCGGCGATCCGCGGGTCGGCCTCGGCGGGCGCGTCGGCGAGCAGCCGCACGCGACGCAGCGTCCGGATCCCCACCGGCGGCGGCGCGGCCCCGCAGATCACCACCCGCAGCCCGGGCACCGGGACCTCCGTCACCACCGTGTGGGCGACCTGGACCTCGGCCGACGACCGCGCGCAGGCCAGCCCCAGCGCGTCGAGCGCGGCGGCGGCCGAGGCGGATGCCGCGACGAGCGTCAGTCCGGCGAGCGCCCGCACGTCCGTACCCGCGCCCCGCAGCAGCGAGACCACGGCGGCGACCTCGTCGGAGTCAGCCAGCACGAGGCCGTCCGCACCTGGAAGCGCCTCGCGCAGCGGCGTCGCGTCCCCGGTCGGGACGAGCCGGCTGACCACCGTCTCGACGGCCTCGCCGCCCAGCTCGCGCAGCCTGCGGGCGAGCAGCCCCTGCCGCGCCCTGGTACGCGGGACGAGGACACGGATACCCGCCAGCGGAGCGTCGCCGGCCACCCCGGGCCGCCCCGACGAGGCGCGGCCGCCCTGCCCGCCGGAGACGCCCCGACCACCGGAGACACCCCGACCACCGAAAATGCCCTGCCCGTCGGGGACCCGCGTGTCCCGCGTGCCGTACCCGTCAGGGACCCGCTCGCCGTGATCGGCGTCGGCCTCGACCACCGGCGGGATGGGGACGGCGGCGTCCCTGCGCGCGGCGACCTCGCCGACGACCAGCACCGCCGGGGAGCGCAGCCCGAAGGCCACGGCGTCGACGACGAGGGCGTCCAGGGTCGTGCGGAGCACCCGCTGTGCCGGGGTCGTGCCGCGCTCGATGACAGCGGCCGGGGTCCCGGGCGGACGTCCGCCCGCCAGCAGCGCGTCGACGATGTCGACCAGCCGGGCGACCCCCATGAGCACGACGATCGTGGCGCGGGAGGCACCGAGCGCGGCCCAGTCGACCGTCGACTCGGGGTGCCCCGGCGGCAGGTGGCCGGAGATGATCGCGAGATCCTGCGCGACGCCACGGTGCGTGACGGGGATGCCGGCGTACGCGGGCACGGCGATCGCGGAGGTCACGCCGGGGACCACGGTGCAGCTGACACCGGCGGCGGCGCAGGCCTCGGCCTCCTCGCCGCCCCGGCCCAGCAGGAACGGGTCGCCGCCCTTGAGCCGCACCACCCGGGCGCCGGCGCGCGCGTGCTCGACCAGCAGCGCGTTGACCTCGTCCTGGCTGCGGGATGTCGTCGGGCTCTTGCCCACGTGGATGACGCGGGCGTCCGGCCGGGCGACGTCGAGGAGGACGGCCGCGGCCAGGCGGTCGGTGACGACGACGTCGGCGGTGGCGAGCAGCTCCCGCCCGCGGACCGTCAGCAGCCCGGGATCACCCGGCCCAGCCCCCACCAGCCACACCTCGCCGGGCCGACCGACCTGGGAAGGTGCCGGATCCGACCCGGATCCACGGGCTTGCGGCCCAGGTGTCACGACTGCCACGGCGTGCACGGTACAGCGTGGTCCTGGCCACCTGCCCCGAACTGTGCGCCACCCGGCTCCCGGCTGCGAGCCAAGCGAACTAGTGGATGCCGCACTCGGTCTTGGTCGTACCGGCCCAGCGGCCGTCCCGGCCGGCGCCGCGCTGGGTGCACGGCCAGCAGCCCACCGACTCGTAGCCGTCGGAGAGCAGCGGGTTCACGATCACGTTGTGCTCCTGGACGTACCGCTCGACGTCCTCGTCCGTCCAGGTGGCCAGCGGGTGGATCTTGACCTTGCCGCGGCGCTGATCCCAGCCGACGACCGGCAGGCTCTTGCGCCCGGCGGACTCCACCCGCCGCGAACCGGCCGCCCAGGCCCGGTAGGGGGCGAGCGCGCGGTCCAGCGGGACGATCTTGCGCATCCGGCAGCACAGGTCCGGGTCGCTCTCGTAGAGCCGCGGCCCGTGCACGGCGTCCTGACCGACGACGGTGAGCTGCGGGCGGGCGCTGATGATCGGCAACGAGTAGGTGTGCGCCACGGCGTCCCGGGTGCCGATGGTCTCCGCGAAGTGGTAACCGGTGTCGATGAAGACCACCGGGACGTCCGAGCGGATGCGCGCGAGCATGTCGACGAGGACCGCCTCGGCCATCGACGCCGCGACGACGAGACCGGTGCCGAACTCGTCGGCGGCCCACTGGAGGATCTCCTCCGCCGGGGCGCCCTCGAGCTCGTCGCCGGCCCGCAGTGCCCGGGCCTTCAGCGCGGCATCCATCAGTTCTTCTCCTCCACGTCCGACGGCGCCACGACGGTGCCGTTCGCCGAACCTGTTCTGGCTGTGGCCAGCGCAGTGAGACTGAGCCGGAAGGCGCGCCGGCACGACCGGCACGACCAGTGCCCGTGGCCCTCACCCGTCCCGCCCGGCGCGGGCTCGGGAACGAGGTCCTCGTCACCGCAGTAGGGGCAGTAGAACGGGACGGCGCGGGCGCTCACGTCGCGCCGCCCTCGGTCCGGCCGCCGGCCGGGCCGGCCGACGCGGAGCCGGCCGACGCGGAGCCGGACCCGACGCCGGTCAGCAGCGCCTCGTCCGCGCGTTCCGCCCAGTCGGCGAAGGTGTCGCCGTCGGCCCGGTGTTCCTGGTAGGTCTCCAGCAGGCCGACGACGTAGTCGACCAGGCCGTCGGCGGTCACCTTGAGACCACGTGACTTCCGGCCCAGCCGGGAGCGGGTGCCCAGGTGGCCACCGAGGTGGACCTGGAACCCCTCGACCATCTCGCCGTTGTCGTCCGGGACGAGCGAGCCCTTGAGGCCGATGTCGGCCACCTGGAACCGCGCGCAGGCGTTCGGGCAGCCGTTGATGTTGATGCCGATGGGCTCGTCGAAGTCGGGCAGCCGGCGCTCCAGCTCGACGATGAGGTCGCGGGCGTTGCCCTTGGTCTCGACGATCGCCAGCTTGCAGAACTCGATGCCGGTGCAGGCCATCGTGCCGCGGCGGAAGACGCTCGGCCGGACGACCAGGTCGAGCGCGGCCAGC
This sequence comes from Parafrankia soli, assembly GCF_001854695.1. Taxonomy (GTDB): domain Bacteria; phylum Actinomycetota; class Actinomycetes; order Frankiales; family Frankiaceae; genus Parafrankia; species Parafrankia soli. The sequence goes on from NZ_MAXA01000257.1 coordinate 33,316, forward strand.
TCCGCCTCGAGCGCGTCGAGATTCTCGCCGGGGACGTCCAGGATCACCAGCTTCTGGGTGGTGGTCGCCCGGATCCGCCCCTGGCCGAACCGGTCGGCGAGGTTCGCGACGGCGGTGAGCGTCGTCCCGGTGAGGCGGCCGGCCCGCGGCGCGAAGCCGACCGCGAAGAACCCGTCACGCTGCTGGTGGACGCCGATGTGGTCGCGGCCCTCGTTGCGGGGCGGCAGCGGCGCCGGGCCGTCCGGCAGCGCCGCGTCCAGGTACTCCTTCTCCAGGGTCGAGCGCACCCACTCGACGCCCATGTCGGCGACGAGGAACTTCAGCCGCGCCCTGGTCCGCATCCGCCGGTAGCCGTAGTCACGGAAGAGCTGGATGACGCCGTGCCACACCTCGGGCACCCGCTCCGGGGTGACGAAGGTGCCCAGGCGCACGCCGAGCTTCGGGTTCGTCGACAGCCCACCGCCGACCCACAGGTCGTACCCGGGGCCGAGCTCGGGGTGCACGACACCGACGAAGGCGATGTCGTTGATCTCGTGCAGGGTGCACTGGTCGGGGCAGCCCGACATCGCGCTCTTGAACTTGCGGGGCAGGTTCGACAGCGTGGTGTCGCCGACGAACCGCTCCACCACCTGGTCGATGACGCCGGTGGCGTCGATGACCTCGTCGGCGTCCACCCCGGCCAGCGGGCAGCCGAGGATGACGCGCGGGGTGTCGCCGCACGACTCCTCGGTGGTCATCCCCGCGGCCTCGAGCGCCCCCCAGATGGCCGGGACGTCCTCGATGCGGATCCAGTGCAGCTGGATGTTCTGGCGGTCGGTCACGTCGGCGACGTCCCGGCCGTAACGGGTGGAGATGTCAGCGATGATCCGGAGCTGTTCGGAGGTCATCCGGCCGCCGTCCAGGCGGATGCGCTGCATGAAGTAGCGGTCGTCGAGCTCCTCGGGCTCGAGGACGGCGGTGCGGCCGCCACTGATCCCCGGCCGGCGCTGGGTGTAAAGCCCCCACCAACGGAACCGGCCGCGCAGATCCTGCGGGTCGATCCCGTCGAACCCCGTGTGCGGGTACTCGTTCAGGATGCGTTCGCGCACGGCGAGGCCGTCCTGGTCCTTCTTCATCCGCTCGTTGGGGTTGAGCGGCTCGGAGTAGCCCAGCGCCCATTGGCCCTGTCCCTTGGGCCGGGACGGGCTTTGCGGGCGCGCGGCACGCGGGGGTCGAGCAGGAGAAGTCATGAGATCTCTCGGTGAGCAGGGTCCACGACGGCGTCGAACGCCGACGCGGGCGGAGTTCAGCGGGAGCGGCGACAGCCGGCGCTGGAGACGCGCAACAGGTCGACGTGCAGACGTGCGACCAGGCGGAGGTCGACGGGGCAGACGTCACCCGGCCGGGACGCGAGCGCGCCGCGGACGCCGGACGGACCATGCCGGCCCGGCTGGCCGGAGCCGGAGTACGCCGACGGCGCCGAGGGGGCCGTCGAGGCACCGGGCATGAACCGGATAACGTTGATCCCCGACCGTGACGGCCCAGCCAACGGGAACGCGCCAGCGCGTCGGCTACGGGCGTCTGTTCGCCCGACCGACGGCTCCAGCAGATGGACCCGGGCAGTCACGATGGCCATGCTCCCACAGATGACGCCCTGACGTCGTGGTTGTGTCGTCACACCCCATCTGGGTCACGGCTCACACACAACGCGCGAACGACCGGGAATTCGAGCCGACGGCACGGCCAGAACCGGGCCGAAGCGGGACGGGGCGGGACCGTGGCCTCCCAGGCGGGACCCCCCACGGTCCGGCGCCGCCGGACGGGCTCGCYCGCGGGCTCAGACGAGGCGTGGGCGCCGGCACATCTGCCGGAGCCGGTCGAGCAGCGCACTGGTGGACAGGTCCTTCTCCATCAGCTCGTCCGCGCCGAGGGCCATGACCTCGTCGCGCAGCGCGCTCTCGGAGAAGCCGGTGAAGATCACCACTCGCGCGTCGGGCGCCGCCATCCGCACATGCGGCAGGGCTCCGATGCCGTCGAGCACGGGCATCGCGACGTCCAGCAGGACGAGGTCGGGCGCGGTCTGGGTGACGACCTCGACGGCCTCCGCCCCGTTCGTCGCCCGGCCGACCACGGTGAAATCCGGCTCGGTGTCGAACAGGAGGCAGAGGAGTTCGCGCAGCCCGTCGGCGTCATCCGCGATCACGACGCGGAACGGACCGGGCCGGAACCGGCCGCGCCCGGCCGGCGCGCGGGCCACCTCGGCGTCGGAGACACCGGCTCCGTTGAGACCGGTCCCGTTGAGACCGGCTCCCGCGACGCCGACTTCGGGGAGACCGACTCCAGCGGCGCCGACTTCAGCGACGCCGACTTCCGCGTCCGTCGACGGCCAGCAGTCCATCACTCGTCTTTTGTACGCGCCGCGGGCGAGTCGTGCCCATCGTCATTCGGGATGGTTTCGCGGTATGACCCGACCGCGCCGGGTACCCCACCCGTTCGCTCCCACCCAGAAGCACCTGACGGGCCCCCCAGAGCGGATACCCGGGCCGGTGCGGCGAATTGTCTCGACCAGGCGGCGAGCGCGGGCTTTTCAGGCCCTATTTCCGATCCGTCGATCAAAAACACTGAAGACACAATCGATTCACAATACCGGAGGGTGGATTCCGGGAAAACAGGGATGTCGCCGCCGGACGGGATCCGGACGGTCGCCGAGCGCATACCGGCCAGCACCCAAACCCACTCCGCACGCCCCGACGGGCAATCCGTCATCCAAGGCAACGATCACGGAGTGTGATCAGATTCGGCGTCACACAGCTACCACACACCAACGGGTCGACGACGACTCTCCGTGTCTAGGACCTTTGGCCCCTAGTCGTCACCCGCGCCAGGCGGAGTATTCTGATCACACAAGGTGATGTCTCGTATCCGTGACCCGAACGGGCCACACCCTTGGAAACCCACCAGGCACACGACGGCAGGCACCAGATCCGTATGGTGCGTGAACGCGGTCGGCTGACCGCACCACGCGTCCAGGCGGGAAGGTGCCGCCGCGTCCCATAACGGTGAGCAGGCGGCCAGCGGAAGGATCGGCGCAGATGCGGCAACGGAGCCGAGGCCGGCAGGGTTCGAGTACCGCGGAGGACATCCTCCCGACGGAGATCCGGCGGCGCCGGTGTGAGCGCGGCCTGTCCCGCGACGAACTGGCCGGGCGGACCGGATACAGCCGCCAGTACATCGGCCAGCTGGAACAGCCCAGCCGGGGCATACCGGCGCGGCCGGTCCTCGCCGCGGTCGACGCGGCCCTGGAGGCCGGGGGCGCGCTCGTCGACCTGCGCGAGGCCGCCATCGCCGAGCGCACCGAGCGGCACCGCCGCCAGCCCGACGCGGAGATCGAGTCCCGCCGGCGGATCGGTGACCTCCTCGACCACCGGCGCTCCGACCGCGAGCTCGACTATCTCGACCGGCTCGCCGCCGACCTCATCGCGGCGGCCGACCTGCTGGACCCGGCCGACCTCACCGCCCAGGTCCTCGACCAGCAGGCCTTCGTCGACCAGCTCCTGCGCACCCCGATGCTGCCGCACCAGCAGTTCCGCCTCTTCATGATCGCGGGCCACCTGGCCGGGCTGCTGGCCATCTCCCTGCTCGACATGGACGAGCTCGCGAAGGCCAGCACCTGCTGCCTGGAGGCCGCGGTGTTCACCGAGCTGACCGGCCACGAGGGCCTGCGTGCGTGGACACTCGCCGTCAACAGCCTCATCGACGCGGCCACCCGGCACGCCGAGGAGTCCGAGCCCGCGGCGGGGCGGGCCGGGCTCGACGGCCGCCGAGCGGAGCAGGGGCTGGTGGCGACGCGCTCCGCCGGTTCGGATCTGCGGGCCGGCACCCACGCGGCCCGTACCGGCACGGCGGACAGCCAGGACGGGGTCGACCACCCGCTCGAATCCACCGCCGATCACGCTGGGTACATGGAGGGCCGGGGGCGCGGCGCCGGCATCGCACCTTCGGGTGGCGCGGCCGCCCCGCGCTCGACCTGGAACCACCAGCAGAGCGACGGAGTACCGTCACTGTCCGCGACAGGCGTGAGCGGCGCCGCAGCCGCGCAACAACCGAACCTGGACGAGATGCTGATTGCGCCGGGTGGCCGGGCGACACCGCCTCGGCTCATCGCTCTCGTCAAAAGCCGGATCGCGCGTTTCGCGACGGCCAGCGCGCAGCGGGCCACACCCCCGGTGGGTATCTCCCAGGCATTCCGGCCGCCTGTCTAATACGTCACCATTGCGGCGTTGCGAGTAGGTCACCGGGGCGGCCCGGCAAGCCGGCGATCATTAGGTCCGCCGCCGACCGGGATATCCGGGTCGCTTCCCGGCACCGGCGCACCACTCGGGCATTCGTGCCCGCCACGCCCGGCGCGGATGACTAGACGCGGCGGGCGCGGCGAGAGTCGGCGTCACACCGACGCGAAAACGATCTCGCCGAGCGGTGGCACGTCGCCACGGGCCGCCGCGCGGCGGGCGAACTCCAGGATTCCGGCCTGCTGGCGGGCACCCAGCCGGAAGTCGAGCGTCGTGAAGTAGCGGGCCAGCGTCGCGGGGTCGAACACCTCGAACCGTGCCGCGCGCCGGGCGACCTCGTCCACTTCGAGCAGGGCCGCGTCGAGGCTCGACCGGAAGGCCTCGTGAACCTCCTTGACCACGCCGGGATGGGCCGCGGCGAACGAGCGCCGGGCTGCCCAGAGGGCGAACACCATCGGCAGGCCGGTCCACTCCCGCCACTCGCGAGCGAGGTCGAACACCCGCAGCGGATGGCCCGGGCCCGCCCGCTCCGCGTCGTAGGTCGCCCGCAGCGCCACATCGCCGATCGTGACGGCCAGGTCGGCCTCACGCAGCATCAGCGGGATGTCAGGCGGCATGGTCACGTACTGCGGGCGTAGCCCCCACCGCTGCTCGAACAGCATGCGCGCGAGCAGCACACTCGTCCGGGACGTCGAGCCCAGCGCGACGGTGCGGACCTCGCTGAGCGGGAGCGCGCTGGTGGCGACGACCGACAGGACCGGCCCGTCGGAGCCCACGGCAAGATCCGGGAGGACGGCGAGATCCCCGGCGTGCCGGAGATACTCGACGAGGCTGATCGGGCCGATGTCGAGGTCACCGGCGACCAGTGCGTCGCTCAGGCGGTCCGGGGTGTCCTTGGTCAGCTCCAGGTCGAGCAGCGCACCGGAGTGGACCAGGCCCCAGTAGAGCGGCAGACAGTTGAGAAACTGGATGTGGCCGACCCTGGGCCGACCCGGCCGCTCCGCCGCTTCCGGCCGCTCCGGCCCGCCACCAGGTCGGTGGTCAGCCGGGCCGCCCGGGGCCGTCACCAGGGTCGGCCGCCGCGCCGCGCCGCGACATTGTCCAGGACGGCCCGGCGCTGGCGCAGCGCCAGCGGGTAGCTGAGCAGGCCGCTGATCACGGCCGCGAGCGCGAACCCCAGCACGCCGCCCACGCCGGCCAGGAACAGCACCCCGAGGACGGCGCCGAACATCGCCGCGCGCAGCGCGAAGTACCGGAGGTTGAGCCCCATGAGCCCGCCCTCACCCGGCGCGGCTCCGGCCCGCCCGCGGCCCGCGCCACCCGTGCCGATGGGGTGGCCGCCAGCGGACGGCGACACGTCGTCAGCGGACATCATGCTCTCCGGTTTCTGGCGGGACGCCCCCGACGGCGGCGCACCCAACCGAGCCGTTGCAGGACCGATGGAAAGAACCCCAGCCCGACGATGATCACAAGCAGCCCGAGCAGGCCGGCCGGGCCGATCGCCAGGCCGCACCACCGCAGCAGGCTGTAGGCGACCAGCCCCGGTACCAGGATCACCAGGAACGCGAGCACGAAGATGGAGCCCATCCCAGGCGCGCCCTCCGGGCGGACCGGGCGGACCGGGCGAGCGCCCCCGGGCGGCGGGCCCGCCGGCCCGCCCGCGTGATCCGCCGGGCCGGGCGCCGCCGGCCCGCCGGCCACGACCGGGCTGTCGGCCACGACCGGGCTGTCGGGCCGTGATCCGCCGCCCGACCGGGCCGGGTTCTCCTCGAGCGCCATCGCCGGGTCAGGCGTCGATCGAGACGGGGTTGTCCCGCCGGGTGGTGTCCGGACCGTCGTACCTGCGCACGACCCGGTAGCGGGTGTCCCGCTCGACCGGCCGGAAGCCCGCGTCACGGATCACGGATAGAAGATCCTCCCGGGTCATCGTGTTCGGCGTTCCGAAGCCGTCCGCGTCGTGAGTGATCTTGTACTCGACGACCGAGCCGTCGAGGTCGTCGACGCCGAAGTTCAGGGACAGCTGGGCGGTGGTCAGCCCGTGCATCACCCAGAAGCACTTGACGTGATCGACGTTGTCGAACAGCAGCCGCGACACCGCGAACGTCTTGAGAGCCTCCGCACCGGTCGCCATCGGCTGGTTCATCAGGCGGTTGCGGGGATCGCCGACCGAGTCGTGCTGGAAGCGCAGCGGGATGAACACCGCGAAACCGCCCGTCTCGTCCTGCAGCTCACGCAGGCGCAGCACGTGGTCGACCCGGTGCCGCGGCTCCTCGACATGGCCGTACAGCATCGTGCACGGCGTGCGCAGGCCCTTGGAGTGCGCGAGACGGTGGATCCGCGACCAGTCCTCCCAGTGGGTCTCGTGGCCGACGATCTTCTGCCGGACCCCCCAGTCGAAGATCTCCGCGCCGCCGCCCGTCAACGACTCCAGGCCCGCGTCGATGAGCTCGTCCAGGATCTCGTCCGCGGAGAGGCCGCTGATCTTCTCGAACCAGTGGATCTCGGTGGCGGTGAACGCCTTGAGCGCGACGCCGGGCAGCGCCTTCCCCAGCTCGCGCAGCGAGCGCGGATAGTAACGCCACGGCAACGTCGGGTGCAGGCCGTTGACGATGTGCAGCTCGGTGATCCCGGCCGGCTCCATATCCTTCGCCAGCCGGACGGCCTCCTCGATGCGCATGGTGTAGGCGTCCGACTCGCCGGGCTTGCGTTGGAACGAGCAGTAGGCGCACGAGGCCGAGCAGACGTTCGTCAGGTTGAGGTGCCGGTTCACGTTGAAGAAGGTCTGGTCGCCGTTCTTTCGGGTACGCACCTCGTGCGCGAGACCGCCCAGCCAGGCGAGGTCGTCGCTCGCGTAGAGGGCCTCACCGTCGGCCCGGCTGAGCCGGGCATCGTCGTGGACCTTGGCTTCGATCTCGCGCTTGAGCCCGGCATCCATGCGATCCAGCGTAGCTCCGCGGACCGACAATCCATGACGTCCCGGTCCGCCACCGGTGCCGTGATCCCCGCCGCAGGCCCGATCGCGGTCGCTGCCCGAACCATGCACAGTCACCCTCGGGAAGCGGGCGGGTTCCCGATGGAGTCTTCGGCCCTGGCCCGCTCGGCGGACCGCTGCGCGGCCCGCCGCTGCATGCGGCCCAGCGGCCAGGTGAGGAGCCCGGCCGCCGCGAAGCCGATGAGGACGCTGAGCAGCGGGGCCACCCCGACCGCGATGAGGACCACGGTGAGGATCACGAGCACGGCAAGCCGGATCAGGAAGTACGGGAGCTGGACGCGCAGATCCGGGGCGACCTCGGGCTCACGGCGCGGCCGCCGCTGGCTCCCGGAGCCCGCCGCTGCCCCGGGGCCCATGGGTGCCCCGGGCCGCGCAGGCTTCGCGGGCCCCGCGGACGCCGGGTTCCGGCCACGTGCCTGTCCGGCTTTCTTTCTCGCCATGACGTTCCCGCCCGTCCCTTATCCGCTGGTCGGGGCGCGCCGCGGCCCGTCCCCCAGGTCTGTTGTACGCGCCGGGGCGGTGCGGGCGGCGCCGAGCTCGCCCGTCCACCGGCGGAACAGGGTGTTGGGAACGCCGGCGGCATCGAGAACCCGGCCGGCGACGAAGTCCACCAGGTCCTCCGCGGCGCGGGCGCCGGCGTAGAAGCCGGGACTGGCCGCGGCCACGACGGCACCGGCGGCGTCCAGGTCGAGCATGTGCCGCAGCGTGGCCCGGGTGTAGGGCATCTCCCGGGGCACCACGACCAGGCGCCGGCCCTCCTTGAGGGTGACGTCCGCCGCGCGCTGGAGCAGGTCCTTGGACAGGCCGAGGGCGATGCCGGCGACCGAGGCGGTGCTCGCCGGGACAACGATCATCCCTTGGGTCGGGTAGGAGCCACTGCTCGGGCGCGCACCCATGTCGTCGGGCGGGTGGACGTCCACCAGGCGGTCGACGCGGGCGGCCACCTCGGCCGCGTCGGCGCGGGGCCGGCCGTCGAGCCGGGTGCGGAGCCAGCTCGCCAGCGGGTCGCGCCAGGCGCCGTCCCGCCAGCCGATGCCGGTCTCGTCGAGCAGGGTGAGCCGGGCCGCGCGGGAGACCACGATGTCGACGGGCAGATCGGCGGCCAGCAGACCGCGCAGGACGGCGGCGGCGTAGGGCGTTCCGCTCGCGCCGCTGACCCCGACGACCCAGGGCCGCCGCGGATCGCCCCCCGTCGCGGGCGGGCCGCCGGGTGCGCCGGCGGCGGATCGGGACATCCCGTGGATCAGCCGGACAGACCGCGGCTGACCAGGTCGGCCAGCGCGAAGGCGAACAGGCCGATCCCCACGAAGCCGTTGGCCGTGAGGAACGCGCGGTTCATCCGGGAGAGATCGGTCGGCGAGACGATCGCGTGTTCGTAGCAGAAGGCCGCCGCGGTCAGCACCAGGCCGGCCCACCACCAGGCACCGAAGTCCTCCAGCAGGCCGAACACGACGAACAGCGCGAAGGTCACGACGTGGGTGACGACCGAGGCCGCGAGCGCGGCCCGGACGCCGAACCGCGCCGGAACGGAGCGCACCCCGATCCGCCGGTCGACCTCGGCGTCCAGGCAGGAGTAGATCAGGTCGAAGCCGCCGATCCAGGTGCCGACGGCGAGCCCGAGCAGGACGGCCGACCACGACCACCGGCCGGTGATGGCGATCCAGGCGCCGACCGGGGCCACGGCCTGGGCGATCGCGAGGATCGCCTGCGGGAAGTCGGTGAACCGCTTCGCGTAGGAGTAGACGAAGAGCGGGGCCACCGCGACCGGGGCCAGTGCCAGGCACAGCCAGGACAGAGCCGCGGCCGAGCCGAGGAACACCGCGAGCGCGACGATCGAGCCGACAACCGCCGTGCGGACGGACACCACTCCGGTGACGAGCTCGCGACCGGCGGTACGCGGGTTGCGGGCGTCGATGGCCCGGTCGATGATCCGGTTCGTGGCCATCGCGAACGTGCGGGCCGCCACCATCGCGACCGTGACGAGGGCCAGGTCGCGCCAGTGCACCGACCGCGAGACCGCGAAGCAGGCCGCGAGCGCCGCCACGTAGGCGAACGGCAGCGCGAAGACGGAGTGCTCGATGACGACGAGCCGCAGGAACGCGCGCACCGGGCCGTGCGTCGGCCCGCCGGAGGCCCGCCCGGGCATGCCTGGGGCGAAGACGGCGTCGCTCACAGGCCGTACTCCTTCCACCGACGCGTCACCCTGTCCCGGACGGCCTCATCCATGACGATCTCCTCGGGCCATCCGCCGTCGCGCCGGTATCCCTCGGTGGGCAGCTTGCGGGTCGCGTCGACCCCGACCTTGCCGCCGTAGAACTGCTCGTAGGAGGCGTGGTCGAGGTGGTCGACCGGGCCCACCGTGGTGAGCAGGTCGTGCGCGTAGTCCACATTGCCGAACGCCCGCCAGGCGACCTCGTGGTAGTCGTGGACGTCACAGTCGGCGTCGACGACGATGATCAGCTTCGACAGCGAGAGCAGGCCCGCGCCCCAGACCGCGTTCATCACCTTCTGGGCGTGCTTGGGGAACCGCTTCTCGATCGAGACGATCGCGCAGTTGTGGAAGACCCCGGCCTCGGGCAGGTCGTAGTCGACGATCTCGGGGATCATCATCCGGATCAGCGGCAGGAAGATGCGCTCGGTCGCCTTGCCCATCGGCCCGTCCTCCTGCGGTGGACGTCCGACCACGATGCTCTGGAAGACCGGGTCGCGCTGCATGGTCATCACGTCGACGTGCAGCGCGGGGAACGGCTCGATCGGCGTGTAGAAGCCGGTGTGGTCTCCGAAGGGCCCTTCGGRCAGCCGTTCGCCGGGCTCAAGCCAGCCCTCGAGCACGACCTGGGAGTTCGCCGGCACCTGGAGCGGGACGGTCAGGCAGTCGACCATCTCGACGCGCTCGCGGCGCAGGAAGCCGGCGAACAGGTACTCGTCGATCTCGGCGGGCAGCGGGGCGGACGCCGCGTAGGTGACARCGGGGTCGCAGCCGAACGCGATCGCGACCGGCAGCCGCTCGCCGCGCCGCTCGGCGACGGCGTGGTGGGCGTTGGAGTCCTTGTGGATCTGCCAGTGCATGCCGACGGTGCGGGCGTCGTGCTGCTGCAGCCGGTACATGCCGAGGTTGCGCGCCCCGGTCTCGGGATGCTTCGTGTGGGTCAGCCCCAGGTTGAGGAACGGCCCGCCGTCACGCGGCCAGGCGTGCACGCCGGGCAGCAGGTTCAGGTCGACGTCCGAGCCCTTGAGGACGACGTCCTGGCAGGGAGCGGTGCGGACCTTGCGCGGCGGCAGGGAGGTGAGCTGCGCGGCCTTGCCGAGCGCGTCACGCAGGCCGCCGAAGCCGACTGGCAGCTCGGGGCGCAGCATCTCGCCGATGCGCGTGCCGACGTCGTCGAGGCGGTCGACGCCGAGCGCCGCGGCCATCCGTGCCTCGGTGCCGAACACGTTGATCGCCAGCGGCATGTCGGAGCCGAGGGGCTTGTCGAAGAGCAGTGCCGGGCCGCGTTCGCGGACGACCCGGGTGACGATCTCGGTCACCTCCAGGCGGGTGTCGACGGGAACCCGCACCCGGCGAAGGTCCCCGCTCCGGTCGAGGTGAGCGAGGAACGCGCGGAGATCGGCCCAGGCCATGGCGTCCATCTTTGCAGCGCCGGCGAAGGGCCGCTGGTCGTACCCTGTCCCAGGGCGCTCCAAGCGTCTGGCGCGTCACATTCGCGACCGGTGAACAGCGCCTTCGCGGACCGCTGGGACATGGCGTCCACCCGGGAGGCACACTAGGGACACACGAGACGTTCATCCTGGAAGCCGTGGATCCGACAGAGCGGGTCCGGGAGGCCGGGGGCGGACAGTCCAGCGCCGGTGACCGCGAGGTGCCGGTGCGTCTTCGACAGGGGCACGCCGATCGGCGATGTCCACGGGCAGGTGCGCGGCGGCGCGCCGCTCACAGCGAGTGAGAGGAGCGGTCGGCCGGTGCTGGGTCTCGCGCTGACATTCCTGATCATAGGTGTCTGGGTGTTTTCGGTCATAGACGTGATCGGCACTCCAGCGGACGCGGTCAAGGTCGTGCCCAAACCGATCTGGCTGATCGTGCTGATCGTCTTCTTCTTCCTCGGCTCGGTCTGCTGGTTCCTGTTCGGGCGGCCACGCGTCGCCCACGGCTACGACGGCTACGAGCGCCGTGCGGCCTCGGACCACCCGGCGTTCGGCGGCCGTGGGCCGTGGGGAACCGAGCGGCGCACCGCCGGCGGCCGCACCCGGTCCGGCGTCTCCCGGACGGGGATGCGCCGCCAGGCCGTCCGCCCCGTCGGCCCGGACGACGACCCCGAGTTCCTTCGCGAGCTCGCCGACCGCATCCGCGGCGGCGAGCCCGAGCCGCCCGCCCGCGGCTGACCCCCGACTGCCGGCCCCACGGCCGGCAGCCCAGGGGTCAGTTCCGCCCGTTGCCGGTGCCTCAGACCCCGGCGTACGAGTGCAGGCCGCTGATCACCAGGTTCACCAGGTAGTAGTCGACGAACAGCGCGCTGAAGGCCAGCAGCGAGACCGCCGCCGCGCGCCGTCCCCGCCACCCGGCTGTCGCGCGGGCGTGCAGGTACGCCGCGTAGATCACCCAGGTGATGAAGGACCAGGTCTCCTTCGGGTCCCAGCCCCAGTAGCGGCCCCAGGCCGCCTCGGCCCAGATCGCCCCGGCGATGATGGCGAACGTCCAGATCGGGAAGGCGAACGCGATCGCGCGGTAGGTGATCGTGTCGAGGGTGGCCGAGGACGGCAGGCGCATCACGATCCCGCCCCGGCTGCGCATGGCTCGCGACGCCTCGGCGCGGCCGGAGGCCACCTCGGCCAGCCGGTTCTCCCAACGGTCCTTCAGCAGGAACAGGACCGTCGTCACAGCGGACACCAGGAAGACACCGCTGGCGACGATCGCCCCGGCGACGTGGATCCGCAGCCAGTACGAGTTGAGCGCCGGGACGAGCGGCCCCGCCGCGACGTAGAGGACCGTGCCGGCGAAGCCCATGGAGAGCACGACCGGGACCATCACGAAGACCCCGAGCCACCGGATCTGCTGGCGGGTCATCAGGGCCAGGAACGTCGTCACCGCGATCAGGCAGATCATGGACGAGAACTCGTACATGTTGCCCCAGGGAACCCGGCTCGCCGCGATCGCCCGGGTGACCGCCGAACCGACGTGCGCCACCCAGCCGACGATCGTCAGAACCACCGCGATCCGGCCGATCCAGGGCGCGAACCCGGATCCGGCGGCATCGCCACCGCCCGCCGCGACGTCCGAGCCCGCGGCCCCTCCGGCCGCGTCCGCCAGGCCCGCGGTGCCCGCCCCTGCCCGCGTCGCCTTCCCGGCCCTGCCCGGCTTCCCGGCGGCCTCGATGCTGCCCCCGGCGGCCTCGGCGGTGCCGGGGGCGGAGGTCGCGGCGCCGACCAGGATCTCCTGCTTCTCGGCCTGCGCACCGGCCTCGCCGGCGGTCTCCAGCTGCCCGTCACCGTCCGCGGTGGCGGCCTTCCCGGACGGCGTGCCGAGCCGGCTGAACGCGAACTCGGCCGCGTATCCGAGCATCCCCGCCGCGTAGACGGCGACCGACGTCCCGAACAGCAGGTCGGACAGATTGGCCATGCCTTCGTTGACCGGCATCAAGGCTCCCGTTCGCTGGTGGCGCTGATGGTCGTGCTCGTGACCGGGTCGGCCGGCATGGCAGCGGCCGGCTTCTCCCCGTCCGCGGTGGCCTCGGCCTCGGTGGTGTCGAGCCGGATCTCCTCGCTGAGGGCGGCCAGCTCGGCGGCGAAGCCCTGCGCGTCCGATCTGGAGAGGCCGCCGACCTCCACCGTGCTGCCGCCACCGTCCAGCGGGGTCGCCCGCACCCACACCCGGCGGCGCCGCACCCGCAGGCTCGCGACGAGGCCGAGAATGATGACGACGGACGCGCCCAGCACCAGTCCCTTGTAGGGGTCCGACTTGGTCTGGAACGTGGCGAACTCGTGCACGCCGTCCACCTCGAGCGAGAGGCCGCCCGGCAGGCCGGTCAGCGTCCGCTGCCCGGGGTTGTTCAGGGCGACGACCTGGGCGATCCGCTTCTCCCCGGCCGGCCCGGTCATCGGGAACTGGGTCATGTCCCGGGTGTCGACGGCGTAGACGTTCTGCGGGATGCCCTCGTTGAGGTGCAGGTTCCCGACGAACCCGGTGAGCGTGAGCCCGGGCGCCCGCGCCGCCGGAAAGGTGGAGACGTATCCGTGCCCCGGGTCCAGCACGGTGGTCGGGGTGAACACCCCGCTGAACGCGAGCTGCTGCGGCTCCTGGCGCTCCCCCACCGGCGGCAGGCCGGTGTCGGGGATCTTGACCGTGCAGGTCGAGGTGAACATGCCGTCCCGGGGCGTGCAGGGCACATAGGACTCCCAGACGACCGCGCCGGCGGGGTCACGCAGGACGAAGTGCGGCGCGTAGCCGTGACCGATCAGGTAGATCTTCGCGCTGCCGATCCGCAGCGGGTGGTTGACCCGGATCGTGTCGGTGCGCACGGGCGAGCCGATGTCCGACTGGTACGAGACGTCGGCCCGGAAGTCCGCGGGCTGGCCGTTGTCCTGGTACGAGGCGGAGAACTGGTCGAGGGTGAGCGAGAACGGCGGCAGGCCGGCCGCGTCCACCAGCTCGCCGCCGCTGTACTGGTCGTAGGAGATCAGGGTGTTCGCGAACCCGTTGCCGGTGACGACCAGGACGGTGCCCTGGTAGCCGAACCACGAGCCCAGCCCCATCCCGGCGAGGAGCGCGACGAGCGCCAGGTGGAACACCAGGTTGCCGCTCTCGCGCAGGTAGCCCTTCTCCGCGGCGACCGAGTGGTCCGGCGAGCCGTCGGGACGGCGGGCGTCACCAGGCGCGACGGCCACCCGGAACCGCCGCCCGCGGAGCGCCCCACGGGCCAGGTCGACGGCGTCCGGGGCGTCGAGCGGGCTCGTCCAGGTGCTGCCGCCGGGCAGCCGGCCCGGCCGGGCCGGCGCCTTCGGCGGGGCGGTGAACAACGCCCGCGCGTGCCAGTGCACCCGCGACCAGAGACAGCCGATCAGCGAGATGAACAGCAGGAGGTAGATCGCGGCGAACCAGGGCGCGCCGAAGACGTTGAAGGCGGAGAACCGGTCGAGCCAGGGGGCGAGCGTGGGGTGCTCGGCGAAGTACTCCTCGACCTTCATCGGGTTGAGGTTGCGCTGGGGGATGAGCGAGCCGGGCACCGCGGCCAGCGCGAGCAGGAAGAGCAGCACCAGCGCGGTGCGCATGCTGGTGAGCTGCCGCCAGGACCGGACCAGCAGCGCGAGCCAGGCGGCGCGCGGCCCTGCGCCGGCTGCACCGGCTGCACCCGCGAAACCAGCGGAACCAGCGGCACCGGCTGCGTCCGCGGAACCAGCGGCACCGGCCGGTTCCGCGGAACCGGCGGCACTCGCGGCGCCGGCCGGCCGCGCGTCAGCGCCGGTTTCCTGTCCCGTTTCCGGGACGTCTCCCGGGCCCGTTCCTGAGACGGTTCCGGCTCCCGACTCCGAATCCGCCTCCGGCGCCTCGTCCGGGCCCGTCTCCGGGGCGCTCCCCGCCGGCCCGCGGGCCGCGGGCGGGCGCCGCGACGACGCTCGCGGAGCCGGTGGGTCGAACGCCTCCGGGGCCTCGAGGACCGTCGGATCGTCCGGGCGCAGCCCGTCGACATGTCCTGACGGCGCGGTGGGACGTGTGCTCACAGGGGCGTCTCCGAGAATCCGGGCGCGTAGGGGCGCAGCTCGGCGACAAGGTCGGCCCAGGCTCCGGTGAGCTGCAGAACGCCCACCGTCACCAGCAGGGCGCCGCCGGTCAGCGCGAGGAGTCGGGCGTGGCGGCGAACCACCCGCAGGGCACCGGCGGCCCGGCGGAAGGCCAGGCCGACAGCCAGGAAGGGCAGCCCGAGCCCCAGGCAGTACATGGCGGAGAGGAACGCGCCGCGCCCGGCCGTCGCGCTCTGCGCGGCGAGCCCCAGCACGGCGGCCAGGGTCGGGCCGATGCACGGCGTCCAGCCGAGACCGAACAGCAGGCCCAGCGCGGGGGCGCCGAGCAGCCCGGGATTGGGCACGCGGTGGAAGCGCCACTCCCGGTTGGCCCAGGACATCTGGGAGAACACTCCGGCGAAGCCGAGCCCCATCACGATCGTGACCACACCGAGCACCTGGCTGAGCCCGACCTGGTGCAGGTTCAGCCACTGGCCGAGGCCGCCGAACGCCACCCCGTACGTCACGAACACGACGCTGAAACCGAGCACGAACAGCCCGGTTCCAGCGGTCACCCGGCCGACCCTGCGCAGCTCCCCCAGCCGCCGGACCAGCGCGGACGGCTGCCCGCCGGCGGCCGCCGCAGCACCGCCGGACGGCGGTACGCCGACGGCCGGCAACGCACCGGACCCCCGCGCGGGGCCACCCACGTCGGCCGCGCCTGACATGCCTGACACGCCTGCGGCGGCGGGCGCTCCGACAGCCGCGGGCGCTCCGGCGGCAGCCATCGGCGCGGCGGCGGGCTCGCCCGGCTCCGCGGTCGCGGCGAACGCCGCGGACCCGGCGGAGGCTGTCTGCGCCGGACGGCGCTGGAGATCCTCGCCGGACAACCCGGTGATGAAGGACAGGTAGCCGGGGACCAGCGGCAGCACGCACGGCGACAGGAAGGACAGCAGCCCCGCCGCGGCCGCGACGGGCGCCGCCAGCAGCAGCGGGCCGTCCGTGACGACGTCCACGACACCCATCCGGAACTAGACCTCCGTCCGGAGCCGCTCGAGCACGGTGGTCAGCTCCGCCGGCAGCACGCCACCGGTGAAGCGCGCGGCGATGCGGCCGTCCGCGTCGAGGACGAACGTCGACGGCAGGCCCGGGGCGACCGGCCAACCGGCGGCGAGCGTGCCGAGCCGGTCGACGATGCTCGGGTACCCGACCTTGAAGTCGCGGGTGAACGCCTTCGCGCTGGAGGCGTTGTCCTTCTCGTTCACCCCGACGAAGGCGACGTCCGGATTCCTGCCGGCGAGTGTGACGAGACCGGGGGTCTCCGCCCGGCACGGGGCACACCAAGAGGCCCAGAAGTTCACCACGACGGGCTTGCCTCGCAGCGAGGCGAGGTCGAGCTGGCTCCCGTCGAGCGTCGCGCCGGACATCCCCGGCGGTTCACGGCGGTCCGCGGCGGGCACGAAGTCCTGCCCGGGTGCCTGTTGAACGAATCCATAGCCCCCGCCACCCGTGGCGTCGACCTTGCTCGCGTTCGCCGAGCAGGCCGCGAGCCCGCCGCCGACCAGCAGCACGGCGGCGACCACGGCCATCACGCGGCGTCTCCGCCCAGTGTCCCGCTCCCAGCCCAGGATGAGCCCGCTCCTTTCGGCATCGTCCAGCATCGCCGACCTTCTACGACCAAGCGTAGAACTACGCCCTCCAGAGTAGGTGCCCCGTGAGCCGCATGCGTCAGGGCTTGGCCGCACAGGCCCCGGACGTCCGTCCCAGGACCTTCGACTCGGCCCCGTGGCACTGACGCGATCCAGGCGCTCCGGCCCGGCCGGCACACCGGGACCGCACACCGGGCCGGCTGTGCCGGCAACGCCGGCCCGCCACAGGTCAGGCCTCGGGCGCCTGCGCGCGGTCGATGACGAAGGAGGCGGTGACGTCCATCGCGGCCCGGCCGGGGGGCCACACCGCGGCCAGGCGCCGGCGCAGCTCGGGCGCGCCCGTGTGATGCCCGGTGGGGCCCATGAGAGCCACGTCGACGACCTCGTCCACGCCGAGCTGGATGGTACGGGTCAACGTTTCCCAGGAGAGCTGGGCGAACCGGCCGGAAAGCTCGTCCGCCAGCCGTGCCCGCTTGCCCGGCTGGACTCCGACGAGCCCGAGTGGCTCCCGCAGCTCCGCGAGGTGCCCCTCTCCGGGTGTGACCAGGAGCAGCGTGCCCCCCGGCCGCAGCAGCCGGCGCATCTCCGCGAGGTTGCGCGGCGCGAAGACGTCCAGCAGGACGTCGACGGACGCGTCGGGCAGCGGCCAGCGGTCGGCCACGTCGAAGGCCACGGCACCGATTCGCGGATGGACCCGTGCCGCGCGGCGCAGCGCGTACTTCGACACGTCGACGGCGATCCCGAGCCGCCGCGGCCCCGCGTCCACGACGGCCGCGAGGTGGTGGGCGGTGCCGGCGCCGATCTCCAGCACGAGCTCGGGAGCACCGGCAGCCGGATCACCTGCCGCCGGATCACTGACCGCCGGGTGATCGGCTGGCGGAGCATCGGCCGGTGTCCGCCCGCCCCCCGTTCGGGCCGCGGCAAGTTGGACCAGGCGGGCGGTGAGCGGCGCGTAGTGGCCACCCCCGAGGAAGTCGACCCGGGCCTGGACCATCTCGGCGGTGTCCCCGGACACCCGGCGGGCCCGGCCCGTACGCAGGTTCAGGTAGCCGGACCGTTCGACGTCGAAGGAGTGCCCCGCGGCGCACCGCACGGCACCCGCCGGGTCGGCCAGGGGCGCCGCGCAGACGGGGCACCGCAGGAGGCGCAGGGCTGGATGGATCATCCGACGCGGTGGGGGCCGGCCCTCACGCGCCCACGGAGCCGGGCGCGTTGGCGGTGGGCCCGTTGGGCTCGCTGTACTCCACCCGGAGGAGCTCCCCGGACACGTAGACGGCCGAGGTGACGCTCGCCAGCGCGCACTGCCGCCGGTCCGGGCGGTGCCACAGGTGCTGCTCCTCCAGCGCGCGCCGGGCGATCCACACCGGAAGCTGGTGGCTGACCAGGACGACGTGCCGGCCCCGATGGGCGTCCCGCCACTCGGCGACGCTGCCGAGCATGCGCCCGGCGATCTCCGTGTACGGCTCGCCCCAGGACGGCGTCAGCGGGTTACGCAGCAGCTTCCACATCGCCGGATAGCGGAACACCGCGGGGCCCGCCTCGAAGGTCCTGCCCTCGAACGCGTTGCGGCTCTCGATCAGCCGCGGGTCGACCTGCAGCGGCACGCCGTGCGCCGCCGCGATCGGGGTGGCCGTCTGCTGCGCCCGGTCCAGCGGGCTCGCCACCACCGCGGCGACATCGAAGCCGGCCAGGTACTCGGCGGTGATCTTGGCCTGCCGCTCGCCGGTCTCGGAGAGCCGGTAGCCGGGCAGCCGGCCGTAGAGCACCTTGCTCGGGTTGAACACCTCGCCGTGCCGGACGAGGTGCACGGTCGTGACCTCCGGCCCGCTCACACGGCCCCCCCGCCGACCGCGACCGCCGCGCCCACCGCCACCGCCGCCGCGGCCCGGGCGGCCGCCGGTGCCGCCGCGGCTATCCGTTCGACCGCCTCGTCGTCGTGCGCCGCCGAGACGAACCACGCCTCGAAGGCCGACGGCGGAAGGTAGACCCCCGCGTCGAGCATGGTGTGGAAGAAGGCGGCATAGCGCTCGCTCGCCTGCCGCTTCGCGCCGGCGTAGTCGATGACCGCCGTCGCGTCGGTGAAGAACACGCTGAACAGCGACCCAGCGCTGTTGAGCAGGTGCGGGACGCCCTGCTCGTTCAGGGCGGTGGAGACGATGCCGGCGACGTCGGCGGCGCGCGCGTCGACGGTCGCGTAGACCTCGTCGGTGCAGGCGCGCAGCGTGGCGAGCCCGGCGGCCACCGCGAGCGGGTTCCCGGAGAGCGTCCCGGCCTGGTAGACGGGGCCGGCGGGGGCCAGTCGGGCCATCACGTCCGCCCGGCCACCGAAGGCCGCGGCCGGCAGGCCGCCGCCCATCACCTTGCCGAAGGTGAACAGGTCGGGCACCCAGCCCTCCACGGCACCCTCCAGGCCCCACCAGCCGGTGCGGGAGACGCGGAACCCCGTCATCACCTCGTCGAACACCAGCAGGGCGCCGTGGGCGTCGCACAGGCGCCGCAGGCCGGCGTTGAAACCGGGCAGCGGCGGGACGACCCCCATGTTCRCCGCGACGGACTCCGTGATGACCGCCGCGATCGTGTCGCCGCGCTCGGCGAAGGTCGCCTCGACCAGGGCGAGATCGTTGTAGGGCAGGACGATCGTGTCGGCGGTCGCCGCGCCGGTGACGCCCGGGGTGTCGGGCAGGCCGAGGGTCGCCACCCCGGAGCCGGCCGACGCGAGCAGCGCGTCGACGTGCCCGTGGTAGCAGCCCGCGAACTTGACGATCGTGGGACGTCCGGTGAACCCCCGGGCCAGCCGGATCGCGCTCATCGTCGCCTCGGTGCCGGAGTTCACCAGGCGCACCTGTT
The DNA here is from genome assembly GCF_001854695.1 of Parafrankia soli. GTDB lineage: Bacteria > Actinomycetota > Actinomycetes > Frankiales > Frankiaceae > Parafrankia > Parafrankia soli. Next base: position 52,785 of record NZ_MAXA01000257.1, read on the forward strand.
CGACCGGGGCCACCCGCTCGACGATGAGCTCCGCGAGCTCCACCTCGCCGGGGGTGGGCGTACCGAAGCTGGTGCCCCGGGCCGCGGCCGCCGTGATCGCCTGGACCACGTCGGGATGGGCGTGGCCCAGGATCATCGGACCCCAGGAGCACACAAGGTCCACGTAGGTGCGGCCGTCGGCGTCGACGAGCCGCGGGCCGGACCCGGAGGTCATGAAGCGGGGAGTGCCCCCGACGGCGCGGAAGGCACGCACCGGCGAGTTCACCCCGCCGGGGACGACCCGCTGGGCCCGCCGGAAGAGATCATCGGATGCGGGTGCGGTAGACGGAACCACCATGCCCCCGATCCTCGCAGGTCTCGCCGCGAGCCCGCGCCCGGCGCGGGTGCTGCCGCGGATCCGGCACCGAGAGCGGGAGCGGGGCCGGAGCGGTCGGCACCGACCGAGGCCGCCGGCGGACGGGGGTCTGCCCCGGCCGCCCACCGGCGGCGGCTCCCGGTTACCAACTTTCGTCCCGACCCGGCACCTGCGCGCCGGGGACGAACCAGACCCTAATCCTTCATCTGCCCGGGTCTTGCTTGGCCGCCAGGGACGATGGTATGCCCCGCCGCGAACTCGACGGGTGCCCGGCGGACCTTGCGGGCCCGGTGGATGTCCTGATAATGCCGGAACCGGGCCCGGGGTGCCTCCGCCCGCACCGATGATCGATAGGCGCGGTTGTCCTAGGCGACCTTCCCCACACGGGCCACCGGCCCGACTCCCCGCCATCCCAGGAACGGCGGTTGACCTTCAGCCATCCGAACCCTGATACTCGGCGGCGAGTAATCGGTACCAAGCAGCACAGAAACACGGGACACGGGACGCGGGCCAGCAGCCCAGGCACGGACGGCAGGGCACCGGCGGCACGCGAGCCACGGGCGGAGGACGGAGAACCCATGGCACGGCGCAGGATGTCGAATCCGCTCGCCCTGGCCGTCCTGGCGCTGCTGAACGAGCGCCCGATGCATCCTTACGAGATCTCGACGACGCTGCGTGAGCGGCGCAAGGCCGACAGCATCAAGCTCAACTTCGGCTCGCTCTACACGGTCGTCGAGAGCCTGGAACGCGCCGGCTGCATCGTCGCGACCCGGACCGTGCGCGAGGGCCGCCGCCCGGAGCGGACGATCTACGCGATCACCGACGCCGGGCGGGTGGAGCTCGACGACTGGATGGCGGAGCTCGTCAGCACGCCGGTGAAGGAGTACACCCGCTTCGAGGCCGCCCTCTCACTGCTCCCCGTGCTGCCACCGGACGACGCCGTCCGCATGCTGAGCGAGCGCCGGCAGCGGCTGCTCGAGGAGTCCGAGGCGGCGAAGGCCACCGCGCGGCTGGCCACGGTCGAGAACCTGCCCCGGATCTTCCGCCTGGAGGGCGAGTACGTCGACGCCCTGCGGGACGCCGAGCTGCGCTTCGTGGACGCCCTCATCACCTCGATCGCCACCCGCGAGCTGGACGGCATCGAGCTCTGGGACGTCTTCCACGCCGACGCCGCCCGGCCGGAGGAGATGCACGCGCTGGTCACCGCGGTGAAGGAGAAGATCGCCGGAGGCCGGTGGGGCGAGCTGACACCGGCGCTGCTCGCCGAGATGGAGACGCTCTCCGGCGGGCCCGCGGCGATCGAGGGCGGCGGCGACGGCACCACCGGCGGGGGGCCGCGATGACGACGTGACGACGACGGGTCCCCCGCACCGGTGCGGCAACACCGGCGCCGGGGACCCGCCCGGCGAGCGCCCGACCTCGCGGTGTTTCCACCGCGCGTACCGGACACCTTCCCAGGTCGACGATAACCGTCCCTGGTACGCGGCAAGGCCGGCTCCGCTCGCCCCGGACGGCGCCGCCACGGCGTCCGGCCCCGGACACGGGCCGGACGCGGTCGGCGTGCGCCCTGACAGCGGCCGCGCCGGGATCACCCGGTGCGGCCTGGGCCTGCACCGCCCAAGCGGGCGGCATCACCACCAGGGAAATCCCATGGCAGCACCGTCCAAGGCGTCCGCCGCACCCGCGGCGGGCGCGACGCCCCGGGGGGCCGCGAGCCCGCCCGACCCGACCGCGGCGATAACTGTCGTCGACCTGCACAAGTCGTACCCCGGCCGGGGACGCGGCGCCCGGCCCGTCCCGGCCCTGGCCGGCATCGGCTTCACGGTTCCGGCGGGAACAGTGTTCGGCCTGCTCGGGCCGAACGGGGCCGGCAAGTCGACCACCGTCAAAATCCTGAGCACGCTGTCCCGCGCGGACTCGGGCACGGCCAGCATCGCCGGCTACGACGTCCGCCGCGATCCCGGCCTGGTACGCCGGTCGATCGGCCTGGTCACCCAGAAATCCGGCACGGATCTGGACGCCACCGGCCGGGAGAACCTCTGGCTACAGGGCCGCCTTTACGGGCTGGGCGGCCCCCGACTGACCCGCCGGGTCGACGAGCTCCTCGACCGTTTCGACCTCGGCGCCGCTGCCGACCGGCTCGCCCGCACCTACTCCGGGGGGATGCTGCGCCGGCTGGACGTCGCCGTCGGCCTCGTCCACCGTCCGTCCGTCCTGTTCCTCGACGAACCGACGACGGGCCTGGATCCACAGGCCCGGTCGGCCATGTGGCGGGAGATCGCCGACCTCACCGCCGACGGGCTGACCATCCTGCTGACCACGCATTACCTCGAGGAGGCCGACCGCCTCGCCGCCAGGGTCGCGATCGTCGAGGGTGGGCGCGTGGTCGTCGAGGGCAGTCCCGACACGTTGCGCAGCGAGCTGCGCGGTGACTCGGTGAACCTCGAGCTCGCCGCCCACCCGGAGGGCGACCGGACGCACGAGGGCGCCGAGCAGGCGGCCCGGGTTCGTGAGCTCCTCGCCGCCGTCCCCGGAGTGCTGGACGTGGCCGTCGAGGGCCGACAGGTACGCAGCCGGGTGTCCGGCGGCGCCGCGACCCTGCCGGCGGTCATCGCGGCGCTGGACGGCGCCGGGCTGGCGGTGGCGTCGGCGACGATCGCCAGGCCCTCCCTGGACGACGTCTACCTGCGCCACGTGGGGCGCCGCATGCGGCCCGAAGCCCGTTCCGGGGATCCGGACGCCGCCGCGAACCCTCCGGACACCCCGCCTACACCGGACACCCCACGCACACTGGGCACGGCAGGCCAGCCGGGCACGACAGGCCAGCCGGGCACGGCAGGCGAGCACGGTTCGGGCACCGGGCAGGGGGACGTCCGATGAGCAGCGCCGTGCTGCCGGGACCGGCGGCGGGGAGCGCCAGGCCGGCCCGCGTGTCCGGGCGCGGGCAGCTCGCCGCGTTCTTCGTGCGCAACGTGCGCGCGCTGCTGCGCCAGCCGGCCTACCTGTCGATCAGCCTGGTCCAGGCCGTGGTGTGGCTGCCGCTCTTCGGGTCGCTGTTCCGCGGAGTCGCGGACATACCCGGATTCGGCGACGGCTCCTACTTCGACTACCTGACACCGGGCGTTGTGATGATGTCGGCGTTCTTCAGCGCCGGCTGGGCCGGGRTGGGCTTCATCACGGACATGGAGCGCGGGGTCATGGACCGGATCCTCGCCGCCCCGGCCAGCCGCTGGGCGATCATCGGTGGCTGTCTTGCCTACCAGGCCCTGCTGACGACCGTCCAGACGGTGATCATCCTGCTGCTCGGCTGGGCGCTGGGAACCGACTACGGGGGCGGTGCCGTCGGACTGCTCGTGCTGGTCCTGGTCGCGATCGCGCTCGGCACCGTGGTCGCCGCGCTGTCCATGGCGCTGGCGCTGCTCGTCCGCCGTGAGGAGTCACTGGTCGCGGCGACCAACTTCCTCGCGCTGCCGCTGACCTTCCTCTCGACAGCGATGATGTCCCGCGACCTGCTGCCCGGCTGGATCCGGCCGATCGCGCTCGCGAACCCACTGGACTGGGCCGTCTCGGCGGCGCGCGAGACCATCGCCGCCGACCCGAACTGGGCGCTGGCCGGCTGGCGGGTGGCCGCCCTGACCGCCGCCGCCCTGACCGCCACCGCCCTGGCCACCCAGGCCTTCCGCGCCTACCAACGCTCCCTCTGACCAAACCGGCCTCCGGTCAGGCCGGGCGGCCCGATGTGTGGCGGGTGAATGAGTCCATGGACTCATTCACCCGCCACGCTAAACCTGAGTCGAGGTTTGGGCCGCGGTGGTGGGGTGGGGTGGTGGGGTGGTGCTGCCGTTTTCCTTGTGGTCCGTGTGACGCGGCGGAGAACCCTACGGGGGGAGGGTATGGGCGTAGGGTTCGGTGGGTATTGGGAACCGTTCGGACGAAAGCATCGCGAGGAGGCGTCGCCATGTCCGTCACCAGCATCGTGACCACTTACAGCGTCACCGGGATGACCTGCGGGCACTGCGCCGCGGCGGTCAGCGAGGAGATCTCGCGGCTGCCTGTGGTGACGTCCGTGGACGCCGACGCTCCCAGTGGCCGGGTGGCCGTGACGAGCACCGGCGAGCTGGACGACGCGGCCGTCCAGGCCGCCGTCGAGGAGGCCGGCTACACCCTGACCGGCCGCCTCTGACCAACGCCCCCGGCCGCGGCCCGAACCTGGCGGCGGCCGGAGGCTGGTGGCGGGGAGGCTAGCGGCGGGAGGCCAGCCGCTCCGCGACCTCGGCCGCCCAGTAGGTGAGGATGATGTCGGCTCCCGCCCGGTGGATGGCGGTAAGCGTCTCCATGATGACCCGGTCGCGGTCGAGCCACCCGTTGGCCGCGGCGGCCTCGACCATCGCGTACTCGCCGGAGACCTGGTAGGCGGCGACCGGGACGTCCACGGAGTCGGCGACCGCGCGCAGGACGTCCAGGTAGGCCAGGGCGGGCTTCACCATCACGGCGTCCGCGCCCTCGGCCAGGTCCAGCGCCACCTCGCGCAACGCCTCACCGGCCGAGCGGGCTGGATCCTGCTGGTAGCCGGCCCGGTCGCCGAACTGGGGGGCGCACAGGGCGGCCTCCCGGAACGGGCCGTAGAAGGCCGAGGCGTACTTCGCCGAGTAGGCCATGATCGGGATGTCGGTGTGGCCACCGCCGTCCAGCGCGGTGCGGATCGCCGCGACCTGGCCGTCCATCATGCCGCTGGGGGCGATCATCTCGACGCCGGCGGCGGCCTGGGCCAGCGCGATCTCGCCGTAGCGGACGAGGGTCGCGTCGTTGTCGACCTCGCCCGTGGCCGTGAGCAGGCCGCAGTGACCGTGGTCGGTGTACTCGTCCAGGCAGAGGTCGGCCATGATCACCGTGTCGCCGCCGACCTCGGACACGAGGTCGGCGATGGCGAGCTGGACGATGCCGGCCGGGTCGTCGGCGGACGAGCCGCGGGCGTCCTTGTGCTCGGGCACGCCGAACAGGATGATGCCGCCGACGCCGGCCGCGGCCGCCTCGGCCGCCGCCTTGCGCAGCGAGGAACGGGTGTGCTGCACGACGCCGGGCATCGAGGAGATCGGGACCGGCTCGGTCACACCCTCCCGGACGAACATCGGCAGGATGAGGTCGGCGGGATGCAGCCGGACGTCGGCCACCATCCGCCGCAGCGCGGCCCCGCGGCGCAGCCGCCGCGGGCGCGCCACGGGGAAACCGACGGCCGACCGCCCGGGCCCCGCGATCACCGCCGGGAACCCCGGCGCGGCTTGGGCAGCCTGGCGGCGAGCGGGCCGACCTTGCCGAGCTCCTCGCGGTGCTCGGCGGCGAACTCCGCCAGCGAGGCGACGAGCGACGGGATCGACGCCTCGGTCGCCTGGACGTCCACCCGCAGGCCGAGCTCCTGGGCGGTCGCGGCCGTCGCCGGGCCGATCACCGCGATGACGGTGGTCTCGTGGGGCTTGCCGGCGATTCCGACCAGGTTGCGCACCGTGGAGGAGGAGGTGAAGACCACCGCGTCGACCCGGCCGCCCTTGAGGGCCTCGCGGATCGGCGCGGGCGGCGGCGCGGCGCGCACCGTCCGGTAGGCGGTGACGTCGTCCACCTGCCAGCCGCGGTCCTTGACGCCGGCGACGAGGGTGTCGGTGGCGATGTCGGCGCGCGGCAGGAGAACCCGGTCGAGCAGGTCGAGCGACTCGTCGAACTCGGGCCAGTCCTCGAGCAGGCCCTCGCTGGACTGCTGGCCGGCGGGCACCAGGTCGGGGCGGATACCGAAGGCGCGCAGCGCGTCCGCGGTGGCCTCGCCGATCGCGGCGACCTTGACGCCGGCGAAGGCGCGGGCGTCCAGGCTGCGCTCCTCGACCTTCTCCTGCACCGCCTTGACGGCGTTCACCGAGGTGAAGGCGACCCACTGGTAGCGGCCGGAGACCAGCCCGGTGATGGCGCGCTCCATCGGCGCGGCCGTCCGTGGCGGCTCGACGGCGATCGTCGGCACCTCCAGCGGACTCGCCCCGTGGGCGCGCAGCGAGTCGGAGAGGATCGCCGCCTGCTCCTTCGTCCGGGGTACCAGCACCGTCCAGCCGAACAGGGCGCGGGTCTCCCACCAGGACAGCTTCGCCCGGGTCGCGACGACCGGGCCGACGGAGATGATGACCTCGTTCGGCGGGTTCGCGGTGGCGTTGAGCATCGGCGCGACGTCGGCCTCGATCCGGTCGAGGGTCGAGGTGACTGTGCGCTGGTCGGTGGTCGTGCCGTCGACGGTGACCGCGACGGGGGTGTCACCGGCGCGGCCGTGCTCGACCAGCGCGGTCGCCACCTTGCCGATCTCGGTGGGGCCGGCGGTGACGATCAGCGTGCCGGGGGCCTGCGCGAGCGCGCCCCAGTCGACGTCGCCCGGCGTGGTGGGCACGCCGAGACCACCGAAGCCGGTAGGGGTGCCCAGGCCGAGGGGCGCGCCGAAGCCGCCGCCCACGCCCAGCGGGCCGCCGCCGAGGCTCGGCATCGGCCGGCCGCCGAGGCGGGACGTCCCGAAGGGGGGCGGGGTGAGCGGGCCGACCGGGTCGCCGACGCCGAACGGTGAGGCCGAGGCGACCGAACCCGAGGACGAGAAGACACCCGACGTGCTGGCGAAGGTGACCGGGCTGCCCGGCGCGACACCGGCGTAGGTCGCGACCGCGGCGGAGGTCGAGACACCGGGAACCACCCGGTAGGGGATCTTGGCCTTGGCCAGCGACTGCGCGTCCGCCGCGCCGATCCGGGTCAGCCACGGGTCCGAGGCGTAGAGCCGGACGACCTTGTCCCCGGCCCGTGCCCGGCTGACGACCGCGGCGGTCGCGGCCTCCGCGTCCCGCACCGGCTTCGGGGCGTCGAGGTCACCGATCCGCAGCACCTCGGCCGACAGCGACTCGACCACCTCGGACGGTACGTCCGGGTCGGCGACCACCACGTCGGCAGCGGTGAGAGTCTCCACGGCGAGGACCGTGAGCAGCCCCGGATCACGGGGACCGGCGCCCACAAGCGCGACCGGGGACACGGGCTTCTTGGTACGTCGGGTGGCCATGCTCAGCTTGTTCCCATCAGCGTGTGTGCTCCGGCGGACAACAGCTCGTCCGCGAGGCGCTGCCCGAGCGCCTCCGGGTCGACGGCAGAACCGGTGAGCTCGCGCCGCAGGACCCTGCCTCCATCCGGCGCGGCGACCACCGCCCGCAGGCGGATCTCACCCACGGCGGGCGCATCGTCACCGCCCGCGACCGGGCGTGCGTCGGTACCCGGAAGCACGTGGGCCAGAGCACCTACCGGAGCGGTACAACCGGCCTCGATGCCCGCCAGGAAGGCACGCTCGGCTCGGACCGCGACGGAGGACGTTGCGTCGTCGAGCACAAACCGTAGCAGCTCCGCGAGTCCCTCATCGAAGCCCTGGCCCGCTTCTGGTCCGGTCTGGTCGTGGGCTGGTCCGCCGCCGGCCGGGGTGCGCACGCACTCGATCGCCAGCGCGCCCTGCCCGGGAGCGGGCAGCATCACCTCGGGTGAGATGATCTCGGTGACCGCGTCGAGGCGGTCGAGGCGGTCGAGGCCGGCGTGCGCGAGCACCACCGCATCCACCTCGCCGTCGATGGCCTTCTTGATCCGGGTGTCGACGTTGCCGCGGATCGGGACGACCTCGAAGCCGTGGCCGAGCGCGAGCAGCTGGGCGGCCCGCCGCGGCGACCCCGTCCCGACCCGCGCGCCCGGACCCAGCTCGCTCAGGCGCCGGCCGCTGGGCGAGACGAGGACGTCCCGGGTGTCGGCCCGGCGCGGGACGGCGGCCAGGACGAGCCCGTCCGGGGTGGCCGTCGGCAGGTCCTTGAGCGAGTGGACGGCGAGGTCGATCTCACCGGCGAGCAGGGCGTCACGCAGCGCGCTGACAAAGACGCCCGTTCCACCGATCTGGGTGATCGCCACCTGCGACTGATCACCCGCGGTAACGATCGGGACGAGTTCCACGGGCCGGCTCAGCCGGGTCCGCAGCGTCTCGGCCACTTTCTCGGACTGGGCCCGCGCCAACGCGGAACGCCGGGTGCCCAGTCGCAGCGGCCGCCGCGCCAGGAGCGCGTGTGCTCGTGCCTCGGGCCCTCGGGTCACTGTCACGTTCTCTCCACCAGATCCAGATCAGGGGCGGAGACGATGGCCGGCACGTCACGCGGCAGGTCGAAGAGCTCGCGCAGGGCCTCGGCGTAGGAGTCACCGCCAGGCGCCTCGGCGAGCTGCTGGACGCGCACCGTGGGCGCGTGCAGCAGCTTGTCGACGACCCGCCGCACAGTGCCGGAGACCATGTCCCACTCACGGTTGTCAAGGTCGGGCAGGCGGGTGCGCAGCCGGTCCAGCTCGTCGCGCACCACCGCCGCCGCGTGGGCCCGCAGCGCCACCACGGTCGGGGCGACCCGCTCGGCACGCCGCCGGTCGAGGAACCCGGCCACCTCGGTGGTCACGAGGGCCCGGACGGCCTCCACGTCATGGGCCACCTGCGCCCCGTCCAGGGCGACCCGCAGGGCCTCGATGTCGATCAGGGTCACCCCGGGGAGCTCGCGCACCGCCGGGTCGATGTCGCGCGGCAGCGCGAGGTCGAGGAAGACCAGCGGCCGGGCGCCGCGGCCCGCCAGCGAGGCGCGCACCACGTCGTGGCCGACGACGAGCCCGGAGGCTCCGGTCGACGAGATCACGAGATCCGCGCGGCCGACCTCGTGGGCGATCTCGGCCAGCCCGACCGCGCGGGCGTCGTGCAGATCGGCGACCCGGGCCGCGCGGGCCGCCGTCCGGTTCGCGACGACGACGTCACCGGCGCCGGCCCGGCGCACGGTCTGGGCCGCCAGCGAACCGACCGCGCCGGCCCCGATGATCAGCACCCGGGCCCCGGCGAGCGGGGCGGGGCCCGTCACCTCGACCGGGGCCGTCAGCTCGGGGCGCAGCAGCGCCTCCACCGCGTCACCCGGGTCGCATCCGGGGGACGCGACGGGCGCGACGAGCATGTCCGGCCGGCGAGCCTGCAGGTCGAAGGCGGCCATCCGGACGCCGACCGAGACGATCGAGGCCCCCGCGGCGTCGATGGAGGTCTCGGTGTGGGCCCGCTTGCCGACCCGCAGCGCGGTCTGGAACAGGTTGGCGAGCGTGCCGCTGGTCACCTCGGCAGACTGGGCCAGCCGGAACGCGGCGCGGACCTGGCCGAGGATCTGCGTCTCGCCGACCAGCATCGAGTCGAGGCCGCAGACCACCGAGAAGAGGTGGCTGACGGCGCGGGCCTCATGGTGGACGTACAGGTGCGAGGCGAGATCGGTCAGCGGTACCCCGCACACGCGGCTCAGCTGGTCGGAGATGTCGGCCAGGCCGCCGTGGAAGGTCTCCACCTCGGCGTAGATCTCGGTGCGGTTGCAGGTGGAGAGCAGCACCGCCTCGCTGAGATGATCCGCCGCGACGAGATCGTGCAGCACCTTCGGCGCGTCGTCGGCTGAGACCGCGGCGAGCTCGAGCAGCGAGGTCGGGGCCGTCCGGTGGTTCAGGCCCACCGCGAGCAGGCTCACTCCGCCTCACCCCCGTGAGTGGCGGCCGGCATCGGCACCTCCGGCGCCTGCGCCATCCGTGCCGCCTCCGGCGCCTGCGCCGCCTGTGCCGCCCGCGACTGCCGCGCCACCGGCTGCGCCAGCGGTGAAGGCTGCGCCAAGGGTGACGGTGGCACCATCCGACGGGTCATCCGCACGACCTCACCAGCCTCGTCATCCACGAATCCGCCCGACCCCGGCTGATCGCCGACCACCACGCCCCCCGCGCCGGGGGCCCGGCCTGGCGACGGACGTTTACGCGCTTCGTGAAAGGAGAGAATCTGCAGTTCCAGGGCAAGGTCGACCTTACGCACATCCACTCCCTCGGGCACCGAAAGCACCGTGGGGGCGAAGTTCAGGATGCTGGTCACGCCCGCTGCCACGAGGCGGTCGCAGACGCTCTGCGCCGCGGCCGCCGGCGTGGAGATCACGCCGATGGTCACCTGGCAGTCCTCGATGACCGCCTCCAGCTCGTCGACCGGGCGAACGACGACCTCACCGACCCGCTCACCCACCCTGGACGGATCRGCGTCCACCAATGCCGCGATGCGGAACCCTCGGGCATGGAAGCCGCCGTATCCGGCAAGTGCATGCCCGAGGTTACCCACGCCAACGAGGACGACCGAGCGGTCTTCGGTCAGGCCGAGCTCGGCCGATATGCACTCAAGGAGCACACCCACGTCGTACCCGACTCCGCGCGTGCCGTACGAGCCGAGCTGGGAGAGGTCCTTGCGTACCTTCGCCGACGTCACGCCGGCGGTCGCGGCGAGCGTGTCCGAGGACACCGTGTGCACGCCGCGCTCGCCAAGCGCCGTCAGCACACGGAGGTAGAGGGGCAACCTGGCCACTGTCGCCTCGGGCACCGGCGACCGCCCCGGCACCCGCCCGGCACCCCGCCGAGGTTGACCCATCCGCGGCTCCCGACGTTGCTCGACAGTGCGGGCCGGCGGCACTACCGCCCAATGCCGACCTCTGGGCCGGTCCTGATTCCGACCTCGAAGCCGGCCTCAACGGCGGCCGCGAAGCCGGCCCGGAGGCCGGTGCGGGCCGAACGGGCGCGCCCGACCCGGCGGTCACCGCGGCCGACGACCGCATCTGCGGACCCGTCGAGTCTACGACTTCGTGAAGGGATTCACGAAGTTCCCGATGCGGGGCTCCTGCCGGACCGGCCTGAGCCACCGGACCTGCCGGTCAGCCAGGACCACCGGTCGCCGGCGAGCGCGCGCCGCAGCCGCTGCTCCTCCACCCGCCAGTAGCCGTGCTCCCGGCCGTCGACCAGGATCACCGGGACCCGGTCGCCGTAGGTGTCCGCCGTGCGCGGGTCGGCGTCGACGTCGAGCTCCCGCCAGCCGGCCCCGACATCGGCGCTCACCCGCTCGATCACCTGGCGCGCGTCGTCGCACAGGTGGCAGCCCACCCGGGTGAGCAGGGTGATCCGGACGCCGGGCACCTCGCCCCCGGCAGCGCCGTCACCGGCGGCACGACTACCGGCGGCACCGTCACCGGCGGGGCTGTCGGCGGTGACGTGGTCACCGGCGACATGCGCGGGAGTCGATGTGGCCCCTTGGGGGCCCTGTTCGCGGTTGGGCCCGGACGTCCCGGCGGCGACCTCGGTCATCTCATCGACGATAGTCCCCCGCCTCAGCAGGGATACCGCCCCTGCGAGGCCGCCCCGACGGTCGCCGGTAACCGGGCTCACGGTACGGTTCCCGGTCCCCACCGTCAGCCAACCGGCTACAGCCAGCTACTCGGCGACTATGGTGGAGTCGTTGTCCGGCCATCCTCCGTACCGCGGCCGGCACCGAAGTACTACGCGCCACCACGCCAACACACCAGGTCACCGCGACACGACGGCAGGTCACCAGAGCACCACGGCAGTGACCCGGCCCCACCCCTCGCCCGCGAAGATCGCGACCGCCCGCGACGTCCATGTTCGGGAGCCCGCATGCGCCTGCCCGCGGCACCGGCCACCCTGCCCGCGGGACCGGCGGCGCCACGGTGGGCACTCGCCCCGGCCGCGGCGCGGTCGACCTTCGCCCCCGTGACTGCGCGCCGGGGCCTCACTCCGGCCGCGGCGCGGTGGGCTCCTGCCGCGGCGGCGCCGTCCCAGTTCGACGACCCGCTGGCCGTCGGCGTCGCCACCCTGCGCGCGGAGATCGCCTGCGCCCGCCGGGCAGGGCTGCTCGGCGTGCTCCCGGCGCTGCTGGGCGCCGCGATGGCCACCGCCCGGACGGCGACCGCTCACTCCATCCGGGTCGAGCCGGTCGGGCCGCACACGGAGGGCGTCCGTCCCTTCACCGACGGTCCCGCGGACGGTCTGGGCATGCCCGACCCGCGCAGGGACGCCGATCTCGTCGGTCGGGCGATCCGCGGGGAGCGGGAGGCCTTCGGCCTCATCTACGACCGGTACGCCGAGTTCCTCTACCGCTACGCCTACTACCGCGTCGGCGGCAACCGCGCGGTGGCCGAGGACGTGGTCTCCGAGACGTTCCTACGGGCGCTGACCCGGATCTCGACCTTCGAGTGGCAGGGCCGCGACATCGGGGCCTGGCTGGTCACCATCGCCCGCAACCACATCGTGGACCTCGCCCGCTCGGGCCGGGCCCGGCTGGAGTTCCCGACCGCCGACCTGCTCGCGGCCGCGGACGGCCACCCGGGCGCGGGCGCCGCCGTTCCCGGCCCGGAGGACGCGGTGCTGGCCGCGCTGGACATCCGCGAGGTGCTCGAGGCGCTGGGAACACTCGGGCCGGAGCAGCGGGAGTGCGTGACGCTGCGGTTCCTCGAGGGGCTGTCCGTCCGGGAGACCGCGCGGGCGATGAACAAGAAGGAGGGCGCGGTGCGTGCGCTGCAGCTACGGGCCGTGCGGACGCTGGCCCGGCATCTGCCCACGGCGCGCACCGACTGACCAGCCACATCGGCTGACCATTCGCACCAGCTGAGACCATTCGCGTCGACTGACTGTTCGCATCGACTGACTGTTCGCGCCGACTGACCGCGGATGGCCCACCATGCGGTCCCGGCGGCGCCGCGGGTCGTAGGCTGACCACACGGCGCGGCACTCGACGCGGCCGGGCAACCAGATTCGCTCCGGATGTCGGCGGGCGTGGCCAGGACCGGGCCGGTCGGCCACCGGCGACGGCGACCGGACCGGCACGGAGATGACCATGAGAGTGCGACGACGCAAGGATCACCTGGGTGGCCGCGAGGCCGCGGAGGCGGCGGCGACGGCCGCGCTGAAGGTGGCTGCCGAGGAAGTGGCCAAGGCCCCGCCGGACGAGTCCGCCGCTGCCTTCTTCGACGTCGACAACACGATGATGGCCGGCGCGTCCATCTTCTACTTCGCCCGCGGGCTGGCCGCCCGCGACTTCTTCGACTCCCGTGACCTGCTGAAGTTCGGCTGGCAGCACGTCAGCTACCGGCTGCGCGGCCTGGAGGACCCGAACGGGATGCGGGACGCCCGGGAGGCGGCCCTGGCGTTCGTCGCCGGACGCAGCGTGACGGACATCGTCCGTTACGGCGAGGAGATCTATGACGAGCGGATGGCCCAGCAGATCTACTCGGGCACCCACGCCCTGGCCCAGCAGCACCTCGACGCCGGGCAGCGGGTCTGGCTGGTCACCGCCACCCCGGTGGAACTCGCCTCGATCATCGCCCGCCGGCTGAGCCTCACCGGCGCGCTGGGTACCGTCAGCGAGGTGGCGGACGGCAAGTACACCGGGCACCTCGTCGGGGAGCCGCTACACGGGCCGGCCAAGGGCGCGGCCGTGCAGGCGCTGGCCGAACGGGAGGGCCTCGACCTGTCCCGCTGCTGGGCCTACTCCGACTCGGTGAACGACCTGCCGATGCTCTCCCTCGTCGGCCATCCCGTGGCCATCAACCCGGACCCGGACCTGCGCGCCGTCGCCAAGGAGCGCGGCTGGCTGATCAAGGACTTCCGGACGGCACGCAAGGCAGCCAAGATCGGCATCCCGACGGCCGCCGGAATCGGCGCCCTCGGCGGCGGCGTCGCTGCCGGCATGGCGCTGCGCCGCCGCTACGGCGGAACCTGACGGTCAGGATGACGCGGGCCCGACGGAGGCCGTCGGGCCGCGGCGATCAGAAGAACACCGAGCGGCGCTGCATCAGCAGGCCGTACAGCGTGTGCTGGATCGTCTCGCGGATGCGGTCGGTGAGCTCGAAGACGAGCATCGGGTCCTCGGCCGCGGCCTGCGTGTACTCGGTGGTGTCCACCGGCTCACCGAACTCGATGATCCACTTGCTCGGCAGCGGGACGAGCCCCAGCAGCCCCAGCCAGGGGAAGGTCGGCGTGATCGGGAGGTAGGGCAGCCCCAGCAGCCGCGCCAGCGTCCTGGCGTTGCCGACCATCGGGTAGATCTCCTCGGCGCCCACGACCGTGCACGGGACGATCGGCACCCCGGTGCGCAGCGCCGCGGAGACGAACCCGCCGCGACCGAACCGCTGGAGCTTGTAGCGGTCGCTGAACGGCTTGCCGATGCCCTTGAAGCCCTCCGGCCACACCCCGACCAGATGCCCCGCTCCCAGCAGACGCTCGGCGTCCGCCTGGCAGGCGAGGGTGTTGCCGGTCTTGCGGGCCAACGGCGCGAGGAACGGCAGGGCGAACACCAGGTCCGCGGCCAGCATCCGCAGGTGACGGTGGGCCGGGTGGTGGTCGAGAATCGCCAGGGCGGTCATCAGCGCGTCGAGGGGTACCGTCCCCGAGTGGTTCGAGACGACGAGCGCCCCGCCCTTGTCCGGAATGTTCTCCAGGCCCCGGGTCTCGACCCGGAAATAGCTCCGGTAGATCGGGCGTAGCAGCGGCGCCACGATGTGCTCGGTCAGGTCGGGGTCGAAGCCGTGCTCGTCCACCGTGTAGTCCCCGGTGATGCGGCGCCGCAGGAAGGCGAGCAGCTCGGCGAGCACCCGCTCCAGCTCACCGGCGTCCGCGACCGGCTCGGCCGGTGGCCCGACCGCCTCGCCACCAGGATCCGCGCCGCTACCAGGGCCCGCCTTGCCGCCAGGGGCGGTGCCGGTGCCGGTGCCGGCACTGCCCGGACCGCCCGGACCGCCCGCATCACGTGAACGGTCGGCACCGTCGGCACTGTCGGCACCGCGAGAACGGCCGGCGGCGTCAGCACCGCCTGGATGGTCGGCGCCGTTCGGGCCGCTCGAGCCGTTCAGAGCACCGGCACCTTCCCGGCCGGGGAGGGCGGCCAGGTCATCGAGGCCGTCGAGGCCCGCCCGCGTTCCGGGCTCGCGCTGGCTGCCGGTGCCGGCCCGGCTGGAACCGGATCGTCCGGAACCAGGCCGGACCGTCCGACTCGCGGCGCCGGTCGCGCGCGCGCTCGTCCCGTTGGGCGAGCGCCTGGTCCCCTCGGGTCGCGGCGGCGGCGGACCGGCCGCCCCCGGGGGACCGGCGCGTCCATCCGGTGGCATCGGCACGTCGGCCCCTCTCCGCGAGCTGGTGCCCCGCTCGCCCATCAGGACGCGCCGAGCAGCCGGCGTCGGGCGAGCGCGCCCTGAAGGCCGTGCTCCACCCGCGAGACCAGCTCGTGGTCGATGGTGAACCGCAGTCCGCGGTCCTGGACGAAACTGTCGAACGTCGCGACGGTCGTGTACTGAGGAACGTATCCGAACACCTCTTTGAGCTTGGTGGTGTCCACCGCGCGCCCGTGCGCGAGGAACCCGAGCTGCTCGGAGGAGAAGTCGACGAGCCGCAGCCGGCGGGCGATGTTGCCCAACGACCCGATCGCGGGGAAGGGCACCGGCAGCGCCGGCCGCCCGGCCCGCCGGATCGCCTGCGAGAGCAGGAGCACGCCGTCCCCGGCCACATTGAAGGTGCCGGCGTGGGTCTCCCGGGTGGCCTTCAGGAGTACCGCCATCGCGTCGTCGGAGTGCAGCAGCTGAATCCGTGGGTCGAAGCCGAGGACCGTCGGGACCAGCGGAAGGTCTAGGTACCGCGCGAGCGGGCTGTCCACTCGCGGGCCGAGCACGTTCGCCAGGCGCAGCACCGTCACCGCGATGTCGGGGCGCCTCCGGCCGAAGCCTCGGACGTACCCCTCGACCTCGACGGCATCCTTGGCGTAACCGCCGCCGGGAAGGCCGCGCGGTTCCATCTCCTCGGTGAACAGCGCGGGGTCGCGCGGCGACGAACCGTAGATCGACGTCGTCGACTTCACCACCAGTTTCTTCACCCCGGGGGTCTTCTGGCAGGCGGCGAGGAGCTGCATCGTCCCGATGACGTTGATCTCCTTCATCGCCGTGCGCCCGCCGGCGCCGAGCGGCGTGGCGAGCACACTCAGATGCAGGACGGTGTCGATGGCGGCGGTGGAGATGACCTTCGCGATCAGCGGGTTTCGGATGTCCACCCGGACGAACTGGGTCCGGCCGAGATCCGCCGTCGGGGCGATGGTGTCGACCCCGACCACGTCGACGATCTCGGGGTCGGCGGCGAGTGCGGCCGCGACCTCGGCGCCCAGCGGACGCGACACTCCTGTCACAAGCACGCGACGTGGCCTCATGGTCGCCTCCCCGGCATGACCTACCGACTCGGCCAGCGGCCGGCCTCGCGGGGTCATCGTACGCCGCGCACCACCCTCATCGCTGCGTAGCGTCACATCAAGGCGCATGGAAAGCTACGGAGAGTAGCAAGGCTACGGTCGGGCGACGCACGACACGGGATGCCAGTCGTGTCAGACCCGCTCGCGCACCACGCTCCGACGTCAGGCGAGCCCACGCACCGCGCTCACCGGGATCCGGGCGCCGTCCCGGGGGACCTGGGCGACGACGACGGCGTCGCCGCGCCGCAGGCGCAGCACCTCGGCCGCCCGGCCGCAGTTCACCGCGATCATGACCTGGCGCAGCGCGTCCTCGCAGAGCGCGATCTCGCCGAGCGGGACCTCGCCGTAGGTGTGCGCGAAGGGCATGGTGAGCAGCCGACCGTCGGCGCGCACCTCCACCCTGTCCCCGAGCAGGATGCCGGCGGCCTCGAGCTCGGCCCTGGTCATGTTCAACGAGAGGTTCCCGAAGTGGTCCACCGAGAGCACCTCGCCGTGGACGTGGTCGTCGTCCACGTGGCACACCCGTGGCTCCACGACGACCAGCTCCCCCGGGTCGATCCTGGGACCGACGTCGGCCGGAGGCAGGCCCGTCGCGAGCCGCGCCACGACCGGCGCGTAGACGTCACGGCCACGGAAGACGGCGGTGGGCAGCGGGAGCCAGAGGTCCGGGTTGGAGATCTCGTAGGCCTCCTCGACGCCGCCCAGGGCCTCCCAGCCCAGCGAGGCGACGCCGTTGTCCGGGGCGACGAACGTCGATCCGTCCGCGGCGCGGGCGACGACACCGCGGGTGTAGCCGCTGGCGTCGAGCTGCTCGACGACCACGAGGTGGATTCCCCTCGGCAGGTAGCCGACCGCGCCGACCAGCGTCACGGCCGCCTGGCCGATGTCCTGCGGCGCGATCGAGTGGCACAGGTCGATGACCCGGGCGTCCGGCGCGTGCCGGGCGATGATCCCGTGACAGACGCCGACGCAGGCGCCGTCAACTCCGTAGTCGGACATGAATGTGATCCACGCGCTGCCCATGTGACCCCCTGTGCCCGGACGGCGTCGTTGCCGACTGTGCAACCAGCCTGCCATACGGTCACCAGAACCGCATGGACGAGCACACAGCGCGAAACAGGTCTGTTACTCGGCTGTCCGGGCCGGGACAGCGGCCGCAGCGGGCCGACGTGAGCGGGCCTGACCGCGGGAACCGTAGCCTGACGGTGGGAACCGTGGCAGCCGGAAGGGACCCGCCGACGACGCGGCGGCACGTCCGGGATCCGCGCCCCTTGTGATCCGTGCCGCCCCGGCGTCCGCCGGCCCGCCGCCGCTACTTCTTGTTACGGCGCTGGACTCGCGTCCGCTTGAGCAGCTTGCGGTGCTTCTTCTTGGCCATACGCTTGCGACGCTTCTTGATTACGGAACCCACGTACCCGACCGATCTGTTGACGAGGTTTTTCCGAGCGAGCCTACCCGCCGGAACCCCCCGGCAAGACGACCGGTGCGGATCCCGGCCGGTGCCGGGACAGCGCTAGGACGCGCCGAGTTCCCGGGAACGCGCCCACGCCGCCTCGACCGCGTCGAGGACGGCCGCCCGTACCCCGCCGCGGTCGAGCTGCCGCAGCGCGGCCACGGTCGTCCCGCCGGGCGAGGTGACCGCCTCCCGCAGCAGCGACGGGTGCTCGCCCGCGGCCCCACCCGCGCCATCCGAGTCACCCGGGTCGCCGGCGCCGGGGTCGCGCAGCATGCGCGCGGATCCGGCGGCGGTCTGCACGACGAGCTCGGCCGCCAGCGCGCGCGGCAGGCCCAGCAGCACACCGCCCTCGATCATCGCCTCGATCAGGTAGAAGAAATAGGCCGGGCCGCTGCCCGACAGGGCCGTGACCGCGTCAAGCTGGGTCTCCGTCACCCGGACGACGCGACCGACCGGGCGGAGCATCTCCTCGACCGCGGCGACATGCTCGTCGCCGGCACCCGGCCCGGCGCACACCGCGGACATCGCCTCGCCGACGAGCAGCGGCGTGTTCGTCATCACCCGCACGACGGGGGTGCCCGGTGCCAGCCGCTCGGCGACGAACGCCGAGGTGATCCCGGCCGCCACCGAGACGACCAGGGTCCCGGGCGCGACGTGCGGAGCGAGCTGGGCGAGGACCGTGCCCATGTCCTGCGGCTTGGTCGCCAGGACGACGACACCGGCCTTCGCCGCCGCGGCGGCGGGATCCACCACCTCGACGCCGTACCGCCGGGTGATCTCGGCGGCCCGGCCCGGGTCGCGCTCGGCCGCGACGACCTCGGACGGCGTCCGCCCCGCCCGCAGCAGCCCGGACATCAGGGCGCCGCCGAGCCTGCCGGCCCCGACGATCGCGACAACGCTCGAACCCACCACCGAACACTTCCCTTCGCTCCGGTGCCCACCGCATCCGACGGCGACCACGCCGATGAAGGTTATGACCCGGGCTGCTCGGGACGTCCCATCGCTCTCACCAGTCGCGCCCCGCGCCCGGGACCGGGCCGAAAAGCGGATCGGGCTCGGCGGGCTCGCGCCCGGCGCGCGGATCCCGGACGGGCTCGAGCACGTGGTCCCCGGCGTGGTCGGCGGGGCCGTGCCCGGCTCCGTCGAGACGGTCGAGGCCCTGGTCACGCCCGGGACCCCTGCTCTCCCCCGGCCCCCGCCCGTATGCCGGGCCGTGGCCGTGGGCAGGGCCGTGACCGTTCCCCGGGCCGTGGCCATACGCCGGCGCATGACTGGGCCCCGGCACGTGACCGTGGCCCGGCACGTGACCCAGGGCCTGGCCGTGGGCGGGGCTGTGCGCAGGGCTGTGGCCGTACGCGGGCGCGTGGCCGGGTGCCGGGCCGGGCCGATGGCCGGCCGGATGGGCGACCCCGGGCAGGCGGCCGGGCTCGGCGGGATCGGCCGGGCGGCCGGGGCGGTCGCGCCCGGCCCGCGGGCCGGTCCCGTGGGCAGGGGGCGCGCCGGGGTCGAACGTCGAGGGAAGGTGGAGGTTCATGGTGTCGCCGCCCATCGACGCCGCCGGCCCCTGCCGGGGAGCGCCCATGGCCGGGCCAGCGTCCGCGGCCGATCCGGGGCCGCGGTTGAGGGCCGGGTAGGCCGCCCAGTCCGGGATGGGGGTCGGCTCGAACCCACCGGCGTGCGTAGCGCCCACCGCCGGCCCGTGTTCGTACACGGGTGGCCCGTCGGCGCGGTCGTAGACCACCTCGCCGGCCCGGGGCCCGCTCGGGCGCGGAACGGCCGGCATCGGCTGCGAATCCGGATCGTGGGAGTAGCCGGCCCGGGCCGGCCCGGGCCCGGCCGGGCCGCCGCGGCCTGGGTAACCCTCGTCCACCCAGTCGACGTCGCCGTCCGACCAGTCTCCCGGCCGAGGCGGGGCGCCGGCCCGGCCACCGCGCCCGTCCGCCTGCTCGGCGTCGGCGGCGCTCGTGCCGACACCGGCGAGCACCGGCTCCAGCTCGGGCAGCTCCGGCAGCTCGGACAGGTCCCGCTCCCGCGGCTCCCGCGGGCCGGCCTTGGCCGGCACCTGGGCGGGGGCCCCCGCCGGGCCCGCGGCGGCGGCGGGGCGGGCCGGGCCACGCGGGGTGTCCGCCCACTTCGGCCGGCGCGCGATGATGGGCTTCTCGATGAAGCGGTTCGAGAAGTAGGCCGTGATCGTGGTGCAGACTGCGGCGACGACCACCGACGGCCAGAGCCCGATCCGCGGCACGAGCTGGCCGGCGGCGGCCGAGATGAACGGGTAGTGCCACAGGTAGATGCTGTAGGTGATCTTTCCGGTCCAGGCCATCTTCGGCGAGCCGAGCAGCCGCACCCACCGGGCGTCCCGGTTGACGTCGGCGCCGATGATCAGCAGCGCGCCCAGGGCCGCGCTCGGCACGTAGGCCCCGTAGTCGATCCAGTTCGTTTCCGGGAGGTCCTTGTTCGGCCCGAGGAAGGCCAGCAGGAACAGCACGATGCCGGCGGGAAGGCCGAGGGCGGCCAGTCGCCGTCCGCTCGTCCAGCGTTCGACGGCGGCGGCGGTCGCCGCGGAGTGAGCTCCGGTCGCGGCCTTCTTACCGTCGCCCTTCCCGCCGCCGTCCTTCCTGTCGCCGTCCTTCTTGTCGCGGACCACCGGGGTCGCCAGCGCGCGCAGCCGGTTGTCCCGCCAGACCGCGACGAGGCAGCCGATGAGCAGCGGGGCGATGTGGGTGTCGGGCGCGAGGTAGACCCGGCTGCGCGGGGCCCCGTTGGCGGCCATCATGTACGTCCAGCCCATGATCAGGCCGATCGAGGCGATCAGGAACGTCAACAGGTACGGGCGCAGCCGCGCGGAGCGGACGAAGAGCAGGAAGACCCACGGCCAGACCAGGTAGAACTGCTCCTCCATCGACAACGACCAGACGTGGGCCAGCCAGCGCCCGCCGCCCAGCGGGTTCTCGACCTTGTACCAGTTGTTGACGTTGAGGAACGTCGAGAGGGCGCTCTTGATGTAGTCGTCGCGGTATGGGATGTCATCCCACTTGAAGGCGACCGTGATGGCCAGGCCGATCAGAAGATAGACCCACATCACCGGCATCAGCTTGTACGCGCGCCGGACGAGGAAGCGCCCGATCGAGACGGTGCCCGTGCGGGCCTGCTCGGCCAGCAGCAGGGTCGTGATCAGGAACCCGCTGAGCACGCAGAACATGTCGACGGCCACGTTGCTGGCGTGGATGGCGCCCATGTGACCGGCGAGGATGATGTAGATGCAGATCACGCGCAGACCGTCGAGCGCCGGGTTGTAGGCGAACTTCGCCGCCGCCGTCGCCTCCGCGTCGGTGGGCTGCCGGGTCTCGGCTGGCCCGGCCGGCGGGCGCGGGGTGGGCTTCGCCCGCCTGGCCGCCCCCGGCGGGCCGTCGGTCATCGGAAGCGAACCGGCTCTCACGATCGTGCGTCCCCTCCTCCAGCCAGGGACGCACGTGGCGACCGGGTGTGAGCACCCGGCAGACCCCTGGACCGCCGTCCGGCCGCGGGCCGCCCCGCCGTGCCCGACCCCCGCCGTGCCCGACCCCCGCCGACCGGGATCAAGACCGGCGCGCCCGGCCATGCGACGACACGGGCGAGTCGGTCAGAACCCCACGAACGCGCACGACGATAGCGGAAGCCCCTTATCAGACTTCCAGTCGCATACTCCTGACACGTTTCTAAAGGATCCGAAAGGAGTTGGACGATTACGAGAGGTATCCACCAACGGCCCGACCGCCCGGCGTCAAGGGAGCATCACGGCGCCGCTACCTGCGCGAAGGCACCTCGCGAACATCACCGGCGGATCCGCGCCGGCATCACGATCGGTCGGTGGTTCAGGGGACGCGCGCGACGACCAGCATCGTCCGGAACGGCTCGATGATCCGACCGTCGGGGAACGAGCGCAGCAGAGAGCGGCGCTCGGCCGCGAGGAAGTCCTCGAGCCGGTCACCGATCGCGGCGACGTACGACTTCGAGCACAGCCACGTCTCGTAGAGGTCGATGTCCAGCTCCCGGTGCCACCGGCAGGTCACCGTCGCCACCTCGGCGAACAGCCCCGTCCAACGCAGCTCGTCGGCGAACGGCCGGTTGCGGTACTCCCTGGTGTAGCCGGGGCTCATCGCCTCGAGGCGGTCCTGCTGGCGCTGGTACCAGTGGAAGTCGTCGGCGTCGACGTCATTCCACCACGCGGCGAGCGCTCCGCCGGGGCGAAGCACCCGGGCCGCCTCCGCCGCCGCCACCGGCACCCGCACCCAGTGCCAGGCCTGGGCGTAGGTGACCAGGTCCGCCGACGCGCTCCGGAGCGGCAGCGCCTCCCCGTCGCCCCGCACGACGGGCAGGTCCGGGGTCCGCCGCCGCAGCCGGTCGAGCATCACCGGGCCCAGCTCGACAGGCAGGACGGAGGCACCCCGGGAGATCATGGCCCTGGTGGCGATCCCCGTACCCGCGCCCACGTCGACCACGCCGGCGCCGGCGACGGGCCGGTCGGCGAGCAGTTCCAGATCGGCGAAAAGCTGGTCCGGGTAGCCCGGCCGGGCCTGGTCGTACGCGTCGGCCAACGGGTCGAAGAGTGATCCAGGGGACACGCCCCGATAGTGGCCCCTACGCGGCAACTCCGCCACTGACAGTGGCTTACCCCACCGGACGGTAAGGCCCTTGTCAGGGAACCGGGACGACTCCGGCCGGAGCGGCGAGGTTGAGCCGGGTGAAGGCCAGCGCCTCGGCGAGGTCGGCCTCACGCTGGTCGCGCGACTCCGCGCGCCTGGTGTTGATCTCGACGACGACCGTGCCGTCGAACCCGTTCGCCGCGAGGCGCTCCAGCAGCTCGGCGCAGGGCTGCGTGCCGCGGCCGGGCACCAGGTGCTCGTCCTTCGCCAGCCCCGTGCCGTCCGCCATGTGGATGTGCGCGAGCCGGTCACCGAGCTCGTCCGCCATCAGCAGCGCATCCGACCGGGAGACGCTGGTGTGGGAGAGATCCAGCGTGACGTGCCGGTAGCCGTCGTCGATCGGCGACCAGTCGGGGGCGTAGGCCGAGACCTCCCGGCCCCGGGCGCGCAGCGGGAACATGTTCTCCACCGCGAAGCGGACGTCCGTCTCGCCGGCCATCCGGTGGATGCCGGCGACGAACTCGCGGGCGTAGTCACGCTGCCACCGGAACGGTGGATGAACGACGACCGTGGGCGCCTCGAGGGTCTCCGCCACCGCCCGCGCGCGCTCGAGTTTCGCCCACGGGTCCGTCCCCCACACCCGCTGCGTCAGCAGCAGGCACGGCGCGTGCACGGCCAGGATGGGGATGCCGTGGTAGTCACGGAGCCGGCGCAGTGCCTGCGGGTCCTGGCTGACCGGGTCCGTCCAGACCATGATCTCGACGCCGTCGTAGCCGAGCCGCGCCGCCATCTCGAAGGCGGTCGCCGTCGACTCCGGGTAGGTGGAGGCCGTGGAGAGTGCCACCAGCCCACCGCCCACCGGCTGGAACCCGGCGGCGGGTGGGCCGGCCGGCGCCCCGAGCCGCGGGGTGACGACCATGCCGGACGGCGACGCCGCCGCCACCGACGGAGGCACCGCTGGCGAAGATGCTGCCGGTGAAGCGCCCGCTGACGGAGATGGCGCTGACGGAGGCGTCGTCGGCGAGGACCCCGCCGGCGGCGGCGCCGGCGCCACCGGCCGCCTCCTGGCACCGCGTTGCTGCACTTCGGCTCCCGTATCAGGATCTCGGCGGCCGAACGGCCGGACGCCTGTTGTGACCGGACCCGTCCCGGACCGGTGAGGAACCGGCCCCGTCATCCAGGCTAGGCCATACCCGGCGTGCCGCCTCCCGGGCCTTTGCTCCGCCAGGAGGCGGAACGCACCGCCGGACAGGCCCGGCGGTGCCGCCCGCGGGCCCGGGCCCGGTAACCGGACCAGCGKCGCGACGGCAGGACCAGCGGTGCGGGACGGGTGTCCGGCGGATGACCGGCCCCGCACCCACGGCGCTCCCGCGTTCAGAATCGCCGACGACGAGACCACACAGTGACGCAAGTCATCGCTACCGTGCCGGTGGAAGTGAACGCGGGCCGTCCAGTCCCGAGGTCAGCAGGTCGAGCCGGCGCAGGATCACCCCCTCGCGCAGCGCCCAGGGGCAGATCTCCACCTCCTCGAGGTTGAACAGATCCAGCGCCTCGGCCGCCACGACGGCGCCCGCGATCAGCTGGCTGGCCCGCGACGCGGAGACACCCGGCAGCGCCGCGCGCTCGGCGGCCGACATCCGGCACACCCGCGCGGCCACCTCCACGAGGTCCTCCCGGCGCAGGACCCGCCGCACGTACGGCCCGCGGCCGTAGGGCGCGGCGCCGGAGACACGGGCCAGCGAGCGGAAGGTCTTGGACGTCGCCACCGCCCGGGTCGGCTCACCCACGTGGTACAGCGACCCGACGACCGGCGCGATCTGCGCCCGGACATAGCGGCGCAGCGCGTTGAGCTCCGAACGCTTGGGCGGGTCGTTCTCGCTGAGCCAGTCCCTGGTCAGCCGGCTCGCGCCGAGCGGGAGGGAGGCGACGACCTCGGGGTCCTCGTGCATGCCCGCGCCGATCTCCAGCGAGCCGCCGCCGATGTCGAGCGCGAGCAACCGTCCCGCGCTCCAGCCGAACCACCGGCGCACCGCCAGGAAGGTGAGCCGCGCCTCGGCCTCACCCGGCAGGACGGCGACCTCCAGCCCGGTGTCGGCGCGTACCCGCGTCAGCACCTCGTCCCCGTCCGGGGCGTCCCGGACGGCTGACGTGGCGAAGGCGACCAGGTCGACCACGTGCAGGTCCTGTGCGTGCGCCCGCAGCTGCTGGATGCAGTCGGTCAGCGCCTGTTCACCACGCTCGGCCAGCCGCCCGTCGTCGTCGAGCAGTTCGACCAGACGCAACGGCACCCGCACGCTCGCCGCCGGCTGCGGCTGGCCACCCCGGTGCGCGTCCACCACCAGCAGGTGGACGGTGTTCGACCCGATGTCGATCACACCGAGGCGCATCGGGCCGTGCGGATGACCGGGAGGCGCCGCGACCCGGTTGTCCGCGGCCGGGGCGGTGGGCCGCAGGCCACGCTCCAGCTCACGCAGCGCACCGTCGTCGCCGCTCCGCGGAGCCTGGCCGCCGGTGCCGGCGCGAGCGGTGTCGGCACCGGCCGTGTCGGCACCAGCCGTGCCCGGGCCGATGATGTCCGCGACTGCTTCGTTCACGCCGGTCGCGTCCGCCCCGGGCTCGACAGCGCTGGTCTCGACAGCGCTGGGCTGGTCGGCGCTGGTCTCGACAGCGCCGGGCTGGTCGGCGCCGGCCCTGTTAACCGGGACACCTCCGCCCGGTCCCCGGCGCGCCAGCGCCGGTCTCAACCGCACCGCCGGTCACCCGCCCGGATCGCCATCCGACCGATGGCCCCGCGACGGCCCGTCCTACGACCGCTCGTCACCGGACTGGTCACCCCCCTGTGTATGCCGCCGCCGACGCCCCGTGACCGGGAGGCCGCGCGTGGCCTGCCCCGGAATCCGTCCGTCCCGGGCGCCCATCCAACCTAGTGCCGCTTCCGACCACGTCAGCCGGCCAGTGGGGGGCGGGAGCCGGTCAGGGCTCGAACTTGTAACCCAGGCCACGCACCGTCACCAGGTGCCGCGGCGCCCCCGGCTCGGCCTCGATCTTGGTGCGCAGGCGCTTCACGTGGACGTCGAGCGTCTTGGTGTCGCCGACGTAGTCCGACCCCCAGACCCGGTCGATCAGCTGGCCGCGGGTGAGCACCCGGCCCGCGTTGCGCAGGAACATCTCCAGCAGCTCGAACTCCTTGAGCGGCAGCGCGACCTGGCTGCCGTCGACGGTGACGACATGCCGCTCGACGTCCATCCGCACCCGGCCGACCTCCAGGGTGGCGTCGGACACCTCCTCGGTCTCCACCCGGCGGCGCAGGACGGCGCGGATCCGGGCGACGAGCTCGCGGGCCGAGAACGGCTTCGTCACGTAGTCGTCGGCGCCCAGCTCGAGGCCGACCACCTTGTCGATCTCGCTGTCCCGGGCGGTGAGCATGATCACAGGCACGGTCGAGCGGGCGCGCAGCGTGCGACAGACCTCCGTCCCGGACAGGCCGGGGAGCATGAGGTCGAGCAGGATCAGGTCGGCACCGTGCCGGTCGAACTCGGCCAGCGCGCTGGGCCCGTCACCGACGACGGCGACCTCGAACCCCTCACGCTCCAACATGAACGACAACGCATCGGAGAAGGACTCCTCGTCCTCGACCACGAGCAGCCTGGTCACCGTCACGCTCCCTGTACTCCCGCGTCCGCCGGGATCTCCGGGGACGAAATGTTTCACCGCGCGGTGTCACACCGTTTTACGGCCGGTGCCGGGAACAGGGGCCACCGCTGAAAAGCCGGTTGGAATACCGGCTCCGGATCATGCTCCGGGGCCGCCGTGGCCGGTTCCGGAGGAATTCTCGGACGCGACCGGAGCGGCCGCCGCCGGCCGGGTGCGACCAGCTGATTCGTGCACAGTTTCCGCCAGGACCGGGCCCCGCGACGCGGAATCGGCGAGATCGGGTGCATCGACTGGCGGCCGCAACGGAACGACACCGCTCGGCCGCGACGGAGCCGCGCCACCAGGCTCGACCGTGCCGCCGGGCTCGACCGTGCCGCCGGGCTCGACCGTGCCGCCGGATCTCGCCGCGGGGCCGGCCTTCGCCGCCCCGCCGGACTTCCCCGCACGGCCTGTTTCGGAGCGGCCCGCTCCGGACCCGGTCGCCTTGGGATCGTCGGTACCGGAGGGCAGGCGCAGCGTGAACGTCGAGCCCCGACCCTCCGCGCTCCACACGCTCACCGAACCGCCGTGGTTGGTCGCGATGTGCTTCACGATAGCCAGGCCGAGACCAGTTCCCCCGGTCGCCCGGGAACGCGCCGGGTCGGCGCGGTAGAAACGCTCGAAGACCCGTTCCAGGTCCTTCTCGGCGATGCCGATTCCCTCGTCCGCGACTGATATCTCTATCGTTCCGCCGACCTGGCGGACTCCCAGCACGACCCGTGTGCCGCGCGGCGAGTAGCTGATGGCGTTGTCCAGCAGGTTCGCCACGGCGGTGACCAGCTGGTTCTCGTCGCCGCGGACCCGCAGCCCGCCGGCGCCGATGACGGCGACCGAGATCTCCTGCGCCTGCGCGCTGAACCGGTTCCGGTCGACGGCCTCCGCGAGCACCACCGAGACCGGCACCGGGGCCAGGTCGGGCATCGGCTCGGCGCCCTGCAGCCGGGAGAGGTCGATGATCTCCTGGACCAGCCGGGCCAGCCGGGTGGACTCGTGCGTCATCCGCGACGCGAAACGGCGCACGGCCACCGGGTCCTCGCTGGCCTCGCTGACCGCCTCCGCGAGCACGTGCAGCGCCCCGACGGGCGTCTTGAGCTCGTGGCTGACGTTGGCGACGAAATCGCGCCGGACGGCCTCGACCCGCCGCGAGTCGGTGATGTCGTCGAGCAGGACCGAGACGTACCCGCTGTCACCGAGCGGTCGTGCGTATGCCCAGACGGCCAGCGCGGTCTGGTCCGGACGGGCCCTGGTCAGCGGTGGCTCGGGCACCGGCGGCAGGTCCAGTTGACGGTTGCGCTCGGCCGCTGCGGACCGGCAGGCCTTCACCAGATCCGCCACCTCGCCCACGCTGAGCTCGTCACCGTCGACGACACCCATCCGGCGGGCGGCGGAGTTGACCAGTACGACCACGTCCTCGGCGTTCACCACCACCAGCCCGGAGGGCAGGCCGGCGATCACCTGTCGGACGAGGTGGGCGGGCAGCGCGTGCGGACCGGTGGCGGCCGCCGCCGCGCCGCGGGGGCCGGTGTTCGTCGCACCGCCCCGATCAGCCGAGTCAGGCCGCCGTGCCATCGCCGCGTCCCCTCCACGATGCCGCGACCCGACCGTCGAGGGCACCCGTACCGGCCCTGCAGAGCCAACCCTGACGAAACGCGACGTGACCGGTTGTCATGTCATCGTCCGACCTGTCCCCCACGTGCCGAATGTTAGGCGCCACCAGGTCGTCCGCGCCTTGGCTCGCAATGGTTCACGGCCGATGGTCGCCAGGTGTTCATCCGGCCTATCGTCGATGTTCACCCGACGGCGACGGCTGCGCATCATCGTCTGACGTCAACCCCCGAGGACCACCGAACGACTGTGATCGAATGGTGCTCCGAACCTCCCCTAGCTGTAAGGAGCCGTCTGTGCGGGACGTCTTCCAGGAAGAACTGGAAAGCATCAACCAATCGCTGATCGAGATGACCAGCATGGTCGCGTCGGCGATGGCACGGGCCACCACCTCGCTCCTGGACGCCGATCTTCAGCTCGCCGAGAACGTGATCAGCGCGGACGAGACCGTCGACCTGCTCCGCAACGAGATCGAGGAGCGGGCCTTCGATGTGATGGCCCGGCAGGCCCCGGTCGCGACCGACCTGCGGATGATGGTGACCACGCTGCGTATCGTCGCCGACCTGGAGCGGATGGGCGACCTCGCCCTGCACGTGGCCAAGGTCGCCCGGCGCCGCTACCCCGGGCGGGCGGTCCCGCCCGAGCTGCACGCCACGATGCTGCAGATGGGCCAGGTCGCGCAGCGCATCGTCGCCAAGGCCGGCTCGGTGATCGCCAGCCGGGACGCCGAGCTCGCCAAGGAGCTGGAGGCCGACGACGACGCGATGGACGGGCTGCACCGCGCCCTGTTCCACGTGCTGATCGAGAAGCCGTGGACCCACGGCATGGAGGCCGCCATCGACATCACCCTGTGCGGCCGCTACTACGAGCGCTATGCCGACCACGCCGTGTCGGTCGCCCGCCGGGTGATCTACCTGGTCACCGGCGAGAAGGCGGGCTGACGACCCGCCCACCCCGGCTTCTCGCCGCCCGCCCCGCGCCTTCGACGACCCGCCCTCGCGCTCGGCCCCCGCGCTCGGCTGCCAGCTCCCAGCCTTCGGCCACCCGCCCGCACCGCCCGGTGTCCCGCCGCGCCGCGGCCCGTGCCGCCCGCCTGGCGACTACTTCTTCTTGCCCTGAGCCGCGACGGCCGCGGCGGCGGTCTCCGCCGCGGCCGGGTCGAGATAGCCCGAGTCCAGCACCTTGAGATCGTCGTCCAGCTCGTAGCGCAGCGGGATGCCGGTCGGGATGTTCAGGTTCGCGATGTCGGTGTCGGAGATCCCATCGAGGTGCTTGACCAGCGCCCGCAGCGAGTTCCCGTGCGCCGTGACGAGCACCGTCGCGCCGGAGCGCAGGTCCGGGACGATCGAGTCATACCAGTAGGGCAGCATCCGGACAACGACGTCGCGCAGGCATTCGGTGAGCGGGATCACATCGGGAGCGAGGTCGGCGTACCGCTCGTCGACGCCGCTCGGCTGGCTCGGCTCGATGGGCGGCGGCGGCGTGTCGTAGGAGCGGCGCCAGAGCAGGAACTGCTCGTCGCCGAACTTCGCCAGGGTCTCCGCCTTGTTCAGCCCCTGCAGGCCGCCGTAGTGCCGCTCGTTGAGGCGCCAGCTGCGGCGCACCGGCACCCAGGTGCGCCCGGCCGCGTCCAGGGCCAGCCACGCGGTGCGGATGGCCCGGGTGAGCAGCGAGGTGTGCACCACGTCGGGCAGGACCCCCGCCTCCTGGAGCAGCTCCCCGCCGCGCGTGGCCTCCTTGAGGCCCTTCTCGGACAGATCGACGTCCACCCAGCCGGTGAACAGGTTTTCACGGTTCCACGTGCTCTCGCCGTGGCGGAGCAGGACGAGCGTCGGCATAGGTGAATCCTGCCCGCTCGGGCCGGTGCTCGGCCAGTGTCCTCCGCTGGTCCCGTGCACCGCCGGAAACGCAGCGACCCCCGGGTGCTCCGCCCCRCATAGGGCGGGACGGGCCGTCGGGACTAACGACGGCACCCGGGGGTCGGGTGTCTGCCTGGTACTCGCCGGTGCCGGTGCCCGAGGGCCACCCGGCAGGGGGTGAGGACCACGAGACCGGCTAGCGGACAGTCACCTCACGAGTCCTATGTGCATACAAAGCCTGGACCACCTCCCTTCTCGTGTACAGGGAACGCTACGCRCCAGCCGACCGCCGTCGCAAACGGTTTTTTCCACTGGCGCTCCGCGAGGAGCAGGGTGTGGTCCGCCCCGCCGGGATCCGCGCGGCGGGGCCTAGACTTTCTCCATGGCGGCCGAGGTCGACGACTGGCACACACGGCTACGTGCGCGTGGGTACCGCCTGACGCCGCAGCGCCAACTGGTGCTGGAGGCCGTCGCCCGGCTGGGCCACGCCACCCCGGAGGCGATCGTCCACGAGGTCCGGCAGACAGCCAGCGGCGTGAACATCTCCACCGTCTACCGCACCCTCGACCTCCTCGAGGAGCTCGACCTCGTCTCGCACGCGCACCTCTCACACGGCGCGCCGACCTACCACGTCACCGGGGTCGACCCGCACGTGCACCTGGTCTGCGGCGCCTGCGGGGCCATCCTGGAGATCTCGCCCGAGCGGCTCGCGGGCATCGTCGGCGAGCTGCGCGCGGAGCTGGGCTTCACCGTCGACATGGAGCACCTCACACTGGCGGGCCGGTGCGCGGAGTGCACAGCGGCCGGAAGGCGTTAGACCTGGCATGAGCACCGACACGCAGGCCCTCCGGCCGGCCCCGGCCCCGTCTCCGCTGCTCGCGCGGCCCGGAGCGGTCGCGGCCCCCGAGCCGGACGCGACGGTCGCGGCCCACTACGGCGATCCGCTGCGCGAGCAGCGCCGGGCAGTCACCACCGCGGTGCTGGTCGACCGCTCCAACCGCGGCGTGCTGCGCGTCACCGGTCCGGAGCGGCTCACCTGGCTGCACAGTCTGACCTCGCAGCACCTGTCGCAGCTGGCCCCGGGGCGAGGCACCGAGGCACTGGTGCTCTCCCCGCACGGCCACATCGAGCACCATCTGGTGCTCGCCGACGACGGCACCGCCACCTGGATCGACGTCGAGCCCGGGAGCGCGCCGCGGCTGCTGTCCTTCCTGGAGTCGATGCGGTTCATGCTCCGGGTCGAGCCGGCTGACGCCACGGCCGAGACGGCCGTCCTGTCGCTGCTCGGCCCGAACGCGGATGACGTCGCCCGGGCCGTGCTCGGGCCGTCGGCCGTCCCCGGCGAGGCAGGCGGCGGTCCTGCCGCGGGCACTGCCGCCGCGGGCTCCCCCACCGCGGCCGGTGCCGTGACCACCGGCCCGTACCCGGTCACCCGCGCGGCGGCCGCGACCGACCCGACCGCCACCGGCGCAGCCGTGGGCGGCCCGGCCCCCCTGATCCGCCGGATGCCCTACGGGCTGGACCTGCTGGTCGCACGCGCGGATCTCGCCACGATCGCCGACCAGCTGGTGGGCGCCGGAGCCACCCCGGCCGGCCTGAGCGCGTTCGAGGCGCTGCGGATCGCCGCGCGCCGGCCGCGCCTGGGCCGGGAGACCGACCACCGCACCATCCCGCACGAGGTGGGGTGGCTGCCGGCCGCCGTGCACCTGGACAAGGGGTGCTACCGCGGCCAGGAGACCGTCGCCCGGGTGCACAACCTGGGTCGCCCGCCTCGGCGCATGGTGCTGCTGCACCTGGACGGCGCCGTCGCGGCTCCGGGTACCCCGGTCACCGCGGGCGGTCGCGCGGTCGGCTTCGTCGGGGCGTCCGAGATGCATCACGAGCTGGGCCCGATCGCGCTGGCCGTGGTGAAGCGCTCGCTTCCGGCGGACGCGGTGCTCGTCGTCACCGACCCCGACGGCGCCCAGGTGGCGGCGACGATCGACCCCGAGGCCGGCCCGGAGCAGCCGACCCGTCCCGCGGGGCGCCTGCTGCACCCGCACACCGGAGGCTGACCGGCGGCGGAGGCTGACCGGCGGCCACCGCCCGCCTGTCCGGCGGCCGCCGGGATGACCGGCGGGCCGCCGGTCACTCAGGCCGTGCGGGCCAGTATCTGGTCGAGCTCACGCGCGGCCGGGTCCGCCGAGTGCCGGCGCAGCCGCCGCCGGACCTCGTCGGCACGCCGGCTGTTCCGCTTCGACCGGGTCGCCTCCAACATCGGCAGGGCCTCCTTCGCCAGCGAGCACCCACCGTCGAGGTTGCCCAGGTCGATCTGGACGGCGGCCCGCCGCAACAGGTAGGTCGCGCGGTCCCGGGTGCGCTCGTGCGGGTGGATGGCCAGCGAGCCCTCGAGCCAGCGATCGGCGTGCACGAGGTGGCCGAGGTCGATGTAGCAGCTGCCGACCTGCGCCTGGTACTCGGCGTCGTCGAAGTAGGCCGACCAGGCCGGGTCCTCCGCGCGTGCCTCGACGAACGCCGCCTCGGCGCAGGCCAGCGCCTGGGCGCAGGCGCTGGCCTCGCCCAGCGCGGCGTGCGCGCGGGCCCGGCGCATCTGCAGCATCGCCGCGACCCGGCCGGTCGCCCGCCGCGCGCTGGCGACCGCGGCCTCCGCCAGGTCGACCGCCTCACGCGGCCGGGCGAAGTCCACGCACTGCAGCGACATGTTCTTCAGGACGTTCGCGCCGAGCATCCGGTCCCCCGCGGCGTGCGCGGCGTGCAGCGCGGTCACCCAGTACCGCTGCGCCGCGGTCTGGAAGCCGGCGTCGAAGGAGACCCAGCCGGCGAACCGGGCGAGCTCGGCCGCGACCAGGTGCAGGTGCCGGCCGATCGCCTCGGTGTAGGAGCCGCGGGCGAGCAGGTCGGCGACCACGCCGAGCTCGGCGTCCACCAGCCGCCGCACGCTCTCCCCGCCGAGACGCTCGTCCATCACCCGCAGGCCGGGGATGTTGTGCTCGATCCGGTTGACGATCTGCTCGTCCACCTGGCCGCCGGCGAGCGCGGCCTGCAGCCGGGCCGGCTCCAGGCCGAGCCACTCCGACGACAGCGACGCGACACCGGGCCCGGTGATGGTCAGGAAGCCGCGGCGGTCGGTCAGCGCGTCCTCGACGACGTCCATGAGCGAGGTGACGCTGCCCGAGGCCGTCCACGGGTACTCCGTGCGCACGGCGTCACCGGTCGGCAGCCAGGACGGCCACGGGTGGGACTCCAGCCGGTCGGTCGGGACCCCGAGCTCGGCGGCGAGCGCCAGCTGGGAGACACGGTCGGGCACGACCCCGCGGTGCTCCCAGCGCCAGACCTTCTGCCGCTCGGCGGCCATGTTCGCGACCCCGAGATCTCGGGCCCGACGCGCGACGACGCGTGCCAGCCGTTGGTAGGACCACCCACGCTGAGCGCGGACGAAGGCGAGGGGATGGGTGCAGGCGTGGGCATTGTCCGTCAGCATCGACGTCTCTCCTCTAGTCGCTGACACAGTCGCTTGCGTGACCAGCTAGCAACGCTATGTCGCGACATCTTCGTGTCCCAGGGCGATGGAGAGTGCGTTGTGAGCGAAGAGGTAACGCACGGACCACTTCAGCGACGCAATTGCACGGTTCGCTCGCCAAAGCGCGTGCGACGATGCCCGCATCGTCCCGTAGGCGCCAGATGCGGCACAGGGCCGGACAAGTCCACCCGCACTCCGCCCGCCTCGCGGACGGGCACTCGCACCCGAGGCCGGCCGAGGCGGCCCCGCCGCCGGCACCCGCGCGAGGGCTGCCGGCCGGGGCCACGGGGATGATCCGCCTTAGACACAGGTCGGAGCACAGCCGCCTTTGCCCCAGAATGAGCATCAGCCATCCGACAGGCGCCGGCCAGGGTCTAAGGTCCGAACTCTCCATGGTCCGGACTTGGGGGCCTCAGGACACCCACGAAACGACAAAGGACCTCCGGAGGAACACTCCGGAGGTCCTGAGGTGCAGGTCAGCGGTGGTGGTCAGGACGGCTGGCGCGCCGGGGGGATCGGCAGCGACCGGCCGTCCGGGCCGAAACAGAGCAGTGCCGAGGCCGGCGCGGTCACCGTGACCGGCTCGTCGGGCGCGACCCGCACCTGGGCCGCCACCCGCACCCCGAGCGTTCCGGCCGCCGATCGCACATAGACGGTGCGCTCCGCACCGAGCCGCTCGGCGACAACGACGTGCCCCTTCACCCGGAACCCGTCACCCACGCCCGTCCCGGCGGCCGTGCCGACACCGACACCGGCGCGGGCGCCGATCCCGCCGCCGGACGGCGAGCGGGTGCCGGACGTGGCCGCGGCGGAGTCGCCGAGCCTCAGGTGCTCGGGCCGCACCCCGACGGCGACCGCGGCGGCGGGTGCCGGCGCGGAGAAGCCCGGTCCGCGCAGGATGCCGTCCGCCCAGGTGCCCTCGAAGACATTCATCGGCGGGCTGCCGACGAACGTCGCGACGAACCGGGTGGCCGGCAGGTCGTAGATCTCGTCCGGGGTGCCGATCTGCTCGACGGCGCCCCGGTTCATCACCGCCACCCGGTCGCCCACCGCCATCGCCTCGGCCTGGTCGTGGGTGACGAACACGGCGGTGGTGCCCAGTTGGCGCAGCAGGCCGACGATCTCCACCCGCAGCTCCACCCGCAGCTTCGCGTCCAGCCCGGACATCGGCTCGTCCAGCAGGACGACGCGGGCCCGGGTGGCCAGCGCGCGCCCGATCGCCACCCGCTGGCGCTGCCCGCCCGACATCTGGGCGGGGCGCCGCCGGGCGAGGTCGGCGATGCCGAGCATCCGCAGCGTCTCGGCGGCGCGCTCCCGGGCCGCCGCCTTGGACATCCCGCGCCCGTAGCGCAGGGCCAGCACGAGATTGTCCGTCGCGGACAGGTGCGGGTAGAGGGCGAAGTGCTGGAAGACCATCGAGACGTCACGCCGGTGCGGCGGGACGCCGAGCTGGCTGTCGCCGTCGAAACGCAGGTCACCCGAGGTCGGCGCGTCCAGCCCGGCGAGGATGCGCAGCAGCGTCGACTTGCCCGACCCGGACGGGCCGAGCAGGGCGACGATCTCACCGGCCTCGATCGCCAGGTCGACCCCGGCGAGGGCGTGCACGGAGCCGAAGTCCCGGCCGATGCCCACCGCCTCGATCCGGGCCCCCGAGGTCGCGGTGACCGGGCTCGCCGGCACCGGGTTCGCCGTCACCGGGTCAGGGTCTCGGCCTCGGCCTGCGCCGCGACGAGGGTCTTGTCGACGTCCGCCCCGGTCATGATGCGCACGACCTGGTCGGACAGGGCCGTCGGGAGCTCGCCGCCGCGCGCGCCGCCCCACGACGGCGGCGCGACCAGCGACGGGATGAGGTCGTTGAACGGCAGCAGCTGCGGGTACTGGCGGTAGAACGGCTCCAGCAGGGTCAGCTCGGCGGAGTCGACGGGCAGGTAGCTCAGCGACTCGGTGCTCGCCGCCAGGACGTCCGGCGCGAGCAGCGACACGACCAGCTCGGTCGCCATCTCCTTCTGGCACTGGTCGGTGGACAGCACGGTCAGCGCGTTGCCGCCCGCGACCGGCGCCTGCTTTCCGCCCGGCAGCGTCGGGAACGGCACCGCGCCGGCCCGGAAGCCCTGCGCCCCCTGGTCCTGGATGAACTTCAGGCCGCCCGCGAGGGCCGCGACCGTCACCATCGTCATCGCGGTCTGCTTGCGGATACCGAACCGCAGCAGGCCCTGGTTGGTCGGGTCGTCGGACTGCGGCCCGTACGTCCCGACCTTCGCCAGGAACCGGGCGGCCTCGAGCGCCTGCGGGCTATTCAGCCGCGGCCGGCCCGCCTCATCCTGGATCGGCGCGCCCTTCGAGCTGGCGAGGGTGTTCAGCACCCACTGCCCGAACTGCTGACCGGTCGGGATGTCGATCGGCTGGACGTCCTGCCCGG
Organism: Parafrankia soli; assembly: GCF_001854695.1. Classification (GTDB taxonomy): domain Bacteria; phylum Actinomycetota; class Actinomycetes; order Frankiales; family Frankiaceae; genus Parafrankia; species Parafrankia soli. The sequence continues at coordinate 88,455 of NZ_MAXA01000257.1, forward strand.
ATGCCTTGATCTTGTCGGCCGCGGCGATCACACCGTCCGTGGTGGTCAGCGTCTTCGGGTCGACCCCGGCCTTCTCGAGGATGTCGAGGTTGTAGGCCAGCGTCAGCGTCGAGACCTGCTGGGGGATGCCGACCTGGCGGCCACCGACCTGGCCGAGCGGGACCATCCGCTGGTCGTAGGAGGCCCGCAGCAGCCGCGGGGAGAGTTCCTGCGCGCCGAGCTGGTCGGCGAAGACCGGCAGCACGTCGAAGCCGGCGACCGCGACGTCGACCTGCTGGTGGGCTGAGCGGTCCGCGCTGAGCTGCTGCACCAGCGCCACATAGTTGGGCGCGGTGGCGACGATCTCGACCGTGAGGCCGGGATGCGTCTTCTCCATGTACGCCTTGCCGGACTTCGCCACGTCGTTCAGGTTCCCCACGGCGTACATCCGCAGCGTCTTCACCTGGGCGGCGCACTGCGGGGACGCCTTCGCGCCCTCGACGTCGTCCACGCCGGCGGCCGCGGTGCGCGCGGTCGGGCGCAGGCCCTCCCCCGGGCTGGCCGGCGTCGAGCCGCCTCCGCCACAGGCCGCCAGCGGGAACAGCGCCGCCACCACGGCGAGCGGCACCGCGCGTCGGAATCGGGTCACGGATCTTCCTCTCGGGAGGCTCGCCCGTTCGGCGGTCACGCCGCGAGCCCGGTTCCGGTGATGCCGGCCGTCAACCGACGCTGGGCGACAACGAACACGACGAGGGTGGGCAGGCTGATGATCAGCGAGCCCGCGGCGAGCTGGGTGAAGTCGGGGAACGCGGAAGTTCTGGTGGCGAGTCCGGCGAGCGCGAGCGGGGGTGTCGCGATGTCGGGCGAGCGGGCGACGAGCAGCGGCCACAGGTACTCGTTGAACGAGAGCAGGAAGCTGAAGACGCTGACCGTGGCGATCGCGGGCATGCTCAGCGGGACGACGACGGTACGCAGGGTGCGCAGCGTCCCCAGGCCGTCCATCCGCGCGGCCTCGAGCACCGACACCGGGATCGTCGACATGTACTGGCGGAGCAGGAAGATCGCGGCGGCCTGCGTCATGAACGGCAGCACCAGGCCCACCCGGGTGTCGGCGAACCCGAGCGCCGAGATCGTGACGTAGTTCGGCACGGCGGTCACCTGCGGCGGGACGAGCAGGGTGGCCAGCACGACGCCGAACAGCAGCCCGCGCCCCCGGAAGGGCACCCAGGCGAACGCGTACGCCGCCGGGATCCCGGTGAGCAGTTGCAGCGCCAGGACGGCGAGGCTCACGCCGATCCCGGTCAGCAGCGCGGGGCCTAGATCACCCGCCTGCCAGGCGTTCTCGAACGCCCCGAAGCCCACCGAGGACGGGATCGGGTTCGCCGAGAGCCGCAGGGCGTTCTGCGGCGGGCCGACCGCGGTGCGCAGCATCCAGACGAACGGGAGGAGCGCGGCGGTGATACCGACCGCGAGGAACCCGAACCGGCCCGCCGCCGACAGCGACGACCAGAACGGCACGGCGCGCCGCCCGGCGCCTGCCGAACGCTTCGAACCGGGCGCCCGGCCGGCACCGGCGCGGTGCCGCGGGCTCGCCGCCTCGCTGGTCATGACCGGCCTCCTTCGGCGACGGGATCCTCGGCGCCCATGCCGCCGAGCTGCCTGGCCATCCGGACGCGCCGGCCCAGCAGCGCTCCCGCCGCGCCGACGAGCACCACCGCGACCAGCAGCAACAGGGCGATCATGGATGCGTAGCCGATCCGGAACGAACCCGTGAAACCGACCTTGTAGATGTAGTAGATGATCGTCGTGCTGGAGTCCAGGGGCCCGCCCTCGGTGAGCACCGCGACCGTCTCGAACGTCTGCAACGTCAGGACGGTGACGAACACCCCCAGGAACACCGTCGTCGGGGCCAGCAGCGGCAGCGTGACGTGGCGCAGCCGGGCGAGCCCGCGGACGCCGTCCACGTCGGCCGCCTCGTACACCGAGCGCGGAATCGCGGTCAGGCCGGCCAGATAGACCACGAAGACGAAACTGGTCAGCCGCCAGCCACCGACCAGCGCGACGACCGGGAGAGCGGTGGCGCGGTCACCGAGCCAGTTCACCGGATCGATGCCGACGAATCCGACGAGAGTGTTGGCCAGCCCGTCGGGGCTGCTGTCGAAGATGTACTGGAAGACCACAGCCATCGCCACGATGTTCGCACTCGCCGGCAGGAACAACGCGAATCGGACGGCCGCCCGGCCGCGGGTCACCCGTTCGGCCGCGAGCGCCAGCAACAGGCCGAACAGAACGGACGGAATGACCGTCAACAGGCAGTAGACCAGCGTGTTGCGGACGGCCTGGCCGAGATCGGGGTCCGCCAGCGCCTCGCGCAGGTTCGCCGTCCCCACCCAGTGGAAGTCCGGGCCGGTGAGGTTCTTGTCGGTGCCGGCGACGAAGGCCGACACGATCGCCGGACCGATGACGAACACGCACAGCCCGACAAAGGCGGGCGTCAACAGCGCGACCGCCCGCCAGCCGTCCCGCCCGGCTCTGGTCCCCTGCGCCACGGTTACGCATCTTGGCCCGACGGCGACCGGTCCGCACACACCGGGGGGCGGGAAAAGATGAACGCCCGACGTCTTTTACGGCCAGCGCCTGATGACACACCGAACAGAGCCGCGCCATGGTGACGACGCTCGCGCCGCGCGGCCACACCGCCAGGCACCCGCGACAGCGACATCCTGGTCGTATCCCGGTGGCGTCCCGGTGGCGTCCCGGTGGCCGACGCGCACCGACACGCCCGGGAGCGACACCGGTTGCGGGAAGGTTCGGCGAACCTCCTTCTTCATTCGATAGCCGCCAGCGGTCCCCTTCCGGCCGGATGCCTGCAACAATGACAGGCATCTTGATGTCGATCTTCGGGAACGCGATGAGTGACCGCAGCGACGGCGACCGCGATGACAGCGGACGCCACGGCACCGGACCTGGTGGGCCCGCCCACCACCATGACGGGGACGGACCTTCCGGCGGGCGGGACGAACTTGGCGACGACTGGGGCCGGGTGGATGCCGACGGCACCGTGTACCTGCGCACCGCCGACGGCGAGCGCGCGGTCGGCTCGTGGCGCGCGGGCAGCCCTGAGGAGGGCCTGGCCCACTTCCGCCGCCGCTACGACGACCTCCTCGCCGAGGTGGTGTTGCTGGAGCGGCGGCTGACGGTGAGCGGCGTCGACCCCGGCGGCATCGCCGGCAGCGCCCGCCGGCTGCGGGAGGGGCTGGCCCAGGCCTCGGTCGTCGGCGACGTCGACGCCCTGGCCGCGCGGCTCGACGCCGTCCTGGCGGCCACGGACACCCGCCGCACGGAGCTCACCGCCGAGCGGGCCCGCCGGGTCGCCGCCGCGGTCACCGCCAAGGAGGAGCTGGTCACCGAGGCCGAGCAGCTCGCCCGCAGCTCCGAGTGGAAGGTGACGAGCGAGCGTTTCCGGACCATCGGCGACGATTTCCGCGCGATCACCGGTGTCGACAAGCGGACCGACTCGGCGCTGTGGCGGCGGATCGCCGCGGCCCGCGACGAGTTCACCCGCCGCCGCACCTCGCACTTCGCCGCGCTCGACACCCAGCGCACGCGCTCACGCGAGCGCAAGGAGGCGATCATCGCCGAGGCCGTCGCGCTGTCGGACTCGACGGACTGGGGCCCGACGACCGCGCGGTACCGCGCGCTGATGGTCGAGTGGAAGGCGGCCGGCCGGGCCGCCAAGGACGTCGACGACGAGCTGTGGGCCCGGTTCCGGGCCGCGCAGGACGGCTTCTTCAGCCGGCGCAACGCCGTGAACGCCGAGCGCGACGCGGAGCAGATCGCCAACCAGGCCCGCAAGGAGGAGCTGCTCGTCGAGGCCGCCGCGCTCGATCCCGTCGACGTCGAGCGGTCGCTGCGCCGGTACCGCGAGATCCAGGAGCGCTGGGACGCGATCGGCCGGGTGCCCCGCGAGGCGGTCGGCAGCCTGGAACGCCAGCTCAACGCCATCGGGGACAAGCTGCGCGATGCCTCCGACGCCCGTTGGGACCGTCGCGACATCGCCGAGTCCCCGTTCCTGACGAAGCTGCGCGAGTCGGTGGCGAAGCTCGAGGCGAAGCTGGAGCGCGCCCGCGCCGCCGGCCGGGCCCGCGAGATCACCGAGACCGAGAACGCCCTCGCGACCCAGCGCGCCTGGCTGGCGCAGGCCGAGAAGGGAAGCTGACCGCGGTGCGCCGAATGGCCCAACTGCGCTAACTGCCCGCTTGCCACAGCTAGCATCAGCCCGTATCGTCGACCTCCTCTTGACCGGTTGTTCCTGTGGAGGTCGACGACGGCGGTGGCGGCTATCCATGTGCGGGATGTCGGCGACTTCATCCGCGAGCAGCGGCGCGGCGCGCAGATCTCACTGCGCCAGCTCGCCCGCCAGGCGGGGGTGAGCAATCCCTACCTCAGCCAGATCGAGCGCGGCCTGCGCCGGCCCTCGGCCGAGATCCTGCAGCAGATCGCGAAGGCCCTGCGCATCTCGGCGGAGGTCCTCTACGTGCAGGCCGGCATCCTCGAGGAACGCGAGGGCGGCGAGGACCTGCTGGCCGCCGTCCACGCCGACGAGACGCTGACCGAACGCCAGAAGCAGGTCATCGTCGACATCTACGACGCGTTCCGCCGGGAGAACGCGCTCGCCGGGCTGACCCCCGGCGCGCGGGGCCCGGCCGCGGCAGAGGCCGGCGACACCGAAGCCGACGTCGAGGCCGGCACCGCGACCGACGCTCTGACCGACATCGACACCGAGCCCGGCTCCGCGGCACCCGCGCCGCGCTCGGCGGCATCCCCGTCGGGCACGGACCGCGCGGCCTCTGCCGCCGAGCATGGCGAGACCACCCCGGGCGGGAAAGCCCCGGGCGAGGCCGGGCCGGGGCCCGCCGGGCGGACCAGGCCCGCGACGACCCGGCGCAAGACCGCCGCCACGGCGGGCGAGCCGACGTCCACGACGCGGCGCGCGGCGACCCGCAAGGCGGGGGACGGCCGGCGAGGCCCGCGTAGCAGCAGTACGAGGAGCGCCCCGGTGGCACCGGAGGACGGTGCCGGCGAGGCCACCACGACCCGGACCCCGCCCGCGGGGCCGTCAAACACCTGACCCAACACCATCACAACCAGCGGAGATCGCTAGGAGATCACATGGCTACCGCCCGCACCGGCACGAAGACGAAGAGCGACACGACCGCGGCAACCTCCGATGTTCGCAAGCCCCTGTACGCCTCGGTCGGCGCCGCCGATCTCGCGGTCGAGAAGCTCCGGACGCTTCCCACGGCCTACGGGACAGAGGTCCGGCGCATCTCGGACCGGGTCAGCCAGATCCCGGCCCAGGCGGCCAAGGTGCCCGTCCAGGTCGGCTCGGCCGTCCTCGCGCTTCCGGTGACCGTCGGGTCGCAGATTTCCGACCTGCAGGGCCGGGCGACCCAGCTCTACAACTCCTTCGCCAGCCGGGGCGAGAAGCGCGTCGCCGGCATCCGGCGCAGCCCCGCGACGGAGGAGGCAGTGAAGCAGACGAAGACGGCCGTCAGCCAGACGCGGGCCGCGCGCACCTCCACCCGCCGGGCGGCCACCGCCACGGGCCGCGCCGTCAGCGACGCCGCGACACCGAACTGAAAACAGCAGAACAAAAAATCAACACCACAGCTGCGCGCACCACGAACCCCAGACCCTGATTGCCGGCGGTTCGTGGTGCGCGTGTTGTATTAAGGGCATGCGTTATCGCCCCCTGGGATCTTCGGGCCTGATGGTCTCCGTCGTCGGGCTGGGATGCAACAACTTCGGGTCCAGAGTCGACCTGACCGGTACACGTGCCGTCGTCGAGGCCGCCCTCGACTCCGGGATCAACTTCTTCGACACCGCCGACACCTACGGGAACAAGGGCGGCTCGGAGACCCTGCTGGGGCACGTGCTCCGGGGCCGGCGCGACGACGTCGTCCTCGCCACCAAGGTCGGCAACGACATGGGCGGCATGTACGGCCAGGACTTCAACGCACGCGCCTCCCGCCGCTACATCCGCAAGGCGGTCGAGGGGTCGCTGAGCCGGCTGCAGACCGACTACATCGACCTGTACCAGCTCCACAACCTGGACGCCTTCACTCCCATCGAGGAGACGCTGGAGGCGCTCGGCGAGCTCGTCCAGGAGGGCAAGGTCCGCTACGTCGGGTCGTGCAACCTGGACGCCTGGCAGGTGTCCGACGCCGAGTGGACGGCACGGGCGTCCGGCACCACCCGGTTCATCTCGGCCCAGAACCACTACAACCTGCTCGTCCGGGACGTCGAGGCCGAGCTGGTGCCGGCCGCCCTCAAGTACGGGATCGGGGTCATCCCCTACTTCCCGTTGGAGAACGGCATCCTGAGCGGCAAGTACCTGCGCGACGAGGCGCCGCCGGCCGGCACCCGGATGGCGGGCCGTCAGGACGAGCTCACCGACGACCTGTTCGATCGGGTGGAGACCCTGGAGACCTTCGCCAGGGAGCGGGACCGCTCCCTGCTGGACGTCGCGATCGGCGGCCTCGCCGCCCAGCCCGCGGTCGCCTCCGTGATCGCCGGTGCGACGAGCGCGGCGCAGGTCCGGGCGAACGCCGCGGCCGGCCAGTGGCAGCCCCGAGCGGACGATCTCGCCGTCCTCGACAAGATCGCTCCCACCCGCCGCCCGGGGGCCTGACACCTCGGGCCCGCTCGACGGCCCGGATCGGGAGCCTGACTCCTCAGCCGGGCTCGGAGCCCTGGCGCCTCAGGCCGGGCTCGACTGAAAGCGCAGGGCGCGGGCCAGGGCCTCCTCCCGCTCCCGGGGCAGCGAGGTTTTGATCACCATCGGATGGTGCTCGCGCAGCGCCACGATCGCCGCCGGCCGGGACTCGCGGACCAGCGCGAACACCGCCGCACGGCCGGGCTGCAGATGGCCGGCGATGCGCCGGATCATGCCAGTGTCCATCGCCTGGGCCATCAGGAGCCGGCCGGCGAGCGCCCCACCGCCGGCGCCGATCGCCAGGCCCACGACCGGGGCCAGGAAGACGGCACCGACGGTGGCCCCGCACGCCGCGCCGCCCACCGCCGCCGATCTGATCCGCCGTGCCCCGTGCCGCACGTGCACCGCACCGCTGTCCTCGCGCCACGCGACCGCCCGGTCAGCCAGGTCGACCAGCCCCTGCCGGGACAGCCGCCGACCCAGCTCCCAGACCTGCTCGGCCTGGCGCCTGCTGTCGAACCCGAGTACGATCAACTCCGCCACGCCTCCATCGCATCGCAGGCCGTTGACGTCTGGCAAACGGACATTCCCGCGAGGGGCCCGCTCTGGTCTCGGTACTGTGTCCGCATGGTCACGGTGAGGCTAGTTCAGGGCGACATCACCACCCAGGCCGTGGACGCGATCGTCAACGCCGCCAAATCGTCGCTGCTCGGGGGCGGCGGCGTCGACGGGGCGATCCACGCCGCCGGCGGAACCGTGCTCACCACCCCCAGCTCGGTCACCGAGGCCCGCTTCGTCCTGTTCGACCAGGCCATGCTGCGGATCTTCGCCGAAGCCCTCAAGAACGCCACGACCGGCTGAAGCGCCTCAGGACGTCCGCGGCGGGCGGGGTGGCCAGGCGACGGTGAGCTCGCCGAGGCGCCAGCGGCGCGGGCCGTCCAGCACCGACCAGCCGTCCCGCCGCAGCAGCTCGACGGCGCCGATCCAGCGCTGACGTGGCCCGAACGGACCACGCGGAGCCGCCCGCTCCCAGGCCAGATCCAACGCCGCGAGCAGGTCATGGACGTCCTCACCGGGCACGTTGCGCGTGATCAGCGCCTTCGGCAGCCGCGGCGCCAGGTCGGACGGGCGGGCCAGACTCGGCAGGTGCGTCGACAGGGTCAGCGTCCGGGGCACCCCGCCGGGCGGGACCGCGAACCAGCACGCCCGCCGGCCGATCTCGTCGCAGGTCCCCTCGACCAGCAGCCCGCCGTCCTGCAGCCGACCGGCCATCGCCGCCCACGCCGCGCCGACCGCCTCCTCGTCGTACTGGCGCAGCACGTTCATCGCCCGCACCACCACCGGGCGCAGTCCGGCGAGCTCGAAGCCACCGCGCGCGAACGCCAGCCCCGGCGGACGGGCCGCCGGCGCCGCCGCGGCCACCCGCCCCTGGTCCAGCTCGAGCCCGACCACCCGCAGGTGGGGCCGCACCGGCCGCAGCCGGTCGTACATCTCGACTGTGGTGACCGGCGACGACCCGAACCCGAGGTCGACCACGAGCGGGTCCTCGGCGGCGCGCAACGCCGACCAGGCCGCCGAGGTCAGCCACCGGTCGACGCGGCGCAGCCGGTTCGGCGCCGTCGTGCCCCGGGTGGGCAGTCCGAGCGCCCGCGCCCGCCCCGCCGCCAGCCTCGGCGGCCGCCGCGCGGCTGTCACACCCCTCACACCCCCCATCGGAGAACTCGACCACGAAGCACGCTGTTGTACACGGTCGCCGTCATGCCGGGTCGCACTGGCACAGCGTCGCTGTGGTGCAGCGTCGGTCGGATGGCGACGACCTGGTCCGGGCACATACAAGCTCGTACCGAGTGTGCCGGGCGGGCATAGGACGGCCACCGCCCGGTGTTGAACCGCTTTGGCGCCGGTCGTCGGGTAGATCTGCCTGTGGAGGTGGTTGGTGCATCTGGTCGGAGGCGCGCCGCCGGAACATCCCGAACCAGCCCGGCCGAAGCCAGCCTCGCGGGTCGCGATGCTGTCGATGCACACGTCGCCCCTGGAGCAGCCCGGCACCGGCGACGCGGGCGGGATGAACGTCTACGTCATCGAGCTCGCCCGGCAGCTGGCCGTGCTCGGCACCGAGGTGGAGGTCTTCACCCGGGCCGTGAGCAGCCGGCTCCCACCCGCCCTGGAGATCGCCCCCGGGGTCATCGTCCGGCATGTGCCCGCCGGCCCGTTCGAGGACATCGGCCGCGAGGAGCTGCCCGCCTGGCTGTGCGCCTTCACGGCGGACGTCCTGCGCACCGAGGCCGGCCACGCAGCGGGCTGGTTCGACGTCGTCCACTCGCACTACTGGCTGTCCGGGCAGGTCGGGCTGTCGGCCGCCCGCCGGTGGGGCGTGCCTCTGGTGCACACGGCCCACACCCTGGCGCGGGTCAAGAACGCCTCCCTCGCCGACGGCGACCGCCCCGAGCCGGAACCGCGCGTCCAGGGCGAGCAGGAGATCATCAAGGCGGCGACGCGGCTCATCGCGTCGACCGACACCGAGCGCCGCCACCTCACCCAGCTCTACGGCGCGGCACCGGGCAAGGTGGACGTGGTCGCCCCCGGTGTCGACCTCGACGTCTTCCGCCCCGGCGACCCCCGGGCCGCCCGTGAGCGGGTCGGCCTCGACCCCGACACCCAGCTCCTCCTCTTCGTCGGACGCATCCAGCCGCTCAAGGCACCGGACGTCCTGCTCGCCGCCGCGGCCGAACTCATCCACCGCGACCCCGACCGCCGCGGACAGCTGGCGGTCGTCGTCGTCGGCGGCCCGAGCGGCTCCGGGCTCGAACGCCCGGACTCTCTGGTCAAGCTCGCCGCCGAACTCGGCATCACCGACATCGTCCGTTTCCAGCCGCCGGTACCCCAGGAGCAGCTCGCCCACTGGTACCGCGCGGCGACGGCGGTCGTCGTCCCCAGCCACAGCGAGAGCTTCGGCCTGGTCGCGGTCGAGGCCCAGGCCTGCGGCACCCCTGTGGTGGCCGCCTCCGTCGGCGGCCTGCGCACCGCCGTCGCCCACGGGACGTCCGGAGTCCTCGTCCACGGCTGGGAGCCCGCCGACTACGCCGACGCCCTGGAACGCATCCTCACCGAGGAGCGCTGGCGCCGGCACCTGTCGACAGGCGCCCGACTGCGCGCCGCGAGCTTCGGCTGGACAGCGACCGCGAAGGGCGTCCTCGCGAGCTACCAGGCGGCGATCTCACCAGCGGCCGTCGCCGTCTGACCCGCCCCGGCGAGCCGGTCACCGCCGACCCGCTCGGCGGACCAGCCACTCGGGCGTACCCTCCGTCGCCGAGTCGGCTAGCGTCGCCGACGGCGGGTTCGGCCGGGCTCGGCGTCACCGCGCCCGCCCGGCTTGACCGGCACCACGAACGGGGAGGTCCCTGCGCATGACGGCACCCATCGACGGCGCGGAACGCGAACGGCTCGACAAGCTGATCAGTACCGCCCTGGACGACCTCGGCGTGGCCTACGAGCACCCCGACACCGGTGCCTTCCTGGTCATGCTCGAAGGCGAGCACAAGCTGCGCACCATGACCTGGCTCGTGGTCCAGGACCACACGCTGCTCGTCGAGGCGTTCTTCATGCGCGCGCCCGCCGAGAACGCCGCCGGTACCTACGGCTTCCTGCTCAGCCGGAACGCCCGCACCTACGGCGTGCACTTCTCGATCGACCGCGTCGGCGACATCTTCCTGACCGGCCAGGTCCCGCTGACCGCGGTCACCGCCGAGGAGGTCGACCGCCTCCTCGGCTGCGTCGGCTCCTACGCCGACGACAACTTCGACCCGGCCATCGCGCTCGGCTTCGCCGGCGCCATCGAGCGCGAACGCGCCTGGCGCGCCAAGCTGGCCGCCGACGCCGGCACCGCCCCCCGCCCCACCTGACGCCCCAGCCGCCGGCCGACAGCCCCGACCGGCCGGTGCCGGATCAGGACGGTGAGCGGTGCAGGCGGGCGGAGAGGTGGGACTGCAGCGGCTTGCCGCCGGCCTCCATGTCGATCGCGTACGCCAGGTCACCGCCCTCGATCAGGCCGTACAGCCGGACCGACCGGGTGACCTCCCGGGCGGTGGCCGTCCTGATCAGGACGTTCGAGTCGAGATCGATCCTGGTTCCGGTGACCGTCCCGACGTAGATCTCGGCGATGCCGAAGGGGTGGGCGAGCATCACCTCGACGACCGGGCTCCCGTTCACCTTCCCGTCGGGGCCGGGCTCGGTGGCCGGTGGCTGGACCCGCCAGAAGCCGGTCTCGGTGGCCAGCGGGCTGCCGGGCTCGCGGCCGTCCCGCGGCTCGTCGGCCCACCAGGTGTGCGAGACGTAGCCGAGCGCGGGGCGCCCGTCCGCCGCGAAGGTGATCTCCTGGCCGTAGTGGAACGACTCCATGCCCTCGTAGCCGCCGACGCCTTCGCCGCGCCAGGTCCCGACGAGGAACGCCAGCGGCAGCAGGCTCGGGTGCAGGTCGACCGTCGCGATGTTCCCGGCCGTGCCGCCGGTAGCTCCGCCGCTCGCGGTGTCGCCGTGTGCCGCTCTGTCGCCGCGTGCCGCCGTGTCGCCGGTCGCGTCCGCCCTCATCGTCCTGCCACCTCTCGCCCGGCCGCTCAGCGCTGGCCTCCGTACAGCTTGTAGACGGCGTAGCCGGAGAACCAGGCGATCAGCATCGCCATGGCCACCAGCAGGCCGCTCATGAAGTAGTGCAGCACGGACCACAGCCTAGGCCGTGCCCCGACGCGTTCCGTAACGCCTGCCCCGTACCGCACCTGGCCGGTGCGTGTCCGCCACCAGCCACCAGCCACCAGCCGCCGGCCCGCGGTGGCCCGGCACGGCACACTGGACGGGTGACCCGTTCGCTGCTTGTCAAGGTGACCGCCGGCGCCGACGCCCCGGAACGCTGCTCCCAGGCTTTCACCGTAGCCTCGGTGGCCGTCGCGTCCGGAGTGGATGTCTCCCTGTGGCTCACCGGCGAATCGGCCTGGTTCGCGCTCCCGGGGCGTGCCGCGGAGTTCTCGCTGCCGGAGGCCGCGCCGTTGAACGATCTTCTCGACGCGATTCTCGCCGCCGGCCGGGTGACCCTGTGCACGCAGTGCGCCGCCCGCCGGTCGATCGGCCCGGACGACGTCATTCCCGGGGTCCGCATCGCCGGGGCGGCCGTCTTCGTGAGCGAGGCGCTCGCCGACGACGTCCAGGCGCTCGTCTACTGACGTCCGCTCCGCCGGCGTCCGCATGTGGCCGGCGTTCGCAGGTGGCTGACGTTCGCAGGTGGCTGACGTTCGCGTTATACGCACCTGCACATGAGCGGTGCGTGTGCACCGAGAATGCGCGCTACTTCTGCACGCGCACGGCAGACCACTGACAGCACACGACGCGGCGCGTTCACCGGAACGCCGGGATGCGCTTTCATGATCGCATGATGCCGGAGTCCGAGATGCTCTTCGCCGTGGTGCAGTTCGAGGGAGCGGGCCGGCACACGGTCCGTCGCGTGGTCGCGCCGTTCCCCGACCGCAGCGCCGCGGCGACCTTCGCCGTCGACAACGACCTGCGTCACTTCACCGTGGGCCCGATGGCCTTCGCGGTCCCCACCAGCATCCCGTTCGGCGTCGTGGACGGCGCCGAGCCCGCCGACAGGTTTCCCGCCCCGCGCCAGGCCACAAGCTGACCACCACTCCGGGCCACACTCGTCCCACCTGGGATGGCGCCCCACGCGTAACAGCCGGGTCCCGGGGAGGTGATTCCTCGGGACCCGGCCGCCACCGGGCACCCAGCTGCCAGCCGGATGCCCAGAAGTGTCAGACGAGGTCAGGCCGCGACGTCGACCTGGGTGTCGACCGGCTCGCCCTGCCGGGCGACGACCTTGCGCTCACCGCTCCCGCCGGGGACGAGCGCACGGACCGTCCACTCGCCGGGGCGGGCGAAGAAACGGAACTGGCCGGTCGCCGAGAGCGGCACCTCCGCGGTGAAGTCGCCGCCGGAGTCGAGCAGCCGGGCGTAGCCGGTCGAGACCGGCGACCCGTCCTTCACCACGACGCCCTGGATCACGGTCTCCTTGGCCACGTCGATTCCTTCCACCGAGGGTCCACCACTGGTAGCGCCACACATGATCAGGCACCCTTCTCGATCGGCACGCCCACCAGGGAGCCGTACTCGGTCCACGAGCCGTCGTAGTTCTTGACGTTCGCCAGGCCCAGCAGCTCGTGCAGGGCGAACCAGGTGTGCGCGGAGCGCTCCCCGATCCGGCAGTAGGCGATGGTGTCCTTCGACAGGTCGACACCGGCCTCGGAGTACAGCTTCTCCAGGTCGGCGTTCGACTTGAAGGTGCCGTCCTCGTTGGCGGTCCTCGCCCACGGGATGTTCTTCGCGGTCGGCACGTGGCCGGCCCGCTGCGACTGCTCCTGCGGCAGGTGCGCCGGGGCGAGCAGGCGGCCGCTGAACTCGTCGGGCGAGCGGACGTCCACCAGGTTCTTGTCACCGATGGCGGTGATGACCTCGTCGCGGAACGCGCGGATGTCGGTACGCGCCTCCGAGGCGGAGTACTTGGTCGCCGCGCGCGGGGTGACCTCGATGGTCAGCTCGCGGCCGTCCAGCTCCCACTTCTTGCGGCCGCCGTCGAGCAGGCGGACCTCGGCGTGGCCGTAGAGGACGAAGTACCAGTAGGCGTAGGCGGCGAACCAGTTGTTGTTGCCGCCGTAGAGCACCACGGTGTCGTCGTCGGCGATGCCCTTCTCCGACAGGAGCTTCTCGAACTGCTCCTTGTTCACGAAGTCACGGATCACCGGGTCCTGCAGCTCGGACTTCCAGTCAAGCCGCACTGCGCCGGGGATATGGCCCTTGTCGTAGGCCGACACGTCCTCGTCGACCTCGACGAGGACGACCTTGGGGTCGCCGCTGTGGGCTTCTACCCAGGTCGCGTCGACCAGCGCGTTCTCACGGCTCATGTGCGTGCTCCCTTCACGGTTGCGGAACGTAGGACGAGGTAGATCTGGCATCCGAGGCAGAATCCGAACGCCGCGTTCAGGAAGGCCGCGGCGAAGGCGAGGGCCGCCGCCGAGTAGCCCAGCGCGGCAGGCCCGGCGAGCAGCCCGACGGTTCCCAGCACGCCGAACACGGCGCCCACGGCCTGGGCGAACCGCGGGGGCGCCTCGTCCTCCAGGTCGGCGGGCGGGCCGAGCCGCGGCCGGACGAGGTAACGGAACACCAGCCCGTAGGGGGCGTTTCGGATCCCGGCCACGGCACCGACCAGGAAGACCACGGTCTGCCCGAGCAGGAGCCACGGATTACCGGTAATGATCGTTACGGCGAGTACAACAGTGGTCACGGCCGCGGCGAACCGCGGCCCACGTGGATCCACCATGGTGCTGTTCTCCTGACCTGCAAACGAGCTCGGGCAGCCGGGCGGGGCTGCCACACCCGGCCGGCACGGGCGCGGACGTACGTCAACGCGCTGTCAGAAGATGCGACACAAGCAGCTGCTCACGCGGCACAGGTCGACCGCGCGGCGCTTGACCAGCTCAGTGCTGCACATGGTTCGTGTCACGGTAGCAGCGAACGTCACGTCTGTGTTAAGCGTTACCCGACAGACCCACCGAATCACCATCAGTACCCTTCCGATGGTCTCCTGGCGCCGACTCGACGAGCGACGCGAGGGTCGCCAGGACGGCGTCCCGGGTCGGCGGCGCACCGCTCGCCCTGCGTGCCTCGACACCCTCGGCGTCGAGGACGAGCACCGTCGGCGTCCGGCGCACACCCAGCCTGCGCACCAGCTCCAGGTGCGACTCGGCGTCCACCTCGACATGGCGCACCCCCGGCACGATCGCGGCGACGTCGGCGAGCACCCGCCGGACCACCCGACAGGGGGCGCAGAACGCCGTCGAGAACTGCAGCAGGGTCGCGACCTCGCCGGGCACGTGCCCCAGCGCCGCAAGCTCCGCCGTCAGACCACCCCGCCCGCCCCGCGCCGTCTCGCCAGGCGCCGTCTCGCCAGGCGCCTCGGGGCGGTGATCGCCCGGATCAGGGCCCGGCACCGCACCGACACCGGTCACCGCCGCCGGACCCGCGTCCCCACGACCCTCACGTTCACCACCTCCGTGCTGGTCACCGCGGCGCGCGGCGGCGCCCCGGGGACCACCGCGCACCCGGGACACCCGGAACCGGCCGTCCCGCGCCCTGGCCAGCAGGCCGACCCCGGTCGCCGCTACAAGTGCCGCCAGCAGGACCCACACGCCGGTCATGGCGGGTGCAGCGCCTCAGGACGGCGAAACCTTCCCACCTCCGCGCGAGGCGCGCGTGCGCGCCGGGCCGCGGGTCAGAGGCCGGGTGTGCCCGCGGGGGCGACCGTCGGGGCGACGGTGGCGTCGAGCAGCACGTTCTCCCCACCAGCGGCGAACGTCAGCCGGTCGGCGCCCACTGTGGCGGACCGCAGCTTCATGTTTAACGGCAGCCCGGTCACCGGCACCCGCACCGTGAGCAGTGAGCGGACGGTGTCGAGCAGGCCCGGCGGGATCACCGCCGCCAGGTCGGGGGCCAGGTCGCGCGGGGTGAAGGTGACAGCGTCCGGCGCGACGCCGATATCGGTCGTACCGGAGACGGGGTAGGCCGTGCCGAGGAGATCGACCGTTCCGCCGACCTGGATCCCCTGCCCGGCCGGGCTGATCTTCAGCTGCGAGTTCTGACTGGCCAGGTATGCGTTCAGGTCGTTGAAGGTCAGGTCGACCTCAGCGTCGACCTGGTCGACGGGCACCCGCTCGACCGCGCCGCGCAGGACGTCGGAGAGCGGGAGCCGCACCCCTGTCAGGTCGGCGTGGACGCGATCGATCCGTGTGCCGTCCTGCTCGTAGCCGCGGACCTCGAGCTGGACGTCGCGATACCGGCCGGCGACGACCTGGGTGAGGAAGGGGAAGCCACCGAGGGACACATCTGGCCGTTGCGCCAGGTTCTCGGCGTTCTGGGCCCTGGTCGCGATCTGGTCGGCGACCACGCGTGCGGCGACCCGGTCCAGCACCCCGACGACGATCAGAGCCACGACCATTGTGATCAGGAAGATGCGCAGGCCGCGCCGGCCACCGGGGCTCATCCGGGAAGCTGCCTGCCGACGAGGTACACCATGGGCGCCGCCAGCGCGATCGGGAGCAGCGCGCCGAGCAGCACCCCGGCCAGGGCGCCTCCCGGAGCGAGAACGCCACGCGAGGCAGGGCTGCCCGAGACAGGGCTGCCCGAGGCAAGGCCACCCGGAGCAAGGCCACCCGGGGCGAGGGCCCCGGCTCGTGGCTCGGAGTCCGGCGCGGACGGTGCCTCGGGCGCGGTCTGGCCCAGCAGGAGGCTCACGCACGCGGCGGCAACGGCCCCGGCGGCGGCGAGGGCGGCCGCCGGGGCCGCCCCGAGGTCCGTGAGCGAGCCGTAGAGCGAGCCCGCACCCGCACCTGCCATGGCGCCGAACGCCGCCGCGATGAGGACCACAACTCGTGTCACACCCCCGCCCACCGAGCCAGGTCCGCCGGGCGCCGCGAAACGGCCGAGGCCGGCGAGCGCGGCCAGCAGCCGGCCGGCCAGTACCGACGTCCCGGCCCCGATCAGCCCGGCGATCACCATGCTGTCGGCGGGGTTCGGGGCTCCGGCCTCCGAGCGCAGCACCAGGAATCCGGTCAGGAAGGCGGTGACGGCGACACCGCCCAGCGCGGCAGCCATGTCACCGCTGACCCGGTCCGCCGCGCGGGACGGCCGACCCTCCGCGGGCGCCGCTGCGGGCGCCGCCGCGGGGCCGGGCCGGTGTACGCGCCGCGCGAGCTGGTAAAGCACCGTCACCGCGAGGGAGACCCCGATGACGCCGGCGACCGTGCCGATCCCATTGTCGTCGTAGCCGTGACCGCCCGCTTCGCCGTCGCCGGGCCAGAGCACGGCGAGGTCACAGGCCAGCGCGCTGCCGGCGACGAGGGCGACGGTTCCCGCCGAGGCACCGAGGGAGCGCGTCCACGCCCAGCCGAGGACAATCTGCGCCGCGAGCAGCACTCCCGCCAGCGCCCAGGGACCAGCGACCGCCGCGAACGCCGCACCGGCGGCCAGCACCGCGACCGTCGCCCCGACGGACACCGCCTCAAGCCCACCCGGCAGAACCGATGGGACCGGCAGGTCCGGTTCGCCCGGCGCGACCGACGGATCCGGCAGGTCCGGTTCGGCCGGGCGTGCCGCACCGACCGGCCGGGCGACTTCCGGCGATCCGGGCGAACCGGGCTCGGGCGTGGGCACCGCACCATGCTGCCACGGTCGATCGACGAAGATTCCAGGGCCCAACGGTGGCTGCATGTGTCCGTGCGTCAGCCGGCCGCGGACGCCCGCCCCCAGCGCCGTCATCGCGACCCAGGCCGCGCCGAATCATCGAACTACTTGTCGTTCGCCGTCCCACTCGCCGCTTCAGGAGCAGAGCAGCCCCATCGACCCCGAAACGGCGAGCACGACGTCAAAGAGAGAGCGGCTCATCCCCCCGCGAACGGGGGTAACACCTCGATGAGCGCGCCTTCCCGCAGCGTGACGCTGTCGGGATCACGCCGGCCGACGGGCTCGTCGTCCACCAGGAAGGCGCACCTCGCGAGTACCGCACCGAGGCGCTCGCCCCGGCGTTCGGTGACGTCGGCCAGCGCGGTCGCGAGGGTGACGGCGTCGAGCTCCTCCTGGGCGACGCCGGCCGCGTCGCGGGCCGCGGCCCAGTACCTGACCATGATGCGTGCCACGGTTCTCCTTCACGTCAGTCCACGTCGACCGCGTCCGGTCAGTCCACGTCGACTCAATCCAC
The DNA here is from genome assembly GCF_001854695.1 of Parafrankia soli. Classification (GTDB taxonomy): domain Bacteria; phylum Actinomycetota; class Actinomycetes; order Frankiales; family Frankiaceae; genus Parafrankia; species Parafrankia soli. The sequence goes on from NZ_MAXA01000257.1 coordinate 105,944, forward strand.
GTCAACCGCGTCGTGACCGGCTCCCTTGGCCAGGGCCGGAACGACGCCACTCCCCCGCCGCTCCCCGCCGCGCGACCGGTGGCCGCAGGACTCCGGACGACGGTTCGCCCAGTATTGGGGACGTGTCACCTCCCGGGCCCCGGCCAACCCCCCGGCCAGCGTCGAGACCCGCCCCCAGGCCCTCGGCCGTCTCCCCGGCGATGCGCCCCGCGCGCGCCGACCACTCGGGACGGCCGGCCAGCAGATCGGGCAGGTGGGCGCCGATGCGGTCGAGCAGGCCCGCGGTGGCGGCGGCCTCGGCGTGGCCGAATCCCGGGACCACCCACAGCTGCCCGGTCGGGCCGGCCCCGGCGGCCAGCGCCCGCGGGTGCTCGAGCGTGAAGTACGAGTCACGGTCACCGTGCACGATCAGGACGGGCGTCGGCGCGATCCGTCCGATGAGTTCGACCGGCGAGGGCGGCACCGCCGGCCATGGCTGCGCGGCGATGCGCACGCCCAGGGCGACCCGGGCCGCGGCTCGTCCGGACGCCGTCTCGGCGAACCAGTGGATGCGGCGCATCGGCGCCGTGTCGCGGACGAACCACCGGCTCGCGGCACTGACGGCGACGACCGCGTCCGGACGGTGCCGGACCCGGTGCCCGTGCGCCGGCTCGCCGCCGGCTGCCAGCCCCGCGTGCCGGACCACCGCGGCACCACCCATGGACCACCCCATAGTGACCACTTCGCGGTAGCCGAGCCGTCGCGCCTCGCCTACCGCCGCGTCGACATCCAGGACTTCGCGGTCCCCGAAAGTGCAGGTGCCGGTCGATCTGCCGTGACCTCGCAGGTCCATCGACAGCACACTCACGTGCGTGCGCAATCCGGCTGTTACAGCACGCAGCGCGGGTCGCCCGATCGATCCGGAGAACCCGTGGACGAGAACGACGCAGACCCCGTGCGGGTCTGTCACCGCGGGAACACGATTACGCAGCTCCGTGGCCAGGATCTCAGCGTCTGCGGTGGGAAGAAGTCGGTAGACAGTAGGAGCGGAGTAGGGCACTCCGCTATCCTCCCCATGGACCGGTGCTCGTTTCATGCCCATGACGGTCGTGGAACGTGGGACACCGGAGACAAGGATCGCTGGGTCGACGCTGCCCCAACACACACCGCACCTGGAGGAGCCGTCTTGAGCGTCGTCCTTTTGCTCACCAACGCCCCCGGTCCGTCAGCCGAGTCCTTCCCGTCACTCGGCCTGCTCACGCACACGGTCCGGGTGGCACCGCTGGAGGCAAGCGCACTGCTCGACGCACCGCCGGTCGATGTGATCGTCGTCGACGGCCGCCGTGAGCTCGTGATCGCGCGAGGCCTGTGCCGGCTGCTGCGCACCACCGGGCTCACCACCCCGCTGCTCGCCCTTGTCACCGAGGGTGGGCTCGCCGCCGTGTCGGCGGACTGGGGCGTCGACGACGTGGTCCTCGACACCGCGGGTCCCGCCGAGGTCGAGGCGCGGCTGCGCCTGGCCATCGGGCGGGTCGCCGCCGCCGGCGGTACGGCCGAGGCCGGGGTCATCCGGTCCGGCGACCTGTCGGTCGACGAGACCACCTACTCCGCCAAGCTGCGTGGACGTCCGCTCGAGCTCACGTTCAAGGAGTTCGAGCTGCTCAAGTACCTCGCGCAGCACCCGGGGCGGGTCTTCACCCGCGCGCAGCTCCTGCAGGAGGTCTGGGGCTACGACTACTACGGCGGCACCCGCACGGTTGACGTGCACGTCCGCCGGCTGCGGGCGAAGCTCGGGCCCGAGCACGAGGCGATGATCGGAACCGTCCGCCACGTTGGCTACAAGTTCGTGGCGCCGCCGATCTCGCCGCTGCCCGAGTCCGGTGCCAACCGTATGGACCGGGACGACATCCGCACCCCCGAGCGCGTCTGACCTCACCACTGGCGCTACCCGCTCCACAGGCGCCGCTTGCTCCACAGGCACGGGGCTCGCGCCAGCACCACCGCGCGCGTTCCGAAAGGGTCCGGCGGTCGTCGGTGACGACGACCGCCGGACCCTTTCGGCGTTTCCGGCGTCTTCCGCCACCATCGCCCTGCGCCACGGCGCCTTCCGCCACCGGTCACGGACAGCCATGGTCGGCGTCCGTTGACGCCTGACGTAACCTCGTGGTCACGTGCAGACTCAGGCTCCGCCGCGACCGGGCGGGACACAGGTCCCGCCGCCACCGCCCCCCGCCGGCGCTCGTCACATTGACACCGGTACCGGGAAGATCGACGTTCTGGGAAACGTCCTCGTGCCGGGCGAATGTCGGCCCGGACGCACTAACGTCGACTGGTGACCTCGCTGAGCTGGCTCCGCGCGCTCGATGTGGCCGACATCGCCGCCATCACCGACCTGCTGGCCGCGGCCGAGCGGGCCGACGGCAACGGCGGCGTCTCCGAGGACGTCCGCCTCGCCCTCCGCCCCGGCCCGGTCGGTGGCGGCGTGGAGCACCTGGTCGCCCGCGCCGGCTCGGCTGTCGTCGGCTACGCGGCGCTCGGCGGCACGGCCACGGAGCGGCAGGCTGAGCTGGTTGTCCATCCCGACCACCGCCGCAGGGGAGTCGGCACCGCGCTCGTCCACGCCCTCTTCGCGACGACGTCACCGGTCTCGTTGAACATCTGGGCACACGGGAACACACCGGCCGCGGCCGCGCTGGCCGCGCGCAACGGGTTCGACCGGGAGCGGGTGCTCCTGCATCTGCGCCGGCCCCTGGMTTCGGCCCGCCCCGGTGATCCGGATGATCTGCCAAGGCCCATCATCCCGGCCGACGTGACGATCCGGGCCTTCGAAGTGGGCGTGGACGAGGAGGCCTGGCTCGCCGTCAACGCCGAGGCCTTCGCCGACCACCCCGAGCAGGGCCGCTGGACGCTGGACGACCTGCGTGCGCGGGAGGGTGAGTCCTGGTTCGACCCGGCCGGCTTCTTCCTCGCCGAACGGAACGGCGCCCTGCTCGGCTTCCACTGGACCAAGGTGCACCCGCAGGACCCGGTACCCGAGCACCCAGCCGCGCCGGACCAGCCGGCCGGGCAACCAGGGCCGATCGGTGAGGTCTACGTCGTAGGAGTGGCCTCGGCGGCGGCGGGCACCGGGCTGGGCGCGGCGTTGACGATCGTGGGTCTGCGGCACCTGCGCGACATCGGCCTGGCCTCGGTGATGCTCTACGTGGACGAGGACAACGCGCGCGCCGTCCGTCTCTACACCCGGCTCGGGTTCCGCCGGCACGCCGCCGACGTCTCCTACCGGCACCCGGCGCGCGGCTAGGCCCGGTGCCGTGGATGGACGCAGCGGCGGGTCCGCTCGGGGGCCGGGCAGCTCAGGCCCCGCGGCGCGACACCGCTCCCGGCCACCGTTCCATGCCACGCGCGCCGCTCGCCCGCGTGCCGTTCGGACGCGCAGCATTGGAGCGCGTGCCGTTCGGGACGGCGACCGAGCCGTGGTCGACGTCGATCACGGTCGTCAGATTGGTCACGTCGAGCAGCCGGTAGGTGTTCTCGTTCAGGTTTCGCAGAATCAGGCGCCCGCCCGCGGACCGCTGCCGCTGGTGCGCGTAGAGGATCACGGCAAGCCCCTGCGAGTCCAGGAACGAGACCTGCTCGAGATCGACGACGATCTCACGAACTCCGGCGATTCGGGCGTCGAGCAACGCCTCCCGCAGCGGTTCCAGTGACGAGTAGTCGATCTCGCCAACCGGGTGCACCACGACAGCGTCCCGACCTGTCACTTCCACACGCACGCTGGGGACCATGGCTCCGCTGTCGGCCGAAACGACGGTGCGGGGCGGGAAGCACGGCCGGCCTGCCTCCCGCGGCGCGACGCGCTCCTGACAAGCGCGATAGTCCAGCTACTACCCCTCCGCTATCGGGCTCACACCCGCGCGTCCGTCACGTTTTCATCCGTCCGCGTCTTCGCCGTGGGCGGGCGTGGGAGCGGCCACAGCGATCTCCCCCGGCCTGCGCTGACACCCGATGGCGTAGAACAGCTACCTGAAGCAATCTGGTTTACGTGGAGCAACCGACCGGCGGAATTTGCGTCTCTCTGTGGTCCTGTTTCACGGTGGTCCTGTTTCACGCGGGACGGCCCACCGCGGCCACCTCCACCGATCTCCGCCGCCGATCCGTCGAGGAAAGGCGGATGCCGGGTAAAGCTCCCCGGCCCGCGGGGTGTAATGGCCGAAATTCACATGAGAGCGTCGTCCCGTGAACAGCGATCGAGCAATCCCTCGGCCGCGGACAGGAGTAACGATGCCCCGATCCACCCCCAGCCCCATCACGGCCCCGGCCGCGGCCGTCCCGGGCGCCGCGGCCCCGACCACCGGGCCGCGCGACGCTCACTCCGGGTCACCCTCGGATCCGGCGATCTCCCCGACCGGCACCACGACGGCCCCGACCGACGTCCCGACGTTCCCGAGTGACACCAGGATCTTCGTCGGCCGGGTCGACGGGACCGCCGTCACCGTCACCGTGACGCCCGGTTCGGGGGGCCGTCCGGAGAGTGGGCCCACGGGCGGGTCCCGGGGCGCTCACGTCAATAGCGACAACGAGATCATGGACGACGAGGACACGGAAGGCGAGGAGGAGGAGGAGGAGGTGACCGTGCGGCTGCGGATCGAACCGCCGGAACCGGGCCGTGCCGCCTTCGTCGACCTCGAGCCGGACGAGATCCTCCGCATAGTCGATCACCTGATGACGATCGTCTCCACGCGGCCGGCCGCGTTCCGGGCCGCACCCGAGCCGGCCGGGGGCGCCTCACGGCTCACGGTCGTGGCGACCGAGGGCACGACGGCCGGAGGCCTGCGCCAGGCGCTGGCCTCCGTGCCGGCCGAGGCCCGGTTGCAGGACTTCGTCACCGACACCGAGGTCGTCCTCGTCTTCGGCCAGCACCGGCAGCGGCCCTGAAGACGCTGGTACCGGCGGCGGTCCAGAAGCCGCCGATGCCCGCGGCGGGACACCACTGCCGGGCCACTGCCTGCCAGCGGAGAACAGCCAGGTCGGTCAGCCCCCGGGGACGCCGGCCCGCCGCGTGTCCAGATCGGCGCGGTCGGCGACCCAGTACGGGCCCTCGTCCTCCACCACGTCAGCCATGATCACATAGTGGTGGCCCTGATGGCCGGTCGGAAGCAGGCAGGTCATCCCCTCGGCGCGGCACCCGGGGGCCGTGATGGTCCTCGGGGCGGACCACGACAGCCAGACCTCCTCGTTCCCCCATCCCTGCAGTACCGCCATGTGGTTGTCCGGGTGGCCCTGCTGAAGCGCGCAGGTCACCTCGCTGGGCACCTCGTACGCGGCTCCTGGCACATCGTCGAGCCGTATCGCTATCTCTTCGGGCACGCGCTGCCAGGCACCGCAGCTGCCCTCCTCCGTGATCATCTCGTCGCCGTTCCCTCCGCTGTCCGCCGGCAGCCCCATCGCCACCGGTTCGATCGGGCGTACTGGGGCACTCTTCGTGTCCACATCGCCACAAGCGCGATCGACGCACCGATATAAGCACGGACCGTCGCGAGGTCTCCCAGCAGGGCGGAAACATCCCGTTCATGGGTCCGCGCGCCTTTCATCACGTTCCGCATTCCGACGATCCTCCACCTTCACCCAAAAACAGGAGAATTCCCACTAAGGACATCCGAATCGGTCATCCGGACCGGAGGTCGGGGTCGAGCCTCCGGACCACGGGTACCTCAGGCGACGGCCGTCACGCGCGCGACCGGCGGCCTCGCGGTCGCGGTCTGCCTGTATCACTCCAGCACTGGTATCGCCCGCTACACCGAACGCGACCAGGCACAACCCAGGGACGGGCGGAAACGCTCAGACCACAGATATTCCGAGCGCGGCGGCCATCGGCCCGGCGAGACTCGCCAGGTCCGACGAGTCCACCTCGGCTCCAGCCAGGCCATCGGCTCCCACCACGCCGTCGAAACGACATCCCCGCAGCTGAGCCGCCGCGATCTGCGTACCAGTGAAGATCGCGGAGCTGAGATCACAGTCCTCGAACCGCACGTGGTCGAGCCGTGTGTCCGTCATATCCAGCCCGGAGAGGTCGCAGTTCACGAACCGCGCCCGGCGCAGCAGGCAGGCCCGCAGCGCGAGCCCGTCCGCCCGTACCTGGTCGAACACCACGTCGTTGAGCTCCCCGCGGATCCACACCGTGCCGGACACCCGGCCGCCGGTGACCCGGACCCGCGTCGCGCCGCCCCCGTCGAGCACGATGCCGGCCAGGACGGCCTGATCGGCGACGACGTCGCGCAGCCGCAGGCCCGTGACCCGCCCGCCCAGGACACGGGCGCCGGCCAGGACGATCGACTCCACCGTCGTCCCGGTCAGGCCACCGGCGTCCGGGTCGAGTTCGCTGACGGCCGCGGCCAGGTCGTCGACGGTTCCACGGACGACCCGGCGGCCACCTCCCGCGGACGCGGCGGCACTCCCGGGCTGGTCGTCGATGGCCGGAGGGAGCGGCTGCCAGAGGTCGGTCCTGCGTCGCGGCGGCATGTGCGGAGTCTGCCGCGCCGCGTTCGGCCGGCGAACCGGGCCCGTGCCGGGCGGTCAGCCGCGGATGGCGTCCACGAGCGAGATCAGCGCCAGTGCCGTGAACGCGACCGCGGCGATCCGCGTGATCACCTTTACCGACAGGACACGAAGCAGCCCACGACCGCCGACGATGGCCAGACCCGCGACGGTCCACAGCGCGAGGACCGCGCCGAGCCACACCGCCACCGGCGCGGAGAACCGGGCGGCGAGGTTCGCCGTCGAGAACTGTGTGAGGTCACCGAGTTCCGCGACGAACACGACCGCGAAGGACGTCGCCGCGACCCGCGGGAACGTGGACCGCGACGGGTCCGCGCTCGCCGGGCGCGCCGAACTCGGCTCCGCAGCGGGAACCGGGCCGGACGCATGCCCGGTGCCAGCACCGCCAGCCGCACCACCAGCCGCACCGGCACCGCCCGCCGGCTCCGCGACCACGGTGGCAGCCCTCGGCGCGGGCAGCGCCTCGGCCGGGCTGGGCTCGGACTCGTCCGTGGTCTCCTCGCGTCCCTCCCGGAGCACCAGCACCGCGCCGAGCGCGAACAGCACCGCCGCGACCGCGTCGACGAGCCGCCCGGGCAGCAGCGAGATCGCGCTGCCGGCGGCGACCGCCACTGTCACGTGGATCGCGAAGGCGGCCGCGACACCCGTCCAGACGTAGAGGGGACGGTAGCGGCTGCCCAGCACGAGGCTCGCCACCATCGTCTTGTCAGGCAGTTCCGCCAGGAAGATCACACCGAAGGTGACAAGTACGGCGGTGAGGCTCACGGCTCGGATCCCTCTCATTGGAGCCGGGCCGGGACGGGAGCCGCCTTCGACCCGGCATGACAGCCAGATCGAAGGTCTCGCCCACCTGACGGAGGTCAGGCCCGACGGCCGGGCCCGAACAGGTCGGGCCAGTATGTCGACGCGCCGGACCGTGCGGCTCCCCGGCGGCCCGACGACCGCGGCGCATCCGCCGCGCACGGAGCGCGGTGACACGGGCGCGGCGATCGGACACGGCCGGTGGCCACACGGCGGGGCTACTCCCCTTCAGCTCCGAAGCTACCCCCAACAACGCCCTGACGGAACCCACGGCGATCCCGTCTCAGGACGACAGTCAGGCCACGCATCGGGGACAGACGACGGAGAGCCAACCATYCATCACAGATAAGTGCCATTAACATCACCCAAGGTGACCGCCGATCCAGGTCGACCTCTTACCGAGCCGACGCGGTTCCTCACCACGCCCGCGCCGACCGCCGTGCTGGTGGCGCCCGCCCGGCAGGCCGGAGGCCCACGCCCGGTGATCAACGCCACCGGCATTCTCCTGCACGACGGCCTCGGCCGCGCGCCGCTGTCCCCGGCGGCCCGCACCGCGCTCGACGCCGCGGCCGGGACCTGCGACGTCGAGGTCGACCTGGTCACGGGTCGCCGCGGCCGGCGCGGCCGCACGGCGATGACCGCGCTGGCCGCGGCCGTGCCAATGGCCCGTTCCGTGCACGTGGTCAACAACAATGCGGCCGCGCTCATCCTGTCGGCCGCGGCGCTCGCGGGCCGCCGGGAGATAGTCATCAGCCGCGGCGAGCTCATCGAGACAGCCGACGGGCTCCGCCTGCCCGAGCTGCTGACGTCGACCGGAGCCCGGCTGCGCGAGGTTGGGGCCACAAATCGGACCACACTCGGCGACTACGCCGACGCCATCGGGCCAGGCACCGGTTTCGTACTTCGGGTACATCCGCCCAGCTACCGGGTCGTCGGGCTGACGACGGCCCCGGCGCTCGCCGATCTCGCCGAGCTGTGCGCCGGCCGCGGTGTGCCACTCGTCGGCGATCCCGGATCCGGACTGCTGCACCCCGAGCCCGCCCTGCCCGACGAACCGGACGCCTCGACCTGGCTGAGCTGCGGGGTCAGCCTGGTCACCACCTGCGGCGACAAGCTTCTCGGCGGGCCGCAGTGCGGCCTCGTCCTGGGCCGCGCGGACCTGGTCGACCGGCTGCGCCGGCATCCGCTCGCCCGCGCCCTGCGGGTGGGCAAACTGACGTTGGCCGCGTTGGAGGCCACGCTGGGCACCGGGGACAACCCCGTCCGCAGGTCGCTGCGCGCCGAGCCCGCCGAGCTGCGGCACCGGGCCGAGCGGCTGGCGTCCTGGCTGCGGCAGTCCGGGGTCCCTGCCTCCGCCGTGACCAGCCGGGCGGTCGTCGGCTCGGACGGCATCGACGACACCGCCCGGGCCGGGGCCGCCGTGCGCCGCGGCGCCGTCGGAACCGGAGCGGGCCACGGCGGCCACACGGTCTACGGGTCGGGGCCGGACGTGTGGGAGAGCGGCCTGCCGAGTGCGGCCGTCGCGCTGGACGCGGCCCTGGCCGCCTTCCTGCGCCGCGGCCGCCCGTCCGTCCTCGGACGGGTCGAGCAGGGCTGCTGCCTGCTGGATCTGCGGTCGGTTCCACCGGACCTGGACCCCGTCCTCGCCGCGACGGTGCTCGCCGCCGCGGCCGAGTCGGGTACCGCCACCGCCGGCGACCTCCACGCGCTCTCCGCGGACACGCCCGCCTCCACCGTTCCTTCGGCGGCCACCGGCTGGACGGATCCGGCACGCCGGGAGGATCCGGCGGGCTGGGAAGGGCCGACGGGCTGGGAAGGGCCGGGCGCCGACGCCGGGTCCGACGTCGACGCGGTCACCTTGCAGTGAGCGAACCGGCGTGAGCGTGGCCCGGTGACCCTCGGCCCGGTCAGCGAGGGCTCGGTAAGCCGTGGCCCCGTCAGCCGAGACTCGGTCGGCCGCGGCGCGGTCAGACGTGGCGCCAGCTGGGCCGGCGGATTCGTCATCGTCACCCACGGCCTGGTGCACCTGCTGGTCTGGCCGGGCGCACCGCTCGGGACGGCCGGCGTGGGCGGCGGCAAGCGCCTGCGCTGGAACGGCGACTCGTGGTCGTGGCAGCCGGGGTGGCTGCCGGCCGTCGTGGTCCACTCCGTCGGGGGGGCGCTGCTCGCGGGCGCGGTCCTCGGTTGTGTGCTGGGCGGGCTCGCGCTGCTCGGGCTGCCCGGCGTCCGCCGCTTCCCGCTGCTGACCAGCGCGGTCGGGGCCATCTGCTCGCTGCTGCTGTTCGCCCTCGTCTGGCCCGGCCTCGAACCGGACGCGGCCGAGTTCACCGCCGGGCCGGTGCTCAGCGGAGTCCTGCTGGCCGGGGCGGGCGTCGCCGCGCTGCTACGCCGACGAGCCCGCCGCTCCTCCGGCGACGCACCCGCCACCAGCCCGCCCGCCGGCAGCCCGCCCGCCGGGCATCCGACGCCTGGCGGACGTCCGACACCCGCCACCGGCAGGTGAGGCCGTCAGGAGACCTCGCGGCGCAGGGTGCGGACGAAGCCGGCCACCAGCGGCACCAGGACCCACAGCGCAGACGAGACGGCCATCTGGCCGAGATGGCCGTCGAACCGCGCCTCCTGCATCCAGGTCACCGACTGCGCGCTGTCCAGCCACGGACTCAGCTTCCGCAGCACTCCGAACGAGAAGACGACGCCCCACAGGGTCGGGATGAGGTAGACGCTCACGATCGCGGCCGCGCTCGAGCCGAACAGCGCCGCGAAACCCATCGCCGAGACCGTCCCGACCACCGAGGCGAGCACGAGCCCCAGGACGAGCAGGCCCCACGGGCGGTCGGCGACGACCGAGCGGCCCAGCCCCCACTCGGCGACCGCCATCCCGCCCAGCCCGATCACGAAGGTCGCGACGACCGCGAGCAGGGCCAGGATCACGCCGACCGGCAGCAGCACGCCGAACCCGACCGAGCCGAGGCCTAGATAGACCGATGCCCACTGGTCGACGTCGTCCGGGAGCAGGAGCGGGACCAGCTGGCACAGGACGGACACGGCGGTGGCGACGGCCAGCAGCCATCGCGTGGCGCGGGTGCCCAGGCACTTGTCCCACTCCACCCGCACCAGCCGGGCGAACGGGATCGGGACGGCGGCCGGCCGCGGTGCCACCGCGCCGGGGCCACCGGTTCTCGTGGCGGTGACGGTCATCGGGCCACCTCGGTCCGGGCAGCGGTGCCGGCGGCGGAGCCGGCAACGGAGCCGGCGGCACCGCTGCCGCTGCCGGTGCCGGTGCCGGTGCCGGTGCCGGTGCCGGTGCCGGCGGGCGTATCCGTGGGGAGGGAGGCGGTGAGCGAGAAGAAGAGGTCCTCGAGGGTTCCGTGGTCCGCCGGGCGCAGCTCGGTCACGAGCACGCCGGCGCCGACGGCGGCCCGGGCGACGTCCGCCGCGGTCGTGCCGGACGAGACGTCCACCAGCAGGGCCCCGTCCGGATTCGGCGTGAACGGGATCGCCGCCCGGGACAGTGCCGCCGCCAGCGCGGCCCGGTCCGGCGCGCCGACGATCAGCCCGGCGGGGGCGAGCAGCTCGTCCAGCCGCCCGCGCGCCACCACCGCGCCCGCGGCGATGACCACGAGCCGGTCGACGGTCGCCTGCACCTCGCCGAGCAGATGACTCGACAGCAGCACCGTCCCGCCGCGCGCGGCGAACTCCCGCAGCAGCCGGCGCATCCAGGCGATGCCCTCCGGGTCGAGGCCGTTCGCCGGCTCGTCCAGGATGAGGACGTACGGGTCGCCGATCAGCGCCTGGGCGAAGCCGAGCCGCTGGCGCATCCCCAGCGAGTAGGTGCCCGAGCGGCGGCCGGCCGCCGGGCCGGCGAGACCGACCAGGTCGAGCATCTCCTCGACCCGCCGGCGGGGTACGCCGGCCATGTCCGCGGCCGTCCGCAGGATCGCCCGGCCGCTGCGACCGCGGTGGGTCGCGGACGCGTCCAGCAGCGTGCCGACCGCGCGGGAGGCGTTGGGCAGCGCGGCGAACGGATGTCCGTCGACGGTGGCCTGGCCGGCGTCCGACCTGGTCAGGCCGGTGATCATGCGCAGTGTGGTGGACTTGCCGGAGCCGTTCGGGCCGAGGAAGCCCGGCACCGTCCCCGGTTCGCAGGTGAAGGAGACGTCCCGTACGACGGTGGACGCCCCGTAACGTCTGGTCAGCGACTCGACACGAATCGTGGCGATGATCGTGCCGGCCGACGCCCGTCGCGGGCATCGGCCGAACGGCGACTCCGCATCGACGACCGGCTCTGTCTCCGCTCCGGCCAGCGACGGTCGGCCGTGGCCGGAAGGTGATCCGCGCCGGCGGCCGAAGACAGCCCTCAGACAGCCCTCAGGTCAGGGAGAGCGCCGAGAGCTCGCGGTTGAGGTTGGCGCGGGCGGCCGGCTCCCAGTGCCTGCGGGCCCAGGAGGTCGCGTAGATCTCCCCGTCCAGCAGATGCCGCAGGATGGCGCCGCGTCCGGAGGCCCAGGTGCCGCCACCGACCCAGGCGTACTCCAGGCGCACCCGGCGGACATACCGGTCGTAGGCGGGCGCGGGACGCGCGAGCACCCGCAGGTCGGCGTCGTTGACGAACGCCTCGTCGGCGGACACCGCCCGGTGCCCCGCCGTGGCCTCGACCAGGCGGCACACGTCGGCGATCGCCTCGGCCTGGCAGCCGAGACGGGTCAGGACGCCGGCGGCGAGCTCGGCGGAGCGCTGTTCGTTGTCCCTCGCCCGGGAGTCGTAGACGACGTCGTGGAAGTGCACGGCGAGGAGGCAGACCGGTAGCCGCACCTCGGCGGCCTCGGCACGGTCGGCGGCGATCAGCAGGTGGAAGGCGGCGGTCGTCTCCGCCACGTGCCGCAGGGTGTGGTAGTGCCGACCAGGTTCCTGGTACCTCCGGACAAGGTCCACGAACGCGGCGACCCGTTCCCCCGGGTCCGCCGTCGCGCCGACCGCGACCAGCGCGCCGTCGAACGCCCTGGCCAGCGGTGAGCGTGGGGCAGGGGCGGTCACGGCCGCGGGCACGGGCACGGGCACACCGGGCACCGCGGCCACCGCCATCGCGGCGCCAACACCGAACTCAGCCTCCATGCGGCCTCCCGGTTCCTCGCATCCCGGTCGGGTCATCCTCGATCGTGAACGCTGTGTGGTCCGTCCGCAGCCGATTACATAGATCTACCGATCACACCTTTGGCCTATGGGTAGCCCAGTGCACAGTGCCGCAGTCGAACACGCGCGCGAAGGTGGGCGTGTGGCCGTCCAGATAACGATCGACAGCCAGACGTACACCCTGCGTGACGATGTCGATCCCGAGGAACTACGGCGGCGGGCCCCATCCGCCACCGCCCGGTGTGCGCAGGGTGACGACCGACCCGGCAGGGAGCTGCCGGGTCGCCTTCGGCGGGAGCGGAACACCGTCAACATCGTTGTGCCCGACCGCGCCGGGCCCACCGCCCGCCACCCCACCGGGCGCGTGCCGCCGCCGGTCGGTCAGGACGGACAGCGTCGCCGGCTCCAGCACCCGCACCGAGCGCACGAGGCCGTCCCCGCCCGGATGCCTGCCGGGCCCACCCGTGCCGTCGGCCAGCTCGTAGCGCTCCACCCGCATCGGGTATTCCAACTCGAGCGCCTCGATCGGGGTGTTCAGCGTGTTCGTCATCCCCACGTGCACCCCGGAGGGGCCACGGCCGCGGGCGGACGCGCCCTGCCCCCCGCCCAGCGTCTCGTAGTACGTCCAGGTCGCGCCGCCGATCACCAGATTGTTCATCGTCCCCTGCCCGGGCGCCGCCAGGACGTCCGACCCGGCGCCGACCGCCAGCCGCAGAGCCGCCAGCACCGTGTCGGCGATGCGCTGCGATGTCTCCACGTTGCCCGCCACGACGGCGGACGGGCGTTGCGCGTCGACCAGCGAACCGGGCTCGGTCACCACGGTCAGCGGGGCGTAGGTGCCGTCGCCGGTCGGGACGTCGTCGGGCAGCAGCACCCGCAGCGCGAAGCAGCACGCGGAGCGGGTCACGGCGCGCGGGCAGTTGACGTTGCCGCGCACCGCCGGTGACGTGCCGGTGAAGTCGACGGTGATGCCGTCGCCCTCGATGGTCACCGCGACCCGCAGCGCTATGTCCCGGTCGTCGACGCCGTCGCCCTCGAGCTCGCTCTCCACCCGGTGGACGCCGTCGGGCAGCCGCGCGATCACCGCCCGGCTGCGCCGCTCGCCGTAGCGGAGTACCTCGGCGAACGACTCCAGGACGAGCCCGGTGCCGTGCCGGCGCGCGAGCTCAACCAGCCGGGTGGCGGCCAGCCCGTTCGCCGCCGCCTGCGCGCGCAGGTCACCGCGGCGCAGGTCGGGCGTCCGCGAGTTCGCGCAGATGAGGTCGAGCAGGTCCTCCTCCCAGCGCCCCGCCCGGACGAGTCGGACCGGCGGGATGATCAGGCCCTCGGCGAAGATCTCGGTGGAGTCCGCGGGCATCGACCCGGGACGCATCCCGCCCATGTCGGAGTGGTGCGCCCGGGTGGCCGCGTAGCCGACCACCTCGCCGTCGAACGCGAGCGGGGAGATCAGCGTGACGTCGGGCAGGTGGTTCCCGCCGGAGAACGGGTCGTTGAGCACCCACACGTCACCAGGCAGCGGCCCGCGCTCGGCGACCACCCGGACCGACTCGTACATGGCGCCCAGGTGCACCGGCACGTGGGCGGCCTGAGCGATCATCCGGGCGTCCACGTCGAAGATCGCCGCCGAGCAGTCGCGCCGCTCCTTGATGTTGGACGAGTACGCGCTCCGGACGAGCAGCGTCCCCATCTCCTCGGCGATGCCGCCCAGCGCACTGGACACCACCGACAGCGTCACCGCATCCATGCCACATCCATGCCACCAGCGTGGCAGCCCGCCGGCCGCCGCCGTGCCGGGACGGGCCCGCCGACGACTCTGCCCAACGGACGATTCCGGGCATTTACCTTAATTGGTAAATATCGGGCGAAAACTCTATACCAAACGATATCAGGAGAATTGCCCGTCCATCCGAGTTTATATTGCGTTTATCTAGACCAACGGACGGATAAGTGGTTCAGTACGCGATTGTGAAGGGATCGGGGGATCTCGAGAGCCCGCAAGCGGAGCGAGACCCGCCGATCATCTCCGATAGCGGCGTACAGGGAGTCACGCAATGAGCGAGTACGACTATTCGGTTGCCATTCTCGGCAGCGGCATCGCCGGCTCGACCCTGGCCAACATCCTCGCCCGCCACGGTCACAGTGTGGTACTCATCGACAGTGGAACACACCCGCGATTCGCACTCGGGGAATCGACGATCGGCGAGACGACCTATCTGCTGAAACTGCTCGCGCAACGTTTCGACGTCCCGGAACTCGGCCATGTCAGCAGCTTCGAGGGCGTCCGGAAGCACGTCTCGTCCGCGTGCGGCGTGAAACGCAATTTCGGCTTCGTCTACCACCGGGAGGGGGAGGTCCAGGACCCGGAGGAGGTCACGCAGTGCAGTGTCTCGGAGTTCCCGAACGGCCCTGAGATGCACATGCACCGCCAGGACATCGACTCCTACCTCTTCTACTCCGCGGTGCGCCACGGCGCCCACCCGCGGCAGCGGACCTTCGTCGACCATGTAGAGATCACCGACGACGCGGCCACCCTGACGACGCGGGCCGGCGAGCGGATCCGGGTCCGCTACGTCGTCGACGCCTCCGGGCGGAACTCGGTGCTGGCCAACCAGTACGGCCTGCGCGAGGACCCCTGCCGGTTCAGGACACACTCGCGGACGCTGTTCACCCACATGGTCGGGGTCACCCCGTTCGACGAGGTGACCCGGCCCAGCGGACAGCCGTCGCCGTGGCACCAGGGGACGCTGCACCACATCTTCGACGGCGGGTGGCTCTGGGTGATCCCGTTCGACAACCACCAGAGCGCCACCAACCCGCTGTGCAGCGTCGGCCTCAACCTCGACACCCGCCGCTTCCCGAAGCAGCCCGGCGTCACCGCCGACGAGGAGTGGCAGACCTACCTGGACCGTTTCCCCAGCGTGGCGCGCCAGTTCGCCGCCGCCCGGCCCACCTGGGACTGGGTGTCCACCGGGCGCACCCAGTACTCCAGCACCCGGACGGTGGGTGACCGCTGGACCATGATGAGCCACGCCGCCGGCGCCATCGACGCATTGTTCTCCCGCGGCATGGCGAACACCATGCAGGTCATCTACGCCTTCGCGCCCATGCTCATGGACGCCCTCACCGACGGCGACCTCTCGGCCGAGCGCTTCGCCTCCATCGACCAGCTCAACCAGACGATCCTTGACGTGAACGACCGGCTGGTGGCCAGCTCGTACACGTCCTTCCGGGACTTCGACCTGTGGCGGGCCTGGTCCAAGGTGTGGTTCATGGCCTGGAACCTGGGCATCTCGCGGATCGTCGGCACCTACTTCGGCTTCCTCGAGCGGGGCGACCCGGCGCTGTTCGACCGGCTCTTCGACGCCCCCTTCCCCGGTACCTTCTGCCCGGACCTGCCCGAGTTCCAGGACCTGTTCCGCCGGCTCGGCGGTGTGATGGACGAGGTGGACCAGGGCCAGGCGACACCCACCGAGGCGGTCGGACGCCTCGCGGACCTGCTCGGCACCGCCGCCTTCCTGCCCGAGCCGCTGCGCCTGGGCGACGTCCTGCGCAGGTGGCACGATGGCTCGTTCGACGCGCAGCGCCAGATGTACGAGTGGGGCCGCTCGGCATCGCCGCGGCTGCTGCGCCGCTGGTACGACTACGACCTCGACGTGCTCCTGGCCCGCAGCGGCGGCGTTCCGCAACCCGTCACCTTCTGAACCAGCCATTCCGCCGTACCGCCGAGCGCGTCGCCTGCTCGGCGCTTCGGCGCTACGGCGCTACGGCGCTACGTGACGCAGTGGCGTGACAGGACTACGGAGCTGCGATTCCGCGGTTCCACGGAACCGCGGCTGGGCGGCTCCGCGGAACCGCGGCGGCTCCGCGGCTCGGCTACCGCGGGAGGGCATGCTCGGCTACCGCGGGAGGGCATGGCGGAGCCGCGAGCGCGGGGCGTGGACGCGAGCCACCAGCGCGTAATGTGACTCAAAGTAGTCGACGGAGACGGCCAGCGGATACGAAAGAAGTCGCTCGGCGACGGTTCCACCGCGTCATAAATCGACCCTTCTTTCACCGCCGAAGAGGTCATCCTCCACCATTCCGCGCGCTACGGAACCCGACGGAACGCAGGTCGACCAGCTGGAGGATCCGGGGCCTCCGACCACGTGCCGCAGAGCCATCCGACGACGCAGCCGCCGGCGGAATACCAGGACCGTGCGGTATGCGTTCCGTGTAACCAGAAATGCCAGCCATTCACTTTATCGGCACATTGGCGACTCGATATGAGCCGGACCTGGGTGGGCAGGCCTTCGCTCGGAGCGGTGCCACAGGCCTGCAATCCCGACCGGCCATTGTCGCGGCGCGGAAGGCACCGCGGACTCCGATTCCCGGAAGCCGGGACCATCGCCGCAGACCAGGGCCCTTGGTCCCTCAATAGAAGAACAATGTCCAGACGACACCACCGCGCACCACCCGCCCCTACACCGGACCTCCCGGCACCTGCCCCGAGGCCCGAGCCGCACCCCAACCCGATCCCATCCCGGCACCGGACAGAAGCGTGGCGACCGAGTGACACCATGGACTCTCTCAGTCGCCACACTTCAGATCCCACGCCCGCTCGGGGCTCGGACGCCCCGCTCCGCGGCCCGTGGGTGGGCGGAAAGGTGACCGAAACAGCCGAAAACGTGACACGGCGCTTTACGCCACCGGTACGGTTACCTAATTCAGCCATCCACGGCTTGGCCGTCATCCACCACGGGCGCGGGTCCAGCGACCCGGCGCACGCGACCGGTCCCCGCCGCGGCACACCCGGAAGGAGCCAGATGTCGAGTCTTCTCGACGATCCCACCAGGCGGGTTCACCCCGGCTGCCCCCGTGACCCGGGCCGCCGTGTCATGCCCGGCGGGTCGCTCGGCCGCGAGTGGGGGGTGGCCTGAGATGGCGACGCCCGCGATCGGTCAGCCGGCGCCCGACTTCACCCTGCCCGGCCTGACGCTGACCGGTGAGGAGGCCACCCGGTCCGAGTTCGCCCTCTCCGGGGAGCGGGGCCACCCGGTCGTCCTCGCCTTCTACCCGGGTGACAACACTCCGGTCTGCACGAAGCAGATGTGTTCCTACGCCGCCGGCATCGAGGTGTTCCGTGACCTCGGAGCCCTGGTCTGGGGAATCAGCCCGCAGGACCTCGACAGCCACGAAGCCTTCGCCCGTTCGTATTCTCTCAGCTTTCCCCTGCTCGCGGACGACGACCGCACGGTCGTCAAGCAGTATGGCATCTCCCTGCCAGGACTCGGACTACGCCGGTCGGTGTTCCTCGTGGATGCGAACGGCATACTACGCTGGAAGCAGGTCGGGCTGATCGGTGTGACCTACTCCGATGTGGAGACGATCGCCAAGCAGCTCGCTCAGCTCTGAGCACACGTTCCGCCCTGAGCACACGTTCCGCTCTGAACGCGTGCTCGGCGTGGCCCGTGGCATCGCGGGCGGCTCCCGGTTGTGGGCCGTAGGACCGGAGGGCCGTCCACGGAACGATGGTGGATCGCCTGCCACGTGGGGGCTTCGGGGCGGTGTGGCGGGGCCGAGACCACCGCGGCCACGGGACGAATCGGCCGGGTCGCGTGCCCGTCCCGCCGGCGCCGCCTGCTCCTGGGGCTCGACACCTGTCTTGACCTGCGGTTATACGAATTCAGGTAGACAATCCCACGGACCTCTCAATTTATGCACTCGCGACACTCTAATTGCCTGGTCAGCCGATCACCGTGCGAAGTGCTCCACCAATGCACGGGTCAGATCTGCCCGAATCCTGGTGAGATGACCCTGACAGGCACCTGCGAGTTGGCATTGCCGGGAGAGAGGGCCGCCACGACATGGCGCTCGACGACCCGGAGAGTGCCCCCATTTTCAGGTGGGGCGAAATGCGGATAAGGCTCGGGGCCTGGTGGTTTGCACGAGCGGACCGATCCGCCAACGACGAAGGCAGTGACCTGGCTGCCCTGGAAGAAGTTGATGATCACGTGGGAGGCGACATGAACAGCGTCGACGTTGCGCTGAAGGAATCGCTGGAGATCGAGGGGGCGACCGGGGTCGCCCTCGTCGACTTCACGAGTGGGATGACGCTCGGCAAGCTGAGCAACATCCATAACTTCGACCTGGAGATCGCGGCCGCCGGGAACACCGAGGTCGTCCGGGCGAAGATCCGCACGATGGAGAGCCTCGGCCTGCAGGACACCATCGAGGACATCCTCATCACCCTCGGTCGGCAGTACCACCTGATCAGGCTTCTGAGCAGCCACACTGGGCGCGGCCTGTTCCTGTATCTGGTGCTGGACAAGAGCCGCGCGAATCTGGCGATGGCCCGCCACCGGTTGCGCACCATCGAGTCACGCCTCGACATGTGACGTCCGCCAGCTCGTGGTCGGCCGCCGCCGGCACGGTCCGCCCGGGACGGCGCTCCCGCGGCGGGGCCGAACCACGAGCGCGCCGGTGCCGGCCCCAACGACGCTGACCGGCACCGTTCCCGATGACGCCGCCCGACAACGGTTCCTGACAACGGTTCCCGACAACGCCGCCCGGCACCCGCCGGATCGTGTCGGCTACGAAGCCACCCCGGCTCCAGCACTGGACGATCAGGCGCACCGCGCCCGGCACCGTGATCACCACCGGTGCACACCACCTCGACGGCACCGACGCCCAAGCCGGCGAACGGAACCGTCGGCCCGCGCGACCGGGCGGGCCATACGTGGCCGCGCACCGCCCGCGCCCACGCGATCTCCGCCGTCTCCTCGACTGCCTCTGCGCCCCCGTCTCCTCCGCGCGTTCCACTCCCTCTGCGCCCGCGGGCTCCTTCGTCTCCCCCAGGCCGGGATGCCGCGGCCGAGCGTCTGCTCCCCCGCATACACGTCGATCGCCCCCGCCGGCCGCCGGGACCGGCTCCGCCGGGCGCCCCCGTACTGGTATCGGCGCCCCGAGGCCGCGCCGGGACGATTCCGCGTCCCGGGACCGGGCCCGGTGCCGGTGCCCGCCGAGACGTACCGCGTGACCGGGGTCTTCAGTCCGGTGGCGGCATCCGACGGCCCGCCCGCGTCCCGGTACCGGATGGCACGGTGACCCGCCCGCCCGATGACCCGGCACGTTCGGGCGCGGCGCATTTCCGCCCACCGGGTTACGGTCGTGGCTCCGACCTGCTTCGCCGGGCCTGACTGGCCGGGCAACGGCTTTCGCGGGTGCGTACGCGAGCAGTCGGACGTCCGCCGCCTCGACGGGCGTTGTGCCCTTGACGATGACCTAAGACGGGCCCAAAGGTCCAGTTCGATGTGAGACCGCGGTAGCCGGCGGGTACGTGAAAATCGCATCTCGCTTCGGTAAACGGGCTGGTGGCGACATAGTTGACCGGAAAAAGATCTCGGCCAGCCGGTTAAGTAGCTCTCATCGAAGAATTTTTCCAAGAACTAGATAAGGCGCCTCCTTAGACTTAGGGGAGCGGTACGGCATCGCGACTCCACCACCCACCAGGCGAACGTAGATCAACACCGGAAGGGTGAATATGAGCATTCCGCGGCGTCAGGCGATCAAGATCGGTGCCTATCTGCTGAAGCAGAAAATCGCACGTCGAGACAAGTTCCCGATCACGCTCGAGCTGGAACCGCTGTTCGCGTGCAACCTCTCCTGCGAGGGCTGCGGCAAGATCCAGCACCCCGCGGACGTCCTCAAGCAGCGCATGCCGGTCGAGCAGGCGCTCGCCGCCGTCGACGAGTGCGGCGCGCCCGTCGTGTGTCTGGCGGGTGGCGAGCCGCTGATGCACCCACAGATCGAGCAGATCGTGGAAGGCCTGGTCAAGCGCAAGAAGTTCATCTACCTCTGCACAAACGCGGTGCTGCTCCCGCGCAAGATCGACAAGCTGAAGCCCTCGCCGTACCTGTCGCTCGCGGTGCACATCGACGGRCTCGAGGACCGCCACGACGAGTCCGTGGCGAAGAAGGGCGTCTTCGCCCAGGCCGTCGACGCGATCAAGGACGCGCAGGACCGCGGATTCCGGGTGACGACGAACACCACGTTCTTCAACACCGACACCCCGCAAACCGTCATCGAGGTGCTGGACTTCCTGAACAACGACCTCAATGTCGACGGCATGATGCTCTCGCCGGCCTACGCCTACGAGAAGGCCCCTGAGCAGGACAAGTTCCTGGGCGTCAAGGAGACTCAGGAGCTTTTCCGCAAGGCGTTCGCCGACGGCCGGCGCAAGCGCTGGCGCATCCAGCACTCGCCGCTGTTCCTCGACTTCCTCGAGGGCAAGGTCGACTTCCCCTGCACCGCGTGGGGAATTCCGTCGTACTCCCTCTACGGCTGGCAGAAGCCGTGCTATCTGATGGGTGACGGATACGCCTCGAGCTACCAGGAGCTTCTCGACACCACCGACTGGGAGTCGTACGGCCGCGGCCGCGACCCCCGCTGCGAGAACTGCATGGCCCACTGCGGCTACGAGCCGACGGCCATCGCCGCCACGCTGACCTCGCTGCGGGAGTCCATCCGCGCGACGCGCTGAGACACTCGGCGAGCGGATGCGGAAGATGATCTCGGTGACGGCGGTCGCGTCCTCCGGCCGGAGGGCGACGACCGCCGCGCCGAGGTCCTCCACGCTGCTCCGGCTCGCCGGTTCCAGCGGCCGTCACGCCACCTTCGGAAACTGTTTCTTGAGGCGGTCGATCAGGGTCACGGTGGCCTCCTCCGAACGAGCCATCGCTCCCCACCCCTCGATGAACAGGCCGTCGTAGCTGAGGCCGACCCAGYGGCCGGTGAGCCGGTCACCGTGCGGGTGCAGCGAGAGGAACAGCGTGCCCTTCGACCGCACCGGGCCGTCGACCGCCACGTACCACCCCATGACGATCTCGTTGTCGAAGACGCGCAGCTCGCCCGACCAGAGGTAGCCGCCCTCCTCCAGGGCCAGCCCGCGCGAGACCGCCTCGATRCGGAGGACCTCGCCGGCCTGCTCCACGCTGACCTCCTGCGAGGAGCGGATCTCCTTGCCGTCCCGGAAGGTCTGCCAGGACGTCCACCACCGCCCCGACAGGTCGATCCGGCTCGGTGCCGGGGGCCCGGCCGCTCCGGACCGGGGCGCGGGAACGGCCGACGCACCCGACGATGCCGACGCGCCCGACGATGCCGGTGCATCGGACAGTGCTGGCACGGCCGGCAGGGCCGCGGCCGCCGCCGGCCCGACCGCGACGGCGCCGCCCCCGACGATGAGCTGTCGGCGATCCGTGATGTCCACCTCCTCCGGGACTCCCCGCCAGATGACGCCCGCCTGACCGCCCTTGTCCTCCAGCCACGCGTGACGGCGCAGCTCGACGAGCGCGCCGCCGGCGTTCAGCTCCGCGTCGATCGCGGCCACGAGCGACTGCGACGGCACGCCCAGCAGGCCGCGCTCGGCCTTCGAGAGGTAACTCGGTTGGTAACGCACCCGGTTGGCCAGCTGGGCCTGGCTGAGCCCGGCGGCCTTCCTGCGCTGGACGATTGCGCCCAACAACTTGGCGAGACAGGGTTGTATGTGCTTCACATCGTCTACCCGGGGTCCTCGGTTCTGGTTCGTCGCCGACCGATTCCAGCTGGTCTGACTGTTGTCACACCCACGCGGGCGAGGCGCCGGCCGCCAGGGCCGCCACAATTCGTCCGCTGATCTCCCGTGCTGATCGTGCCATACCGGACCGGCCCGTTGACCGTGCCGCATTCGACGCGCCGGTGGCTCTGTGTCCCTTCCTCCGCATGCCTGCAGTATGACGCCACTCACACCCTCGCCTGATCGCCCGTCATGGTGGACCGTTGGTCGAAGGGAGAGGGGACGCCATCCAGCAGGAACACCGCCCGGACCGGAGCGATACATGACAAAGGGGCGCCGACTCGTCGAGGCCGACCTCGTCGAGGCCGACAGAGTGGCATTAGATTCATTTAAAGAAGTTAAATTCATTTTCCGCAGAGCGAGGCCGGCGTGACGACACCGAGCCCCCTGCACCCCCCGTCCGAGGAGAGCTGGCGGCGCGTCGAGCACGCCGTGCGCGGGAAGTGGGCGGCACCCAGCGCCTACGCCGTCGTGCTCGTCGACGACGCCGGATCCCCGACCTCCGTCGTCGGGACGTTCCCCGGCCCGATGTCAGCCGAGATGTACGGGCGGATCGTCGGCGCCGACTTCCGCGTCGTACGGGTGGACCCGGCCGATCCGGGGATCTGACCGCGCGGGCCGCCGGCCCGCGAACACGAACGCCGGCTGGAATCGCGAACCCGGGGTTCCACGGGCCCGAAATGCTGATGCCCGAAGCCGGTTCCGGCTTCGGGCATCAGCATTCGGGAACCAGGGATCAGTACGGTCCGCCAGCGGCCAGAAGCGGCGTCGACCGCCGGCGGGCGCGGATCAGACGGGGCGACGGATCAGCGGAAGGCCGGCAGAACCTCGCGCTCGAACAGGCGCAGGCTGTCCCACGCCGACTCGGGCGGCATTCCCCCGCACAGCGGGTGGAGCTGGGTGAACGCGAATGACGCGGCCTTCTGCTCGGCCACGAGCCGCTCGGGCGTCAGCACCCGGTACTGCCCGGTCGTGCGCAGATGGTCGGCATCGACAGCCGTGCGGTACGGAGAGGCCGCGTTGTTCTGGGCCTGCCAGACGCCGTAGGCGTTCGTCTCGTGGAGGAAGAACGGCGACATTCGCTTCCAGCCCTCGTCGGCGTCCTCAGCGAGCGCGGTGACCTGGTTAGGGCCGATCGGGCTCGGTCCGGGATCGGGCCGGCCGAGCTTCTGGACCTCGTCGCGGTAGAACTCCCAGACCTCCGGCACCGAGGGGACGAAGCCGTCGGCGATGCGCGCCGCGCGACGGGCGGCCGGCTCGCTGCTGCCACCGAGCGAGATCTGCGGGCCGCCGGGGCGGAAGGGACCGGGGGTGAGGTGGACCGTCCGGCCGCGGTATTCGAACGGCTCGCCGGAGAACGCGGCCTTGAGGGTCGTCACGGTCTCGGTCACCCGGCGCCCGCGTTCGGACATCGGGATGTCGAACATGGCGAACTCCTCGCGGACGTACCCGCCCGCGACGATCAGGTCGACGCGACCCTTGCTGATGTTGTCGAGGAAGATCAGGTCCTCGGCGAGGCGCAGCGGGTCGTGAAACGGTGCGATGAGCGCCGCGATACGGAAGCGCACCTTGGTGGTGCGGGCGGCCATCGCCGCGAGCATCGGGATCGGGCTGGGAAGGTAGCCGTCCGGCGAGCCGTGGTGCTCCGAGACCGCGATGGTCACGCAGCCCAGCTGGTCAGCCCACTCGGCCATGTCGAGGGCCGCCGCGTAACGGTCGGCCATGGTCGTACCGGCGAGGTCCGGATTACGGAAGTCGAAGCGTAAGGCGAACAGCACGGCCGGAGAGTAACAGGAATCAGATCCGTGCGATCGGCACTCGACGTTCAGCCGTCATGGGCCGACGCCCGCACGTCACCGGCCGGCGCGGATGGATCACCGAACGTCGTGGATGGGTCACCGGCCGGCGCGGACAGGTCATGGTGGATGGGGCCGGACAGCTGCCGTAGCTGGGCGCCCGATCCCCCGTGCCGCGTCGCGATGATCTCCGCGGCGATGGAGATCGCGGTCTCCTCCGGTGTGCGCCCCCCGATGTCCAGGCCGATGGGCGCGTGCAGGCGGGCCAGGTCGGCGTCGGAGAAGCCGAGCTCCCGCAGCCGCCGCGCGCGGTCGGCGTTGGTGCGGCGCGAGCCCATGACGCCGAGGTAGGCCAGCGGCCGGCGCAGCGCGACCTCCAGGAGCGGCACGTCGAACTTCGGATCGTGGGTGAGGACGCAGACGGTCGTGCGCTCGTCCACCGCCGTCGCGGCGAGGTAGCGGTGCGGCCAGTCGACGACCACCTCGTCGGCCTCGGGGAACCGCTTGCGGGTGGCGAACGTCGCCCGTGCGTCGCACACCGTCACCCGGTAGCCGAGGAAGGCGCCCACCCTGGCCAGCGCGGCGGCGAAGTCGATGGCACCGAAGACGATCAGCCGCGGCCGCGGCGCATAGGAGGCGACGAAGACGGCACTGTCGTCACCGCGCCGCTCGCCGTCCGGGCCGTAGCGGACGATGCCCGTCCGGCCCTGCTCCAGCATCCCGCGCGCGTCGTCGCGGACGGCCGTGTCGAACCGCGCGCTGCCGAGGGTGCCCTCGACGGAGCCCGGCCGGACGACGAGGCGGGACCCGACGGGGCTGGTGCCCACCCCGCTGACCAGCGTCGCGACCGCGACCGGCCGGCCGTCCCGGACGTCGGCGAGGATCCCGCCGAGCTCGGGGAACGTCCGCCGGCTCACCGCCTCGACGAAGACGTCGATGATGCCCCCGCAGGTGAGGCCCACCGCGAACGCGTCGTCGTCACTGACCCCGTAGCGCTGCAGGACGGGGACGGACGTCGCGCGGCACTGCTCGGCCAGGTCGTACACGGCCCCCTCGACGCAGCCGCCCGAGACACTGCCCACGACCGAACCGTCCGGGGTGACAGCCATCGCCGCGCCCGGCTGGCGCGGGGCCGACTTCCAGGTGCCGACGACCGTCGCCAGGCCCACGGTCTCCCCCGCCTGCCACCAGCTCTCGAGGTCGGGGAGCACGTCACGCATCGGAGATCACCTCGGCAAGTCCTCGCAGTGCCTGGAACGTATGCCCGGCCAGCAGGTCGTCCACGTGGGGAAGCGCCGCGGACATACCTGCGGCGGTCGGCGTGAACCCGTCCCGGCCGGTGTGCGGGTTCACCCAGAGGACCCGGTGCGCGAGCCGGGCCAGCCGGGCCATCTGCTCGGCGAGCAGGGTGACGTCGCCGCGTTCCCACCCGTCGGACACGATCACCACGACCGCCTGGCGGGCGGTGCCCCGCTGCCCCCACAGGTCGAGGAAGGCGCGCAGCGACTCCCCGAGGCGGGTGCCGCCGCTCCAGTCGGGAATCGCCTCGCCGGCCGCCCGCAGGGCCTCCCCCGCGTCCCGCAGCCGCAGCGGACGGGTGAGTCGCGTCAGCCTGGTCCCGCAGGTGAACACCTCGGTGGCGAACGGGGCGACCCGGACGGCGGCGTGCGCGAAGCGCAGCATCACGTCGGCGTAGGGGCTCATGGAACCGCTGACGTCGACGAGGAACACCAGCCGCCGGGGCCGTACCCGCGGGCGCGCGCGGACGAGCTCACCGGGCTCGCCGCCGTCGCGCAGCATGGCGCGCACGGTGCGGCGCGGGTCGAGCCCGCGGTTCCCGCCGGGCCGGCGCCGGCGGCTGGGACGGGACCCGACCCGGGGGGCAAGCAGGCCGACGAGCCGGTCGATCTCGGCCCGCTCCGCCGGGCTGAGGTCCGCGACGTCGCGGCGGCGCAGCAGCTCGACGTCGCTCGCGCCGACGGGGAGCGGGTCGGCCGGGCTGTCGTCACCGTCGTCGCGCGCGGTGCCGGCGCCGCTGGACGGCCAGACCCGCACCGCCCGCGACGACGGCGCGACGGCCCCGGCGGCGGCCTGCCCGGGCAGCCCGTCGAGGCGCCCGCGGAACCACTCGTCGAACAGCGCGTCGTAGCGCGGCAGGTCGTCCGGTTCGGCGCACAGCGCCAGGCGACCGGCCCAGTACACGTCGGCGGCGCTGGTGGGATCGAGGTGGGTGAGTGCCTGCACCGCCGTCGCGACCCGGCTCGCGTCCGCCGCCGCGCCGGCGCCGCGCAGCGCGCGGGCGAACCCGGTCAGGGCGACCAGCGGGTCCGGTTCGGCGAGCGGACCCGCGGCGGACGGACCCGCGGCGGACGGCCGCGCGTTCACGTCAGCCCGCCGACGATCTCGCCCAGCTCCCGCTCTGCGCGGACGATGTCCTCCCGGTACTTCAGCACCGCGCCCAGCGTCATCCGCGCCGCCTCCCCGTCGAGGCGGGAGCGGCCGAGGGTGTGCAGGGCCAGCGCCCAGTCGATCGTCTCGGCGATGCCGGGCGGCTTGAGCAGGCCCGCCTCCCGCAGCCGCGCGGTGGCCCGGGCGACGTCCGCGACGAGCTGGCGCGCCGCGCCCGGCACCCGCCGCCGGACGATCTCCACCTCCCGGGCGAAGTCCGGATGGTCCAGCCACAGGTAGAGGCAGCGGCGTTTCAGCGCGTCGTGCACCTCACGGGTCCGGTTCGAGGTGATCACCGTCAGCGGCGGGACGTCCGCCCGGATCGTGCCGATCTCCGGGACCGTCACCGAGCCCTCGGCGAGCACCTCGAGCAGGAACGCCTCGAACTCGTCGTCGGCGCGGTCGATCTCGTCGACGAGCAGGACGGCGGGGCTCTGCTCGAGTGCCTGCAGCACCGGGCGGGCGATCAGGAAGCGGCGGTCGTACAGCGAGGCCTCGATCTCGCCCGGGTCCGCGCTGCCGGCGGCGGMACGCAGGTGGAGGACCTGGCGCGGGAAGTCCCAGTCGTAGAGCGCCTGGCTCACGTCGATGCCCTCGTAGCACTGCAGGCGGATCAGGCGGGCCTGGCAGACCGTGGCCAGTGCGTGCGCCAGCGCGGTCTTGCCGACGCCGGGGTCGCCCTCCACGAACAGCGGCCGGCCCATCCGCAGGGCGAGGAACGCGGCGGTGGCGACGCCCTCGTCCGGCACGTACCCGGCCGCGTCGAGCGCACCGGCCACCGCCGCCGGGTCGGCGAAGTCACGTAACGGCATGACGGCGAGTTTGGCATCCTCCCCGCCCCGGTTCCCGCCACGCGGGCGGGACCAGACTGACCGACGGGACCAGACTGGCCGGCATGACCGGACACGCACCGGCCCGGATCGTCGCGGCCGTGCTCGCGGCGGGCGGCGGCAGCCGGATGGGCGCGCCGAAGGCCGAGCTCGTCGTGGGCGGGGCGCGACTGGTGGACCGCGCGGTGGCCGCCGCGCGGGACGCCGGCTGCCGCTTGATCATCGCGGTGGTCCGGGACGGCACGGCCGTTCCAGGCGCGGACGTCGTGGTGAACCCTGACCCCGGCCGCGGGCAGCGCAGCTCGCTCACACTCGCGCTGGACCGCGCCCGCGGCCTGGCGCCCACTGCCGATACGGCGGGGGTAAACGCGGTCGCGGTGCTGCTGGTCGACACCCCCGGGATCGGCGCGGACGCGGTGCGCGCCGTCCTGGCGGCCTGGCGGCCGGGCCGGGTCGCCGTCGGCCGCTACGGCGGCCGGCGCGGACATCCGATCGTCATGGCGCCGCGGCTGTGGCGCGAGGCGATCGCGCTCGCCGGTGCCGACGAGGGTGCGCGCCGCTTCCTCGCCGCGCACCCGGATCTGGTCGACGAGGTGCCGGTCCCGGGTGATCCCGCCGACCTCGACACCCCGGAGGATGTACGGCGCTGGCCCGGTTCCCGCCCGTCCGCGGCCGGCACCGCCGCGGACGCGCCCTCCTGAGCGGTCGCCCAACATCGTCGGGCCCGGACGGCTAGAGTCGTGCGCCGGCGGCATCTGTGACGTACACGGCATCCATGACGTACGCGGTATGCCGGCTATCCGACCGTCCGGCCGTCCGGCGCACGAACGGAGCAGGTGCTCATGCGCGAGACCACCGCGGCGCGTTATGCGGGCACCCGGGTCCAGCGGGTGGAGGACGGGCGCCTGCTCACCGGGCACGGCACGTTCGTGGACGACGTCCGGCGGCCGGGCATGCTGCACGCCTGCTTCGTGCGCAGCCCGTTCGCCCACGCCCGCGTCACCCATGTCGACATCTCGGCCGCGCTGGACCTCCCCGGTGTCCACGCCGTGTTCCTCGCCGCCGATCTCAACCCGGACATCCGCGAGCAGTGGTACACCTCGATGGGCAAGGACATCCCGGACACGCCCCGGCCGGCGCTCGCCTCGGACGAGGTCCGCTTCGTCGGCGACCCGGTCGCCCTGGTGATCGCCGAGAGTCGGTACATCGCCGAGGAGGTCTTCGCCGCCGCGGCGCACGTCGCCGACGAGACCATCTACCAGCAGGGCTACGCCGCGGTGCCGATCGAGACCCGCGGGCTGGTCGTCGAGTGGTCCGCCGGTGAGCTCACGATCTGGGCTGCGACGCAGGCCCCGCACGAGGTCCGGGCGTTCTGCGCCCGGCTGCTCGGCCTGCCCGAGCAGCGCGTCCGGGTCATCATGCGCGACACCGGCGGCGGCTTCGGCCAGAAGGTCATCCCGCTACGCGAGGACATGTGCGTCATGCTGGCGGCCCGCAAGGTCCCCGCCGCGATCAAGTGGATCGAGGACCGGCGCGAGAACCTGATGTCGGCCGGCCAGGCCCGCCACGAGCACGGCCGGGCGCGGATGGCGTTCGCTGCCGACGGCGAGATCCTCGCCGCCCACATCGACCACGTCCAGGACGTCGGCTCCTACCCCAGCCCGTGGCCGGTCGGGACGTCGGCGGCCGTCGGGATGATCTTTCCGGGCCCGTACCGGATCCCCCAGGCCACCTGGTCGACGGTCTCGCTGTTCTCGAACACCAGCGGCCGGACGGCCTACCGGGGCCCCTGGCAGTTCGAGTCGATGGCCCGCGAGGTGCTCCTCGACATCGCCGCCCGGCAGATGGGCCTCGACCCGGTCGCGCTGCGCCGGCGCAACCTGCTCGGCCTGGCCGACATGCCGTACGTGAACCCGTGCGGGATGCCCTACGACCACATGTCCCTGCGGGAGACCTTCGACCTAGCGCTGGAGATGCTCGACTACGAGGCGTTCCGCCGCGAGCAGCACGAGGCCCGCGCGGCCGGCCGCTACCTCGGGGGCGGCACCTGCAGCTATGTGGAGCCCACCTCGACCGGGATGGGGTACTACGCCACCGAGGGCGCCACGATCCGTATCGAGCCGTCCGGCGCGGTGAACGTCTATGTGGCCGGCGGCTCGACCGGCAACAGCATCGAGACGACGGTGGTGCAGCTGACCGCCGACGCGCTGGGCGTCGACCTCGACCAGGTCGCCACGATCCAGGGCGGCACGGCGGTCACACCGTTCGGCGCCGGCACCGCCGGCAGCCGCAGTGGCTCAAGGTCACGCTGCTGCGCCACATCGTCGGCGAGGACGTCGGCCCGATGATCAACCCGAACGTCGTCGAGGGGCAGATCGCCGGCGGAACCGTGCAGGGCATCGGCGGCGCCCTGCTGGAGAACCTCGCCTACGACCCCGACGGCAACCCGCTCGCCTCGACGTTCGTCGACTACCTCCTCCCGACGACCACCGAGGTCCCGACGATCGAGTACGGCCACCTGGAGACCCCCGCGCCCGGCCCGGGAGGCTACAAGGGGGTCGGCGAGGGCGGCGCGATCGGCTCGGCCCCGGCGGTCGTCAACACCGTAGCCGACGCGCTGGCCCCGTTCGGCGTGAAGATCACAAGTTTGCCCGCCAGCCCCGCGACGATCGTCTCGCTGCTGGAGAAGGCGCGCCGGTCGTCCGCGGCGCCGACACCGTGAGGACATAAGCAGTGGAGCTGACCAACGAGTTCCGGGTCGCCGTGCCGATCGACCGGGCATGGGACGTGCTGACCGACCTCGAACTGATCGCACCGTGCATGCCGGGCGCCGAGCTGTTGTCGGTCGAGGGCGAGGAGTACCGCGGCGCGGTCAAGGTGAAGGTCGGGCCGATCACCGCCCAGTACAAGGGCAAGGCCACCTTCCAGGAGAAGGACCACGCCGCCCACCGGGCCGTGATCAGGGCTGACGGCCGCGAGACCCGCGGCCAGGGCAACGCCAGCGCGGTCATCACCGCCACCCTCACCGAGGACGGCGACGCGACCGCCGTCCGGCTCTCCACCGACCTCACCATCTCCGGCAAGGCCGCGCAGTTCGGCCGCGGCGTGCTCGCCGACGTGAGCGCCAAGCTGCTCCGGCAGTTCGTCCAGTGCCTGGAGAGCAACGTCCTCTCCGCGGCCCCCGCCTCCGTACCCGACTCAGCACCTGACGACACTCCCGTTGCCGCGGCGGACGTTCCCGCTCCTCATCAGGAAGCTGCCACGCGCCCCACTCCGCGCCCGGCCGGCGGGGACATCGCAGCCGCCCGCGCGGAGACGCGCGGCCAGGAGCCCGTCCCGGTGAACCTGCTCGGGACGATCGCCGTGCCCGTGGCGAAGCGGATGGCACCGGTGGCCGCGGCGCGGCGCACCGCCTCGAGGATTCCCTGGTAGCCGGTGCAGCGGCAGTAGTTCCCCGACAGGCCCTCGCGGATCTCCTCGTCCGACGGGCTCGGGATGTCGCGCAGCAACGCGGTGATGGAAATGACGAAACCCGGGGTGCAGAAGCCGCACTGCAAGCGCCTCCGCCGGGCCCACCCGGCTCAGTGGACCGGCAGGGGTGCGGTGGTCCGTGGAGGCGGTGTGCAGAGGATGCGCTGGTGTTCGTCAGCACTGTGTCTTGATGGTGGTTCCGGTGGACCGGGCGCCGCGGTGGTGTAGCCAGGCGACGAGTTCGTTGGTTCCGGCGCGTTGGGCGGCGTCGAGAGGTGTCAGGTCGTCGTAACCGACCCAGTTGATGTCGGCGCCGTGGTCGAGGAGGTATTCGGCGGTGCGGCGTTGGCCGCCGTGGCAGGCGCTCCAGAATGCGTGGGTGGTGTCTTCGGCGGTCGGGGGCGGTGTCGCGTCGAAGGCGGCGGTGAGGCGGTCGAGCAGGTCGAGGGCGGCGGCGTGCCAGAGGGTGGTGCTGGCGCCGCGTTCGACGAGCCGCCGGGCGGCTTTCCACTGGCCGAAGGCGCAGGCGTCGTCGAGCGGGGTGCCGCCGCCGATGACCGCGCCTTCGGCCTCGATGTCGGCTCCGGCGTCGAGCAGCGCGTCGAGGACGGCGACGTCGTCGCTGCTGGCGGCCCAGTGCAGCGGGGTTTCCGTGTGGGGCCCGGTGAACCGGGCGTCGACGTCGGCGCCCGCCTCGACCAGGGTGGCCACGGTGGCGGGGCCGTTCGGGTAGTGGCCGGGCCAGTCGGTGGCGACGTGAAGCATGGTCCGGGACATCCCCTGGTCCCCCTCGTCTCCGAGGTGAACGGTGGCAAGTTCGGGGTGGTCGGCGAGTAGCTGGCGCAGTGTGGGCAGGTCGCCGGCGTGGACGGCGGCGACCGCGGCGACGGCGCGCGGGTCGTCGGTGCTGATGAACACAGCCGGTCCTCTCGCTTTGTGACCGGCACGTGCCGGCGGCGGGCGTCGTCGCCCGGGTCGAGTGTTGCCGGGCGTGAAAGGTCGGTCAACGCTGGTGTGGGCCACTCGCTCTGACCGGACGGAGGCGAGGGTGACGGTGCTTGTCGAACTGCTCTATGTCACGGACTGCCTGAACTACCGGCCGTTGCTGGCCCACCTGGGTGACCTGCTGACACGTGCGGGCGTGCACGAGCCGGTGCGGCTCGTCGAGGTCGAAGGTCCCGAGAGGGCGCGGACGCTGCGGTTCCTGGGCTCGCCGACGCTGCGGGTCGACGGCCGCGACGTCGACCCGTCGGCGGCGAGCCGGATCGACTACGGGTTGCAGTGCCGGGTCTATCCCACCGCCGACGGCTTGCGCGGCAGTCCGCCGGACGACTGGGTGCTCGACGCGGTCACGGACGCCGCCGGGGGCCGCTAGCTGGGGCGGCCTTCAGGACCGACGCCACTCGGGCGCGCAGCGGGGGACCCGCAGGCCCAACTCACCGAGTCACCGAGCAGAGTCACCGAGCAGGGCGGCGAGGCCAGGGCTTTCGGTGTCGAGGGCGCCGAGCAGCAGGCGCTCGTGCGGTTGGGGCGGCGGAGTCCCAGCGTGGGCCGTCGCCCCGCCCGCCGCTTCCCGCGCTAGGCCGCCGGTCCCGGGGTGGGGCAGCGGGGCCGGCGGTCGAGGCGGGCGCTCCCGGCCACACAGTCGCCAACTCCGGGAGTGGCCAGGCAGCACCCAGCTCGCCCCCTGCCCTGTCTCCAGCCGGGTAAACCCGGGGCGGGCAGCTTGCCGCCGGGCCGGGCTAAAACGGCCGCGCGGTCGCGGCTGGTGTCGCCTGTCCTGTGTGTCCTGTGTGTCCTGTCGCCTGCTGTCGTGTCACCTGCGGAAGGCCTACTCAGAGGAGGTGACGACAGCCCCGGGGGCAGGTTCAGGTGGTCTCGGTCGAGCAGATGCGCGGCACCCGCGCGCGGCTGCACCTGGCCGAGCCGCTGCCGGTCGACGTCGAGGTCGGGGCCGAGCTCGGCCGGGACCTGTTGTCCCCGCATTGTCCCCGCGGTGGCTGCACGACCTGCGGCACTCGTCGGCGTCGATCCAGCTTGCGGCCGGGGTGGACCTGGCCCTGGTCTCCAAGCGGCTCGGTCACTCGTCGTCGTCGATCACCGCGAACCTGTACGTCCATCTGCTGCGCTCGGCGGGGCAGCAGGCGGCGGAGACAGTGGCCGCGGCAATCCCCCGCCCTGCGCCACGTGGGCACCCTGTGGGCACCAGCGGAAGCGCGGGCACCGGGATTTCAGAGAGTGGAAAGAAGTACCTGGTCAGAGGCCCGTCCGTGCTGGACGGGCCCGACCGCGAGGGGCGGAGGCTCGGGGATTTGAACCCCACCGGCAACCGGATGGGCGAGAGTGCGAGTAGGCGGAAGTGCCTGCAATGCAAGGGGTTTCGAGTCGCGGACGGGTGCGGACGATGGTGGTCGAGGGGCTGAAAGTGGGGCGGGTGTCCTCACCATGTCCGCACCAGTGCCCGCACCAGACAAACCCGCGACGGGGTGACAGTCCGTGACCTGCGGCCGGTCGTTGACGGCATCACTGGTCAGGGCCGCGTTTCGTCGGCGGCGGGGCAGAGGTTCTCCGTAGCGGTGGTGAACAGCGCCATGTGGTGTGAGGGTGGGTCACCGGTCTCGTCGGCAAGCATCTCGGCCGTGGCCTGCCAGTCGAAAGTGGATCCGTCGAGCAGGTCGCCTAGTAGGTCGCAGAGGGTTCGGCCCATGGCGAGTGCCTCAAGGTTGGTGCCGGTGTAGCCGAGCCGGCGGGTGTCGCGGATGAACTGGTCAGGGTCGGGTGCCTGCTCGGCCGGCCGGCTTGGCTGATCTGGCTGGTCGACTCTGCTGCCGCAGCCTGCGGTGAGCGTGAGCGCGACGAGCGCGAGCACGCCAAAGACGCCGTGTGTCCTCATGTGTCCCCCCGTGTGAGGAAGGCAGCGTAGCGAGCCATTCCCCGCCACCGGTGACCCTGTGGTGGTCATCGGCGCCGCCGCCGTGGGCCCGGCTTGCGGGGTAGCCGGCCGCGGACCGCGGTCAGGGTGTCCAGGGTGGCCGCGGACAGCACCACGGCCGCCTGGCGGGGGTCCGGTCTGGCGGGGGCCTGGACGTCGTCCACGTCGTCCGCCGCCGGGCCGGCCTCGAGGCGTTCGCAGACGGGGCAGGGCCCGGCTTTGCCGTGCTGGCACATCGAACGCACGTTCGGCGGCACGTAGACGGTCGGTGCGACCGGCCGGGCAGGTTCGGGTGCCAGGTCGCGGATGCGGGTCCGGCGGATCGCGGCCGGGCTGGACACCGTGCCGGTGATCGGCGCCCGGTAGGCGTCGCCGATCTGCCCGACGGTGCAGCCGCGGTCGAGGGCGGCCCAGATGTCGGCAGCCCACGACGCGGGGATGCCACCGTCGCCGGTGAGGGCCTGGACCACGTCGCCGTGCGGGTCGACCTCGACGGCCGGGGCCTGGCCGTGGCTGGTCTGCTCGGTGCCGGGTTCGTGCTCGTCGAGGGCGTCGCCGTGGTCCTCGTCGGAGAGCTCCGCCGCTGCTGCTGAAGAACCTTCTGAAGAACACTTCTGATTGGGTCCCGCAGCGGGACGGGTACCCGTCCCGTCGTGAGACTGGTACCCGTCCCGTTCCGGGACCCGTCCCGCTGCGGGACTGGTCGGCACGGCGAGCGTGTACCAGGTGCGGACACCGCTGGCCCGGTGCCGGATCGCCCACCCGTCCGCCTCCAGACGGTTGAGTTCCCGGGCGACGGTGGCGCGGCCGAGGCCGGTTCTGCTGGCGAGCCGGTCGAGCGATGGGGAGAACTCCGGCGGGACGACCGCGGTGCMGCGGGCGGTGGCGGCGCAGAGCACGAGGGCGACAAGGCGGGCGTTCGCTGGGAGGTCGGACGCCATGACGGCGCGCTCGACATCCCACCGGGTTACCGGGGGTGCCTGGTCGCCGTTCTGGTCGTCCCCGGGCAGGCTGCCGCGGGCATGATGGGACACGGGTTGATGGCCCTTCTTACGCAAGGGTGATCGATCAAGGGCCGGTTCGGGTGTTGGTAGCACCCGGCCGGCCCGCTTCGTGTGCGGGTGGTGGTCTTCTACTCGGCGCGGGGGAACGGGTCTCCCGGCCACATCTCGAGCGGATCGGCCATTCGGTGGGCGGTGCGCAGTAGTTCGGGATCGCCGGTGATCCGCGCGGCCGTGTCGCCGGTGTGGCCGATGATCAGAATCGGCTGGTCCGCATCCGTGTGCATCTGCCACAGGAAGCCGGCCGGCACCGCGCCGCCGCCGTCATCCTCGCGGACGATCACGGTCACCTTGCGGCGACGCTTCCCGGTGATCTCTGGGGGGTTGGCGCAGACCTTCCGGTGGAAAGCGAGGTCGTGGCCGCTGCCGGGCGCGAGCGCGTCACTCAGCTCGACGGCCGGGACGGTCTGGCCGTCGACGAAGACGCCGTCAGGCAGGACTGCGAACACGTCGCCGATGGCTATCTGATCAATAGTCGTGATCTTGTGCACCCGCGATTCTCCTTCCTCGGTTGCGGACCACTACGACTGTCGGAGCACGATCTTCACGGTTGCCGTCGAGACGTGGGCGGCAGCGGCGAGCTGGTCGACGGTGTGCCCGCCTGCGGCACGGAGCTCGCGGATGGCCCCATCCCGGAGCGGACGCGCATCCTCAACGCGCTGGGCGAGTTCAGCGATGACGGCCAGGCGCTCGGCGGCGGGCAGGGCGCGGATCTGGTCGAGCGTCGGGTGTATCTGCATGCTCAGAGCCTAGCCGATCGCGGATATCCGCTACCCGCTATCTCATGGGTGCCCGTTGTTCAATATGGGTGTACCAGATACCCGCTATCCGCTATCGTATGGCTCTGTAAGGCAGAGCGGCCCCGAACCGGTGTTGCGAGCACCGGCCGGGGCCTACGGACCACCTGAGTGCACAGGAGACCCGCGTGTTCTACGTTCCCACGACCACCCCGCTCCGCGAGCGGTTCGCCCACACGGCCCGGCGCCTGGCGCTCGTCGCCGCCGTCCGTGTCCTGGACCGCCTCGAGGCCGTCGCCGGCGAGACCACCACCCCGACCGGGGCCCCCGCCCTCCCCGCGGCGGCCCCGGCGGCGTCCTGCTGCGGCCACGGCCCCGCCGACCACGACGCGCTCGGCTGCACCGCGGCCGTCGGCTTCCCGGGCATGTCCGCGGCCCGCTGCGACTGCCTCACCCCCGCCCCGGCCGTCGAGGTCATCCCGGCCGGCCCGGCCCTGCTCGCCGCCGCCGACATGCCGCCGGTCGAGACCATCGAAGCGGCCGCCGCCGAGTACGACGAGGCCGCCGAGCAGGCCCGCACCGCCGAGCGTGGCAAGCGCCGGGCACGGAAGCTGCTCGACCACATCCCCGCCGGCACCTACGGCCGGGCGCTCGTCGAGCGCGTCGAGTCCGCCCGGACGACCCCCGACCTGGACGCGATCCGCGCGGCCTACGCCCGTGCCGGCCTCGGTGAGGTCCCGATGAAGCCGATCGCGCCGACGCTGCGCGTCACCATGGCCCCCGCCGTCGAGGTGGACGGCGTCGAGGGCCTGGCGGTGGCCGCGTGAACCCCGGCCGGATGATCCCGCTGGCCGACCTCGAGCCGGACGCCGGAGAGACGGACCACGCGGCCCGCCTGTTCGCCCGACGCGACACCCTCGACGCCGCGGACCGGACGATGGCGACGTACGCGGCGATCCACGCCGAGATCCTCGTCGACGCCCTCGAGGAGGGCAACGCGCTGCTCGCCGCGGTGGCGCTACGCGGCCTGATCGCCCACATCCGCGCCGGCCGCGCGCGCCGCACCCAGCTGGCCGCAGAGACCCCGACGGGCGGTGCCCGGTGAGCGTGAACGACTTCGGGATCGCCGAGCGATTCGAGATGGCGCGGATCCTGTCGAACCTGGCCGCGATGGCGGTCACCGTCGACGACTCCCGCAGTGAGCCGGACATGCTCACCGACATGGCCGCAGTCGAGCTGCTGCCGGTGGTGCGCCGGCTCGACCGGGCGGTCCGGGACTACGCACGCACCGACTACGAGCAGGCCGTGGCCTACGCCCTGCTGGCCGACCTCGACCTTGGACGGTCCCTGTGAACGCGGTGGCGCAGCGGGTGGTGGAGCGGTCGAGCGCGGCGATGACGACCCTCGTCGACGATCCGCGCGACGAGTTCKCCGATGGTGCCGCGGACACCTGCGAGACGTTCGCGGTGTTCCTCGAAACGCACAACCACGACGTGATCCGCCGGGCGTTGGCGGGGCTGGACGGACGCAGCGCGGAGTACCGGGCTGGTGCCGCGGCGGCGGCCGGCGTCGTCATCGAACTGTCCGCGGGGCTACGCGCGGCGCGGCGTGATGCCACGTGAAGCCGGCCGGGAAGTTGGAGCGGCTCCTGGCCGCGGCCCTGCCGTTCGCGCTCGGCGCCGCCGTATTCGTGATCGCGTTCTGGCACATCGTCGAGATCGCCAGGTGGGCCGGCCAACCCGACTGGGCGGCACTACTGATCGCCAGCACCGGCGAATGCATGGCGGTCGCGGCGATTCTGGAGATCCTGGCCCGGCGGCGGACCGGCATCGGGGTGAAGACGCCGGTGCTCGTGCTCGTCGCCGCGGTGCTGTTCTCCGGCGCGGTGAACCTCGCCGCAGCACTGGTCGACCGCGACACCGCCGGCCGGCTCGCCGGCGAGCCCGGGGCCTGGCGGCCGGTGATGGCGGTGTGGCCGGTGATGGCGTTCGCGCTCGTCGCCGCGCTCAAGGCCACCCGCGGAGGAAAGGCAGTCGAGCACCTCGAGGAGGAGGGGCCCGCCATCGCGGCGGGGCCCGCCCCCGGCGGTGCCGAAGTGGTCGAGGTGGCACCCGTGCCGGCCCCAGCGCCACCCGCAGCGCCGGTAAAGGCACCCCCGCCGGCCGCCGAGCTGGCACCGGGGCCGGACGAGGGTGGCTCCGGAGCCACCCCCCGTGGCTCCGGCCGGCTCGCCCTGGCCGAACTCGTCGCGAATCTGCCCGCCGATGACCCACGGTCGGAGCGGCAGTTGGCCGCGGACCTGGCACCGGCCGCCGGTCTGGCACCGGCGACGGCGCGGCGCTACCTGGCGGACCTACGGAAGTCGGTGGCGGCATGAACGGCATCCGTGCGGACCTGCGGTCCCTCCCGCTGTGGTGCGCCGGCCTGCTCGTGGCCCTGGCGGTCGTCGTGCTCATGCTGCGCGCCGCCGGCCTGCTCGTGTGCCTGCTCGTCGAGGTTGCCGGCCTGGCGGCATGCCGGGTCGTGGACGGCGCCGAGCGGGTCGAGGCGGCCGTGTCGGCGGCGGCCGGTGTGCGGCCGTTGGCGGCGTCGGTCGTGGTGTTCCCGGACGGTGGTGCCCGGTGACCGAGCAGTTGGAGCGCGCCGTGGGTGAGGTCGTCGCGGGGCCGTGGGTTCCGCGGCCGGCTCCCGAGCTGGTGGAACCAGCGCCGGCTCCCGCCGCGGTCGTGGTGCCGAGCGGGTCGCTGGTCGACCCGATCCGACTGCCCGCGTGGGCGACGGATCGGGCGGTGCGCCGCGCCACCACCCGGCACGTTGGCAAGCTCGCCGGGCGGGCCGCGGCCCGGTCCGCCTGGCGGGCGCCGATGTCGGTACTGCGCGGGTCGTGGCGGGCGGGGCGGTTCTGGTGGTCGTGGGTGCGCGCCGAGGACATCGCCACCGAGCTCCGCGGCGACGACGGCCGACTCGGGAAAGAAATTTTCGTGATCCGCGATCACCGTAAGGCCCGGTGGGTCATCACCAGCGGGGCGGCCGGCGGCGGGGTGGTCGCCGAGCTGGTGGGTGCTCTCGCCGTGGGCGAGTGGGTACCCGCGCTGTCGGGTGCGGTCGCGGTGACCGCGGCTGGTGTGGCCGGACGGCGGCGGCCCGCGGCGGGGCCAGGCGGGTCGCTGGCGATCGAACCGGACACCCGCGTGGACCTGGCACCCGACCATCTCAACGGCGCGTTCCGGGCCGCGGGCCTCCTCAAGCCGAGTACCGGGCTGGTGCTGTGCGCGCCGATCGTGCGCGACCGCCTCGGCCGCGGCTGGGAGACCGTCCTCGACCTGCCGCGCGGCGGCGGGAAGACAGCGGCGCACGCCATCGAACGCCTACCCGTCATCGCCGCCGAGCTCGGCGTCGACGAGATCCAACTGCTCATGCGCCGCGTCCGCGCGCACGAGGGTGGGCACGGCCGGCGGCTATCGCTGTGGGTCGCAGACGACGATCCGTACCTCGGCCCGCCGACACCGTCCCTGTTGATCGACGTCGAGCGGTTCGACTTCTGGCGGGCAGTGCCGTTCGGCCAGGACGCCCGCGGCAACCGCGTCGAGGTCGCCCTGCTCTGGCAGTCCGCGTTCTTCGGCGGGCTACCGCGGCGCGGGAAGACGTTCTCGATGCGGCTGCTCGTCGCCGCGGCCGTGCTCGACCCCTGGTGTCAGCTGTGGTTGGCGGACGGCAAGGGCGGTGCGGACTTCCGGGCCATGGCCGGTGTCGCGCACCGCTACGTCTCCGGTGCCGACCCTGACGACCTGGCCGCGTTCGAACACATGCTCGACGAGCTGATCAGCGAGATGTCCCGACGGTTCGCGTTCCTGGCCACGCTGCCGGCCGCGGTCTGCCCCGAAGGCAAGCTCACCCCGGAGATCATGCGGCGCCACAATCTGCCGCTGATCCCGCTGGTGATCGACGAGCTACAGGAGTACTTCGAGGCCACGGAGGAAGAGAAGGACCGGGCGCGGATCATCGGCAAGCTCGCCCGGATCGCGCGGCGTGGTCCGGCCGCCGGGATCATGCCGGTGTACGCGAGCCAGCGCCCGGACGCGAAGAGCGTCCCGACCAAGCTCCGCGAGATCGTCACCTACCGGTACGCCACGCAGGTCACGGACCGGACGTCGTCGGACATGGTGCTCGGCGCTGGTAAGGCCGCGGCCGGCGCCGATGCCTCCGTCCTGTCCGAAGAGCACAAGGGTGTCGGGGTGCTGGTCACCGGCCCGGCGTCGTTCGTCACGGTCAAAGCCGACCTGTTGGACAACCCCGCGTTCGAAGTCATCTGCGCCCGTGGCCGCGCGCTGCGCCTGGCCGAAGGCACCCTCACCGGGCAGGCATGCGGAGACATCGGCGCCGCGGCGGCCGGCGCCGGCTACGTCATCCCGGCCGTCATCGGCGACGTTCTCGAGGCCTTCGGTCAACGGGCACGGATCTGGACCGAAGAACTCCTCGTCGAGCTCCGCAACCTCGACGAGGACACCTACGGCGACTGGGACGGCACCCGCCTGGCCGACGAGCTCGAGGCGGCCGGCGTGAACCGCACCCGCAAACAAGTGAAGATCGACGGCGAGAACCGGGCGGGCTGGTACCGGTCCGACGTCGAGGGCGCGATCCCACCCGACGTGCTCGCCGCGCGACCGGTAGAGACCCCCCGCCCTACCCCGGTCGGCACCGCGGCGGCGTCTACCACCACCGGTCCAGACCCGGCCATGTAGCGGGCCCCCTCTACCGCCGTAGCGGGGCCGGTAGCGGCCCTGACCTGCGAAGTAGCGGCGGTAGAGGGCACCCGGCCGCCCCCGCCCCGCCGGGCCCTCACCGACCGGCCTGGCCCCGCCTATCCCGAGGAGGCCCCGATGGGTCTGCGAAACGCCATCCGCCGCGCGGCAGCCGGCAGCTACGAGGCACCGTCGTCCCGGACACACTGCGAAGCATGCGGCAGGGAGTACACGAAGAACGACCCGATGGTTCACGCCCGGGCGACCGCGCCGGGTGAGATCACCCAGGCCCGGATTCACCGGTCGCACCTGTCCGACCTGAGGTCGCGCTACTACGAGGGCCCGCGGCCGGCGTAGGCACGGCCGATAGGGTGTGCCGATCCCTCTGTGGGGTTGGAATGTGCAGGGGCCGGCGGGCGCTGAACCACCCAATCCGCCGGCCCCGTTCCATGTCCGGCTGTCACGCGGCGCGAGCGGCC
This sequence comes from Parafrankia soli, assembly GCF_001854695.1. Lineage (GTDB taxonomy): Bacteria > Actinomycetota > Actinomycetes > Frankiales > Frankiaceae > Parafrankia > Parafrankia soli. The sequence goes on from NZ_MAXA01000257.1 coordinate 146,494, forward strand.
TCCCAGGACTTCCGGTCGGTGGCGTAGACCTCGTACTCGGCGCCCTGCAACATCTCCGCCCGATCCCGACGCAGCCCGAGCCGGGTCGCCACCCGGATCGAACCAACGTTCCCCGCTGTCATGATCGAGATCAGGTCGTCCTTGCCGGCGACGTCGAACGCGAACTCGACCGCGGCGGCCCCTGCCTCGGTTGCCAGCCCCTGCCCCCACCGGTCCCGGCGGATCGTCCACGCCACCTCGCAGCCCGGCCAGCCCAGCGCCTCATATAGGCCAGCCCGGCCGAGAAGCTGCCCGCTCACCCGGTCCTCGACCGCCCACATGCCATACCCGCGAAGCGCCCAGTGACCGATCTGAAATGCGGTCTGCGACCAGGCTGCGGCCTCGGTCTTCGGCTGGGGGGTGTGGTCGGCCATCCCTTGCGCTGTCACGATCTCCAGATACGTGGGGACGTCATCCGGCCGCCAGCCGCGCAGCACCAGCCGCGGCGTGAGCACGGTCGGAACGCCCTGCGCGTCCGGCTGGCCGAAGTCGAGGGTCATGCGCTACTCCCTGCCGGTAGTGCCCGCCGATGGGCCTGCAACCGCTCGCCGAGCTCGACGACGGCCCGCTGACCCTCCCAGCGTGCGCCCAGCTCCTGCCAGATCTGCCCCGAACGTTGGATAACGGTCCGCGTCGGCCGGCCCTCGAGGGCGGCCAGCGCCCGCGACGCCGCGTCTGCGGCCTGCTCCGGATCCGGCTGCGATCGGCGTAGCAGCGCTTGCGCGAGCGCGTTGTACGTCCCGCCGATGTCCTCGTAGCCGCCGCCGGCCGCCTCCAGGATCGTCAGCGCCCGACGGGCATGCGGCTCCGCCGTCTCACCGTCACCGAGCCGCCCGGAGACGACCGCGACGAAGGTGTGCGTCAGCTCCTCGCCGAACGGCTCCGTTCCGGGCTGCGGCTCGCCGAGCCACACCGCGTCCTGCATATCCCGGAGCGCCTGCCGGGCCTGGTCGTGCTGGCCGGCCGCAGCGCGGGCACGGGCCTCGTAGGCGGCGAGCCGGGCCCGCAGGTACGGGTGGGCGCCGATCCGGGCCTGGGCTGCGATGTCGGCCGCCGCGGTGTGCCGGCCGGTGTAGTAGGCGATTGACGTTTGCAGGGTCGCTACGGAGCCGGTCAGCAGCGGGTCGCCGACGTCGCGGGCGTACAGCTCGGCGAGCGACGCGAACCGGCGCGCGGCAGCGTCGTCTCCGACGTTGAACGCGAGCCGGCCGCCGTAGAACGCGTACAGGCCGGCGACCAGGGTGAGCCGGCCCCGGACCCGGCTGGACAGCCGGCCGTCGAGGAGCCGTTCCACATCCCGCCAGCCACCCACGATCAGCGGGGTGAGCACCGCGTGCGGGGTGGTGGTGTACGCCGCGCCGATCTGGTCGAGCCGCTCGTCGAGCTCGTCGAGGGTGAGCGGGTCCGGGTCGCCGCCGGCGATCCGCCGTGACACCTCACCTGCGAGCCCCGCGGCGACCGCCAGGGCGCCGAGCTCCACTACCTCTCGCCGGTCCGTCTCGACCCCTCTCCGCGCCCGCGGGCCGGGCAGCTCCGTGTCGAGCTCCTTCCGGAGCTCCTCGAGCTTGGCGTCCTTCCACAGGCTGATCAGCTCGCCGCCAGCGCGCAACTCCCGATCCAACGCTTTGATCAGGTTCGGGGACGGGACGATTCTGCCGGCGATGGCCCCGCTGACCTGCGGCCGTTTGAACCCGGTCGCATCAGCGAGGCTCTGACGGCTGTACCCGTGCCGGCTCATCAGCTCCTCGAGCCGGCGAGCGAGCCGGCGGCGCGCCGCGTCCTCGTCAGAGTGCATCGGAACTCCCACCGTCTGCCCCCGTAAGCGCAGCCGTTACGGCCGTAACAATAGTTGCGGCCTGTTGCGTCTCTGATGCGGAGTGTGTCATGGGTCGTGCGCGGCGGGGCACAGACCGGCCACCCTCGCAGACCCGGAGGAGAGCGACGGCGCGTCCGTCGCTCGGGTCTGTAGGCCGGACCCGCCGCACACGGGCACGCCGATCGTCCCCGCTCGCCGCTAGGACGGTCCGCGGCCCGAGGCGGGGCGGGAACGGAACCACTGAGCCGTCCCCGCCCCGCCGTCCCCCATCACAGCGCCGGGAGGCTCCCGTGAACCACAACACCGCCAGGCACGCCACCGCGACCATGACCAAGCACCAGCCCGACCCGCAGCCGGCCGCCGCCGACCGGCCGATTCCGTACGCCATCGGCCCGCAGGCCGCCGCGTTGCTGGACGCCATCGAGATGCACCCGCTGTTCCCCCGGCTCCGCACGAGCACCCTGAAGTACCCGGAGTGCTGGGCGACGTTCACCGGCTACCCGATCATCTCGGAGTGGGACCTCGACGAGGACGGGCCCCGGTTGTTCGTCGAGGCGCTCCGCGTGATGGCCATGAAAGCCGCGGTGTTCGCGGCCACCGGCGACGAGCGGGCCGCCGAGCTCGAGGTGTCCGCGCCGGTCGACGAGATGGTCCACGCCCTCACCGCGCAGTTCACCATCCTGAGCCGCATCCAGGCCGACCTCACGGTCTCCTTCATCCACTCCACGGACAACGAGCGGTTCACCTACGAGGAGGACGGCTACACCGACCAGGTGTACCGGGCCGCGGGCTGGGGTGAGCTGCCGCGCCGCTACTGGATCGGCCAGGCCGAGACCCGCCGCCGGCTGGGCATCCTGCTCGAGCACTACGAGTCGATCGGCATCGGCCACGGCGGCCGCAGCCACTTCTTCACCTTCCGCTAAACCGCCGACAGCGCCACCCGCAGCGCGTCCACCACGGCATCCGGCGGGAACCGTTCCGACGCGGCCCGCTCCGCCTCGGCGAGCACCGCGTCCAGCTCACCCGCGCCCGCATGCCGGACGAGCGCCGTCATCCACGCGGCGAGCGCCCCCGGATCGTCCGGCATCGGGCCCGGGGGCGGCCCCAGATCGGCCTCCGCGGGCCAGCGTTGTCCCGCGGAGGCATACCGGCCCGGCGGGAACCCGATCTTGTGCGGGTGGACGCAGACCGGCACCCCGCTCACCGCATCCCGCCGATACCCGCGGCTGGTGTCGTACCGGCTGGCCGGGCCCGGCCCGGCCACGATGTCGAACCGGCCCCGGTCGTGCACCAGGGCAGGGCAGACCACACAGAGCGCATCCTCATCCCAAGGACGATCCATGTCGTTGTCGCCGGACGTCACCGGCCCATCATCGCCAGCAGTCGGGCCGGTCGGGGGGCTGACCCGACGGGGCGCCCGCACTCGCACACGCGGTCCGCGTCGCGGCCCTGCTCGGCAAGCACCTACCCGACGCACCACCCGCGCTCGTCGCCGCCGTCCTGCTGCACGACGTCCCCGACTACACCGGGCCTGACCAGTTCGGCGCCGAGGTCGGCGACCGCTGCGGCGCCGAGACTCTGGTCGGCCTGTGGCTGATCCACGGTGAGCACATCGCCATGGAGCAGTACCGGCACGACCCGGACGGCGCCACCCGCCGCCTGGCCCAGCTCCGCCCGGACATCGCGGCCGTACTCGCCGCCGACAAGGTGATCAGCCTGTCGTACGTGCTCGCCGGTGCCCGGCGGGCGCCGGACATCCGCGCCTACTGGTCGACCCGCCGCGCCTTCCTGCTGCTCGTGCCGTACTTCCGGGCATTCCTGGCCGCGACCGCATCCAAGCTGCCCGAGGGCCTGGCCGACGAGCTCGGCGGACTCGTCCGCGAGGCCCGCCGCGCCGTCGTCCTCGCCGCGCAAGTGCCGGTTCACCGGCCTCGCCGGCCGGTGCGGAGCCACTCGCAGGGAGGCCGGGCCCGGTCTGAGCTGCCAGGGCAGGGGTGATGGCAGATGGCCCGGATCTGCCCGCGCGGGTAGCCGGCGGGCGGCCGGCGATGACCGGCGTCGAGGCGCGTTGGAACCGTGACGGCCTGGACCTCACGCTTCCCGCGGGACTCGGCCGTGACGACCTGCTCGCCGTGTTCCTCGAGCGGGTGCCGGCCGACGCCCGGCTCGCGCGAGTGGACACCCGCGGCGGGGTAGGGCTCCTGTTCGCGTGGACCCACCTCGAGGCCGAGCCGGCGGCACGGACGATCACGTGACGATCGTGCGGCCCGCATCTCTCGGGGGGATGCGGGCCGCAGACCCAGAGCCCACCCACCAGCCGGCCAGGATCGGCGCTCTCCGTGGCTCTGAGCGGCTCGTCCTCGGCCCCCGGAACGGCCACGGCCCGCCGGTGGTGTCAGCGGGCCGATGGTCCCGCCCGGGTGTGCGGATGATCGCCAGCTCCGCCCCGGACGGAGGGCCACCCCCGGCACCGAGGTGACGCCAGCAGCGCCGGGGGCAACGTCTCCAGACCGCCGGTCCCGAGTTGGGCAGAGTGGGGCCGGCGGCCGAGTGGGATGCCGCCGGCCATGCCGGCATCCCCTTGCAGTAGGCCCAGCCGGCACCCCAACTCACTTCCTGCCCGGGACGGGCCGGTCAAACCCCCGATCCGGGCACCACCCCCGGCCGGTATCCGAACGGCTCTCTGCGTCCATCTCAGGGTGCCGTCTATGGCCCCTGGAACGGCCGCAGTCCGCCGAACCGTGCCGGCGGGCTGATGGGGTTGGGGGTGGTTTGTCCCGCCCGGGCGTGCGGGGAGATCAAGCCGGCGGTGTCTCGCCGCGCCGCACCAGGGCGTGATCGTCCTCCGGTCCGTGCACCGGCGCCGAGCCCAGCAGGGAACGCCGGTCGGTACCTGAGTCACGAGCCACTCCGGTCGGCCGCCACTCCGCGGCAGGCATAGCACCAGCCGGATCATCCGGTCGGGTTCGCGGCCGCCGGTGCTCGACAAGCTCCGCCTGCGGCGGCAGGGGGCCGAGTTGGCGCAGCTGCGTGACCAGCTCGCCCATCCGCCGCCCCCGGGCGACCGCATCCGGGTCGGCTACAGCACGCTCGTTGACCGGCAAGGCGGCGAAGCGGGTGACACGCAGCTCGCCCACACGCCGCCGCAGTTGGACGAACAGCTCGTCGACGGCCGGTCTACGCCACAGCAGGACCATCCCCCACCGGTCGGCGTCAGCCCGCCTGGTCGCCGCGGCCTTCTGCTCCCGACGTGACCGCGGTGTCCTCTCGGCAGCCCTCCCCGCGCCGGCCACAGCCGGCGGGACATCGTCCGGCGGGGCATCGTCAACGGCACCGGACGGCAATCCCAGCGCGGACACTAGGAGGCCGTAGGTCAGACGCTGCTGTCGCTCCTCGCTGGCGAGACGGGTCCAGTCCGGGTTGGTCGGTGACCTGACGGCAGCCAGGGTGCGGCGCAGCGCCGCAAGACGATCCGCCGTCCGGCACATCTCGACCACCAACAGCTCCTCGTGCGGGTCGAGGATCAGATTCCGCTCGTCGAGCCAGCTGGTGATCCGCCCCCACAGGCTCCGCCCGTCGCCGTCGAGGTCACGCGGCGCACGGGGACCGCTCACTACCCACCTCTTTCTGATCACGGGCCGTGCGCCAAGCATGGCGCGCGCAACGCAGAGCTGTGTCCGCCGGGCTTCCGGCCGGAACCCAAGACTTACGACTACTCTACGTGTCAATGACATTACGTTGAGGTGGGTGGGTGGCCGCCCGGCGGGGCCGGCGTTGGGCCGGTCCGGCGGTGGGGCGGTGACGCGGTGGGCACGGTCAGCGGACCCGGCCGAGTTGACGACCCAGGTCGTCGAAGACCACCCGGAGTTCCTCGATGCACATCCGGCCACCCGGCCGCGGCCACCCGGCGCAGTACGGCTCATGGTGGCCGCGCGCCGGTGCCCGCATCACCACCCCCGGGATCGCCTCCGCCATTGCGTAGCCGGGCCGGTGTACGCGGAATCGGTGGTCGTCACGTCGTTCCGGCGCCGGCGGCGGCGAGTACTTGCCCCAGCCCTCGGCGAAACCGACGAGCACGGGCGACCGGGCGACCTCGACCGGGTCCATCTCCAGATGCCGGGCCGCTTCGATGATCCGGTTCACCCGCCATGCGGTCTTACGCTCGCCGAGCGTCTTCGCCTCGCGGTCGAACGCTCGGTGGAAGTCGTCGAGGATCATCCGCGTGTTCGCGACCTGCCGGGCGTTCGGGGACGCGCCGCCGTGGGCCCGGCAGACCCGGCCGCCGCGGATCGCATACGCCCGGCACGGTGAGCCGTCCGTGCGGTGCGCCCTGCACGGCACCGCCCATCTCACTCTCGGCATCCGACATGCTCTCTTTCCGCCACCACTTGGGTGGGTATCGATGGGAACGGTTCCATAGGTCTCGGGCGCGCACGCGCGTTGAGGTCCGAACGCCCGCCCGACGGCCCGCCCCTCGCCCGTGGGGTCAGTGGTCGGCCAGGTGCGGCCGATGCCGGGAGATCCACGTCTCGACGTCGCACGCTGCCCAGTAGCGGGTGCGGCCCTCCCACGCTTCGGGGGCGGGGAATCCGGGCTGGTGGGAGAGCTGCCGGGCACGCTCCCGGCTCACACCGAGCCGCCGCCCGATCCCCCCGGTGGTGATCAGGACGTCCCGCGCGCAGACCGGGATGTCACCGTGGATGCGGCGGATGGGCCGGCGGACCGCCGGGTTGTCGATGGGCCATGTCGGCAGGTAGGGCCGGCCAGATGGGCACCGCCGGGTTCCGCGCTGCGGCGGGAACGGGCCGCGCGGCAGGCCCTCGCTGTCCGGCAAGGTCCAGGCGAGCATCCACCAGTAGCGGCGCCATGCGGTCGTCACGGACAGGCTGAGTGTGCCGGCCGCGGCGCGGATCGATGAGCCGGCGGCGACGAGGCGGAGCACGGCCAGGCCCTCGTCGAGCTTCACGTGGGGTGGGGTCTGGCGGAGCAGGTGCGGGACGGGACCGGCTCGGCGCCGTTCGGGGATCATGGTGCCGTTCATGATCGCGGGTGTTTCACCTTCTACGGTGTGCCGGTGACGCAAGTGGGTTGATGCGGCGAGCCGGTTATGCGTCGCGGCGTGCGAGCACCACGCCCTCGACGACGTGCGGTGCGGGTCTGCCGCGTCGGGCGCGTTGGTCGGGCCAGTTTCCGGCTTGCACCCACCGGTCGCGGGTGGGTATGCCGCCCCACCAGGTGAGTGCGCCGGCGCGGCTCGCGTCTGACAGGATCCGCCGCGCCGAGGTGACTTTCAGTCCGCCTGCCAGGCGTGCGGCGAGTTCGACCTGGTCCCACCGGTGTGCCTGCCCGTCGGCGAGCACAGCGGCCACGGCTGCCCAGGCGGCGGCGGTGCGCGGGGTCACTGCCGGGTCGGGAGGCCAGCGGCCTGCGTGGGCGCGGTGTCGTTCCAGGGCTGTCACGGGGCTTCCGTGGTGGCCAGGTGGTCGAGGCCGAGGGCAGCAAGGACGTCGGCCTGCTCGTCGGGGTCGGGGACCACCCGGCGGACGGTGGCGACGGCGCGGGCTGCGGTGTCCTGGTCGACGCCGACCGGGAGCACGTCGTAGGCGATCGTGTCCTTGACGCTCACCCCGTCGTCCTCTCGGCGAGGCGGGCGGCGGCGTCCGGGTCGATCGGAACCCGCCAGCGGTCGAGGTCGTTCGGCGCGTAGCCGAGGCCGCGGAGTTCGGCCTCGTCGAGGCACCGCCGGTGGTGGGTGGTGGGGCCGGCGCGGTGGGCGTCGAATCCGCCGACGCTGGCGAACGTGAGGTGGCAGGTCGGGCAGTGGGCGACCGCTCCGGCGCCGATCGGCCAGCGTGTGGTGCAGCCGGCGCATCCTGCGGTCTGGCCGTTGCGTATCCCAGGGTCGCCGGTGAAGGCACGAACAGTGGGTGACGTGGGGGCAGGTGTGGACGTATGGATCATCAGGTTTCCTGGGGGTGGGCCCGGCGCGGTCGAGGTGGCCGCGCCGGGCGGGACGATCAGATGCGGGCGGTCATCTCGGTGGTGTCGAGCAGGTCGGAGAGCCGGGTCGCCAGGTCGCGAGCGGCGTCGAGGTCGCTCTCCCAGAGGAGCTGGCCGTCGTTGAACAGCGCGATCCAGGTGAGCCGGCCGCCGCGGGTGGCGACGGCGCGCAGCGTTCCGTCCTCGTCGAGCTGGACGTCACCGAGCGGCACTTCGGGGGTGAAGTCCTCCGGCTTGGGGTACGGGTTGCCGCTGGCCCAGTAGGAGTTGATGTTGAGGATCACCTGTGCCAGGTCGAGGGGCGTGCAGTCCTCGGGGTTCTTGCCGAGGTGCATGCGGGTGATGCCGCGGAGGCCGTCGTGGTCGGGGTGGCTGCGGATGTCGTCCATGGGGGTTCCTTCTCAGTTGGCCCGGCACGGTGACGACCGCGCCGGGCGGGATGGTCAGAGCAGGGCGTCGACGGAAGCGGCCGGGACGGCCGGTGGTATCTGCTGCACGCGGAGGTCCTCCGGCCACAGCGCCGGTTCCTGCCCGTCGCTGATGCCCTTGCCGCGGTGGCCGTTGGCCCGGGCCCATGCGGTGCCCATCTGCTTCACGAACACCGGGATGCCGGCCGCCGCGCACTGGTCGCGGATGCTGCGCGCCCACTCGAGGTCGAACGGCCGGGGCCGGCCGCCGGACTTCCCGCCGACGATCACCCATCCGATGCCGTCAAGATCCAGCTCGACCGGGCCCAACAGCGGTTCGCAGGACAGGAACCGGACCGCGACCGGCAGGGAACGCAGCACGGGGAGCCGGGTGTCCGCGTACTGCTGGTTCTCCACGCTGGTGCCGAGTAGGACGTGGTCAGGCCACCGGTCGGCCCACGGCACCATCCGCGCAACGTTCTCGGGTCGTTTGGTGAGGAGCTGCCAGCGGAGCCATGGCGTGGCGTCGATGAGGTCCCAGAGCCGCGTACGCGCGTCGACGACGCCGGGGTGGTCTTCGAACACGTCCGCCATGGATGCGCAGAAGGTGAACGCGGGCCGGTTGGCCTGCTGTGCCTCGCGGTTCCACTTGACCGGGTTGCGCCATGTGGAGTCGGACATGACCATCCGCTGGCCGTGGCGTCGCCACAGCGGCTTGTCGGGGTGCCAGCGCCGGGCCCAGTCGTTGTCTGCGTAGCAGTCCTGGCATCCGGGTGAGATGCGGGAGCATCCGGCCCACGGGTTGAATGTGTGGTCGGTCCAGCCGATCAGGCTGTTCTCGCCCATGATGCTCTCCTGATTGGTTCGATCGGCGGCGGCGCCGCGGGTCCAGCGCGGCGCCGCTCGGCATTGGTGGGTCAGTAGTCCTCGGGGAACATCGCGGTGAAGCCGCGACCGTTCGGCTGCACCCACACCGGCCGATCTCCCAACGCGGGGATCGGCGGAGTGGCGAACAGATACCCGGCAGGTTCGCCGTCTTCGGCGGTGTCGACCGCGCCGGTCAGATAGGCGGCGAGCAATTCGCCACGGTTACCCCAGAACGGCACCTTGGCCTCGTCGGCAGTCCAGTCCGGGAACGTCTCGCGAACGGTCTCCGTCGGCACCCCGGCGGTGTCAGCTCGAGGGAATGCCTCTCCGAGCGCCCGGTGCAAGGCCAGGGAGACGCGGTCGAGAGGCTTGCCGTGGAAGTCGACGACTCCCCACCCGTCCATGTCGACGATCTCRCCCTCCGCGACGGCTTGCGCGTCGGTGATGGCGACGTGCGGGGTTGCGTGAAGTGCTGCGGCGATGCCACCGGCGGCGTCCGCCTTGAGCTTGTCGATCTCGGCGAACAGCTTGTGAGCCTCGGCAGTGAGCTCGTCGACGAGCCGGTCGAGGTCGTCGACGGTGCAGACGTTCAGGGGCTTGCCGAGCCGCTCGCGGGCAACGGCGTCCAGCTCGACGCGGATCGGGTACTTGGTCTTCACGGGGTGCACTCCAGTCATCGGTGATCGTTCTTAAGGTCTGTGTCGCCGGCTCCCGCTGGCGGCCCGCGCGCCCGGCGGGGGGGCGGTCATCCCTCGTCGCCGGCGAAGTCGAGCGGGAGCTGTGCGGTTGCACGGGCCGCCGCGGCGGCGAGGGTGTCGAGGTCGGCGGGGCGGAGCCCGGTGGCGCAACCGGGCCCAAGGCCCAGCGCGACCGACCGCGGGTCGAGGAGGACCCGTCCGCACCGTCGGCACACCACGGGCATCTCCGTGGTGTTCACGCCACCTCCCTGGTGGCGAGGCGGATCAAGGTGTCGGCGTGGCACGGCTCGTCGGGGTCACAGGTGCACCCGACGTATGGCGCGGTGGCGACCGGTGCCAGGTTCGCGAGCACCCACGACCGGGACAGGTGGAACTTCCGCTTGCCGTTGGGGTAGCTGTCCGGTCCGGCGCCGACGAGCCACGCGGCGTGGAGGCGAACGGCCTTGTCCTGGCCGTGCTCGTCGACGAGGAACGGGTTGCCGTACCGGCCGATGCGGGTGACGTTGAGCGTTCCGGCTGCGGCCTTTCGGCGGCGCGGGTAGACCGTGATCCTCGTCGGGCTGGTCATCGGTTCTCCTGGTTCTGGTCTGCGAGCCGCCGGAGCTTGGCGGCATGGCGGGCGTCGACGCCGGCGGCGCGGCGGGCCCTCTTGGTCTGGTTGGCGGCGCGGCGGGAAGCGGCACGAGGGCGGGCGGCGGCGATCTGCGCCTGGACCCGGGCCAGGGAATCGGCGCGGAGGTCGGCGGAGATCACGCCGCACTGCCGTGGATGAACTTCGGGTGGATGTCGTACGTGGGGGACGGCGGCCGGCCACCCTTCCGCGGCGGGTCCGGCCGGCGACGGATCCAGCCCATCTCGGTCAGCTCGTCGAGCACGGCCTGTACGTCGGCGGCGGTCTGCGCCCACGCCCGTCCGCGTAGCGCCTGCCACGCCTCACGGGCCGAGAAGGCATCCCCAGAACACCCGGAACCCTGGTTGGTTGCCGGTTCTGGGTGTTGTGGGGATGTCCGGCGACGTAGCCACGCCAGTACCGCGACGTGGCGGGCGTCGCGCTGCTGACGGTCCAGCGCCAGCGCGGCGCAGGCGTGCGCGATCAGGTACGGGGCCAGGCCGACCGCGGCAGACACGTCCTCGGCGGACACCATCCGCGCGTCAGGATCACTCGCCAGGGCGAACAGCGCGGCGATGCGAACCAGCGCGCCAGGCAGCTTGGATGCCCACGCCATCACCGGGGCCAGGTCGCCGAGATCGGGGTGCATCCTCGGTTCCAGCTCGTCACGGAAGGCGTCGAGCGCGCGGCGGGCATCGCCAGTGAGACGCAGATCGGCCTGACCGCCGTTCCCGGCAAGCGCGCGATCAAAGAGGGCCTCGACGGACGTACGCCACGCTTTCGCGGCGTCGGCCGGAATAGCCGGAGCCTCCAGCCGGCGGGTCCCGACGGTCGTCCGGGGCAGCGCGAACAGCATCCGGGGCAGCAGCCCGCGGCTGACGAACTCGGGAACCCGGACCGCCTCGGCAATCACGTCCGGCTGGACGATCAGACCCAGCGCGAGGAACGGGTGTTCGATCTCGACCGGGTCACGCGAGATGCGGTCGGCCTGGAAGTACTCGCCGTTGAATGCCTTCAGCACGAGGTCGACGTTCACGGCGTCGGAGTAGCGGCCGGCCAGCGTCCCCAGCAGCCCGCYCTCGGCGGAGAGCACGGCGGCCGGTCCGCCCTGTTCGTCCATGAGAACGGCGAGCTTCTCCGGGGTGATGTCGTCCACGAGGAACCGGAACTGCGCCGGGCGGACAGCCTCGCCGAACTCGCGAGCAAGGCCGCGGGCGTGGGCCGTGTCGTCGGCGGTCGCGTTCGGTTTCGCCGCGGCGTTCTCGGCGGCAAGGGCCTGCTTCTCCAGGATGCGATAGGCGGCGGCATCTTCGAGGTAGGCGGCGCGGCCTGCGTCCCTGGTGGCCTTCTGAGCATCAAGGAGAGGCCGCCCGACCTCCCGGACGACAGCGCTCTTGCGGGTGCCGGAATCGGACAGGGCGGCGAGGTAGAGCGCGGTCTGTTCGATCCACTCGGGATCGACGGTCACCACCCACCGGCCGCGGGTGGCCGCGGACAGCGTCGCCAGCGCCGTGAACGCGGCGAGGTCGGACGGTGTCTGCGTCGATCGGGCTACGGCCTCCACGATCCGGCCGAGCGTGCCCGGCAAGATCGACACTGGGAACTCCGGCAGCCGGGCGGCCAGTGGCACCGGATCGGGCCAGATGCCGGCGGCCGGGCCCTTCTCGATTGCGTCGAGGGCGACCCGGACCTTGGCCATCTCCTCGTCGAGGCCGGCGCCGCCGTCCAGGCGGCCGGCGGATGTCCGCAGCGTCTCCGCCGTTCTGCGGCTACGGCCGGCGTCGGCAACCTTGTTGGTGAACCAGCCGATGTTGCCCAGTGTCGGTACGGCCTCCACGCACTCGTCGAGGTAGTTCGTGGTCACGCCGAACGCCGGGTGCGTGCCCTCTTCCTTGGACCGTCGATGCAGCTCGAAGTACACCGCGTGCTGATCAGTCAGGCCGTCGCACGCCCACAGTCCGCAGACCGCATCGAAGACTGCGCGGTGTGCCGGCCGGTAGAAGTCGTCCGTGTCCAGGCGGCCGGCGACGAGCATCACGATGTCCGACCCGCCGGACATCATCCCGCCGAGCACGATCCGCTCCGCGTTGATGATCTTCTCGTCGGGTTCTGGGTGTTGTGGGGATGTCTCACGGCGAATCGAGCTCACACTCACTCGCCCACCCGCGCGATCCGAGCAAGCTCACCAGCGCGGCGCCGGTCGGCGTGCTCGGCCTCGTCGTGTCGGGTGCGCAACGGACGTCCGGCAGCATCCGCCATCCGGCGGAGGCGGGCACGGGCCCGCTCCCGCTCGACGATCCCGGGGGCCCATCGCGGGGTACGGTGATTGCGATCCGCGCCGTCGCCCGTGTGCTGATCTGTCCGAACGCGGTCTCTGTCCAGGGGGCCGCGTTCGTCGTTCCGGGAGATCATCTGGCGGCCCGCCCGTCCACATCTGCAGGCTCGACGTCCAGCAGGGCCAGGATCGGCCGGGTCGGGACGACATACCGGGAGCCGTGGCGGATCACCGGTACGGGGAACTGGCCATCGCGGATCAGGGCCCGGGATTTCCAGAGGCCCATTCCCAAGATCGACCCGGCGGTCTCGACGTCGGTCGTCGCGGGCAGGGCCCGAAGCTGAGACACGGTCCACTGCCCGCGGCGCGTCTTGCGGGTGGTGTGGCGGCCGTACGGCTCCGAGGGGCTGCTCACGCCGACGCCCGCCGGTCGGCCTCTGCCTTCTCCTGCTCGGCGATCCACTCGTCGACGACCTCACGGCGGTACAGCACGGTGTTCCCGGCCTTGAAGCCGCACGGGCCGTAGCCACGCATCCGCCAGTTCCTGATCGTGCCGACAGGCCTACGCAGCTTGAGCGCCAGATCTTCTGTGGTCAGGAACTCCCGCTTGACCTCCAAGAACTCCTGCCAGCGCTCCCGCTCGTCCGCGCTCACGGTGTCGTCCACAGCACCATCCCTCGTCTCACGCTGATGAACCTGCATCAACGTGACCAGAGTGAACAGGCGTGATCCGATCCCTGTCAAGTAGGTGGGTCTGCATCAACGCGTGCGGTATCGTCCGGCGCATGACACCGGATCACACCGACTCACGATCACTGCGTGCGGTGGTCGGTGAGGGCGTGCGCCGCGTACGTACGGCACGGAAGGGCGTCCGGCAAGACGACGTCGCCAAGGTCGCGCGTTCCTACGGCCTGAACTGGGACTACTCCCGCGTAGCAGCGCTCGAACGTGGTGAGAAAGCGATCAGCGCAGAGGAACTCGCGCTCCTGCCCGACATCCTCTCGATCGCGTGTACCCGGCCGGTGAAGCTGCCGGACCTGATCGACCCGGATGTCTGGGTTCAGGTCGGGGCCCGGATCATGCCCGGCTCAGACCTGGTCAAGAAGTACGCCGGGCAGGCAGCTCTCAGAGTCCAGGCAGCGCAGAGGGCTCCCGACGAGTGGACCCGGCGCAGCGCCGAAGTCATGCGGGCGTGGGAGGACAGGGACCGGCTCATGCGACTCGGCGCAATCGTCGAGAACTCCGACCACTTCGACCTGCACGCCCTGGTCGGCTTGGTAACCGTCGGCCTGACCGAGGAACGCACCGCCCGGCGCATCGGCGAACGCCCCCTGGTCGTGGCTTACCTGTCGCGGGTCCTGTGGGGTCGTCCGCTCGGCGAGCAACGAGACCGGCTGGTCTCGGAACGGGTCGATGCCGGAGACGACCCGGCCCGTCTGCGTGCGCTGCGCGGCCGGGTCACCAGACAACTGATCGATGAGATGACGGCGGAGATCGGCCGGCGAGAGGCCCACGGCGACCTGTACGCCAAGCTCACCCGCCTCGTCGCTAAGTGGACGTGGCAGCACCACCGGTTTCACGGCGTGCTCGCCGCATCCGACCCGGAGCTTCACCAGTTCCGGGTCGACACCGACAACCCGGCCGCCGTCGACAAGTGGCTTACCAACACCAGCCACCGCGAGATCGACGACATCGAACATGAGCTGATCGACGTCCGCGACCAGTTCCGTGAACTCGGGTTGCCGTGGCCACTGATGCCGGCCGGCTTCCCGGATCTGGACATGCGCCGGCTCGCCGAGTTGAGCGAACCGCTAGGCGAGGGCGAGGCGGAACGCATATGGGGTCGAACAGATGACCGGGAGCAGCAGTGAAGATCACCGCCAAGCATCGTTGCGGTTGCCGCGATCCGCTGACCAAGGCCAAGTACCCGGCCGGGACCTGCCCCGACAGCGCCAAGCGGGGCCACGGGTTCTACAGCGGCGAGTTCCGCGTGCCGAAAGAACTCGTCGCCCTGGCCGGCACGGACCGGGTCCGGTTCAAGGGCGCGACCCGCAAGGAAGCCGAGGAAGACGGCGACCGGAAGTGGGCGGCGATCCGCGCCGGTCAGCAGCACATCGGCGACCTGGCCACCGGCGAGTACCTCGACCAGTGGTTCGCCGGGAAGCGGTCGCTGCGGCCGGGAACCCGCCGCCGCTACGGCGACTTCGTCAACCATCTCAAGCCGTGGCTCGGTGACATCCCGCTCGGTGGGCTGCGTTCCCACCACGTCGACCAGGCGTTGCGCCGCATCGAGGAGACCACCGCGACCCGGCCCCGGCCGGTCGGCCCGGCCACCCTGAAGGACATCCACGACATGCTGAAGACCGCGCTCAACGACGCGGTCCGACAGCGGATGATCCCATTCAACCCGGCGATCGGGGTCGAGCTCCCGGAGTACACCGCGCCGGAAGTCGAGCCGTGGGAGGCCGAAGAGGTCGGGGTGTTCCTGGCCGAGGCCGCCGACGACCGGCTGTCCGCGATGTGGGAACTCATCGCGCTGCACGGTCTGCGCCGCGGGGAGGCATGCGGGGCCACGTGGGGAGGTCTGGACGACGTCCGGTCGGTGCTCACGATCTCGCAGCAGATCACCGGCACCGCCGCTGAGATGGGCGTGTGGGCGCCGAAGACACGGTCAGGGAAGCGGAAGGTCGACCTCGACGCCACCATGCTCGGAAGGCTGGTGCTCGACCACCGGCCGGTCCAGGACGACGAGCGCAAGACCGTGGGCGCGGCCTGGGACAACGGGGTGCTGCCCGACGAGCACGGTCGGCCCGTCCAGCTCCGCGACCTGATGTTCACCCGCCCGGACGGCCGGCATCTGGATCCGCAGTGGGTGACCCGGCGGATGCAGCAGATCGCGCGCAACGCGGGTCTGTGCACCACAGTGCGGATGGCGGCAGCCGCCGGCGCCGAGCAGGTGATCGTGGGCCTGCGCCGCGCCGCGCCGGTCGGCGAGTGGACGCTCTACGTCGACCGGGAACCGGTGGGGCAGGTTCGGGTGGTCGAAGTCGAGCAGATGCGCGGCACCCGCGCACGGCTGCACCTGGCCGAGCCGCTGCCGGTCGACGTCGAGGTCGGAGCCGAGCTCGGCAGGGACCTGCTCTCCCCGCGCCGCCTGCACGACCTGCGGCACTCGTCGGCGTCAATCCAGCTTGCGGCCGGGGTGGATCTGGCCCTGGTGTCCAAGCGGCTCGGTCACTCGTCGTCGTCGATCACAGCGAACCTGTACGTGCATCTGCTGCGATCGGCGGGTCAGCACGCGGCGGAGACGGTGGCCGCCGCGATCCCCCGTCCGACGCGACGTCCGCACCATGTCCTCACCAGCAATGGTGAGAGCTCGGGGATTTCAGATGCCGATGGCGTTGTGCCTGGTCAGCGGCCCGTCCGACGTGGACGGGCCCGACCGCGAGGGGCGGAGGCTCGGGGATTTGAACCCCGGAGGGGGTATAAGCCCCCAACCGCATTAGCAGTGCGGCGCCATAGACCGGACTAGGCGAAGCCTCCTGAGTGTGCGTCCCAAGCATAGCGTCCCGCGCGGCGAACCAGACCCCGCCCCTCCCGGCGTTTGACGGGACATGTCGCTCGCCGGGCGCGAGCGGGGCGCGAGCCGGGCGACCGAGGCCGTCTGGCGGGCCAGCCCCGGTCGTCCCCGCGGGGGGTTAGCCGGGCTCCCCTGTGTCGAGCGCGGCCATGACGGCGGTCGCCACCTCGGCCCGCCGCGCGCCACCCAGAAGTCGCGGGATGGCGAGGCCGGTCACGGAGGCGGCGGACGCCGCGGCCACAGACTCGACAGACGCAGAGGTGGCCGACGTGGAGATGGTGGCCGAAGAGCTGGCCGTGCTGGCCGTGGAGGCAGCTGTGACCGGGGCCGACGAGTCCTCGACGTAGAAGGCGTCGACGACGTCCAGGCCGAGGGTCGCGACGATCGCGGTGCGGACGTCCAGACCGGCCTCGGCCAGCGCGCCGGTGATCCGGTGCAGCACCCCGGCACGGTCGGGGGCGCGCACCTCGATGACCGTCGTCGAGCCGGAGTCGTCGAAAATCACCTGAGGTGCCCCCGGCGTGTTCCACCGACGGGTGGTGGCGTAGTCCTGTTCCCGGCCGGCCAGGCGGGCGGTGACGTCGAGGGTGCCCGCCAGGGCCGCGCGCAGGTCGTCGCGCAGCCGCTTCGGGTCCGGGCGGTGCCCGTGCGCGGACGCGACGGCGGCCTGTAGCAGCGAGCGGCCGCCGGCGCCCCGCGCGGAGGCGCGGCGGACGTCCAGCCGGTTGAGCGCGAGGACGCCGGCGGTGGTCGCGAGCAGGCCCACCCGGTCGGCGGTGACGACCACGATCTCGAACATGCCCTCGTCGGGGAGCGGGTTGACCTGCACGGTGAGGTCGTCGGGCAGCGCGAGCAGGGCGGTCTGCCGTTCGGTGAGCGCGGGCGGGCACGGCGGTGCCTTGCCGTCGAGCACGGCGGTGGCCCGGTCGACGAGGTCGGTGACGAGCCGGGCTTTCCAGGCGTTCCACGCGGTCGGGCCGGTGGCCTTCGCGTCGGCTTCGGTAAGCCGGTGCAGCAGGGTGAGTACGCGCACGCTGCCAGCTGCGGCCGCCACCGACTCGATGGTGGCGACGTCGTCGATGTCCCGCCGGGTCGCCGCCTCGGTCAGCAGCAGGTGATGGCGGACCATCTCGACCAGCACCTCGGTGTCCTCGGGCGGCAGGCCCAGCCGGGGCGCCAACGTCTGGACGATGACGATGCCGGCGTCAGTGTGGTCTCCTGGGTACCCCTTGCCGATGTCGTGCAGCAACGCGCCGAGCAGCAGCAGGTCGGGGCGGTCGACGTCCCTGGTGTGGGCGGCGGCGCGGGCGGCGGCCTCGATCAGGTGCCGGTCGACGGTGTAGCGGTGGTAGGGGTTGCGCTGCGGCTTGCTGCGCACGGCCGCCCACTCGGGGATCAGCCGCACGAGCAGCCCGACCTGGTCGAGGGACTCCAGCACCCGCACCGCGGCGTCCCCGGTCGCCAGCAGGCTGACCAGGTCGTCCCGGGCGGCCTCGGGCCACGGCTCGGGCATCGCCGGCGCCTCGCGGCCGAGCCGGTCGATGGCGTAGCGCCCGAACGGGACGCCGGCGCGTGCCGCGGCCGCGGCCGCCCGGAGCACCAGCCCGGGGTCGGTGGCGGGGTCGGCGTCGCGGGCCAGCTGGATCTCCCCGTCCTGTTCGACGACGCCCTCGTCGAGGGGCCGTCGGACCGGTCGGCGCAGCCGGGAACGGATCTTCGAGCGTTGCGCGGCGGCCACCCGGTACCAGGTCGTGTCCCACGTCCAGGAGATCGTGCGGCCGGCGTCCGAGATGGCCCGGGACAGCGCGACGGAGTCGGGGTAGCCCAGTGCCGCGGCCACCGCCGTGCCGTCCTGCAGGAGCAGGCGGTCCTGCGCGCGGCCGTGGCTGAGCCGGCGCACCTCGCCGCGGGCGTCGAGCAGCACCTGGTAGGCGGCCTGGACGCGCTCCGGCGGCGCCTCGGCGACCCAGGCCGCGGCGAGGGCGTGCAGCGCGTGGACGTCCCGCATGCCGCCCCGGGCCTCCTTGAGGTCGGGCTCGAGCAGGAAGGCGAGCTCGCCCATCCGGCGCGCGCGCTCCGCGACCGCCTCGGCGAGCTCGGGCAGGCGGCGCGGTGCGCGTTCCCGCCACCGGGTCCGGACCCGTTCCAGCAGCGTGCCCGCGAGGCCGCCGTCGCCGCGGATCACGCGGGCGTCGAGCAGGCCGAGCGCCGCCTTGAGGTCGGAGTCGGCGACGGAGACGGCTTCGTCCACGGTGCGGACGCTGTGGTCCAGGCCGACTCCGGCGTCCCACAGCGGGTACCAGATCGCGTCGGCGACGGCGGAGATGTCGCCTCGGCGGCCGTCGTGGACGAGCACAAGGTCCAGGTCGCTGCCGAAGGCGGGCTCACTTCGCCCGTAGCCACCGACCGCGAGCAGCGCGACTCCGGGCCCTGGTTCCCCGAACAGCTCCCCGAGGGCCGCGTCGGCGCGCTCGACCAGTGCCTCCCGCAACGCGGGCCCGGTCACACCGGGAAAAGCGTCCACCCGGCCCCGCAGGGCCTGGAGCCTGTCGTTCACCCGCCACCCCCGTCGTACTGGGTCCTATCCCCCGCACCCGCAGTCTGTCGCGGTTTCTCGCGCGATGTTCACGGTTCCACGGCAAGATGTTCGCCGCGGCGTCACAGTGCCGAAAAGAAAGGGGGCGCGCCGTAACAGGCGCGCCCCCGGATGTTCTTCCCAGGCTTACAGGGCGTCGGAGCCCCGCTCACCCGTCCGTACACGGACGACAGCGTCGACCGGGACAACCCACACTTTTCCGTCGCCGATCTTGCCGGTCTGCGCGGACGTCGTGATCGCGGTGACGAGCTCGTCGACGGCCTCGTCGTCCACCACCACCTCGATCTTGATCTTGGGGACGAAGTCGACCTTGTACTCGGCCCCGCGGTAGACCTCGGTGTGGCCCTTCTGCCGCCCGTAGCCCTGCACCTCGGAGATCGTCAGCCCGTGGACGCCGATGCCCTCGAGGGCGGTCTTGACGTCGTCCACCTTGAACGGCTTGATGACCGCCGTCACGAGCTTCATGCCTTGGCCTCCTCAGGCACCTTGGTCGCGGTGACGGCGGAGGTGAACCCGCTGCCGCCGATGGACGTCAGCCGGTAGGCCGTCTCACCGTGCAGCGCCTCGTCGAGGCCGATCTCCTCGTCCTCGTCCGAGACCTTCAGCCCGATCGTGTACTTGAGCGCGAGGGCGATCAGGGCGGTCACGACCGCCGAGTAGCCCAGCGTCGCGCCGATGGCCAGCGCCTGCTCGCCCACGACGCTCCACGGACCGCCGTAGAACACACCGTCCTTGCCGATCTCGTTGGTGTCGAGGGTGGCGAAGAAGCCGGTCAGCAGCGCACCGAGGACACCCCCGACCAGGTGGACGGCGCCGACGTCGAGCGAGTCGTCGATGCCGACCTTGCCCTTGATGGACGTTGCCAGCGCGCAGATCGCACCCGCCAGCAGGCCGATGGCGATCGAGCCCATCGGCGAGACGAACCCACAGGCCGGGGTGATCGCGACCAGACCCGCGACGGCACCCGACGCGGCGCCGAGCGTGGTGGCCTTGCCGTCCCGCAGCCTCTCGATCGCGATCCAGCCGAGGATGGCCGTGGCCGCACCGATCTGCGTGTTGAGCAGCGCGATCGCGGCGACCTTGTTCGCGCCCAGCGCCGAGCCGGCGTTGAACCCGAACCAGCCCACCCACAGGATGCCGGTGCCCAGCAGCACGAACGGCACGTTGTGCGGGCGGAAGTCGCCGGTCGGCCAGCCGCGCCGCTTGCCTAGGAACAGCGCCAGCACGATCGCGGCGATACCGGCGTTCGCGTGGACGACGGTGCCGCCCGCGAAGTCGAGCGCGCCGCGCTTGAACAGCCAGCCGCTGCTCGCCCACACCCAGTGCGCGATGGGCGAGTAGACCAGGACCGACCACAGCGTGACGAAGATCGCGAAGGAGCTGAACTTCATCCGGTCCGCGGTGGAACCGGTGATCAGGGCGGGCGTGATGACCGCGAACATCATCTGGAAGGCGACGAAGGCGACGTACGGGATCGCCCCGTCACCCGCAGTGAGATCCTGGAGAGCGAAGAAGTCGAAACCGCCCCAGAATCCGTTCCCCTCACCGAAGGCGATACTGAAACCGACGACCGACCACACCAGTGTGATCATCCCCATGCAGAAGAAGTTCTGCATGAGCATGCCGAGCACATTCTTCGCACGGACCATACCGCCGTAGAAGAAGGCCAGGCCGGGCGTCATGAAGAGCACAAGTGCGGCGCTGACGAGCACCCACGCGGTATCGCCCGAGCTCAATTCGTCCATGTCTCTCCTGTCATTCCCCCCGCGCGCACCGCGCGGACTGCGCTACCCCGGTCCCCGGCCACGCTGCGCTCGTCCCGGTCCTTCGGCCGAAGAGTCGATAAGATCTGTTCCGATCTAGTGTCTTTCCTGTTTCTGACATGTGAAATCGATTAATTGGGCGACCCATGCTCCCCGAGCTTGGACTCAGCGTGGGTGTTCAGGGGCTTTCCGTGTCGTTCGGCGTGCTTCCGTGACTGTACAACTGCATACAGTTACGGTGCGGCGTCGTGACTAGTGTTCCGACGGAGGGCTGCCATAGCGCCGGTAGTCCGTCCCACGAGGCCTGCACTATCCCCCGATCGGGTGTATCTCCGCCCGTTTCGTCCCCGTACGGGGACCCGCCAGGTAACGCCAATGTAAGTACGCCAGCACTCGAAACAGACAAAGGTTCCCACCGGTCGGCAACGCGCCGGACCATTGACGGACGGGGCATGCGCCCGGTCCTCATCACCCTGCTCGGCGTTCTCGCCGCCGGGCCATCGCTGACCGGCGCGGGCGGTGGCATCGGGGCGGGCATGGCCCGCGCGGAGCCGAACGCGCCCACCCGCGGCGGCGACACCAACAGCGACACCAACAGCGACACCCCCGACGACACCCCGGGCGGCTCCGGCGGAGGGCCACAGGTCGGCCACGCCGAGGACCTCGGAAGCATCGCCGCCCAGATCACCGCGACCCGGGCCCATCTCGACGACCTCAACCACAAGATGTCCGTGGCCGCCGAGCAGTACAACGCCGAACGCATCCGTCTCGCCGAGGCGGAGCGCGCCGCGGCCACGGCCGCCCAGCAGCTGCGAACGGCGGACGCCGCCGTCCGGCACGCTTCCGACCGGCACCGCGGCCTGGCGACGTCGGCCTACCGCTCCGGCGGGCTGGAACAGCTCTCCATCCTGCTCACCGGCGATCCCCGCACCGCGCTCGACCGCGCCGGCGCCGTCGACGCGCTGTCCCGGCGGCAGCGGGCCGCCGAATCCGACCTGCGGCTGGCCCGCCACGACCAGACCGAGGCGAAGCAGGCCGCCGACGAGACCCGCGCCGGCCGGCAACGGCTCGTCGACTCACTGGCCGAGCGCCGGCGCGGGCTGGAGGAGTCAGCCGGCGAGCAGGGCAGGCTGCTGGACGGCCTGATCGCCCGGCAGGCGGAGCTGGAACGCCAGGCACGGGAACGCGAGGCCGCCGCGCTGCGGGCCCGCAAGGCCGCCGAGGCCGCGGCCGCCGCCGAGACGGCCCGCCAGGCAGCCCTGGAACGTGACCGGCTCACCCGGGAGGCCGGTCTCGTCACGACGGCCGGCAACGCCTTCGCCGCGGCACCCGCCCTGCCGGCCGCGCCACCCCCGACCGGCGGCAGCGGCGGCGCGGCCCGCGCCGTCCAGGAGGCGCGCGCCCAGCTCGGCAAGCCGTACGTCTGGGGTGCCGAGGGCCCGGACAGCTTCGACTGCTCCGGACTCACCCAGTGGGTCTGGGGAAAGGCCGGCGTCAGCATCCCGCACTACACAGGCGACCAGTGGACGGCTGGCCGGCGGGTCACCCGCGACGAGCTGATCCCCGGCGACCTGGTCTTCTTCGGTGCTGACCTCTACCACGTCGGCATCTACATCGGGAACGGCCAGATGATCCACGCGCCGCGTACCGGCGAGGTCGTACGGATCGAGAACGTGTGGTGGTCGACGTTCCAGGGCGGTGTCCGCCCGGGCGCCTGACGCGCCCGGA
This sequence comes from Parafrankia soli, assembly GCF_001854695.1. Taxonomy (GTDB): domain Bacteria; phylum Actinomycetota; class Actinomycetes; order Frankiales; family Frankiaceae; genus Parafrankia; species Parafrankia soli. The sequence goes on from NZ_MAXA01000257.1 coordinate 168,873, forward strand.
CGCGGTGCCCGACGACGCTCCGGCCCCGGCCCCGCCCCCGGCCCCGGCTTGTGCGTGACCCGTGTGGCTCCCCCCCAATCGATGGAGCGAGCTGTGCGGGTCGCGCACGAGGCGGGGTTGGCCGGTGGGCGGGTAGCTGCCCCGCCCACCGGGTGGCGCTCGGACAGACGAAGGGCCGGGCGTCTACGCCCGGCCCGACAGTCAGATCCGCATCCGTACAGATGCTTGCGTGCTGTGGCTCTGTACAGGTGCTGCGTGCTCTGTGTGCCGTGTGTGCTGTCGTTTCCCGGATCAGTGATTGACGTAGACGAGCGCCGCTGTGCTGCGGTCGATCTCGGCCTCGCTGTCGCCGTCCGGCTTGGCGATGTACACCCTGTCGCCGCGCGCGTTCAGGTAGAGCTGTGCCCCGGGCACGATCGCGGCGTCCCGCAGGACGCGCATCGCCTCCTCGTCGGTCTGGAGGCGCTCCGAGATCCAGGCCACCGTCACCGACTTGGTCCCGGTGTTGCTTCGCTCAGCCGACGTGAGCAGGCTCACCGGTGCCACACCAGGCGGCTGCGCCGTCTCGAGCTGCGCCGGGATCTCGTTCCCGAACGGGCACCGCTTCGGGTCACCGAGCAGGACTGTCAGCCGGGCCTCGACCTCGTCCGAGATCACATGCTCCCAGCGGCAGGCCTCGTTGTGGACCAGCGCCCAGTCCAGGCCAATGACCTTGGTGAGGAGCAACTCGGCCAGGCGGTGCTTCCGCATGACCGCCGTCGCTCTGACCAGGCCCTTCTCCGTGAACTGCACGGTCCGGTCGTCGGCGAGCGCGACGAGGCCCTCGTTCGCGAGGCGCGCGGTCGACTCACTCGCGGCCGGCGCGCTCACGTGAAGGCGCTCGACCAGGCGCGCGCGCAGCGGGGTGATGCCCTCCTCCCGTAGTTCATACAGGGTCCGGAGGTACATCTCGGTACTGTCGATCAGTCCAGTCACCGGTCTCCTTCGTCCGCAACCAGAGTACGCCGCAACGCCTGGCAGGAGGAGCCGCATTCCTCTGCGTCCTGATGGCGGAGTGTGGTATGTCCGTGCCCGTTCCGTCACCGTGTCGCTGGCCAGACTGGCTCCTACTCAGAGTATCTATGCAAGTACAACTTGTCGCGGCTACCGCTCACTCGACGAACTGCGTGGCGCGAGCCCGCGGCGTTGCCCGCCTAGGCCAGGGTGAACGTCCGCACCAGCCGCGCCGCGGACGGCTCGCGGCCGGCCCGCGGTCAGGGACACCAGTCCGGCGGCTCGGTTGCGGCGAGTACCTACACTCGAGGGTATGAGCACGACTCAGATCGCGCCGGAGACCTCTGACACCCGCTCGGACGAGGGGGATGATCTCTCTCACTACGCGCGCAGGGAGGAGATCGTCCGTGCCTCCATCGAAGGCGGCCGCGTGACGGCGCTGTGCGGGTACAAGTTCGAGCCGGTGCGCGACCCCAAGCGTTTCCCGGTCTGCCCCCGCTGCAAGGAGCTCGTGGAGATGGCCGAGCAGCTCGGCTGAGCACCCGTGCCCCGTACCGGCCGTCGGGATCCACGCGCCGGCCGTCCGGGTTCGCGCGTGTGCGCGGGCCCGGGTGGAGTCGCCTTCCCACACCGGTGTCTGGATGCGTAGGCTTGCGAGGCGTTGAGTGATCCCGCCCGGTCGATCATGGAGCCATCGCCAGGCATCCGACCGGCCAGGTGCGGGATCGCCCCGCAGCGCCCCTGTAGCTCAGTGGATAGAGCGACCGCCTCCTAAGCGGTAGGCCGCAGGTCCGATTCCTGCCAGGGGCACAATGTGATGTCTCGGGACATCGGCATAGCCCTGAACCTACGATCTTGGGTTCAGGGCTTCGTGCTTTTCGGGGCGGGTCCGCGGGGTCGGCCGGTGGGCTGGTAGTCGCGGGTGGGGTCGATGGTGAGCTCGCTTAGGAGTTCGCCGGTGGTGGCGTTGACGACGCGGACGTGGAGGTCTTGGACGAGCAGGAGGACGTGGGTTCGGGCGTGGGTTCGGCCGATGCCGATGTGGTGCAGGCGGCCGCCGACGCGCAGGGTGACCACGCCGGAGTCGTCGACGCGGTCGTAGCGGACCCGGTCGTGGGTGTCTGCGGATCGGTCGGCCGGGGTGGCTTTGGGCAGGGCGGTGTAGACGGCGGCGGGGGTCGCGCGGTGCGGGAGCGAGCGATGCGGCCGATGGTGGTTGTAGATCTCGGCGAAGGTGTCGAGGAGTGTCTGCAGGTCGGCGGGGGTGGCGGGCTGGGTGGGTTGGGCGCGTAGCCAGTTCTTCATGGTCTGTTGGACGCGTTCGACCTTGCCGCAGGTGGTGGGATGGTTCGGCCGGGAGTTCTTCTGTGTCACGCCGAGGCGGCGTAGCTCGGTCTCCAGACCGTTGCGGCCGCCCTTACCGCCGGAGAGCCGGGTGGTGAACACCATGCCGTTGTCGGTGAGCGTGGAAGCGGGAATCCCGTGGCAGGCGACGGCCTGACGGAAGGTGTCGAGCACGATCGGGCCGGTGACCCGGGCATGGGCGGTGACCGACAGCAGGTAGCGGGAGCAGTCGTCCAGCCAGGTCAGGATCTCCTGGCCGGCGCCGGTGCTACCGGGCCGGGCCAGCGGGTAGTGGGTGACGTCGGCCTGCCAGGTCTCGTTCGGCATCGCGGCCTCGAACCGGATGTAGGACGACTTCGACCGCTTCGCCGGCGCCGGAACGACCAGCCCGCGACTGGCCAGATAGCGGTTGACGGTGGCCGTCGACACGGTGATCGCGTGATGGTAAGCAAGGTGCCAGGCGATTACACGGATGGAAAGACGCGGCTGTCGATCGTGACGGGCACGGGAGCGGTAGCGTCCTAGCGTGTCCGACGTTGGCCGGCCTTGGCGGGTATTTCTCAGTCACACCGGCGACATGCGCCGCTGGCCGGCGGCGAGGTCCTGGGCCGCGGCCGCGGAGGACGCGGTGAAGCGGTTGCGGCACGCGCCCGTCGACATGCAGTACTTCGCCGCCGACGACCGGCCGCCGGCCGACCTGTGCGTCTCGCTCGTCACCGAATGCGATCTCTACGTCGGCATCATCGGCACCCGCTACGGCTCGCCGGTGCGGGACGACCCGGAGCGGTCGTACACCGAGCTGGAGTTCGACACCGCGACGGCGCTGGGCAAACGGCGGCTGGTGTTCCTGATCGACGAGACCGCCGCGACAGCCGCGGCCGATGCCGGGGACCGGGCCGCGGCGGCGGCCCTTCCCAGCGGCGATCCCTGGGCGGCCCGCCAGGCCGTCTTTCGCCAGCGGCTGCTCGACAGCGGGCTGACGATGAGCATGGTGGCGACGCCCGAGGCGCTGGAGACCGGGATCGTCCAGGCGGTCGCCCAGCTGATGCTGGCCGACGCGCTCGTCGCCGGCCCCGCGAGCCCGTCAGCACCGCCGGCGCCCGCGCCGGCCCGGGTGCCGCGCCAGCTCCCGCCCGAGGCCGCCGCGTTCGTCGACCGAGTCCACCACTTCCAGCGGCTGTCCGCGCTGCTCGCCGCGCCGGACGAGCGCCGGGCGTTCATCGGCGTCGTCAGCGGGCCGGCGGGCGTGGGCAAGACCAGCTTCGCCGTGCACGTCGCGCACGGCGTGCGTGACCGGTTCCCGGACGGCCAGCTCTACATCGACCTGCGGGGCTACAGCCCGCAGCCGCCGCTGCGTCCCGAGGAGGCCCTCGACCGGTTCGTGCGGGCCCTGGGCGGCGAGCCGACCCAGGTGCCGACCGACCTGGACGAGCTCGGCGAGCTGTACCGGTCGCTGCTCGAGGACCGCCGGGTGCTGGTGATCCTGGACAATGCGCTGACCTCCGAGCAGGTACGGCCGCTGCTCCCGCGGCCGGGCTGCGCCGTGCTCGTGACCAGCCGTGGCCCGCTGTCGAGCCTGGTCGTGCAGGACGGCGCCGTGCGGACGACCCTGGAACCGTTGGAGCCGATCCACGCCGAAGCGCTGCTGCGCGCGCTCACCGACGCGGGCCTCGGCCCCGGCGTCGGCGGGCCGCCGGATCCCGACGACCCGGTCGCCGTACTGGCGCGCCAGTGCGGCTACCTGCCGCTCGCGCTGCGGATCGCGGCCGAGCAGGCGGCGCTGTCGGGGCTCAGTCTCGCGGAGCTCGTCGACGAGCTGGCCGGCGAGCACGGCCGGCTCGACGCGCTGACCGGCGTCGACGACCCGAACTCCGAGGTCCGCACGGTCTTCTCCTGGTCGTACCGCAACCTGACCGAGCCGCTGCGCCGCACGTTCCGGCTGCTCGCGCTGCATCCCGGCGGGGAGCTCGGCGCCGCGGCGGCCGCGGCGCTGCTGGGCATGCCGCCCGGTGCGGCGGGCCGCGCGCTGGAAAGCCTGGTCGCGTTCAACGTCCTGGAGCGGCCGGCTCGCGGCCGTTACCGGTTCCACGATCTCGTGCGCGAGTACGCCACCGAGCGGCTCACGGCGGACGAGCCCGAGGATGAGCGACGGCGCGCCCTCGACCGGGAGCTCGACTGGTACGTGCACGCCGCCGACGCCGGCGACCGGATACTGGCCCCGCTACGCCGGCACGTCGAGCTGGACGCCCCGATCGCGGGGACGCCACCGGTCGCCTTCAGCGGCCACGACGACGCATTGGCCTGGTGTGATGCGGAACGGCACAACCTGGCGGCGATGACCGGGCTGGCGGCCGCCACCGGCCGCTACGTCGGCGCCTGGAAGCTGGGGCTCGCCCCGGTGACGTTCTTCAAGCTGCGCCACCATCACGCCGACTGGCTCGCCGCGAGCGAGATCGCCGTCGCCACCGCGCGGGCGGCCGGGGACGCCTCCGCCGAGGCGTGGGCGCTGACGAACGTCGGCGGGGCCTGCCTCGAGCTGGGTCACCTGAAGCGCGCCTGGGAGGCCTACCAGGACTCGCTGGCCGGCGCCCGTCGAACCGGCGACCGGGTCGGCGAGGCGATGACGCTCGCCAACCTCGGCGAGCTTGCCGAGGCGCTCGGTCGCCACGACCAGGCGCTGGACTACGGCGAGCAGGCACGCGACCTGTGGCGTGCTCTCGGCGGGCGCCACCGGGACGAGGCGTTCGCGCTGCGGGACGCGATCGCGCCGGCGTACCTGGCCCGCGGGCAGTACGACGACGCGTTGCGCGCCTACCAGGAGGCGTACGACCTCTGTCAGGGGACCGACCTGCAGGCCGAGGGGCTCATCCTGCGCGATCTCGGCCGCACCCACCAGACGATGGGCGACCCGGCCGCGGCGTCGGAGGCCTACGAACGCGCGCTGGCGGTCCACCGGACAAGCGGCGACCGGATCGGCGAGGCCATGACGCTGCGGGCGCTGGCCACCGTCCACGCCGCGCTCGACGACCCCGTCGGCGCGCAGAGCGCCCTGCTGCAGGCGTTGGCGATCCTCGTCGAGCAGGACCGCCCGGCCGAGGCCGACGAGGTCCGCGCGGCACTGCGCGACCTGGGCCTCGACCCTGGCGAGGCCTAACGGCCGGGCTGGTCCGGGCTGAACTCACTGGCCAGGACCCGCCGCCGGACGCCGCGACGGGTTCAGCCGGCGCGGACGGCGGCCAAGGTGGTGCCCCGGCTGGCGAGGGACTCCTCGACGCGGCGTTGGATGTGCGCGATGAGCGCGTACTGGTCGGCGCAGTACACCGACGGGTTGGTGAAGGCGCCCTCGGGCCGGTAGCGGTGGGGGAACAGCCCGGCGCCACAGGTTGTCACCACGTCACAGCCGCGGCAGACCTCGGACAGGCCGTGCAGCCCGAGCTGGCGTTGGACGAACGCCGGCACGTCGAAGAGCGCGTCGAGCGGATCGGTGAAGACCGTCCGGCCGCTGGCGGCGGCGCCATGCCCGACGGCCTTCATGCTGTCCACCTGCTCGTAGGAGCCGTCGGACTCGACGACGACCAGCGCGACCGGGACAAGGCCGAACGACTCGTGTGCGCCCACTCCGCCGAGCAGCAGGTGCAGCAGGGACTCGAAGGTGCGCACCGAGAGCGGCCGGACCGGCGCGTCGTACCAGCGGTCGAACAGCGGGATCAGCCAGTCGGCATAGGGTGTCCGGCCGTCACCCGGGGTAAGGCCAGGCGGTGGGTGCTCCCACGTGCCGTGCGGGAGCAGGAAGTCGACGCCTTCGACGCCGAGGTCGCGCAGGGCGTCCCATACCCGGACTGGGTCTGCTTCCAGCTGGATGGTGCACAACAGGCCGAGGAAATGGGAACGGAACTCGGGCCGGAGCATCATCCGGATGCCCGCGAGCACCTCGTCGTAGCTGGACCGGCCGTCGGCGTAGGTGCGGTGCAGGTTGTTGGCCTGGCGATCGCCGTCCAGGCTGACCCCTACGCCGATGTCCTCCCCGACGAGGAACGCGGCCATCGGCTCGTCCAGCAGCACCCCGTTGGTCTGCACCGTGATGCTGAGCTCGGTCAGCGGGGAAAGGCGCTCCCGTAGGGCGGCGACAATCCGGCGCAGTCGGTCCCGGCCCGCGAGCAGCGGCTCACCTCCATGCAGCCGGATGTTCACGAACTCCAGCGCATGGGTGCGAACGTGCTCGGCGATCCGGTCCGCCGTCGCGTCGACCGTCGCGTCTGTCATGAACCGCGGCTGCGACCGCCAGGACTGGTCGGCCAGGTGGTACACGTAGCAGTAATCGCAGTCGAGGTTGCAGCGCGACGCGATCTTCAGCACGAACTCACGGAACGGTGTCGGCGTCCACCCCGGCGGCAGCGGCGCGCCCCACGCCGCGGCGGCGCGGAACGCGGCCGTCGGGGCCGCGCCGGCGCTCGCCGGGACGCGGGCGGGCACCGGCCACGGCAGTGCGGCGGGCATTGCCGTCAGTTCTTGGCGTCCGTCAGCCGGGAAGCCGACGCGGGCGAGAAACGGCGCGGCCGGAACATGCACGGGCCGGAGTTGTGCACATAGGCACCACTCACCAGGTCGCCGTCGGCGGACGCCCGGCGCGCGAGCGCGTGGTCAAGCGCCGACAGGCCGGCTGGGATAGTGGCGGTGTCGGGCGTCACGGCGGATTTGAACATAGGAACCCCCTGCTAGCGGACCGTCGATAGCCGAGGCGACCAGTGCGGTCGTCGCCCAGCCCCACGGGAAAAGTGTCGCACGGTGGTCAACTGTGTTATCCCGGATTCGCCAACCTGGTTGAGGGTCGAGGAGGATCCGGGCAGCCGTTGGCGCTAGTGATGATCCAGGTCTCCCGAAACGGCGTTACTTCCGCTCCCTGTAGCAGGTCCAGCGATGCCGACGATCGCACGCGCAGCTCAGAAGTGAACTCTGAAGTAGGTAGCTTCCGAGCACTTCCGAGCTCGGGCGCGATCGAAACGCTCGATCCCATGCCGAACCAGATCGATCACCAGAGGCTGACCGCAGGACTCGTCACGAAAGCCCGCGCCGAGAGCCTAGATCTCGTCGGCGCCGGTGGGAGGCTGGCCGGAGCGGAGATGTCCTCGAAGTTGTCCGGACGCATCCTCCGCAGCAGGCGCCAATCGGCCCGGCCCGTCCCCCTCGTCCCTTGGCCCCGGTTCGGCTGGAGGATGCGTCGGGGCATCGGGGTCGGGTTGTGGGGAAACTGTGCGTCGGCTGGTCCAATCCCGAGTGATCCGTGTCCGCGTCCACAGCAGTGCGCGGGCTGCCACGTTGCACGTACTAACTTTTGGTCCTACGCTCGTAGGCGACCTGCGTCTTCGCAGGTCAGCACGGCGTAAGTGCCGAATTATCTCCTAAGCGGTAGGCCGCAGGTCCGATTCCTGCCAGGGGCACTGGTCACCGCGACCATCGGTGTGATCTGGGCATTTGGCCAGATCGGGCATCACGGCGACCAGCACTAATGMGAACCTCCATAGCGTGACCTTCCACATGCCGCGCGGGGCGGTCGACCCGACCGTGCTGTGCAGAGATGGAGCGCCGGTTCGACGCGGGCACCCGCGGCACGTACTCGACCGGCGCGTCGAACCTCCGTCAGGTCCCGATCGGCGTGGTCGTCCCACGCGCTGTCGAGGCGGCGGCCGACGCGGTGGCCGTGTGCCGCGAGCGGGAGGATCCGCCCCGACGAGATCCGCCACTGGCAGCTGACCGTCGCCGACGTCCAGGCCGCCCTGCACTGACAGGGCGGCCGGCCTACGCACGATCGGGCTGCTCATCTTCGAGCCCAGGGGTGGGTTCGCCGCGCCGAGTCCGGCCGCCCCACAGCCGCGGCCGACAGGGCCTTATGCCGGTCGTCGTCTGCGGCTATCCGCTACCAGGACTGGAAACTCGACAACTCCGCCGGGCAGGTCATCGACGCCGTCCGCCTGACCCGCGACGCCATCCGCGCACCCGTCGAGAAGCTCCTCGGCGAACTCCTGATCGCCGACGACTGATCACTCGTCCGACACCGCGCCGGCGACTCCCTGATGCTCGCAGTCGTTCGCGGCCCGCGGCCGGCTCGCCAGTGCGGCCGGGTCGAAGGTCAGCTTTCCGAGCGCACGACCGCCCGCCCGGTCACCGACCGCGGGACGATCCGGATCCAGTACGGCCGCTCGACGACGTCCGCCCAGGGCTCCAGGCCCAGGCGCTCCAGTGCCGCGGTCTGGGCACCCTCGACGACGGCCCCGGCCGCACCGGTGACCAGGACGCTCCACCCCGCTCTGGTCTCCGGGTCGAACCAGTCGGCATGGAAGGAGACCGAGTCATGGTTCACCGCCGCCGACAGCTTGGAGCCGACGGCCGACCGGAAGACCACACTGTCGCCGTCCATCGCGTGGTTGACGGTCAGCAGGACGACCTCGCCGTCCGACACGAAGGCCACCCGGCCCACCGGCACCGTCCCCAGCAGCCGGATGCACACGTCGAACGGCAGCACGGCGAGGCCGGCGTGATCAAGTGCGAACTCCTCGGAGTCGATCAGGTCCTGCAGCGACAACGGGTCCACGGCTACTCCTCGACCTGACAGACGGAAACCGATCCGCCGGCCACGCCGCCGGCGGCCACCCGCGTGCCCCGTCCTGTTCTTCGACGTCTCACGCTGGCGCACAGACCGTACCGTCGCGGTGTCGGCCGCGGCCATACGGTCCTCCCCCGACAGCGTTGGCGTTGGTCTCATACGGGTCGCACACAGGGCGTCCTCGCGCGGCTGATCATGGCTCAGGCATGTCGTGTGGCCTGTTGCACGTCGCTACAGCTGACGCGACCGCAGGTGCGGCCCGTCGCGGTCAGTGCCTCTCACGGAGCGTGGCACGCGGTCACGACACCGCGCCCGGTGGGCCTCAGCGCGCATGCAGCCCTGAAGGTGGAAGAGGGTCAGACCGCACGCCACTGGTCATAGCGTCCGTTGCCGCGAGTTGGAAGGAGTCGGCAGAACTGTCCGGCGAACGGAACGTCCTCCGGACGAGACCGACGAGACCAAGGAGCGCCCGGGGCAGGCACGGCGTCCATTCGCAGCCATGGCCAGCGCAGGGCGTGTCCCGAGTGCGGCCCCCGTCGACTCGGGTACGAACGGAGTCCGACGCGGCGAGACACTCCCCGATCTTCACCGCCGGGTCCGCGTCACCCCTTCGAGGATCTTGGTGATGTCCTCGACGGCGTCGCAGAGGCCGGACGCGATATTCATGACGAGGTCGTAGGCCTCATCGTTGGTCAACGTCAGCCGGCGGCCGTTGAGGCCGTAGAAAGCAATCAGCCCAGCGAGAGCGAGCCTCTTGTTCCCGTCGATGAGGGCATGGTCGCGAGCCAGCGAATGCAGGAGCGCAGCGGCCTTACCGTCGAGCGTGGGATAGGCGTCACGCCCGAACACCGTCGCCCGTGGGCGAGCAAGAGCGGATTCGAGCAGCCCGTGATCCCTGACCACGGGCTCGGAGCCGATGGCCCGCTYAGCGATGTACAGCAGTTCACGAAGCGCCAGGTAGATCATTCGCCGAGCCGTCGGAGCGCCTCGGCGTACCGCGGAAGCTCCTCGTCCAGCACCTGGTCCAACAGTTCGGACCGGCTGTGTGCCTCGATGTATTCCCGGATCGCCTGTCGAGCGATCTCCTGCATCGACCGCCGTTCCAGCTCCGAGCGCAGGCGCAGGGCTTCCGCCTCATCGTCCGTCAAGCGCAGTGTCATCGCCACGACCGGATGGTATCACCGCCGATACCATCGGGATCTTGTCTCGATCGCCTCCCGTCAGATCCTCCTGGTTTTCGTATTTCCGGCGTACCCTAGGCGCCTGATCCCGGGGTTTCAGAGGTTCCACGGATTAGCTTGCCAACAAGCGTCTCCCCTGTTCACCGGCCAGATTCGCCGCTAACGGAGGCGCTAACAGTTAGCGGGAGAGCCGCTAACTGTTAGCGCGGTTACGCAGGCCCGAGGCCGTACCTGCTGTCACGCTCAGCAACCGCATTGGCCGCGTTAGTGGCATTCCGTCTATCGTTCAACGGCGACGGCTCTGCCCGGGGAAGCTGGCGGACGGTGACGGGTGAGTGTAGGGATCGGATCTACTTGGCCACTCCGAGCTGACGAATCGCGGTTGTTGGCCAGCGTCAGAACGCTGGATGTGGCCGAGGTTGGCCAGCGTCGTTCAGGGCCTGCTGCCGCGCCGCTTCGGGAGAGGGGCGCGGCAGCAGGCCTGCGCCGGTGTCAGGCCGGGGCGTCGGCGTCCTGCGTCGAGGGCGCGAACTCCTCGGGGCCGTTCTGCGCCGCCGCCGGGTCCATCCACATGACCTGCCAGCCGTGGCCGTCGAGGTCGAAGAAGCTGCGCGAGCACATGAAACCGTAGTCCTCCAGGCCATCCGCCTCGACGCCGCCCGCGGCCAGCGCGGCCTCAGCGACCGCGTCGACCTCCTCGCGGGACGACACGCTGAAGCAGTAGAGCGCCAGCGTGTGCGTGGCGGGATCGGCCATCGGCAGCTTCGCGAACTCCGCGAACTTCTTGTGGCTGAGCAGCATGACGCTGGCCTGTTCGCCGACCAGCATGCAGGCGGCGGTCTCGTCGGTGAAGTTCGGGTTGAAGCTGAAACCGAGCTTCGCGAAGAACGCCTTGCTGTGCTGGAGGTCCGCTACGGGGATGTTCACGAACAGCATGCGGCCGGGGTGCGCGGGAGTGGTCACGGCGGGTCTCCAGGTCGGTAGTGGGACGGGTACGTCCTGGTAGACCGGGCGGGCCGGCGGAACTCATCGGTAGAGCTCGGAGCGTCCGCACCCCAGACCACCGGGCGGCCTCACCATCTCCGTCGCGCCCATGCACGAGACGTCAGGCGAGCCTCACCGGCTCGCCTGGCTGTTGTGCTCTGCGCGGATCTGCCGCCGGCAGACCGCCAAAGCCCGCCTGATACGAGCCACGCCACCCGAGGACTGGCCAACCATCGCGGCCATTTGCCATCTACTGGCCAACCATCACAGCGAGTGGCCATCCGTCCCCGATCCCTACAGTGAGGCGGTGTCGGGCCGCCGGTTCGCTGGTGCTTGCCGCAAGCGGCACAGGTGCTTGCGTAAGCACCCCTGTAAAGCGGGCAAAACCAGCTCTGAGCTGCTGGTCTGCGTGTAAGCGCCTTGGTCGCCGGATCGGCGAAAACCGGCGAGAACCGACCTTGCAGCCCCTCCCGCTCCGCACCGCCAACCGTCCGGAGATCGGATCACTCCCACATGTACGATCACCCAAAGTAGCGGGTTGATTCGTCTCACGATGCGCATGAGCGTGGGCATCCGTTCGCGAACCTGGCTGGTACGTCGGTGTCTTCGCCTGCCGTTCTCGCGGCGCTGACGGTCGTCATGTGATGAACGCCCCGTCGTGCCGGCCGGGCGCCCGATGCCCTTGCCGGACAGCACTCGTCTCGCCGCATCAAGGGCGGCGGAGCCTCTCACTTCTCACCCGACCGGACCGATTCGGGTGGCTTCCACGGCGCTCGACGACTCAACTCGCTGCACGTACCAACTTTTGTGGCGACGTTCACACGCGACCTGCATCTCCGCAGGTCAGAACAGCGCAGAACCCGAATCATCTCCTAAGCGGTAGGCCGCAGGTCCGATTCCTGCCTGGGGCACCAGCAAGGTCAACGGCGTACGGGGTTTGACCAGGCTGACGACCCTGCTGGTTAATTGAGCCGACACGCCGGGTGGGGTCGTCGTCGGGAGCGTGTCGCGGCTGGATCATGCCGTGTGTGGCCGTCTTCCTCCTC
>NZ_MAXA01000258.1 GCF_001854695.1 Parafrankia soli
AGAAGCGGTACCTGTAGGCCCGCTTCACAACCCGACTCCCCACGACCGGCAGAATACATCATTCGACTGTCACCCCGACGGCGGAGTCGACGCGCTAACCCCGCCCTGAAGGACGGGGCCTGCGCGCTACGTTTCATGGGTCACCGGCCTGGCCGAGAGCCGGGCCGACCTGATCGAGGCCGGTGTCGCCTTCGACCGGATCTTCGGGCTGCTCGACCTGGTGCCCGACCCGCGGGACCTCCCCACCACCACCACCACCGGGCCGGCGGGCCGGCCGGCCCCGGGCAGGTCCGCGGCGGCCGGGGCGGCCGGGGCGGCGGAGTCGAGCACCGGGCTGGTCGGGGTTCCGGCTCCCCGTGGGGCCACCGGGCCGGGCGCGGGCGCGCCGGCCGCGGGGAGCGGCACGGCACCGGCCGAGGCGAGCGCGCCCACCGTCCGCGCGCCCGAGATCGTGGTGGACGGAGTGTGGTTCCGCTATGCCGGAGGCCGGCAGAACGCCTGGTCCGCCGCCGGCCGAGACGTGCGCCGCCGGTGGTGGTACGTCGCGGACGATGAGGAGGACGAGGACCAGGAACCCGAGCAGGCGGCCTCGGGTGAGGCCGCCCAGGCCGGGAAGTCCGGCCCCGCGGGCCGCTGGGCCCTGCGCGATGTCCGGCTCACCGCCGGGGCCGGCGAGAAGACGGCGATCGTCGGAGCGAGCGGCGCGGGCAAGACGACGCTCGGCTACCTCCTGTCCGGGGTGCACCGCCCCGACCGCGGCCGCCTCCTGCGCGACGACACGGACTTCGCCGACCTCACCTGGAGCGCATTGCGGGCGACGATCGGAGTCGTCCCGCAGGACCCGCACCTGTTCAACGACACGATCGCCGCGAACGTCCGCTACGGACAGCTCGGCGCCACCGACGAGGCGATCACCGCGGCGGTGGTCGACTCGGGCCTCGGCCCGATGCTGGAGCGGCTACCCAAGGGCATCCGGACGAAGGTCGGTGCCCGGGGCTACCAGCTCTCGGGCGGGGAGCGCCAGCGCCTCGCGCTCGCCCGGGTCCTGATCTCCGACCCGCCGGTACTCATCCTGGACGAGGCGACCTCCCAGCTTGACGCGGCGACCGAGCACACCGTCCAGGAGGCGCTGGCCCGCCTCGGGGCGGGGCGGACCCGCATAGTCATCGCGCACCGGCTGTCCACGATCGTCGACGCCGACCGCATCTACGTGATGGGCGACGGCTCCGTGGTCGAGCACGGCACCCATGCCGAGCTGATCCAGGCCGACGGCGCCTACGCGCGCCTGTACCACCGCCAGCTCCGGAAGGAGGTCACCACAGCAGGTTGAGCTGGCGGCCTCCGACCACCGGGTCACCGAGACCGGCATCGGTGTCGGTGTCGTCGGCATCGTCGGTGTCATCGATGTCGGTGTGGGCGTGGGCGGTGTGGGCCTCGGCTTCGGTGCGACTGGTCGCCCTCGGGGCAGCGCCGGCCTCGGGTGTCGCCGGGCCACCGCGCACCGGCATCCGATGCAGGACGCCCGGGAGCTCCCCGGTGTGCACCACGGTGAGCACGCGGGTGGCCCGGGTCAGCGCCACGTAGAGATCCGCCAGGCCCCGGGTCGGGCCGGCCAGGATCTCGGCCGGTTCGACGAGGACCACCGCGTCGAACTCGAGGCCCTTGGACTCCGCGACGGTGAGGACGGCGACGGGCGCGTCCAGCAGCAGGTCCGCCTCCGCCGGCTCCCGGGTCCCGGTCGGGCGGTCGTCCGGGTCGTCGGGCTGCCTCGGCAGCGCGAGCTGGGGCACGGCAGCGCGCAGGGCGGCCCGGATCGCCGCGGTCCGCCCCGGCGGGCAGATCACGGCGACCCGCCCCCCGGCCGCCTCGCCCGCGGCCCGCACGGACTCGTCGACCACGCCCCGCAGGAGCGCCTCGTCGGCGGACGGTATCCGGACGGCGTCCGGGCGCCGGCCGGCGGAGCGGACCGACAGGGGCGGCGCGGCCGTGGGATCGGCCGCCGTCAGCACGTCGGCCGCGACGTCCATGATCTCGCTGGGGGTACGGTAGTTCACGGTGAGCCGCTCGACGGTGTAGTGGGCGCCGACAGCCGGACCCAGCAGTTCGCCCCAGCTCTCCGGCGGCCGCGGGCGGGCCGCCTGGGCGAGATCCCCGACGAGCGTCGCGGTGCGCCCCGGGCAGCGCCGCCAAAGCAGGCGCCACAGCATCGGCGAGACCTCCTGGGCCTCGTCGACGATGAGGTGGCCGAACGTCCAGGTCCGGTCCCCGGTCGCGTACTCGGCGGCGCCGCGGCGCTGGCGGGGTGCGGTCCAGCGCTCGGCGACCGTGTCGGCGTCGAGCCGGTCGTCGAGGCCGAGCATCTCCAGCACGCCGCGGGCGTACTCCCGCTCGGCCGCGCGCTCGGCGGCGGCGCGGCGCGCCTCGTCGAGGCGGGCGGCCTCCTCCGGGTCACCGAGCAGCTCCGCGGCCTCGTCCAGCAGTGCGACATCCGCCGGAGTCCAGCGGATCCGGCCGGTTTCGGCGGAGCGGGTTTCGCCGGAGCGCCGCGCCGGCGCGTCCGCCGGGCCCTCGCGCCGCAGCAGGGCGCGTTCCTCGGCGGTGAGCCGGGTACCGGCGGCCCGGGCGAGGAGCTCCGGCGAGGCGTACAGGTCGGCCAGCAGGCGGGCCGGGGTGAGCAGCGGCCACAGGTCGTTCAGGGCCCGCCGCACGCCGGGGTCCGCCCACAGATCTGAAGTGATCTCCGAGCGCTCCTCGGGCTCGAAGAGGCCACCGGGCAACCGGGAGACCACCTGGTTCGTCAACGCGCCGAGCAGCTCGCGGATGAACACGCGGCGCGCGGAGTTGTGCGGGCGGCGGCTGCGGCGGGCCCGGGTCCTGGCCCGGACAATGGTGTCGCGGTCCAGGTGCAGGTCGTGCTCGTCGTGGCGGATCCGCACCCCTCGGCCGGGTGCCCGCTGGCGGTCCCGGACCGCGCCGGCGATGACGTCGGCCATCCGTGCGTCGCCCTTGAGGGACGCGGCGGCGACCTGGTCCTCGCCGGTCGCGTCCACACCGGGGAAGAGCCGTCCCGGGGTCGCGAACACCACTCCGGTCTCACCGAGGGAGGGCAGGACCTGCTCGATGTAGCGGAGGAAGACGGGGCTGGGGCCGACCACGAGCACCCCGGACCGGACGAGCCGGTCGCGATCGGTGTAGAGGAGATATGCGGCACGGTGCAGCGCGACGGCGGTCTTGCCGGTGCCCGGCCCACCGTCGACCACCAGCACCGCGTTCGCCGCCGCCCGGATGATCCTGTCCTGTTCGGCCTGCAGCGTCGAGACGATGTCGTGCATCCGGCCCGTGCGCGGGGCGGACAGCGCCTCGAGGAGCATCGTGTCCCCGGTCGCGCCGAACCCGGCCTCGGCGCCCGCGCCGGCTTCGGGGGCCGCATCGCCCTCGGCGGCCCCCGAAGCCCCGTCGGCGGCGCCGGCCTGCGCGAGGTAGGCGCGGGGGTCGAGCGGGTCGTCGGCGAGGCCGGTGACCCGCCGACCGCGGGTGCGCAGGTGGCGGCGGCGGGTCAGGCCACGCGGATCGGCGATGGTCGCCTGGTAGAACGCGGTGGCCACGGGCGCCCGCCAGTCGACCAGGATCGGCTCCTGCTCCTGGTCGGTCAGCCCGATCCGGCCGATGTAGGTGCGCCCCCCGGCCGCGTGGTCCATCGCGCCGAAGCACAGCCGCCCCTCGGCGGCGTCGAGCCGGGCCAGTCGGTCGGCATGCGTCGCGGCGAACACGTCGCGTTCCACGATCGACTGCGGCGTGCCGGTGCCAGCCTCGAGCAGCACCTGTCGGAGTTGTCCTTTGGTGGTCTCCCGGACCTCGTCCAGCCGGCCGTAGAGGGTGTCGACGTAGGCCTGCTCACGGGCGAGCTCTCCGTCACGTGTCGTCGGCACCGGATGTCCCTTCGGGTCGGGTGGCGGGAGGCGGGTCGGGAGGAGGTCCCGGTGCGGGTACACGGGCGCCAACAGCCCACCACACCCGGATCATCCCGCCCGCCGAAGCGCACACCACGACGTGTCCCGCTGTCGACCTGCCGCGTCTCCCGGACGGGTGCCTTCGCCGGCCACGGCGCCGGCCGCTCCCCGGGAGGTCGCCGGGCCAACGCTGGCCCGGCACCAGCCGACCCCGAAGGACGGCACGCGGCTGCCGGTGGACGGATCGAGCGCGGATTCTCCTCGGCCACCCAGGCTACGTCCAGCTCGGCGCCGCGCGGCCGACGGCCGGGGTGACGGTCGCCGTGCCCGCCGCGCGGCGGAGCCCGCCGGTCCGCGTTCAGACGTGCGCCGGTGCCAGCTCACCGACGAGCGCGGACTCGAAAGCCGGCAGATCACCCGGCCGCCGGCTGCTGATCAGCGGACTGGGCCCCGACCGGCAGATCACGACCTCGTCGTCAACCCAGGTGGCACCGGCGTTGCGCAGGTCCGTCCGCAGACTCGGCCAGCTCGTGACCCGCCGGCCCCGGACGACGTCGGCCTCGATCAACGTCCACGGGCCGTGGCAGATCACGGCTACTGGAAGACCACGGTCGAAGAAGGTCCGGACGAACGGCACGACGCCCGGCTGCCAGCGCAAAGTGTCCGGATTGGCCACCCCGCCGGGAAGCACCAACGCGTCGAAGTCACCCGGGTCGGCGCCGGTGACCGTCGCGTCCACCGGGAAGGTGTCGGCGCGGTCGAGATGGTGGAACGCCTGGACCGTCCCCTCCTCCGTCGAGACCAGGACCGGGGTGAACCCGGCGTCGCGCACGGCCCGCCAGGGTCCGGTCAGCTCGACCTGCTCAACGCCTTCCTTCGCGGTGAGGAACGCGACCTGGCGCGCGGTGTCCGCACGGCGGCCCGCGTCATGACCGAGATTCGTCATGCTGTTCACTCCCTCGCTGAGGTCCGTTCAGCGGCCTGGGCCCCGGTCCCGGGCAGCCTGTCCGTGGTGCCGAGGCCGTCACCCGCCGGGGGCCGCCGCCTGCCGCACGTCGTCGGCGTCGTGCTCGAGCCGGGTGCGTACCAGCGCCGCGACGAGGCGCGGTACGTCCTCGCGTTCGACGAGGTCGCTCAGGTCCCGCGGGTCGGTCGGCAGGCCCAGCTCGGCCGCCGCCGCCAGCGCCCGCTGGTCCGCGTAGGGCACCAGCTCGTCCCAGGCGGCCTGGGCCTCGCGCAGGAAGATGTCCGCGCCGACCGGCCCTATCCCCTTGATCTTCTGGAGCAGGACCCGCTCACGGTCCGGGGTGCGCTCCGCCGCGTCGCGCAGGCGCCGGATGTCGCCGTCGTAGGTGTCGAGCAGGTAGGCGCAGGCGTCGCCGAACGTGCGCGAGGTGCTCTCGTCGTAGCGGGCGTACCCGCTGCGGTTGAGCACGCGGGCCCGGTCCGCCCACGACGCCTCACCCAGGGCGGCCGCGGACGTCCACCCCTGCTCACGCAGCGCACGGAACGCGCCGACGGCGATCGGCGTGCGGATGCGGGCGCTCGCGAGCAGCGCGAACACCAGCAGTCCGAACATCGACTCAGCCGTGTCGGCGGGGACGTCGACGTCGATCTCCTCGGCGTACGTGCGGCCGTGCCGGGCGAGCAGCTCACGCACGATCGCACCGGTGTCAGTTCCAGCCATGAGACTGGGCTACCCGCGACGGTCCCCCGCACTCCCGGGCCGCCTGCCGGCGCCGCGCCAGCGCAAGGGCCGGCACCGCGGCGGCCCGCGGCGGCCCGCGGTCGGAATCACCGGCGTGCTAGGCGAAGGCGAACTCCCGGATCAGGCGGACGAGCTCGTGCGGGCGGTCGCTCTGCACCGCGTGGCCGGCGCCGTCCACCACGACGGAGCGCAGCGCCGGCAGACGGCGGTGGAACTGCTCGACGTCGTCATCATGGACGAACCGGGACAGCGCCCCGCGCACGAGCAGTAGCGGGACGGTGATCGTGTCCACCTCCTCCCACAGGCTGTCCATGCCGGTCACCTCGGTCGTCGCGCCGGGGCCGCCCAGGTCGTAGCGCCACGCCCACCGGCCGTCGGCGCGCTGGTAGGCGTTGTGCCGCACACCGCGGCGAACGCCCGAGGCCGGCCGGTTCGGGCTGAGCCGGACCGCCGCGTCGGCCATCTGCTCGAACGAGTCGTAGGTGGGCTGGCCGCCGACCAGTGCCACCGCGCCGCGCTCCGCGGTGTTCATCGCCCGGCTCCGGTCGGCCGACTGGGGGGTGACGTCCACGATGACCGCGCGCCGGCACAGGTCGGGCCGGGTCGCGGCGAGGTGGATGGTGGTGGCGCCCCCGAGGGACATGCCGACGATGACCGCCGCGTTCGGCGCCAGCTCACCCAGCGCCGTCGCCACCGCCGCGCCGCTCGCCCACGGGCCGTAGTTCCGGTCCGGACGCCGGAACGACCGGCCGTGACCGGGCAGGTCGAAGGCGATCGCGGGCCGGCCGAGGGCCAGCGCGACCGAGTCCCAGGTATGGGCGTTCTGACCGCCGCCGTGCAGGAACACGATCTCCGGGTCGGCCGTCCCCCATCGGATGTGGCTCAACCGCCGCCCGGGTTCGACCTCCACGTGGCCGCGGGTGACCTCCGGCCGGCCCTGATGGGGGATGCCCAGCTCCTCGGCGTTCTCGTGGAGCAGCCCGAACTCGTCGTAGTCGTCGCGCTCGTAAGCCTGGTCGTGGTTGTGGTCGTGCTCTTCGGCGTCCAGCGTGCTGTTGATGTTCGGCAGATCGGCCATGATCCCGCCTCGCTCTCGTCACCGCCTGTTCGACCGCCCGGCACCGCCCGACGCGGCGGCCGACGGATCGTCAAGGGAGAATGTAGGACCCATCGGCGCGACACGTACCGGTCCGGACGGCCGGGGCAACGATCCGGACGGCCGGGGCAACGAGAGGAACCCATGAGCGGCTTCAGCCTCGACCTCACCGACGAGCAGACTGAGCTGCGGCGGTGGGTGCACGGCTTCGCCGCGGACGTCGTCCGCCCGGCGGCGGCCGAGTGGGACGAGCGGGAGGAGACTCCCTGGCCGGTGATCCAGGAGGCCGCCAAGATCGGCCTCTACAACTTCGACACGCTGGCCACGCTGTGGGCCGAGGAGACCGGCCTGGGCCTGCCGCTCCTCTCCGAGGAGCTGTTCTGGGGCGACGCGGGCATCGGAATGTCGATCATGGGAACGTCGCTGGCGGTCGCCGGGATCGCGTCGGCCGGCACGTTCGACCAGCTCGGCGAATGGGTGCCCCAGTGCTTCGGTGACGCCGCCGACCCGAAGGTGGCCGCGTACTGCGTGTCCGAGCCCGAGGCCGGCTCGGACGTCTCGTCGATGCGGGTCCGTGCCCGCTACGACGAGGCGACCGACGAATGGGTGATCAACGGCCAGAAGGCGTGGATCACGAACGGCGGCATCGCGAACGTCCACGTGGTCGTCGCCTCGGTCGACCCGACGCTGCGCGGCCGCGGCCAGGCCGCGTTCGTCGTCCCGCCCGGCACCCCCGGGCTGACCGGGAACAGGAAGATCAAGAAACTCGGCCTGCGGGCCTCGCACACCGCCGACGTCTTCCTCGACGACGTCCGGGTGCCCGGCCGGTGCCTGCTCGGCGGCAAGGAGAAGCTGGACGAGCGGCTCGCCCGCGCCCGCGAGGGCTCCCGCTCCGCCGGCCAGGGCGCCCTGCAGACCTTCGAGATGACCCGCCCCACGGTCGGCGCGCAGGCGGTGGGCATCGCCCGGGCCGCCTACGAGTACGCGCTGGACTATGCCCGCCACCGCGAGCAGTTCGGACGTCCGATCATCACCAACCAGGCCGTCGCGTTCGCGCTGGCCGACATGCGGATGGAGATCGACGCGGCCCGCCTGCTCATCTGGCGCGCCGCGTGGATGGGCCGCAACGAGCGGCGCTTCGAGGCCGGGGAGGGCTCGATGTCGAAGCTCAAGGCCGGCGAGGTCGCGGTGTGGGCGACCGAGAAGGCGGTGCAGATCCTCGGCGGCGCCGGCTACAGCCGCGAGCACCCGGTGGAGCGCATGTACCGCGACGCCAAGATCTACACCATCTTCGAGGGGACCTCGGAGATCCAGCGGCTCGTGGTCGCGCGGGCCATCTCCGGAATGCGCCTCTCCTGATCCGCGGATGGCGGCGGTCGGAGCCGCACGGCGCACGGATTTACCGGATTGAGTCGCGGAATCCCGGCAACATACGGGGTCTGCCGACGTGAAGCAGTCTTCAATCTGGCGTAGGCCGGACCGCCGACGCGGTAACGGGGGCGATGTCGGGGGCATCGACTGCGTCTGGTGGTCCGGCCGGGGGCGCGTCAGCCGCCGGTGAGGTTCGCCGCGCTGACATAGGCCACGCTCGCGTGGCTGTCGACCGGGCGGCCCGACCCGTCGACGCACCGGACGGTGGCGGTCACGTCGTTCGGCTTGAAGCCCGACGTCCAGTTGTCCACCGAGCACCTCGAGGTCGGCTCGCCGTAGGCGGTCACGCTGAGGTGGTCGGGCGTCCCGGCGACGCCGGGAAGGACCACCTCGTAGACGCCGACTCCTGTGCGCCGCACCGTGTTGACCGACCCGGCGCTGTTCGCCGAGTAGCGCGCCCAGGCGTCGACCGGGTCCCCGAGCGGCGCCGGCTCGAGGGGTCCGCCGTCGCGGACAATGCCGGTGAACAACTGCGCGAAGTCGCTCGCGCCGGTCGGCACCAGCGCGTTCCGGTCGGTGTACAGCAGGACGAACGGGGTGTCCRCCAACGTCGTGCCGTCGGCGCAGCCGACCAGGACGGACTGCCGGTCGGCCTTGACCTCCCGGCCGAGGACGTTGCACCCGGCGGCGGAGGTACCAGCCGCGTTGACCTGGAGGTTGTTCCCGGGGCGGACGAACTCCGACCCGACCAGGTCGACGGCATAGCGGCCGGTGCCGAGACGGTGGACCTGGACCATGCCGGGCCCGGACACGCTGTAGGCGTCGCGGGGCCGGGAGTCAGCGCGGCCGCCCTGGTCGAGGTGCACGTACGCATATGGAGGATCCCCGACCGATGGACGGTGGCCCTCGGGTGCGTAGGTGAACAGAAGACTGAACCGGGAGTCGACGAAGTCACCGGACGGACGGCGGCAGGCCAGGTTGACGCGCTCGTCCAGCCGCCCGGGCGGCCCGGACGCCGATCGCGCGCCGGTCACCGCGCCGGGCTCGCCCGGTGGTGGCGCCACCGCGTCCCAGTCGACGATGTGGCAGTGGGCCGGCGCGGCCGCGTCGGTGACGGCACCGGACGGCGCGTCGGCGTCGGCATCCGCGGCGCCGGTCGTGGCTGGGTTCGGGCCGGTGCCGGTTCGGCCGGCCGCGGCGGGCCCGCCGATCGCGGTCGCCAGGGCGACTCCGCGCCGCCGCGACACGCCCAGGCCGGGGAAAACCACGCTGTACCGGCCCACGGCCGTACGGGAGATCACCGGTCGGGCCTCGGCCAGGGCGTCGACGACCTGCCAGCTCCCGGCCGCGGCGGAGTCGGGGGGCTCCAGCGGAGCCGCGGGCGACACGACGTCGGAGCGCAGGAAACCCCAGCGGGGGCCGATGGGATCGCCGCTCCCGGCACCGCCGTTCCCGCCGTCACCGGGCCCGCCGGCCGCGTACGCGGCGGGATCATCACGGACGGCGGCGAGCGTGACGAGCGTCACCGCGGTGATCAGCGCCAGGACGGCGAGCACCGCGCTGGTCACCGTGGCCCGACTAAAACGCGGCACGCGTCCAGCCCTTTCGTCGTCGGCGCTCGCGACCGCGGCCGTGCCCACCCCATCCGGGCGCGAGGTATGTCGTAGCCGAGAATGGCACAACTGTGGGTGCACCCGCACAGAGACCCCGGGCATGCGTGTAACAGGCCAGACCATCAGGTACCCGACAGATCAGCGCGGCTGCGGCGGGTGAAACGGTCCGTGGCCGGCGGGTCCCTCCGCGCCCGCCGCTGCGCCGAAGCGGGCCGCCGGGCGGCGACAATCACCGTGCCGACATCACCCCGGCGACCTGCAGGAGGACATTCCATGGGACGGTTCAGGCCGATTTTCCGCCGCGGTGGCCTCGGCTTTCTGCTCGCGGTTCTGGCGGCGACCGGAGCCGCGTGCCAGCCCGGTCCGGTGCGCGGCCCGGGCGGTGGGGCCGATTCCCCTCCCGCGGCCGACACAGATGCCACACCACGCCCGGACCCGGAAGACCTACGCCGTGTCTCGGCGGAAATAGAACGCCGGGTCACGTCCTATGCCCAGACCCATGACACCTCGTACTCCTTCGGGGTCTACATCGATTCCGGGATAGGACGGGTCATCCTGGAGACCGACGCCCCCGCGAACGTGACGGACCAACTCGTCGGCGCCGACGCAGATCTCGTCCAGATCCGGCGGGAAAAGGTCGAGGACTACTAGCCGCGGACATCACCGCACAACGCACTGTTTGTGCGGCTTGCCTTGTCAAGAAGGAGACAGGCGTCGAAACATCGACGCTCCGAACCACCTCGGTACTGTGCCGACGATCTCCAGTGATTCAGAGAGATGCACCAGGTGGGCAGACAACCTGAACGCATCCGACAATCGTTCTGCAGATTTTCGGAGAGTACATAGGTGAGAAATTCTAGATCGAGGCTCCGCTGGGGCGGAGCCGGCCTGGCGATGGCCGGATTCACCGTGATCGCGAGCACGATTCCGGTGTACGCCGCGAACTCGTCAGGCGACAGCAAGGCGACCATCGCGGTCGACAACGCGGTGGCCGCTCCGGCCGCGGATGCCACCTTCGCGACGGACCAGGTCGCGGCCGATCTGGCCGCGACCTCAAGCACGGTCGGGTCGAAGGTCGTCTCCTTCGTCCAGGCCAAGGGCACCTCCTACACCTTCGGCGTCTACGCCGATCCCGACCTGGGCAAGGTCATCGTCGAGACCGACGCGCCCGCGCGGGACGTGGCCGCGCTGCTCGGCAAGGACGCGAGCCAGGTCGTGGTCCGCAAGGGGAAGGTCACCGACCTGTTCAGCCGGCGCGACGACATCCCCGCATTCTGGGGTGGCGCCGGGATCAGGTCCGGTGGGGCCATCTGTTCCTCGGGCTACACCGTCGCCAACTCGGCGAACACCCGCTACCAGGTGACCGCCGGGCACTGCGCGCCCAACGGCGCGACCGAGGTCACGGAGCTGGGCAACCGCACCTTCGGCGTCGTCAGCGGCA
Organism: Parafrankia soli; assembly: GCF_001854695.1. Taxonomy (GTDB): domain Bacteria; phylum Actinomycetota; class Actinomycetes; order Frankiales; family Frankiaceae; genus Parafrankia; species Parafrankia soli. The sequence goes on from NZ_MAXA01000258.1 coordinate 11,180, forward strand.
ACGGTCTGCCCAGCAAGGACATGGAGCTGCTCGGCGGCCAGTCGTACGGATCGTTCATCTACGGCGGCGGCGTCAACAGCAGCACCGGTTACCACGTCGCCGGCGCCGGCAATCCCGTCGTCGGTTTCACCAACTACTGCCACAGCGGCCGCACGACGGGTGAGAACTGCGGGCACACCGCGCAGAGCGTCACGGCCACCGTCTGCACCAGCAGCGGCTGCAAGTCGCCCGTGGCCGCCTTCACCGGCGGTGTCCTCCCACAGGGCGGCGACTCCGGCTCGCCGTTCTTCGTCGGCTCCACCAGCGGCACCGACAAGCACATCCGCGGGCACGTCATCGCGGGTAACGGAACCACCTCGTACGCCGAGCTGTGGAACAACGTCGCGGCACGCTACGACGTACATATCGTGACATAGTTCTCGCACGCCTGTTCACGAACCGGTCGGCCCCGAGCACACTCCTCTCGCCCGGGTCCGGCCGGTCTCTCGTTTCAAGGCCCACCACCTACCGGAACGCCGTTTTCCCGTCCACCGGCCGCGCGCCGGACGACAGGCGTCACGCGGCCCGGCAGCGCACACACAGGCATCCGAGGCACGCGTTACAGGAGGTGGTGGGCCGGGCATTCCGGCCAGGAGACCGTCGACGGTCGGGGGCCCGCCGGGTCCGGGGCTGTCGACGTGGCTCCGCCGGCCGTCGAGGCGGCCCGGACCTGGCTGTTCCCGCCCACCGCCCGGTACCTGTTCCCGCCCACCGCCGGCGGCCGTCCCGGTGGGCTGCCGCGCGGGCACGCCGCCCGGAACAATCGCACAGCATTGTCGGAGCACCGACACCGACCCCGCGCCGGCGGGCATGTCCGCCCAAAGACAGCCGGGCGGGGTGCGCTTTCACCACCGCCCCCGCATACAGTGATGCCGACTGCACAGGATTCTCTTCCGATTCGCGGGAATGGCGCTCGGACCCAATTCTGTGGTAGTGATCTACCGATAGTGAACAGACTCCGGTACACGGCGGCGATCCTCACATGAGGCACTCGACCCGCCACGGCAGGTGAGGGTGGGCTCGATGTCATCGGATGCCGGTGTGACGGCGAGGACCGTTCCGCTCGGCGCGGACGATCCCCGTGAACTCGGTTCGTACCAGTTGCTGRGCAAACTCGGCCAGGGCGGCATGGGCACGGTCTACCTTGGCAAGTCACAGCAGGGCCGTTATGTCGCGATCAAGGTGATCCGCGCCGACGTCGCCGACGACGCCGAGTTCCGCGCCCGCTTCCGGCTCGAGGCCGAGACGGCTCGCCGGGTCGCCCGGGTCTGCACCGCGGAGGTCCTCGACGCCGACCCGGACGCCCCCCAGCCCTACCTGGTGACCGAGTTCATCGAGGGCGAGACTCTCTCGCGTTTCGTCGCCCGCAACGGCCCGCTCGCCGACGCCAACCTCGAGCAGCTCGCCGTCGGGGTGGCGGCGGCGCTGACCGCGATCCACCGGGCCGGCATCGTGCACCGCGACCTCAAGCCGTCGAACGTCGTGCTCTCACCGTTCGGGCCCCGCGTCATCGACTTCGGCATCGCCCGCGCGCTGGACGCCGCCACGAACCTCACCGGTGACCTCCAGCAGCTCGGCACCCCCGCCTTCATGTCCCCCGAGCAGATCGAGGGCRGAACCGTCACCCCGGCCGTCGACATCTGGGCGTGGGGCGGTGTGGTGACCTACGCCGCCACCGGGCGCTACCCGTTCGGGGACGGCAACGCGCAGGTGCTGCTCTACCGGGCGTTGCACGAGGAGCCGCGGCTCGACGGCGTCGACCCGGCGCTGCACCCCATCGTCTGGCACGCGATGCGCAAGAACCCGACCACCCGGCCGACCGCGCAGCAGCTCATGCTCCGCCTGCTCGGTGACTCCGGCGAGGACGCCGACGCCACGATCGACCCGCGTGAGGTCACCAACGTCCTGCAGGGCTGGAACCTGCCCGTGCCCGGCAGCGGCCCGGGGGAGGACGGCCCGACGATGGCCACCGCGGCCGGGACCCAGGGCCCCGCCGGCTACAGCAGCACCGAGGCCCCCACCAGGCTGCCGACCGGCGTCGGCAGCCGACCGGGCGCCCAGGGCGGCTTCCACCCCCAGGCAGGCGGCCCGACGCCCCCTGCGCAGGGCGGCGACACTCCGGGTACGGGCGGCACGGGCGGCGCGTCAGCCAAGAAGCGCCGCACGCCCGTAATCGTCGGCGCCGCGGCGGCGGTCGCGGCGGTGGTCGTCGCCGCGACCCTGATCGCGACCAGCGGCGGCGACGACAGCGACGACAGCTCCACCGCGTCCAGCGGGTCAGCCCCCGCCAGCGGCGGGGCCGCGTCGGGGATTCCGCAGGCGGCAACCCCGCTCGACCTCGACACGATGGTCTTCGCCAGCGACCAGAACGGCAACTACGACCTGTTCACAGGCCGCGTTCCCCCCGCGCAGGGGGAGCTCGCGGACATCAAGCCGATCACCACCGCGGCCGAGAACGACATGCTCCCCTCGATCAGCAAGGATCGCCGGACGGTCGTCTTCTTCCGCAAGGGCTCGCCCAACGCCCTCTACGCGGTGGCGGCGGACGGATCGGGGTCCCCGGTGAAGCTGTTCACCAGCGGCCCCGCGGCGAAGCTGACGATCGCCGACGACGCCCGGCCATCGCTGTCTCCGGACGGCAAGTTCCTCGTCGTGCGGTCGACGACCGATGAGTCCGGATTCCCGAACCCGGGTCTGTATGTGGTCTCGCTCGACGGCTCCGGGTTGTTCCGCCTCGGCGCCAAGCCCCAGGCGACCGACCCGGCCTGGTCACCGAGCGGTGAGCTCATCGCCTACTGGTCGTCCGAGACGGAGAGCGACCGCGGCTTCATCGTGACGATCCCGGCGAGGCCCGACTCCCAGCCGACGCCGATCACCAACGGCCAGGGCAACCGGGACGCCGACCCGACCTTCTCCCCGGACGGCAAGCGGATCGCCTTCAGCCGCGAGGTCGACGGTGACCTCGAGATCTACCAGATGAACACCGACGGCTCCCAAGTGGAGCGTGTCACCGCCGAGCCGGGGCGGGACCAGGATCCGGCCTACTCACCCGACGGAAAGCTCCTGAGTTTCACCGGCGAGCGGGGCACGCCGCTCCGCCGGATCTACCTCACGGACCCGGCGGACACGACCGCGGCGGACCGTCTCCTCACCAGCACCGCAGGCTTCCACATCCGCTGGGCGAGCGGCTGACCAAGCCTCACCCCTCCCCACGGGGAGGACCGCCTCCATCCCGAACAGCATGATCGCCTGACGCGAGACACAGCGTCAGGCGATCGCGCTGTTCGGGATGGTTCTGGTTTCAGCCCCTCGACAGCGGTACTTGCGGTCCCGATGGCGGACCGACACCGTTTACCCCGGTGTGCCGGGAAGTCTGGTCGGCGAAGCGAGCTGTGTTGCGCCCCGCCGTGTTAGTCGACCTTCCCTGGAGACCTCTGGTCATCCTTGAGCGCGTTGCCGTGTCCGAGCCCGAAGACCGGTCGTAGCCCACTCCGTCCCCTGCCCGGTTCGTCCCCTGCCCGGTTCCTTCCATGAGCTGCCGACGTCTCTGCCGTTGGCAGTGCTGCGGTGAATCGTTTTTCGATTCTCCGAGAAGGACGCCGCGCTCACCGACCTGATATCCGCCGACCTGACGCCACCAACGAAATGAGACATGAAGACGGTCGTCTTGGCCGTCGCGGCCGATCTGAGAGTGAGACGCGACATGGCAGGGCTCTGCTGGGCGGAGTGTTCGGGTTCGGCCAGGGCGGCATGGCCACGGTTCTTCCTGGTTCAGTGCTCATGACGACCGTGGTGCTGACCTGCTGGACGCTTTCCGGCGGGGAGCCCTGAGCGAACAGTGCCACCTGCCCGGGCTGGCCTGGTCAGGAACACCTCACCGGCCGGAGCTGGCGAGGCGGCGCCGGATTCGCGAAGCCAGATGGTTCGGATCGTGCAGGTCGCTCCAGGTGAGCCACAGGGTGCTCATGCCGAGGTCGGCCAGTTGCGCCTGTAACCGGCTCCGGTGGGCGGTCTGCCGCTCCCGGGCCGGCGGGGCCGCGAGCTCGTAGGTCTGCACCGCCAGCCCGGCCGACGGCCAGGCGAGATGTACCCGCTCACCGGCCCGGCCGGTGGCCGGACCGGGCGGCGCCCACCGGACCGCCTCCGGTTCGAGGCCCGCCTCGGCCAGGGCCAGGCGCACCCGCGACTCCAGCGGGGTGCCCGCGCGCCCGTCCACCAGGTCCCATAACCGGGTGATGCCGGGTGGCCCCTCACCCGCGTCGTTGCGACGCAGCACCGCCTCCTTCAGGTCCACGAAGTCGGGCGAGGGACGCACCGCGCCGAGAGCCGCCCCGGAGGTACCGCGACCGTTCGGCCAGCCGAGGTGCAGGAGAGCGTCCAGCATCGGTACGGAGATCGCGCGGTCGAGGCGGAGGATGATGTCCTGCAGCGTGCGGTGGGCGGTTGTCGCCTCGATGCCGGCGAGGTCCGTCGTCTCGCCTGGCGTCAGCTCCATGCAGTGACGCCGGCAGCCACGCCGGCCGCGGAACGCGGCCCCGCCCGGGAAGGCGACGTCGACGGGCTCGGTCGTGCCCTGGGGTGGCAGACCGGGGAGCCCGTGCAGCCGGGCCGCGGTCAGTAGGCAGACCGTCCCGCCGGCGGCCGCGAGCGCGGCCCGAGCATGGGCACGCACCCGGTCGCGCACCGGAGGGATGACGAGGGTGCCACGGATCGGGGTGTGCCAGCCGTGGGCCCGCCGGCGGGCGGCGATCGCCCCGTCGGACAGGCCGAGCCCGCGGGCCTGGCTACGGGTGATCATGTCGTCCTGCCTCCGGGCCAGGGCGACGACTCGGTCGTGAACGTCCGGCATGCGCCCGAGTCTGCGCCGCCACGCGGCACGCCGGCCGGCCCCGGCCGCCGGTGTGGACGACCAGATCCCGTACGAGCTTGTCCACCGGCCGGCCGGCCGGCCGGCTGGCTGGCTGGCTGGCTGGCTGGAACACCGAAGGGGCGGTGCCCACCCTGGTCGAGGGTGGGCACCGCCCCTTCGAGCGGGCCGTGTGTGCGCGACCGCGACCGCGACCGCGCTGGCGGTGGGGTGGCGGTGGCGCCTAGCGGACGGGAGCGGCCGGGCGGCGCTTCGCCGTCTTCGGGTCCATCCGCCGCACCAGCAGCGAGGTGACGATCACGCAGATGGTGCCCACCGCGAGGGCACCACCGAGGTCGATCAGGAACTGGGTGCTCGTGAAGTCGTACAGCGGGTCGGCCGGGAAGTCCGGGTTGATCGGAGTGCCGAAGCCGGAGATCTTGTTCAGGTCGATCACCGAGGCGAGGGCGGCGAAGCCCCACCGGGCCGGTGCGATCCAGCTGGCCTGCTCGAGGCCGTCCGTCCCCTCCGCGGGAACCAGACCGCCGGAGAAGACCAGCTGGGCCATGGTGATGAGCACCAGCAGCGGCATGGTCTTGTCCGCGTTGTCGACCAGCGCGGAGATGACCAGGCYGAGCATGGCCGAGGCGAGCGACAGCGCGATCACGGCGACCGCGGCCTCGAGGAAGGGGAAGCCGAACAGCCCTTCACCCATCTTGCGGCCGGCCAGGGCGATCGTCGTGAACACCAGGGCCTGCAGGGTCGTGACCAGGGTCAGAACCAGGACCTTCGAGCCGATATAAGCCGTCCGGGATAGGCCGATCGCCCGTTCTCGGCGATAGATCGGTCTCTCCTTGACGATTTCTCGTACCGAGTTCGACATGCCCATGAAACAGGCACACAGTGTTACGACCAGTAGGACCGTCGGGGCGTCTCTGTTGGGCCCGTCCGCTTGCACCACCAGATCCCCGGGGATTGCTCGTGGGATCGCCCCGAGAAGGAACGGGAAAGCGATGATCAGGCGTAGGTAGGACTTGTCGGAGGCGACGACGGCCATCGTCCGTCGACTCAGCGTGACGAGCTGAGAGATGACCGACTGCTGCCGGATGGACGGCAGGTCCTCGGGCGCCGGCCGCGCCGACGGCGCGGTGATCGACGCCGGGACGTAGTACCGCGACTGCCGGAACCGGGCCGCCGACTCGGCACCCGGGGTCGCCTCGAGGGTGAGGAAGACGTCCGGGTAGTCCTTCGCGCCGAAGAAGGGCAGGGCGTCGCCGGGCGGGCCGAAGTAGGCCACGTAGCCACCGGGCGCGAGGACCAGCACGTAGTCACAGAGGTCGAGCTGGGCGACACTGTGCGTGACGACGACGACCGTACGGCCGTCGTCCGCCAGCTTGCGCAGCGACTCCATGACGTTCTTGTCCATGCCCGGGTCGAGACCGGACGTCGGCTCGTCCAAGTAGAGCAGGGTCGGCCTGGTCAGCAGCTCCAGTGCGACCGAGGTCCGCTTACGCTGACCACCGGACAGCCGCGACACCTGGGTGTTCGCGTGGGCGGTCAGGCCCAGCTCGGCGAGGACCTCGTCGACCCGCTGCCGACGCTCGGCCTTCGTCGTGTCCGGCGGGAACCGCAGCTCGGCGCCGAACTCGAGCGCCCTGCGGACGGTCAGCGACGTGTGCAGCAGGTCCTCCTGCGGCACGTAGCCGATCCGGCGGCGCAGTTCGTCGTACTCGGAGTACATGTCCCGCCCGGCGTAGCGGACGTTGCCCTTGTCCGCCGGGCGGAACCCGGTCAGCGCGTTGAGTAGGGTCGACTTGCCGGCACCGGACGGGCCGACCACGCCGAGCAGCGCACGCCCGGGAAGCTTGAAGGTCATGTCGTGCATGAGCTGCTTCTCGCCAGCCCAGACGTTCAGGGCATCGGCCTCGAAGCTGACGTCGCCGGAGTCGAGGTACTCGACGAGCAGCTCGCCCTCGAGCTGGAAGACGTGGTGGCCGATGGCGATCACGTCGCCCTGGCTCACGTTCGCCCGGCTGATGCGGCGCCCGTTGACGAAGACGCCGTTGGCCGAGTCGAGGTCGGCTATCTGCAGCCCGTTGCGGTTGATGTAGAGCTCGGCGTGCCGGCGGGAGGCCAACAGGTCGGTGATGACGATGTCGTTGTCGCGGGCCCGGCCCAGCGACATCGTGCCCTGCCGGAGCCGGTAGGTCGTCCGGCGCTCGTGCTCCTGATCCAGGCTCGTCGAGCCGGACGGCGTCCGTGCCGGGTCGTAGCCGCTGCCGCCACGGCCGCCGCCGCCGCCGGCGGCCGGCCCGGTCGGCGACGAGCCGCGCCCGCCGCCCTGGCCCCGGGTCGGGGCGGTGGGCCGCGGGGGCTGGTAGCCGCTGGAGCCGGGCAGCATCGTCTGCATGTCGTAGCCGGCCGGGTCGTACTCGGGCTCGTCGTCGAACCCGCCGCGCGCGGCGGGGAACTCGGGCATGACCACGACCTCGGGCCCGCTGGGAGTGCCGAGCCGGAACCGGACCTCGCCCTGTACGCTCACCGACTCGGGCATCCGCTGGCCGTCGACCCAGGTGCCGTTGGAGCTGATGTCGCGGACGGACCAGCCCGATCCGGTCTGCTCGACCAGCAGGTGCCGCCGGGAGACGCGACTGTCGGCGATGACGTAGTCCGCGGTCCGAGCACGTCCGATGATGAACTGCTCACCTGCCGGCACAGTGGCGGCACCGGCCTCGGTGACGACTCTCAGATACGTCGTCTGCACGACTCTCCCCCTTCACGACGGGACGCAGGCCGGGATGCCCCGCCGAAATCCTCTTCTGCACATCGTCCGGATCGGTCTCCGGACGGGACGGGCAACGGTGCCACCACCGGTGGATCCTCACTACCTTGACCGATCTTGCGGGATGCCGCAGATCGTAGCGTCGGGTGTCGACCTTGATCCAGCCCGGGTGACGCGAGCGCCGTCGAACGGGCCGCTTCAGCCGTTTCTGGAGCCGACACCTCTAACCCTCCTCGCGTCGTTCGTTCACTTCCCGGTGCCTTTCATATCTCGCCAGCAGCGGAGCTGTGACCGAGTGTGGCAAGTCCGGCACGAGCACCGGCGACGAGGACGGGATCGGTGCACCACCGACAATGCCCGTCCGGAAGACCCGGGAGCAGCTTCTGTCGCCGATCTGACCCGCTACCGTACGCGCCCGCGGCCCGCGCGGACACCCCTCCGCCGCGATCTCCATGGTGCCCGTGGACGCCACCGCGGGGGGCACCGTGGCCGCCCCCCCGCGGGAGCTCCGCGGCCCACCACCGCCCGGCGCCGCCGGGCGGCCCGGCGGCCACGACCCCGCGCCGGGGCCTCTGGCCAGCCCTCGACGCGGCGATACGCCCGAATTATCACGATCTTGCGGGTCACTGCCCGCCAGCCGACTGAGGGGCGGCCGGCAGGATGACGTCCTTGGCCGTCGCGGTGAGTGAGAGGCCCGAGGCGTCCGTCGACGCCGCGACGATGTTGAGGTCGAACGGCAGTCCGGCGATCGGGATGGGGATCGAGTCGAGCCGAAGACCCGCGGGGAGCGGGATGTTGGCGTTGATCGCGCCCTTCAGCGACAGCTCCGACGGCACGAGGGTGAGCGCGTTGTCCTGAACCTCGAAGGTGGTCACGCCACCGATCTCCTGCGATCCGAGAAACCCGGTGTCGATCCGGCTGGAGATCTCGACCCGGTCACCGCCGTCCACCGGGTTGACCTGAACCGGCGGATCCTGCTTCGCGAGGTAGGTGTTCAGGTCGTCATAGCTGATCCGAACCGTCGCCCGGACGTCGTCCACCGGCACCTCGCCGACGTTGTCGGAGAGTGCGTCGCCGAGCGGTACGTGAAGGCCTTTGAGATTCGCGTGGACCTGCGAGATACGCGGGCCGGGGGTTGGTATTCCCTCGATCGTGACGCCGATGTCCTTGAACTTTCCGAACAGCACCTGGGTGAGGAACGGGAAGCCGCCGATGGTGACGTTCTTCACCGTCGGCGGAGTCGCGCCGGGCTCCAGGCTCTCCGCGACGCTGACCTCGATCTGCTTGACCATCTGGTCCTTGGCGATCGCGACCGCCACCCGGTCGCCCACCACGAAGAGCACAAGGAGGACCACAACGACGATCGCGAGGATGCGCCCGCGGCGCCGCCGCCGAGCGGGCGCCGGGCCCGGCTCCGGGCCCGAGCCACCCGGCGGACCACCGGGGCCGCCCGGCAGACCCCCGCTGTCGGACGCGGCCGGGTAGGCCTCCCCGTAGTTACCGTTCCCGGGCACCGGGCGGACATGGCCGCCGCTGTCGGTGTAGGTGCCCGCGGCCTGACCAGGCTGGCCGTACTGGGGGCCGGTCGCACCGGGCCGCGGGGACTGACCGGAGGCCGGCCCCGTCCACAGGTCACCCGGCCCGACGGGCGCCGTCGGAGCGGGCGCCGCCGCGCCAGGGGCCCCGGCACCGCGCCGGACCGCGTCGATGGCCCCGCCGAGCGTGGGCTCCGTCATCGGGGGCACGTGATCGTGCTCCGGCTGCTCGTCGGCAGGGCGCACCGGACGGCCGGGGCGGAACGCGTCCGCGGGTGGTGGCGGACCGGCCGGGCGGAACGCGTCCGCGGGTGGCGGCGGGGCCGCCGGGGCTCCTGGCCGGGAGCGGCGCCGCACGTCCTGGGTCGGCCTGGTGCCGCCCTCGCCCCCGCCGGATCCCCCGGGGGGCATGACATTGGTGGCGTCCGCGGGCTCCTGCCCGTCCCCGCCGCGCCCGTGGTTCACCGGAACATCTCCGCTCCGCGCCACGTCAGGGCCTCCGGCGTGGCGCCGCCGTGTCACAGTCGGTCATGTCGAGTCGTCCACCGCCCCGATCAACGATCGGCGTGGCCCGGCCGGCGGCACGGCCCCGCACGCATCGCCCCACAGCCCCGGGGCCCCGTGCCTGGCCGGCACGGGCCCGATCGGGCGGCGGAAACGAGGTGACGGTCGGCGGCACGGTGACGGCCGAAGCACTCGACCACGAGCCTTCGACCGGCCGGGCCGCCGTCCGAACCGTCGGCCCATCAAAAGATGGTCGCACGTGGGGCGGCTGGACAGCGGTGTCGGGTCCGATCACCTGTGTTGTGTACGTGTCGGATTACCGACCCGGACATTCGTCGGTGACGCGCTGTTCCATGACTCGCGGCGAAGTGCCCCGTTCGATCCGTTTTCCGTGCGTTGTCCACCCGAGCCGGACGGTGCCGCCAGAACCGGCGATGTCCGGCCGAGCCGGGCGGGGCCGAGCGGGGCCTGCGGGCCGCCGGCGGCATCGTCAGGTCAGACCTCCAGCGGGAGCTGGGCGGCGCCGCGGCGCCGGCGCGGTGGGGCGGCGAGGCGGAACGCCGTCCCGCCCGGAGCCGCGAACGCGTGCCAGAAGTGATCGGCGACGGCTTCCGGCAGCAACGGCCCGGACAGCCCGACCCGGCCGTCGAGCACCACCGTGCGCAGGCGAACGCCCTGGGCGGCGAGCCCGGGAGCCATCGCCCCGCCCATCGCCGCCAGGCCGGCCTTGCCCACCGCGAGCGCGAAACGCCCCGCCGCCGGCTCGCTGCGGGTGCCCGCGACCGTCAGCAGGACGGTGGCGCCCGGCCGGTCCACCAGCAGGGGCACCGCCGCCTGGACAGCGGTCAGCGCCCCGGTCACGTTCACCGCGAGAGTCTGGTTCATGGAGTCCGCCCGCACCGAGAACGCGGTGCCACGGATGCTCAGCTTGGCGTTGTAGACCAGCACGGTCAGCCCACCGATCGCGGCGGCGAGCCGCTGCGTCGCCGTCCCGAAGGCCGCCTGGTCGGTGACATCGGCGACCGCGCCCGTGACGTCGTGGCCGTCCGCGGCGAGCTCGGCGGTAATCCGGGCCACCGTGTCGGAGGAGCGCGAGAGCACGCCGAGCGCGAACCCCTCCTCGGCGAACCGGCGCAGCAGCGGGCCGCCGAAGGCGGCACCCGGCCCCACCACGATCAGCCCGCGGGTCGGCGGCGCCGGCTCCCGGCCGGTGGCCGTGCCGTTGTTCATGTGCCCATCCTGACGCGCGATGTCCTCCCCCGTGTCGCGATGCGACCGGTTCGGCCAGGTCGCGCCCGAATCATCACCCCCGACGGCCCGGGCCGGCCAGAACTGCCCTCAACGCGAGCTGGACGACGTCCGACTGCCGGCGCGGTCGGTGCGGTTGGCAGTGCCGGTGCGGCTGCCGGTCCCGGCGCGGTTGGCGGTGCTGGTGCGGCGGCGGCGGCGCGACAGCAGTGGACGGCGGGGCCGCTTCGGGCGGCCGCCACGGCGCTCGACCGGCCGGGCGCCGGTGGCTGCCCGGCCGACGCCGGATGCCGCACGGCTGGCAACCACGTCCCCGCCGGCCGGGCGGGCGGCGGGGATCGCGTTCGCGGCTCGGATGGGCGCCGCCCGGCGGTAAACGACCGCGAGCACGGCCGCGACGGCCAGGATGGGAAGCGAGATCAGCACCAGGGCGACGATGACGGCGGCGAGTGTCTGCATCCTGGATCGATACCCAATGTGTCCGTGACGTCACACCAAGCCCCGTTACCCGGCGAGATCCGGTATCGACAACCCCGGTGGGCCGTGGGCGGTATCCGGACGGCGGCGCTACTCGGACGGCGGCGGCACGAGGACACCCGGGTTGAGGATGCCCGCCGGGTCCAGCACGGCCTTCACCGCGCGCAGGACGGCGACGCCCACCTCGCCGACCTCCGCGGGCATCCAGGGACGGTGGTCCGTGCCGACCGCGTGGTGGTGGGTGATCGTGCCACCGTTCGCCATGATCGTGTCTCCGGCGGCGCGCTTCGCCCGGTCCCAGCGGGAGATCGGGTCCGGGCCCTCGGCGCAGACGACCGTGAAGTAGAGCGACGCCCCCGCCGGGTAGACGTGCGAGACGTGGCAGAGAACGACGGCCGGCGACCCGTCGGACTCGATCGCGCCGGTCACCGCCGCGCGGACCGCCGCGTACAGCGTCGGGATCGTCGACCAGTACCCGGCCGTCTCCAGGGTCTCGGCGAAGATGCCCTCGTCCAGGAGCGCGTCGCGCAGGTATGGGGCGTGGAAGCGGCCGGCGACCCAGTCCCGTCCCACGTCCTCGCCGAGCGGGCTGGCGCCGGCGTCCCTCAGGACCGCGCGGACCTCCGCGGCGCGTCCGGTCACCTCGTCCTCGCTCCCCTCGTACCCGGTGACCAGGTAGCACCCGCCCGAGGCGGTGACATCGGCGGCGGCATCGGCGCCCGCGGGGCCGTCGGCCGCGTTGGCGGCATCGGCACCGGCGGTGACATCGGTGCCCGCGCTGACGGCGTTGGCCAGGCCGGCGGCCGTCTCCAGTTCGTCGGAGAGGCGCAGGACGGTGGGCAGCAGGTCCCGCTGGGCCAGCTCGCGCAGCAGGTCCAGGCCGGTGGCCAGGTCCGTGACCCGCCAGCCCTCGTACCGCCGCCGCGCCGGGGCCGGGCGCACCCGCGCGGTGACCTCGGTGATCACCCCGAACGCGCCCTCGGAGCCCAGCGCGAGCTGGCGCAGGTCGGGACCGGCCGCCGACGCCGGCCCCCGCCCCGGCTGCCACGTCCCCACCGGGGTCGCCAGCCGCAGCCCGGTGACGAGCTGGTCGAACCGCCCGTAGCCGGCCGATGCCTGGCCGCTCGACCGGGTCGCCGCGAACCCGCCGATCGTGGCGTACTCCCACGACTGCGGGACGTGCCCGAGGGTCAGGCCATGCTCGGCGAGCAGCGCCTCCGCGGCGGGCCCACGCAGGCCGGCGCCCAGCACCGCCGTCCCGGAGAGCTGGTCGACGCGCAGGAGGCCGTCGAGCCGGTGCAGGTCGAGCGCGACGGCGCCGTGCCACCGGGGTGCGCCGTCGGGTGCCTGACCCGACGGGAGCCGGGGGGTGAGGCCGCCGACGACCGAGGTGCCGCCACCGAACGGGACGACGATCACGCGGTGGCGGGAACAGATCCGCAGCACCGCGAGGACCTGGTCGTGATCGAGCGGCGCGACGACGGCGTCGGGCGCGTCGGAGGCGTCCCCGGACCGCAGCCGCAGCAGGTCGACGGTGGAGCGGCCCCGGCAGTGGCGGATCCGCGCCTCGCGGTCATCCCGGACATGGCCGGCGCCGACCACGGCCCGCAGCTCGTCCAGCACCTCGCCCGGCAGGCGGACCGGCGGGAGCGTGATGTCGGCGAGCGCGACCGGCGCGCTGGGGCGGGACGGAATGCCCAGCTGGCCGAGCAGGTCGCGGACGGCGCCCGGCAGCGGGTGGTGCGCGGCCGCGGCGCCCCACCCCCACCAGACCGGATCGGCGGGCGCGGTCGGGGTGGTGTCCCCCGGGCCCGGTGCCGGACGGACGCTCTGGTCCCCAGGACTCCCCGCGCCCGGCCTGGGGGAAGCGCCGGGGGGCGGGGTCGTCGCCTCAGTGGTCATCGCCGTCACCTCATCCGTTCGCATCCGTTCCGCCGGGGTCGAGGCGGTATCGTCGATACGCTGTGACAACTCGAGTAACAGTGTCACACGATCCCGTCCCGGGCACAGTCAGGGCTGAGCGGGCGGAGCGCCCCGACGGGTGGGAGCGGCGAGAGCCGCGGGAGGGAGACAGCCGGTGACCGGGCCGACATCACCCCACACCCTGCCGGCGCCCGGCCGCGGCTCCGCGCGGGCCGGCGCCTTACCCCTTGACCGCTCCGGGCCCGCTCCGGGAACCGCTCCCGGTGCGGGCCGGCGCGGCGAGAGCGCCGACGCGGCCGTCCTGGATGCCGCCGCCGCGTCGCTGCTCAGCGTCGGCGTGCGTCGGACGACCGCCACCGACGTGGCCCGGCGCGCCGGCGTCAGCCGGATGACGCTGTACCGGCGCTGGCCCGACCTGCGCTCCCTTGTCGGCGACGTGATGACGCGCGAGTGGGGCCGGATCGTCACGGCCGCGGCGCGGGCGGCCGAGCCGTCCCTGGCCGCCGGCACGCGAGCCGGCCTGGTGCGCTACCTGGTCACCGCGGCGCAGACCTTCCGCGCGAACCCGCTGTTCCGCAAGATCCTTGAGACGGACCCGGAGCTGCTGGTCCCCTACGTCCTGGAGCGTCTCGGCGCGACCCAGCGGCTCGTCCTGGAGCTGCTGTGCGAGCAGCTGCGCGAGGCGCAGGCGGGCGGCGCCGTCCGGGCGGGTGACCCGGCGACCCAGGCACGGATGGTGCTGCTCGTCGTGCAGTCGTACGTTCTCTCCRCGGACACGCTGGGCGACGAGATCACCGAGGAGGCACTGGCGCGTGAGCTCTACCTGACACTGGACGGCTACCTGGCCCCGCGCGCCGGCGAGACAGCCGAGGCCGCCTTCGACGCCACTGACGCAACTGACGCTGTCAGGACCGTTGACGTCGTTGAGGCCGTCGAGACTGCTGACGCAGTTGACGAGATCCGGCCGATCGAGCACCCGGGAGCGCCGTCATGAGCACACCGTTCGACCGCTCGTCGCTCACCGCCGACCGCCGTGCCCGCGAGCTCGGCGAGCTCGCGGGCGGCGAGGCCGTCGATCTCCTCGTCGTCGGCGGCGGCGTCACCGGCGCCGGGGTGGCGCTCGACGCGGCCTCGCGCGGGCTGTCCGTCGCGCTGGTCGAGGCACACGACCTGGCCTTCGGCACCAGCCGGTGGAGCTCGAAGCTCGTCCACGGCGGGTTGCGCTACCTCGCCTCCGGTGACCTCGGGCTGGCCCGGGAGAGCGCGCTCGAACGCGAGATCCTGATGCGCCGCACCGCCCCGCATCTGGTGCACCCGCTGCCGATCGTGCTGCCGCTCACCGAGGACGTCCCCGCCGGCTCGGCGATGCTGGCCCGGGCCGGGATGGGCCTGGCGGACCTGCTGCGGCGGGGCGCCCGGACCCCCGGCACGGTGCTGCCGCCGCCGCGGCGGCTCTCGGCGGTCGAGACGCTCGGGATGGTCCCCGGGCTGCGCGAGGCCGGGCTGCGCGGCGGCCTGCTCCACTGGGACGGCCAGCTCGTCGACGACGCCCGCCTGGTCGTGACGATCGCCCGGACGGCGGCGGCGTTCGGCGCCCGGGTGCTGACCCGGGTCCGCGTGCTGTCGGTGGAGAGCCCGGGGTACGCCCCGCGCGGCGCGGCACGGCGCGGCGGCCTGCCGCCGGAGCCGGTCGGCGTCGAGGTGGTCGACACCCTGACGGGCACCCGGTGCACGCTGCGGGCCCGCACCGTGGTGAACGCGACCGGGGTCTGGACGCCCGCGCTCGCCCCGGAGGTCAGGCTCCGCCCCAGCCGCGGCACCCACCTGGTGCTGCCCGCGGCGGCGTTCGGCGGCACGCCGACGGCGCTGTCGGTGCCGATTCCCGGCGAGCGGAACCGGTACGCCCTCGTGCTGCCGCAGGGCGACGGGCGGGTGTACGTGGGACTGACCGACATCCCGACGGACGAGGTCGCGGACGTGCCGACGCCGGATCACCAGGAGATCACGCAGCTGCTGAACGTCGTGTCGAGCGTGCTGGCCACCCCGGTCGACCGCGCGGACCTGCTGGGGGCGTTCGCCGGGCTGCGCCCGCTGCTGGACGGCCCGAACGGGCGCACGGCGGACCTGTCCCGGCGGCACGCCGTGCACGTCGGGTCCGACGGCGTGATCACCGTGGTGGGCGGCAAGCTGACGACCTACCGCCGAATGGCGGCGGACGCGGTGGACGCCGCCGTCGCCCAGGCCGACCTGGACGCGGGGCCCTGTCGGACCGACCGGCTCCCCCTCGTCGGGGCGGCCTCGCGCCGCGTGCTCGCCGCGGTGCCGGCGCCGCGCCGGCTGGTGGCGCGCTACGGAACCCAGGCCCCGGCGGTGCTGGCCCTGGCCGAACGCGACCCGGAGCTGCTCGCGCCGATCGCCGAGGGAGTCGCGGTCACCCGCGCCGAGCTGGTGTTCGCCGTGCGCCACGAGGGAGCACTCGACGCCGACGACCTGCTCGACCGGCGGACCCGCGTCGGGCTCGTCCCGGCCGATCGCGCGGCGGCGCTCGGCGCGGCACGCGAGGTGCTGGCGGCCTGCGCCGTCCCCGCCGGCTCGCCGGTCGACTGAGCCACCGGCCGACCAGGCCCGACCGACCCCGAGCCGAGCCGGCGATCGAGCGAGCCTGCCTTATGCCGACCCGGTAGCTCCCATTAGGTCAGGGAGTCGACGGTCAGCGCGGCGACCCGCTCGAGGTGGGCGGGAGGGTCGCCGAAGGCCCCGTACATCCGGCGGGCGCGCTTGTAGAACAGGTGGGCCTCGTGCTCCCAGGTGTACCCGATGCCGCCGTGGTACTGGATCATCGCCGCGGTGGCGTCCCGGGCCGCCTGGCTCGCCTTCGCCTTGGCGACGGCGACGGCGAGCTCCAGGTCGTCGAGGCCCGCGTCGAGCGCGTGCGCGGCGTACATCACGGCGTGCTCGGCCATCGTGACCGCGACGTGCAGGTCGGCGAGCTGGTGCTTGAGCGCCTGGAACGAGCCGACCGGGCGGCCGAACTGGATCCGCTCCCGGTCGTAGTGAACCGTCCTGGTCAGCGCCTCGCGAGCGACCCCGGCCTGGTCCGCCGCCGTGAGCAGCGCGCCGCGGCGGATGAGGTCGGCGAGCGCCGCCGCCGACGAGCCGGGCAGCCGCCTGGCCCGCGCCCCGGCCAGTTCCAGGGTGGCGAGCCGGGTGGTCCCGTCGGGACCGACCAGCGGGCGGACGGCGACGCCGGCCGCGCCGGGGTCGAGCAGGTACAGGCCCACCTCGCCCGCTCCGGGAGCAGCGCCGGCGGGGCCGGGCTCGATCGCCGCGACGACGACGAGGTTGGCGACCCCGAGATACTCGACGGGCGACGCCGTCCCGGACAGCTCACCGACGAGACCACCGGAGCCGCCGAACACACCGGAGCCCGAAGGCTCGTCGGAGCCCCCGGCCCCTTCGGAACCGAACCCGTTGGACCCCGCGGCAATGCCGGTGACGGTGCCCGGCGCCGGGCGCGCGGTGACCGCCACGCCGGAGGCGTCCCAGGCCCCGCCGGCTCCCCGCAGGGCCACCGTCGCCACGAGGTCGCCGTCGGCGAGGCGGGGCAGCAGCTCGGCCCGCTGCGCGTCCGACCCGGCGAGCCGGACGGCCTCCCCAGCCAGCACCGTCGGCAGCCATGGCCCCGGGACGGCCCCCGCGCCGAGCTCACGGGCGACCACCTGGGCGTCCAGCAGCCCGAGGCCGAGCCCGTCGAACTCCTCCGGGACGCACACGGCCAGCCAGCCCTGCTCCCCCACCGACTTCCACAGCTCCAGCGGGTGCCCGTCACCGGCGGTGTCCTCGAACACCGCCCGCACCGCCGTGAGGTCGAAACGGCCGGAGAGGAAGGCCCGGACGGTCTCACCCAGGGCACGCTGCTCGTCAGTCAGCGCAAAGAACACTTCGATGGTCCCTTCCGGACTCAGCGCGGCAGGCCGAGCACCCGCTCGGCGACGATGTTGCGCTGCACCTGCGACGAACCGCCCCAGATGGTGACCGACCTTGTCCAGAACCCCTCCGACTGCAGGGCGGAGATGTCGAGGCCCGCGACGGGGGTGCTGACCGCCGCGTCGGCGCCCAGCAGGTCGTCGAAGGTCTCGAACAGGTCCTGGTAGGTCTCGGACCACTGCAGCTTGGTCATCGACGACTCGGCGCCCAGGTCGGCGCCCCGCTCCACCTGGGTGAGCACGTGCATGGCGTGGTAGCGCAGGCACTCGAGCTCGACCATCCGGCGGCCCAGCTCCTGGCGCAGCACCGGGTCGGTGTCCCGCCCCAGCGCGCGGGCCGCCCGGACGATCTCGTCGTAGGACTTCCGGAAGGCGGTGTACTGCGAGATGCCCGACGCGCCGCGTTCGAAGGAGAGCAGCAGCATCGCGGTGGACCAGCCGTTGCCCAGGCCGCCGAGGCACTCGCGGGCGGGGACCCGGGCGTCGGTGAAGAACACCTCGCCGAACTCGGTCGCCCCACTCATCTGCCGCAGCGGCCGCACCTCGACGCCGTCCTGGTGCATGTCGAGTAGCAGCATCGACAGGCCGCGGTGGCGCTGGCTGCCCGGCTCGGTGCGGACCATGGTGAAGATCCGGTCACCGTGGCCGGCGTTGGTCGTCCAGACCTTCTGGCCGTTGACGACGATGTCGTCGCCGTCGGCCACGCCGGACGTCCGCAGTGCGGCCAGGTCGGAGCCCGCGTCCGGCTCGGAGAAGCCCTGGCACCAGATCACGTCGCAGCGCAGCAGCGGACGGATGATCTCGCGCTTCTGCTCGTCCGTGCCGATCGCCATGATCGTCGGGGCGAGGAAGGCGAGCCCGAGCGGGTTGACGGTTCCCGGCGCTCGGGCGAGCGCCAGCTCCTCGTCGTAGATCGCCTTCATGCCGGGGGTGCCGCCGCGCCCGCCGTACTCGGTGGGCCAGTCGATGCCGGCGAAGCCCGCGTCGAACTTGCGGCGCTCCCACTCCCGGCGTAGCTCGAAGCCCTCGCCGTCGGGGACGCCCGCCCAGAAGCCCGGCTCCCGCCACGCCGCGGGGACGCTCCCGGCGAGCCAGCTCCGCAGGTCCGCGCGGAACGCCTCCTCCGCGGCGCTGAAGGTCAGGTCCATCTGATCACCACTCCGGGCCAGGTCGTGGATCGGGCGGCCCCCTGGTCGGGCACCCCCGCCCGACGGTGTGCGACGGCAGCAGATCGATTTGCCCGACCAGCATGCCCCATCCGGGCCTCGACGCGCGGCGCCGGGCGCGAACAGGGACACGGGATCCCCGGCCGCGACGACCGCCACTGTCCGGACCGGACCTGTCGGCGGGCCGGCTGGGCATCATGGAGCCCACCCGCGCCCCCGTGCGCCCGATCGACACCCGCCGTTCACCTCAGCGTGAGCGGTGCGCACCAACTGCCGGCACGATGGGATGGAGCCGTCCGCACCGCGGGACGGCAACACTCGGGACCGCCCGGGACAGGACGCCCAGGACAGGACACGGTCGAAGGGGGATCCACACACCATGACCGGTACCGCCCGCCTCGACCCGGCCAGCCGGGCAGCCGCGCTGCGGCGCATGCGCGCCGAGCCGGTGGACGTCGTCGTGATCGGCGGCGGCGTGACCGGCGCCGGGGTGGCGCTCGACGCGGCCACGCGGGGCCTGTCGGTCGCCCTGCTCGAGGCCCGCGACCTCGCCGCCGGGACGTCCAGCCGGTCGAGCAAGCTGATCCACGGCGGCCTGCGCTATCTGGAGCAGCTCAACGGCGCCCTCGTCCGCGAGGCGCTGCGCGAGCGGTCGCTGCTGCTGGAGACGATCGCCCCGCACCTCGTCCGGGCGATCCCGTTCCTGCTCCCGCTGACCCATCACGGCTGGGAACGCGCCTACATCGGCAGCGGCGTGCTGCTCTACGACACTCTCGGGCAGGGCATCGGGCGCATCGCCCCCCGCACGGGCGGAGACAGCGGTGCCCCCCGCAGCGGGGGTGTCCCGCTGCACCGGCACCTGACCCGCAAGGCGGCGCTGCGCGAGTTCCCGTCGCTGCGCCCCGACGCGCTCGTCGGCGCCATCCAGTACTGGGACGGGCAGGTCGACGACGCCCGGCACACCATGTTCGTCGCCCGCACGGCCGCCCGCTACGGGGCCCTGGTCGCCACGAGCGCCCAGGTCACCGGGCTGGTGCGGGAGGGCGACCGGGTCGCCGGGGTGCGGGTGCGCGACCTGGAGAACGGGGTCGACCTGGAGGTCCGCGCCGCGCAGACGATCAACGCGGCCGGGGTGTGGACGGACGACATCCAGGCGATGGTCGGCGGGCGCGGGCGGCTCTCGGTGCGCGCGTCGAAGGGTGTCCACATCGTGGTCCCGCGCGACCGCATCCACGGCTCGACCGGGTTGATCCTGCGCACCGAGAAAAGTGTCCTGTTCGTGATCCCCTGGGGCAGCCACTGGATCGTCGGGACGACCGACACCGAGTGGAACCTCGACCTCGCGCACCCGGCCGCCAGCAGCGCGGACATCTCCTATCTGCTCGACACCGTCAACCGGGTGCTGCGCACACCGCTGACCACCGAGGACATCACCGGCGTCTACGCCGGCCTGCGGCCGCTGCTGGCCGGCGAGTCGGAGGACACCTCGCAGCTGTCCCGGGAGCACGCCGTGGTCAGCCCGGTCGCCGGGCTCACGATGGTCGCCGGCGGCAAGTACACGACGTACCGGGTGATGGCGGCGGACGCCGTCGACGCGGCGACGGCCGGGATGAGCCGCGCGGTGCCGCCGTCGTGCACTGATCGTGTCCCGCTGCTCGGCGCGGACGGCTACCCGGCACTGTGGAACGCCCGGGAGGGCCTGGCTCGCGCCTCCGGGCTGCACGTCGCCTGGGTGGAGCACCTGCTGCACCGATACGGCACCCTCACCGAGGAGGTCCTGGCCCTCGTCGCGGACCGGGCCGAGCTGGGCCGTCCGCTGCGCGGCGCGCCGAAGTACCTGGCGGTCGAGGCCGTGTACGCGGCGTCACACGAGGGCGCGCTGCACCTCGAGGACGTCCTGACCCGGCGGACCCGCATCTCGATCGAGACGGCCGACCGCGGGCTGGAGGCCGCCCCCCAGGTCGCCGAGCTGATCGCCCCCGTCCTCGGTTGGAGCCCCGCCACCGTCGGGCGCGAGATCGATCACTACCGGGCCCGGGTCACCGCCGAACTCGAGTCACAGCGGCAGGCCGACGACCACACCGCCGACGCGGCCAGGCTGGGCGCTCCCGACGTCCGCCCGGTGGTGCGGGAGGGGCGCGGCGCCGCGGCCCCGGCCTGATCCGAAGGTCCCGGGGAGGTTTTGTCGACCTCGGGTAAGGAACCAAACGACCGTGACTCCTCCGACGGCTGAAGCCGCCGGCTTCTCAGGCCGCTTCGGTGGCCTGACGGGCCAGCCCGACCCGAAGGATGTTGATCGCCGCGTTCACGTCGGCGTGCGCGGTGTGCCCGCAC
>NZ_MAXA01000259.1 GCF_001854695.1 Parafrankia soli
TTCGTCCACCGGCCACCGACCCCACCGAAGCTCCCCACACCGGCGTGGATCAACCGACCCCAGCAGGACGGTGACGAGCCAGACCAGTCGGACCAGGCCGGGTAACTAAATCTGCGAGCAACTCGCCTCAAACAGCTTGACGGATTCCGCTCCGGAGGAGCCGAGCCGGGACCGTCCGGCCCGTCGACCCGCACCACCACATGCAGATGCACCACCCCACGTGCCTGCATCTCCGCGACCTTGACGAACGACAGCCGCACCGCCCGCCGCAACCCCGCCACCGTCAGCCCGGCAGCCGCCGCTACCGCCGATTCGGTGGCGTCGCGGGTGGCCTTCCACAGCCGGGGCACGAGCGCGTTCCACACCACCGTCCGGCCGTAGCCGTAGCAGTCCGCGCAGATCGGTGCGCCGAGCCGGGAATCATCCTCACGATGCCGTTCATGGCAGCCCGCCGGCCGACCATGCGGACAGGTGCCCCGCCGGGGGTGACAGGCCCGCACCGGACCGGTCTTCCCGCCTTGCTGACGACGGGAATGCACCGGCCCGAACGACGGCGCGGTCAGCGTGACGAACCACGCCGGATGCCCGGTGACCGTCTCCGGGACACCCTTGCCGCCCGCCAGGCCCGCCAGGACGAGCCGCCGCGCGTCCCGCTTGTACACCGCCGAGCAGGCCGGGCAGGCCGACTCCCGCCGGTTGTTGCACCGCACATGCAGAACCCCGCCGGGCTGATCCGAACTGGTGAACGCCCGGCGGATCTCACCGGTCGCGGTATCGATGTGATCAACATGGCCGGTCAGGCGGATCGGTCGGGAACAATCACCAGCGACCGGCCGGTTTTCGGGCAGGCTCACGCCCAGGGTCACGGGATTCACCGCGTCCTTTCACCCGCACGACACCCCGACCAGCCCGGAAAAGAACACAGGCCAGCACGGGCACCGCACGGTTACGGCAGGAACGGAAAAGGAACGGGAACAGCCGACACATACCCGACGGGCCATCCGCCGTACACCCATCCCACACCGAAACACCTGCACAATGCCACACACAAAACCGTGCTAATAGTTGGCAGCGCAGATGGCATGCGAAAGGGCAGCGAAGCCGGCACGAGACCGGCACCGCAACGGCACGAAAAAGGAACGGGAAGCCCGGGGAGCGTCAGCCGCCGCAGCGGCCTACCCGCTTCGAACCCGAACCACCCGACACCACGACAGCACACGCCACCGGCACACCTGCACCACCCCAGACGGAACGTCAACACGACCGGAACAGACCACGCAAACGCGTGACCCAAGGTGCAGCAGCCCGAGCCCGTCCGTGCCGCTCCCAGGCGGCTCGCATGTGGACAGCCCGACATGTGGCGTACTGCCGTACAAAGATGAGATTGAATATGGCGCAGGGTCGCTGCCCTCGACTGCCATCACCCACTATACCGGCCCAGGCCGGATGAAACCAGCGAATACGACGACGACCCCGAACCGCCGGCGAGGGGAAGCCGGAACAGGTTCGGGGCCGTCAGCCCGTGCAGATCACATCAGGTCAGGATTGCGCCATCAGGTCCCGGAACGGGAACATCACCTCCCAGACCTCGACCTCCGACACGGCATCACCGTCACGCAGCCGTACCCGGTAGCTGGAGAAGCTCACCCCGGCCGGGACGACATCTGACGGGGGACGGGCCCCGGTCATCACGATCCGAGGGTCCGCACCCGCGACGAGCCGTTGCCGCCGCACACGGGTACCGACCGCCCACGCCACCCGGGACTGTTTCAACGGGGTGACCCTGCGGTGCAGCAGCACCAGGCCCACCGTCGACAGTTGCGCTACCCCGATCCCCGCCCCGACCATCACATCCGGGTCGACGTCCAACACGTCGCACAGCAACATCTCTTGATCGTCAGAGTCGGCGTGCAGCGGTTTCGGGAGCAGACCGACGATCAGCCCGTCGTGGTAGCCGATCCGCAGCTCCGGCAACCCACCCACCTCGAACTCCCAGCGCGACGTATCCGCCACCGCGAGCCCGCTCACCGGCCCCACCTCGACCGCCGCACCGGCATCACAAGATGACGATCCGACCCAGCCCGACGAACGGCAGCGCCATGTACTCCTCCGGGCGTAACCCCAGGTCGAGCGCACACCGCGTCGCATCGGCGGCGTCGACGAACGGCGCGACCACCCGCACCCCCGGCACCACCAACGCCCACACCCCCGGCGGAGTGACCACCCCCCGAGCGGTCACTGGCCACGCCGACGTGGGAACGCTGGCCGTCCTGCGCATACCACCACGGGTCATCGTCATCGTCATAGGCGTATTCGTCCTCCCCGGCGTCGTGGTCCTCCTCCTCACCGTCGTCCTCACGATCGTCACTGCTGCTCATCGGACCTCCCCGTATCCGTTAAATCGTTGAACTCCCCGTCACCCACCCCGGCCAGGAACGCCCGCCACTCGGCCATCGAGAACAGCAACGCCGGACCATCCGGGGAACCGGCCTGACGCAGCACCACCCCCACCCCGACCGACGCCGACGCGAACGCCAACGGCGCGACCTCCACCGCCGCCTCACCCGCCCCCGACGCCCGACGCCACACCAGCCGCTCCCGGCCATACGCCGGCACCTCAAAGTCCAAGCCGGCCGACCACTCCCGCATCCACCCATCCACCCCGCATCACCTCCCCACGACGAACACGGACAGAGAAAGCGGCAGCCCCAGGCAGGGCATTGGATGTGTCGCCCTAACGACGCCCCACCCGAGACCACCAGGAGACACGGCGCCTCTCCTACACCGGCAGGCCAAGACGCCGTGCCTCCCACTCGCGCGGCTCCAGCCGGGGGGACGACCCCAAGCCCGACCAGAACCGTGAGAACAAGGGTCGACGCCACGCCGGGACGTCCCTACCACCCATCGGGGACGTTTGGGACGCCTAGAATGCCGTCCGGAACGTCCCGTCAGGAGGGTGTGAACATGTCGGCTCAGGGAACAAGCGAGCGTCTGCGAGTGGCGATGGCAGCAAACGGTGTGGAGGTCGAATCCCTTGCGCGATCCGTCGGCGTCGACCCCAAGACAGTGCAGCGTTGGTTGAAGGGACGCCTTCCCCACCCACGTCACCGGTGGAAGGCGTCCGACGCACTCGGCTGCTCCGAACAGGACCTCTGGCCAGAGATCGCGATCGCTAACGCCTCAGGAACCGCTGCCACCGCGGAGATCATGTCGGCCTACGCGCGACGCGCCGACACCCCGGTTCAACTCTGGTCCCGGATGCTCGACCGCGCCACCACCTGCGTTGACCTGCTCGGATACGCGATGCTGTTCTTTCCCGAGCAGCACCCTGACCTTCCAGAATTGCTCACCGACAAGTGTGCCGACGGCCTACAGGTCCGAATCCTGCTTGCTGACCCCTACTGTCCCGAAACCGCGATCCGCGACGACCTTGAAGGACTCGACGGCACGCTATCCGGACGTATTCGCTCCACCGTCCGCCACTTTGAACCCCTACTCGACAACCCCGGGGTCGAACTGCGCTACCACCGCTTGCCGCTTTACAACGCCATCTACCGTTTCGACGACCAGATGCTCGTCACCCCGTACCTCTACCGGCTTCACGGCTTCCAACATCCGCTGCTGCACCTCAAGCGGCTCGGCCCCGCCGGAATCTTCGAGTCCTACGCCCACCAGTTCGAAGCCATCTGGACCGCCCCCACCACGACCCAGAGCCCCACCGCCTACCCCGAACAGGAGATCTAGAGATGGGCCGGACCGACTATTACCACGACCCCAACGCGCCCACAGCGAACTCCCTTGTTGTCGGAGGATCCGCCATCGTCACCGACAAGGACGGCCGCATCCTTCTGCAACGACGCACCGACTCAGGCAACTGGGCGCTCCCAGGCGGCACCATGGACATTGGTGAGACCTTCGCTGAGTGCGTCATTCGCGAGGTCAAGGAAGAGACTGGCTTCGACGTCGCCATCACCCGCATCGTCGGCATCTACTCCGACCCCGCGCACGTCTTCGCCTACGACAACGGCGAAGTCCGCCAGCAGTTCAACATCTGCTGCGCCTGCACCATCACYGGCGGCACCCTCACCATCAGCGACGAGTCCACCGACGTTGACTTTTTCCCAATCGACGACATCGAGCGCCTACAGATCCACGAGACRATCAGAATCCGCATCCGCGACCATCTCACCAACACTACCCCTACCCTTCGGTAGTCATCCGATAGCGAGGCGTGATATTGAATAGGTTCACCAAGATCGTCGCTAATGTTCTGTACGGGTTCAAGGGCGCCCCTTCGGGGCGCCAACCACCACGCTGACCAGCCAGAACGCCGAGGCCAGGGCGCCGCACGCGCCACGCCGAACGGGGCCCCGTCCGGCCCGACCGCGCGCGACGGGGCCCCGCCTCCCTCCGGTCGGCACCCCATCGGCGCGTCGGACCGGCCGCCCATTCGGCGCGTCGGAGCGTCGCACGTGTCACGGCAACAACCAGGCTGCTGGAACGTCCGACGGTGCATGTCCAGAACACGGGGGCTCCGCCCCTCGACCCCGGCCACCGCTCCGGAGGAGGGGGAAGAACCGCCGCAGGTCACCAGGAGCCGGGGGGCACGGGACCGCTGATCGCCTCCGTCGGTCGGACACCCGAGGGGTTACCCCAGAACCTCCCGACCGTGCAAGAGCGCACAGCACCCAGCAGGCACGGCCGGAGCGTCGACGCTCTTGCACGGCCAGGAGAACCCGGGGTAAGGCGCAGCCTGCCCGCCCGACGGAGGAGATCAGCTCAGCCAGGGGTCTGGGAAAGAGGAAACCCGTTGATCACCAAAGTGGCCGGCATCCCAGTCCGTAGGATGCCGGCCACCAGCAGAATCACGCAGGCTTACGCCCGCGCGGGACGACGACGGCAGAGGATGTCTGCCAGCGCGACGACCGACCGGGGGTCGAGGTAGACCAGCTCACCGACGAGCCGCTCACCGGTCGGACCGTTCGGCGCCGCCAGCAGAAGCCTGTGCAGAGAGTCCTGGTACGACGTCCACGCGGCAGGACCGGCAGGTGTGTCGGGGGGAACCCAGCCGCCACCGACGCCGGACCCGCCCTCACGCATCGAGCGGAAGATCAGCGTCACATCCGTACCGCCCCGCGTGACCGGCCGGTGATCGACGTAGACGATGCTCGGCAGCGTCGCCGTCACGTCGATGAAGTCACGCAACAAGGCACCCGAGGACACCGTCACGTCAAAGACGCTGTCCGGTCGGGGGTCGACAGCGACGAACGGTCGACCCCGGTAGGCATCCCAGCCGCCACGGCCAGACGAAGGCGGAATACTGGTCACGGGTCACTCTCCTGTGAACGCAGGCAGTGATCAAGGTTCCGGTGGGTGTTGGCTCACCCGCCGGAACCGCCAACACCCACAACAATACAGCTAGGCGCTGGAAAGTTGGGGTGAACGCTAGTATTCCCCCGTGGAGGACGACCCCCTGATCGGCTACGCGGAGATCTCAGGACTCGCCGGGATCAAGGCATCAACCTTGCGCGGCTACCGCGCCCAGGGACGTCTACCCGAGCCGGACAACACCGAGGTATCCGACCGGCCCCGCTGGCGGACGAGCACGATCACGGCGTGGCTCGCGAACCGGCCCGGACGCGGCGCCCGAACAGACCTCCGGCCACCGGACCCCGCCACGTAGACGCCGGAGGACCGACCCCCAAGGGCGTGTGGCATGGCTCACACTGTTCGGTGTACTTCGTGAAGTTAGTGCACCGGCATTCCCACCAGCCCGAACCTCCACGAGGTCGCGCAGGGGATCACCCCCGAGGCAAGAGTGGTGTACGCGGACAACGACCCGATCGTGCTCACCCACGCCCGCGCCCTGCTGACCAGCAGCCCACAGGGGCGCAACCGCCTACCTCGACGCCGACATCCGCGACCCGGCCCGGATCCTGCGCGCACCGGAACTGCTTGACACCCTCGACCTGACACAACCGGTCGCGCTGTCCCTCGTCGCGATCTTCCACTTCATTCCGGATTCCGACGACCCCTACGGCATCGTCGGCACCCTCATGGACGCCCTTCCCGCCGGCAGCACCCTGACGCTCACCCACGTCACACCCGACTTCGCCCCGCAGGAGGTGGAACGGCTCGCCGAGATCTACCGGAAGCAGGGAATCCCCGCCCGGCCACGTACCCACTCCGAGGTCGTCCGCTTCTTCGACGGTCTGGACCTCGTCGACCCCGGGGTGCAGCTCCTGCACCGCTGGCGCCCCGACGACGACACGCCAACCGGCGTGACCGACGCCGAGGTCGGCGGATACGGGGCCATCGCCCGCAAAGCCTGACACCCGGCGAGCAGCGAGAGGAGATGGCCGTGGAGACGGGCCCGGATCCCGGCGGTCGACCCAGAAGCGGTCATCGAGAACGACGGCGGTGCGCGACGGACAGGCCGGCCGAGTCGACCGTGTTGTCAGGCGAAGAGCTTCTGGCCCCAGTACTGTCCTGGCTGGACGCCCGGCGGGCAGGCGTACAGGCCGCTGCCGACGTGCTGGATGTATTCGTTGAGCGCGTCGTTGGACCTGCCGGCCAGTGATTTCTGAATTGTGACGAACTGGGTCCGCGGGTCCCGCTGGTAGGCGATGAAGAACAGCCCGGCGTCGAGGCGGCCGAGGTTGTCGGTGCCGTTGGTGAAGGAGTAGCCACGGTGCAGGATCACGGCGCCGTTGTTCTGGGTCGGGTGGGCGAGCCGTACGTGGGCCTTGGAGTCGACGACCAGCTCTCCGGCGGAGTCCTTCGCCGCGAAGTCCAACGGGTCGAACTCGTCCTGTTGGCCGAGCGGAGCTCCGCTACGCCTACCAGCTGGTCGGCAGCCTGCCCGAAACCCAGGCCGGGCTCACCGCGCGCCAGATGCAGAAGCTGCTCGACGCCGGCGTCGATCGCGCTACGGTGCTGTCCCGGTTCGTCGACAGCCTGGACGAAGACTCCGAACAGATCCTGCGGGACCTGCTCGCCCGACACTCCGAGCCCGACGAGAAGCCGCCGGGACCGGACACCCGGAACCGGAGACCGAGATGACGACGCTCACTCTGGTGTTCCTGCTCGCCCTGGCCCTGTTTCCGGCTGTCGTCGGCCTCGCCGGGAGCAGGGCCGCGGCGGACGCGGCCCGATACCTCCCGCCGGTGGCGGCGACCGTGCTCCTCACCACATTCGCGGTGACGGTGTCGGTGGCCGTCGAGACGATGCTGTCGCTGTCCGCGTACCTCGGCACGGTTGATCTTTTTCCCGCGGCGCACCCGCACGACTGGTCGACCCCGATCCTGCGCGCGACGCTGCCGATTCCCCACGCGGCCGGCCTGGCCACAGGGGCGCTGGCGGTCATCCTGCTCGGCCGGACCGGCGTCCACCTCATCCGGGTCGTGGTGGGCGCGCGCCGGACCGCGGCCGCGGCCGCGGCGTTGCCCGCGGTGGGCGGACTGGCGATCGTCGACGACACCGCCGCGCACGCCTACGCCGTTCCTGGCCGCAACCGACGCGTCGTCGTCTCCACCGGCATTCTGCGCCTGCTGACCGGGCCGCAGCGTCGGGCGCTGCTCGCACACGAGCAGGCCCACCTGCGTCACCACCACCACCGCTACGCCCAGCTGACCCGCCTCGCCGCCGCGGCCAACCCCCTGACGGCACTGATCGCCCCCGCCGTCGACCATGCGATCGAGCGGTGGGCGGATGCCGCCGCGGTCCGCGCGGTCGGTGACCCGTCCACGGTGGCCCACGCGCTGGGCCGGGCCGCGCTCGGCCGGCCCGCGGCGCCGCCTCACCGCCCCGGCGCCGCCCACGATCATCCCCACGGTCTCGGTGCCGCCCACGATCATGTCGTCGACCGGGTGCATGACCTGCTCGATCCGCTGCTCCGCCAGACCCGGGCGGGTGTCCTGCTGGCGGTCGCGACGATGCTGTGCTGGGCCAGCACCGCCGCGGTCGTCCTCTACATCCACGGCGTCATCGAACTGGCCGAAGCCACCGTTGCCCGCTGATCCGCATTCCTGGAACCGTGGGAGCCGCGCGTGCGCCTGGCGGCCGCGGTCTGGCCCGGACGCTCGGACCGTGCTCCTGGAACACGGGTCAGTATGTCCGCCAGCCGCCCGGGTCGAGGCCGCCGGGGATGTCCGCGTCCGGGTCGTAGGGCGTGCGGGAGAACACGAAGGTGCCGATGTCCAGGTGGCTGACCGCGCCGTCCGGTGCGCGGACGACGCGCAGTGTCTCACCCGCGTAGTACCCGTCCAGCCCGGTCCAGGTGCCGTCCGCCTCAGCACGGAAACGGGCGCCACGGCCCGTCTGGCTCTGCGGGATGAGCTCGAGCCCACGGTCGGCGCGCAGATGCAGCAGGTGTGGCGACGGGCCCCAGTGCCACAGGCCGGTGAGCGCCAGAAGCGCTGGATCGACGGCCGGCAGCGGGCGCCACGGGTCCGGGATGCGCGGCTCGTGCTCGGCGACGATCCGGATCAGGTCGGCGGCGATCAGCGCCACCGCCGGCCCAGCGGTCACGTTCGCCAGGACGACGGCGGCGACATCGTCGCGCTGACTCACCAGAACGGCGGCCAGGAACCCCGGCATCGAGCCGAGGTGGCCGTACAGCAGTCGGCCGTCCTGCCGTCGTAGTTGCAGGCCGAGTCCGTAAGAGGTGGTCCAGCCGTCTGCCTCGTCCGGGCCGGAGGCGGGCTGGCGCATCTCGGCGAGGGTGTCGGCGCTCAGAACGGCCTTGTCGCCCTGCGCCAGGAACGCGGCCCAGCGGGACAGGTCGGCGGCGGTCGACCAGAGCTGACCCGCCGGCGCCATCACACCGGTGTCCTCCAACGGCTCGGGCACCATCACATCCGCCCAGGGATGCACCCCGAAGCCGCCGGCGTGCGGTGCCTGTGGGGAGAGCGTGGTCCGGGTCAGGCCGAGCGGCGCCAGCACCTCCTCGTGCAGCGCGTCGCCCCACGGTTGTCCGCGCAGCCGGCTGACCAGCGCTCCGAGCAGCGCGAACCCGGGGTTCGAGTAGTGGAAGCGGCGGCCCGCCGGATGGCGTACCGCCGGCTCGTGGAGCACGTCGTCGAGCAGTGGCCGCAGCGTTCCAGGCGTGCGTTCCCACCAGGGACCGGGCGGCTCGGACGCGAGGCCCGAGGTGTGGCCGAGCAGCTGGGCGATCGTCAGGGCCCCTGCCCCGGCCCCCGGCCCCGCCGCGGTGCCGGGCAGGTGACGGTCCA
Organism: Parafrankia soli; assembly: GCF_001854695.1. Taxonomy (GTDB): domain Bacteria; phylum Actinomycetota; class Actinomycetes; order Frankiales; family Frankiaceae; genus Parafrankia; species Parafrankia soli. The sequence goes on from NZ_MAXA01000259.1 coordinate 9,234, forward strand.
GCGGATCGGCCAGGTCCAGTACGCCCTCGTCACGCAGGCGCATGACCTGCACCGCGACAAAGGTCTTCGTGATCGAGCCGATCCGGTACTGGACGTCGGCGTCCGGGCTGTGCCCGTCGATCATGCTCCGACCGTCGGCCCAGACCAGCCGGCCGCCGCGCACGACCGCGCCGACCAGCGAGGGCGTGCGCCCCTCCGCCTGCCCGACCGCCAGCCGGTGCAGCAACGCACGGCGGGTGCCCGGTAGCAACTCCTCGGACGGCGACTCCTCCGACGGCAAGGTCATCGCTCGTTTCTAGTCCGGCACAGGCGCCAGGACCAGTCCGTTTACGGAGAACCAGCCCGTTGGCCCGGGCGACCGCGCCGAGCCAGCACGCGGACGGCCCTGGCCTTCTCGGCCGCTGTCGCAGGCGCGCCCCGGTAGCACGACCCGGGAACGACCGTCGCGGGCGGATCACGCGGGGCGGATCGCCGGATCGAACGGGGCGAGGAACGGGCTCTGGGGGCCATGCCAGGAGACCGACAACTCCTCCCGCGCCCGGGTACACGCCACGAAGAGCAGACAGCGCTCTCGCTGGACGTCCTGGGCGTGCGCGATTTCGTCCTCCCCAGCTGGCGTTACCGCGCTCGAGGCGGGAACCTGGCGCTCGCCGACGCCAAGAACCGCCAGGCACCGGAACTCCAGCCCCTTCATCCGGTGCATGGTGCCGACCACGACCACCGGTATGCCGAGTTCCCGCAGGCTCACGCGGTTGTGGTAAATGCGCTGGTGGGCATCGCCAGCGACGAATATGTCGTCCGCGTCTGGCGCGACCGCCGCCCGCAGGAAGCGCCACCGCACCGGGCTGAGGTCCTGTGCCTCGTCGATCACGACATGCCGGTATGGCCGTTGTGGCCGCTGTTCCAGCAGGCATGCCGCCTCGACACAGATCATCTCATGAGTCCAGCGGCCGGAGGCGCGAAGATCTCGATCGAAATGCTGCCAGGCGGCCCACACCTGTGCCCGCCGACGAGGCCCGAGCGGACGGCCCCGCCCGACCCGACGTGCCACCACGGTTCCGTCCGACGCGCAGACCGTTTCCCCAGCCGGCGGGCTCCCGGGGGAAGCATCGACCGCGATCTATTAACGAATCCTTCATATCGATGCCACCTGTTCCCACCTGCGGCGGTACCAGAAGGACTGGGAGGGTCGGCCGCGGTGGCCGTCCGCCTTCGGCGCAATACCTCCTTCACAGGTGACGGCGGGCGGTCACCGTCATGCAGGGCTGACGAGGGATGTGGATGTGACTTCGATGGACAGGCGGACTCTGCTGGGACGCGGAGCGGCCGTGGCAGGCGGCGCGGTCGTGGCCTCGGCGCTGCTGCCGGCACTGGACAACGCCGCGCTGGCAGCGTCGCCGGCTCGGGGCGGCAGCGACCAGGCGGGTGGATACGGCCCGCTGTCTCCCCTGGTGCCAGCCAACGAGCCGACCGGCCAGCCGTACCTGGCGCTGCCCGCCGGGTTCAGCTACGTGGTGTTCGGCAAGACCGGCACCCCTCTGGTCAGCGACCCTGGGACTCTCAACGGGACCAGCCATGACGGGATGGCCGCCTTCGCGCTGCGCGGCGGCAGGGTCCGCCTGATCCGCAACCAGGAGGACCGCCAGCCGGCCGGTAGCGGCTCGGTCGCCGGCCCGGCGGCCACCAAGTACGACCCGAAGGCGTTCGGCGGTGTCACGGTCCTCGACTACGACCCCAGGACCCGCACCCTCGTCAACGACTACATCGGACTCAACGGCACCATCGTCAACTGCGCGGGCGGCATCGCCTACCGCGGACGGGGCTGGATCACCTGCGAGGAGACGATCGCCGGCCCCGCCAACGGCTACGACAAGAAGCACGGCTACGCCTACCTCGTCCCCGCCGACGCGGGGAAGACCGTGCCCGCGGTGCCGCTGACCGCCCTCGGCCGGTTCGCCCACGAGGCAGTCGCCGTCGACGACCGGACCGGCTTCGTCTACCTGACCGAGGACGCCGGCTCCGGCCGCGGCTCCGGCTTCTACCGCTTCCTCCCGAACGACCCGAACAAGCTGGAGAAGGGCGGTCTGCTCCAGATCCTCGCGATCAAGGGCCGCGCGCAGGTCGACCTCCGGCAGGGGCAGAAGGCCTCCGCCTGGCTGCCCGTCGAATGGGTCGACATCGACGACCCGGACCCCGACACCATCGTCGAGGCGGACAAGCCCGGGGCGACGAGCGTGTTCGCGCAGGGCTGGGCCGGGGGCGGCGCGAAGTTCAACCGCCTCGAGGGCATCTGGGCGGCGAAGAGCACGATCTTCTTCTCCTCGACCAGCGGTGGTGACGTCAAGAACGGTGACGTGAACTCCGACGGGTACGCCGAGGGCTTCGGCCAGATCTGGGAGTACGAGCCCGGCAAGGGGCAGGGCACCCGCGGCGGACGCCGGCACACCGACGGGGGGCGCCTGCGTCTGGTGTTCGAGTCCCCCGGCGGCTCCGTCCTCGACTCCCCGGACAACATCACGATCAGCCCGAAGGGCAGCCTGCTGCTCTGCGAGGACGACGCCTCCGACGACGGGGACCTGCACCCGCTGGCGCCCGGCGTGGAAGACGTGAACCGGCTGATCGGCCTGACCCGGGCCGGGAAGACCTTCGAGTTCGCGGTCAACCACTTCAGCAGCGCGGAGTTCGCGGGCGCCTGCTTCGCCCCCGACGGCAGGACCCTGTTCGTGAACGTGTTCGGCGGCGTCGAGGTGGGCAGCGGCTTCACGGCCGCGATCACCGGCCCGTGGAACCGCGGCGCCCTCTAGCCTCACCACGCCCTCTTCGGTGTCGGAAAACGACACCGAAGAGGACCTGTGAGCTACGGCGCGGGAACGGCCCGTAGTAGGCCCAGCCTCGGCTCTGCGGCTTCGTGTGTGGGCGGCTTCGTGTGTGGCCGTGGCCATGGCCATCACGGTTCCACGTGGCCGAGCACCACGTTTTCGAGGCGGTGCTCCGGCGTGCCCTGCGGTCAGTGTTTGACGAGGCGGGCGGTGTCTCGGAGGGTCGCCAGGCGGGCGCGGTACTCCTGTTCGTCGATCTCGCCGCGGGCGAAGCGGCCAGCCAGAACCTCCTCGGGTGAGGGTACGACTGGTCCGTGAGCGGCTCCGGGCTCGCTGGACGAGCGCGTTGCAGGACGTCTCCGTTCGTCGGAGCGGATCAGGGCCCGCACGAGCAGCACCGCCCCGGTGATGAGCACAGCCCAGAACAGCAGCATGCCCATGGACATGGCGAACCAGCCCCAACCACTGATATCATGATCATTCCAGTACATCATCACACAGTTACCTCCCGGAGCGGCGGGGTGACAGCAATGCGGTAAGACCCGCACCGCGCCCCTGCCCCTGCCCCTGCCCCTCAAAGCGTGCGCCCTCCGCCGTGGGAGCGCAGGGGACGTTCGCCCCAGCGTGTCCGGCCGACCGGCAGGCCATCTCGGTACACACAGGCCATCTCGGTACACATTCGTCTCCGGCAGCCGCATGGTCGGCCCCGCCCCGGGTAGGACCGCGCCCGCGTCAGCGAGAGCTGTGATGGCATACGGGCGAGTGTGTCGAAGGGAAACGTGTGGAGCAGTTGACTGACCTGGAAGYCGCGATCATGGATCGGGTGTGGTCCGCGCGAGGTCCGGTGGCGGTCCGCGACGTCCGGGAACTGCTCAGTCCGACCCGCGTGCTGGCCTACACCACGGTCATGACCGTCATGGACCGGCTGTACCGCAAGGGCTGGCTGACCCGGGAGCGCTCCGGCCGGTCCTACCACTACCAGCCCGTCCTGAGCCGCAGCGCGCACACGGCACGGATGATGCGCTCCGTGCTCGCGGAGGCTGACGATCGTGGTCTGGCGCTGCTCCACTTCGTGGAGGCGATGGATCCCGGCGAGTACGAGACGTTGCGGGAGGCGGTGCGCTGGCATGCCGGCAACCGTGGCGATGACGGCGAGGGCCCTGCGCGACGATGATTTTCGGGATTCTGATCCTTTACATGGTTGCTGTCGCGTGGGGCCTTCCGCGTTGTCTTCGTGGCATGTCGTGGACGTCGCGCACCCCGCGGCTCGCGGCCGCCACCTGGTTGGCGGGAACGGTGTCGGTCGTGTCCATGGCGGTGCTGACCGGTGCGCTGCTCGTCGTGCCCCTGCACGCGATCGGCGACATCGTGGTGCTGCTCGTGCAGTGGTGCGGGTGGACCGAGCACGCCTTCCCCGTCCTTCCGCCGTGGACAGCGCCGCGGCTGGTCGGGCTGGGCCTGGTCGGGCTGGGGCTGCTCCGGCTCGTGCAGGTCGGTGTCGCGGTCACGCATGCCCGGTGGGCGGACCAGGCCCGGCACCGGCACGACGTCCGGCTTCTGGGACGGTTCCATCCCCGGCTGGGGATCTACGTCCTGGATCACACGAGACGCGGGGCGTTCTGCCTGCCCGGCAAGGGAGGCACCGTCGTGGTCACCCGCGGGGCGCTGCGTGTCCTCCAGCCCGCGGAACTCGACGCCGTGATCGCCCACGAACGCGCTCATCTGACGGGCAGGCACCATCTGATCCTCACGGCGGCAGCCGTGCTCGCCCGCGCGTTCCCGACTGTGCCGCTGTTCGCCGTCGGCCACGAGGAACTACGCCGACTCGTCGAACTCGCCGCCGACGACAGCGCGGCGCGCCGCAGCACCCCACGCGTGGTCGCCCAGGCCGTGCTGCGGCTCGCCGCTCCTCCCAGTCCTCTGCTGGGGATGGCGAACACCGCGGTACACCAGCGGGTGATCCGTCTCATGGCCGACCGTCCGCCGCTGTCTCGCTCCACGGTCCTGGGCCGCGTGCTGCTCGTCGGCCTGCTGCTGGCTCTCCCCCTGCTGGTGACGACCATCCCGGCGTTGAGCGACCTGACAGACCACTGCGCATGACCGCCTTCTCCGTGGGACGGGGACCGACTCGCCGCCAGCGCCGGGGCATCCAACTCGATCAGATGCCTCTCGTGTCGCCCTGTGCGGCGAACCGTCGCAGCCGCAGGCTGTTGGCGACGACGAACACGGAGCTGAACGCCATCGACGCACCCGCGATCATGGGATTCAGCAGGCCAGCCGCGGCCAGGGGCAGCGCCGCGAGGTTGTAGGCGAACGCCCAGAACAGGTTTCCTTTGATCGTCGCCAGGGTCCTGCGGGACAGCCGGATCGCGTCGACCGCGGCCCGCAGGTCGCCGCGTACCAGAGTGAGGTCGCTGGCTTCGATCGCGACGTCGGTGCCGGTACCCATGGCCAGACCGAGGTCGGCCTGCGCGAGCGCGGGGGCGTCGTTGACCCCGTCGCCCACCATCGCGACGACCTTGCCCTCGGACTGCAGGCGCTTGACCACGTCGACCTTGCCCGCTGGCAGCACCTCCGCGATGACGGTGTCGGGGCCGACGTCGATGCCGACCTCCGCCGCGACAGCGCGGGCGGCGGCCGTGTTGTCGCCGGTGAGCAGTACCGGGGTCAGCCCCAGCCCACGTAGCTGGGCGACGGCCTGCGCCGAGGTCGGTTTCACGACGTCCGCGACGACGAGCACGGCGCGGGCCTCGCCGTCCCAGGCGACGCCGACGGCGGTCCGGCCACCCGCCTCGGCGGCGTCCCTGGCCGCGACGAGGTCCGGCGGCAGCGGCAGGCTCCAGTCCGCCAGGAACGCCGAACGCCCGACGAGTACGGCACGCCCGTCGACGACGCCGTGGACGCCGAGTCCTTCGACGTTGCTGAACTGGTCGACATCAGGCAGGTCGCCGACCTGGTCGCGGGCCGCCCGCACGATCGCGGCCGCGATGGGGTGCTCGGAGGCGTTCTCCAACGCGCCGGCCAGCCGCAGCGCCTCGGTCTCGTCCACGTCGGCGGCGGTGYGGATCTCGACAAGGCTCATACGGCCGGTCGTGACCGTGCCGGTCTTGTCGAGCACGATCGTGTCGACCCGGCGGGTGGATTCGAGTATCTCGGGGCCCTTGATCAGGATGCCGAGCTGCGCGCCCCGCCCCGTGCCGACCAGCAGCGCCGTCGGCGTGGCCAGCCCGAGCGCGCACGGGCAGGCGATGATGAGGACGGCGACCGCGGCGGTGAACGCCGCCGCCGCGCCCGCCCCCGCCCCGAGCCAGAAGGCCAGGGTGGCCGCGGCCAGGGCGATGACGACCGGCACGAACACACCGGAGATCCGGTCGGCGAGCCGCTGCGCGGCGGCCTTGCCGTTCTGGGCGTCCTCGACGAGCTTCGCCATCTGGGCCAGCTGGGTGTCGGCGCCGACCCGGATGGCGCGCACGACCAGCCGCCCGCCGGCGTTCACCGTCGAGCCGGTCACCGCGTCGCCCGGTGCCACCTCGACCGGGACGGACTCGCCGGTCAGCATCGAGGCGTCGACGGCGGACGAGCCTTCTTCGACCGTGCCGTCGGTGGCGATTCGTTCGCCGGGCCGGACGACGAACCGGTCGCCGACGGCCAGCTGGTCGATCGGGATCCGCACCTCGGTACCGTCGCGCAGGACCGCGGCGTCCTTGGCACCGAGTTCGAGCAGCGCCTGCAGCGCCGCGCCGGCCCGCCGCTTCGCACGCGCCTCGAAGTAGCGGCCGGCGAGGATGAACGTGGTGACTCCGGCGGCGACCTCCAGGTAGATGTTGCCCGTCCCGTCCCCGCGGGCGATGGTCAGCTCGAACGGGTGCACCATCCCCGGCATCCCGGCGGTGCCGAACTGCAGCGCGTACAGCGACCACAGGAACGCGGCGCCGACACCGATCGAGATCGGGGTGTCCATCGTCGCCGCGCCGTGTCGAAGATTGGTCCAGGCTGCCCGGTGGAACGGCCACGCGGCCCAGGTCACGACGGGGCCCGCCAGAGCCAGCGAGAACCACTGCCAGTTCGTGAACTGCAGCGCCGGGACCATCGCCATCGCGATCACCGGAACCGCCAGCACGGCGCTGGCGACCAGACGCCGGCGCAGCGGGCGGGTCGGGTCCGGCTCGGCGTCGGGGACGCCGGCCGCCGGCTCCGCCGTCTGCGGCCGGGGCAGTTCGGCGGTGTAGCCGGCCGCCTCGACCTGGGCCACCAGCACGGCCGGATCGACGCCGCCCGGGGCGTTCACCCGGGCCTTCTCTGTGGCGTAGTTGACCGTGGCGGTGACACCATCGATCCTGTTGAGTCTGCGCTCGACCCGGTTCGCGCAGGACGCGCAGGTCATCCCGCCGATCGCGAGTTCGATCTCGGTGACCGCGACGCCGGACGTGTTCGTCGTCGTGACACTCATGCCAGCCTTCCTCTCCCGGTCAGTGGCCGTGGCCGGCGCCGTCATGGCCGGCCGGCGGCGGGGTGACGGTGACGTCCCGGGCGGCCGGTTCGGTGGGCTCGGCCTGCTCGGTGGGCACGGTGGGCACGGTGGGCACGGTGAACTCGACGGTACGGACGGCCCCGTCGTGCTGGAAGTCCAGGAACAGCCGGTAGCCGCCCGCGCTGGGCACCTCTGCGACGAACGGGACGTCCGGGCCTGCCGGCCCCTCACCGGGTCCGCCGTCGGGATGTACGTGCAGGTAGGCCAGGTCGCCCTCGCGCAGCGCGACCAGGTGCCCGTAGGCGCCGAGATAGGGCTCCAGGTCCGTCACCGGCCGCCCGTCCCGGCGCACCGTCAGGGTGAGCGGCGAGGCCCGCCCGCTGACGAGGTCGCCGGCGAGCGTCACCTCATACCCGTCCACTGCCGCGGTGCGGGTCGGCACGTGCATGACCGGCTCGAACAGACCGGGGGCGGCCAGGTCGACACCCAGCGTGGTGGCCGCCGCGCCGGTGGGAGCGAAGTCCGCGAACGCCCGGTAGGAGCCGGCGGCGGGCACGCTGAGCGGGACCGACCAGGTCCCCTCGGGCGTCATGCCYGGATGTACATGCTGGAACCCGGTGCCGTCGCGGCGCACCAGGATCAGGTGCATCCGCTTGTCGTGCCTGACGTCGAACGCCGTGACGGGAGCTCCGTCCGGCCCGACGATCCGGAAGGTGAAGTCCTCGCGGGCCCCAGGGGTCAAGCTCGAATCAGTGGGTGTGAAGGTGTAGCCGCCCGCGCTGGATGCCAGCCCGCCCGGCTGTTCCGGGACGGCGGCCCTGACCTCAGCGGCCGTGGCCTCGGAGGCATCGTCGACGCCCGCATCGACCGTGGTCGGAGGGCCGACAGCCATGCCGACGCCGTAAGCCCCTGCGACGAGCAGGGCGAGTGCCGCGCCGAAGGCGGACAGCTTCACCGCCGCGTTCACCTCACACCAGCTCCTTCGGACGCCGGCCTCAGCCCGGCGAGCCGGTAGCCGGCCTCTTCTACCGCGGCACGGACCTCGGCCGGGTCGACCTGCCGGTCGCTGGTGACGGTGACCGCGCCGGAGCTCAGGTCCACCGCCACGTTCGTCACGCCCTGGATGTCGCCGACCTCCTCGGTGACCGAGGCGACGCAGTGCCCGCAGGTCATGCCAGTCACGGTGTAGGTGGTCTCGCTCATCAGGAGCTCCTCTCTCGGGGGCCCTGGGCATCGGCGTCAGGACTCGGCAGGGCGCGACGCCGACGGCCGCCCTCACCATCCCTTCGCGAGATACCCATGGGGGGTATCTTGCGTCGAGCAAGGTACCCCATGGGGGTACCTTGTGGGAAGCCCGGGGTGCGACCGCCGTCGCCCCGGTCAGACAGTGCGTGCGGCTGGATGTGGAGCCGGGGACGTCGGGATGCTCAGTCGTCGTGAGGTGCGGTACCCGGGGGGTGGGGGTGGTTGGGAGCGGGCTGGGACGGCGGCTCCTGCTCACGGGTTTCGCCTGCCGCGGGCGACGGTCCGGTCGTCCCACCCACGCTGTCGTGTGGGAGCTCCGGGGGATCATCGTCCGAACTGTGAGAGTGGGGAACGGACTCGTCTGTCATCTCGTGGCCGTGGCTGTCACCGTGACCGTGTGACCCGGCGAGTTCGACCGCGGGCAGGGTGAAGCCGGTGACCCCGGCGCCGACGGCACCGATCACGGCAGCCGCGCTGAGCGAGGAACGGAACCCACGCGCGTGCCGCGCCCGGAGGGACCACAGAGCGAGGACGCAGACCGCCGCCTGAAAGGCCACCGCGGTGAGGTCGACCCTGTCGACCTGTTCGGGCATACCGGCATGGGGACCGACGGGGAAACCCGCGGTCCGGCTGAGGACCCACACCAGGATCACCCCCGCGTTGACCAGCAGGCCCGTCGCCACCGTCCGTCGGCTGGCGCTCCGCATCACGGCGAGGGCCCAGCCCGCCTGGAAGACCGCGGTCGCGAAGAAGAAAACGCCCGACAGCGGCCAGGAGGTGAAATGGCTCGGCGCGACAGCAGCATGAGTCGCGGCCGCGCCGAGCGAGGCGAACGCCGCCACGATTCTGCGCGCCCCGATGTCGGCCATGATCCGGGTCTCGGCTCTCCGCCGGCCTCCCGCATGTCTCCGTCCCTCGGCTTCGGCCTGGAACAGGGGCGAGTCGGGAACGGGCCTGGATGGCTCGTGGAACGCCGCCCGGCGGATAACGAGCGGCGTGGTCGGTGGACCGTCCACTGCCCGGCTCACCCGGTCGCGCAGGACAGCACAGTCATGCCGGCCTCCTGGTGGTAGACGTCATGGCAGCGGACGATCCGGGACCGGGGCGGTCAGCCTGCCCGACAGGTTCTGGCCGGTCCGTCACGGCAGCGGCGAGGCCCTGTAGCCGAGTTCTTCGATCACTCTGACCACGTCCCGCGGGCTGTTCCGGCTCAGGTCCAGCTCGACCGTGGTGCGTCCCTGTTTCAGAGTGGTCCGGGTGCTGCGAACGCCCGGTAGGTCCTCCAGAGCGTCGTCGATGAGCAGCGAACAGCTGGCACAGTGCATTCCTTCGACGCGGAACGTGTGTGTGGTGGCGGGCACTGTCGGGTACTCCGTTCTCCTTGTACAGCCGAAGGCAATCTGCTCGTCAGACGACGGTGATGACCCCGGTGAACATCCCCATGCCGCACGCGTAGCGCAGCTTCCCGGGTTTCAGCGCCCCCAGATCGATCGTCGTGTCGCCCTCGACCGGCAGGACCTTCTCGACGTCGCGGTCCGGGATGACAAACGACCGGATGCAGCCCTGCGCGTTGTCCGAGTGCACCACCAGCGTCGTGGGCACACCTGCCTGCACCTGGACGTTGCCGGGGCTGTAGGAGTCGGCATCAGCCGTGATCTTCACGGTCTGGCGCCCGTCCACCGTCGACGCGGCCGACGTGTCGACCGGCACCCGGGAGAGCCCGACGGCCTCGGCGAGCCGGTTGGCGGCCAGCGGCGAACCGGCGAGCTGCAGGCCGCCGTTGAGGGTGTAGAGCCCCATCGCCAGCACGACCAGCCCGGTGACCGCGGCCAGCCTGCTGCGCCACGCGGTCGCGGCCCTGCGGGCGGCGTAGCCGAGAACGGCGAACAACGGGCCGGTGCCGAGCACGAACACCCCCATCGTCGCCGCACCCGCCAGCGCGGACCCGGACGCGAGCGCGAGCGCCTCCACCGACAGCGTCACGCCGCACGGAATGAGCACGGTGGCCAGACCGAGCAGCGCCGGTGCCAGCGCCGCCTGGGAACGGGCACGCCTGCGGACGACCCTCATCCACGAGGCCGGCGGCTCGACGACGACGCCGCGGAACCCCGGCACGCCCAGCTGGGCGAGACCGAACACGATGATCAGCAGGCCGGCGCCGATCTGCAGCCAGGTGCGCGCATCGACCGAAAGCTCCACCGCGCCGCCCACGGCGCCCAGCAACGCCCCGAGCAGGACGTGCGAGACAAGCTTCCCGGCCAGGAACCCGCCGACCGGCGCGAGGTCGTCACCGAGCTGAGCACGCCAGTCCGGTTCCCGTACGGCCTGCACCGACCGGATCCCGGAACGGGCCCGATCCCGGCGGACGGCATGGCGGGCCGAATGGCGACCACGCCCAGGCGCGGGACGGGACGGCTCGGCTGCCCCCGCCGCTGCCGCACGCTGCCGGGTGATCAGGCCGGTCAGCAGGCCGCCCTGCACCGCGGCGCAGGACACACCACCCGCGAACAGGCCGGTCACCAGAACAGTTGCGAGATTCACGCAGCCTCCCGCGAGAGTGGACGAGGATGCTCGAAAGCTCGCCAGCCGAGCGCGGAGCCCCGCCCGGGCCGCGTGTCGAAACGAGCAGCGAGACCGGGCGGGATCCGGCATGCGGTCCGACGTCAGTTGCCGAACCAGACGGTAAACCACTACATGACGTAGTAGACACCCGGGTCAGCGGTGAGCATCCACGGCGCGGGGGCACCGTGGCGAAGCAGGACCATCGGAACATCCGGGCAGCGTCCGCGACCCGGCACCAAAGCAGGATCTACTACAAAAGATCGTAGACAGAGCGAAGGTTGGCCGTGGGCAGCCCCGCGGGCGGCGTCTGTCGGCCCTGGACGCCACAGGCATCCACCCGCCCCGGCCCCCTCGGACCAAACGCGCTCCGCCACGCCGAACAGCTCATCGCCGCCGTCGCCCCACTCAAGCTCGACCCCGCAGCCGCCTGGACCGTCGACCCCACCGTCTTACCCCACCTCGCCCACGCTCTCCGCGCCCGCGCACCTGACCGCGATGGCACCACCTTCACCACCGGCCTCGGCACCGTCCTCGACGGCATCGCACGACGCTTCGCCACCCCAAGCCGACATCTGGACGGTACGACCACGTCCGCGACGTTCATCGAATTCTGCAAGCAGCTCCTCCACGACATCGACGGCACCATTTTCCTCATCGTCGACGACCACAGCGCACACAAGTCCGCCGCCGAACTACACGACGGCGCCAAGAAGGCATTCGCTCGACTGCCGGCCACACCGGAAATCATCTGAGGCTTCTTCCGAGATCCGGACCCGACCTATATCAACATTCCAGCAGCCTGGTTTCCAATTAGTATACTGGCGATCATTACAAGTACTTCACGCGGATTAGGTAGGCAAAAGTGCCCCATAGCCGGCTACCTCACATACTTCTTTCACCACAACCCCCTTGGGTTCTCTGCGGAGAAGTACCCGCACCTCTCGAAGATACCGACCAGCCGGGTAGCGATGTACKACTGGTGAGCATCAACGGTATTTACATGAGCACCGAGTCGGACATGCATGACGAATTTAGCGAGAAGTGGGACTTCCCCAGTTATTACGGTCGCAGCTGGGACGCCATGTACGAATGTCTCACCGACCTGAGTTGGGTACCAGCCGAGGCCTACGTCCTGGAAATCTCCCACAGTTCCCAACTTCTGTCACGGCAACAGCACTCGCTCGAGGTTCTCCTCGGCGTACTCTCGTCCGCAGGTAAAGCATGGACTACTCCGGGGTCGCGCGGCTGGCCTATTGACGAACGACGAGTTCCGTTCCATACAGTTCTGCGCGATCCAGAACTGACAGACAGCGACCTGGTCGGTCTATATTCCCCACTCGGCGTACCGGTATCTGTCCTGTCGACGGTTTAGCCTACAACGGGGCGATCTCCCTGCGATCTATTCGGGGTAACTTTCGCCACCGACAGATTCGCCAATCCGTCATGGTTGAAGCTGCGATTCTCGGGTGGCGATATCGCCACCCGAGAATCACCGCCAGAAGGCCTGCTGGTGCACGGCGGTCAGCGAGGCGGTAGTTGGTCGCATAGCGGGCCTGCATGACCGTCTTCTTCCCGGAGGCGCGGGTGGTCGGGCTGGTGCCGGAGTAGTTCCTCCGGGCCTTGGTGTCGCGGTAGCGGGTGAGGTCGTCCTTCGAGGGACCCGGCACTAGACCGGGTGCTGTCTCACGGCCGCACTGAGATCAGCCGACTTCGGCCACCTTCTCGACGCGCTACCCGCTGGCCAGTTCGCGGCCCTGCGCGCCGCAGGGCCGGCTTACCTGACCAAGTCCGCCGAGGACATCTCACCAGTGCCATGGGCATCTTCCTCATGGCGTAGCCAGCGAACTCGCCGGTCGGCAATTACAGCCGTCAGACGCCGACACCGTTAGACCTGACCGACGGCGACTCGGAATTCGTGAGGTGCACCTTATTTCGTTCAGTACAGCACACGTCCTGATCGATCCTGGAGGAACAGACCGCCAATCAAAATTTTGCCCCCCACCCCGTGCTGGAGTCGACGAACTGGCGTATCTCCCGCTGAATCGCATCGTCCTCGGGGGCCATGCCGAAGAACCCGCCATGACCGCCTGCTTCGGTGACGTGAAGGTGCGCATCGACGCCGGCTGCACGAAGCGCCCGGTGCATACGCACGGAGTCCGACAGGAGCAGGTCACGCGTGCCTGTCGTGAGAATCGTTGACACAAACCCCTTGGTGAAGTCGCCGAACAACGGCGATACATAGGGGTTCTTAAGATCATGACCTGCCGCGTACAGGAGGAAGGCGGGCATCGACCTTCGCGGGAGGAGTGGGTCGAGCCCCAGGTTCGTCTGGATTGAATCACCGGACTCGGTGAGGTCCACGACCGGCGTTTTCAGCACCGCGCCGGCAGGTAGTGGGAGGCCTTCGTCCCGCGCTCGCAGGATGAGTGCGGCGGCGAGGTTACCACCCGCCGACGATCCGCCGACGACGATGCGCTCCGGTTGGCATTCCTCCAGCAGTGCGCGGTAGGTGGCAAGGCAGTCGTCGAGTGCCGCAGGGAACGGATGGTCGGGAGGCATCCGGTAGTCGACGGCCCAGACGCGGATGCCAGCGCGTGTGGCGGTGCCGACCGCCATGGCGCGGCAGGCTTCACCAGCTCCGTAGATGAAGGCACCGCCGTGAATGTCGAGATAGACGCGGTCGTCGTCTGTCGACAGGTCGATCGGCGTGATGTCGTGGACACGGAACGGGCCGAGGTCGAGTTCCTCTGTCCGGACCGGCGCGTCGGCTGCCCGCGCTGAGAGCGTGGCGCCGATCGTCCGGTYGTGATCGGCGATCAGTGTTCGCCATCCATCAAGATCATCTAATGGCGGGTATCCAGGAGACTGCATCGGGGGCATCGCGAGGACCGCCTGCGCCTCGGCGCTCACCGATGTCGGAACTGGAACATCACGTGCCGGGACGTGCAGGACAGGTCGAAGGTCGGTCATCTCCGCTCCGATCAGATCAGTCAGCCGAGAAGGTAGTTCGATGTTCATCGGCTGGCGGCCGGTCCGCCACCGCTTCGAGGATCGTCAACGCTGTGACTTGCCCGGGCCGGTCGCGTCCTGCCGGTCGAGCTGTGCGGGCGGTGTGGGGTACCTGTCGGGCCGCGTCCGTCGCGTCTGTGCCGCGGCCGCAGCGGGCTCGTTGTTTGTGGTGAGGCGGAAGACGGCCCGCTCAAGTGTCGGGAGAATGGCGGTGATGTCGAGCTCGCCGTTCGCGAACTGGCCCACCACGGCGTGGGCCATGTTCGTGAGGATGAGCCCGATGTCGTCAATGTAGTCGGGGTCACCGCCGACCAGGATGGCGCGCGCAACAGGTTCGATGGCGCCCATGGCCTGCTGGTCGAGCTTTCGTCCGCCCGGCCCGTTCCGCGCCCGGTGGTAGGCCTCGAGGATGCGCGGGCTGCGTTCCCACGGCTCGAAGACGTGCCGGAACACCCGCATCAGGCCGTCGTAGAGGGATTCGCCGGGGGCTGGTGGCGCCACCGGTGCACAGCTGTTGACCGTCAGCCACTGCTGCAGCGCGGCCACGACGAGCTCGTCCCGACTGGGAAACAGCTTGTAGATCGTCAGCGGCGAGACGTGTGCGCGGCGGACCACCTCACGGATCTGGACGGCGTCGTGGCCGCCGGACTCGAGCAGCTCAAGCACCACACGGAGGACTGCATCGCCTGGCCGGGATGCGGGCACCTGGCTCCTCTCCTCGTTCGCCGACAGTCCTTGCTCAAGACATCACCTACGATATCCTGGTTATCCGGATATCTGGGATATCTACACGGTCTACACGATCAGGGGCGGCTCGCGGACCCGCGGGACGGGTCGGCTGTGCCGTCATGGCGAAGGAGAACTCGCATGGCGACGTACGTCCTGGTGCATGGTGGCGGGCATGGCGGCTGGTGCTACCAGCCGGTAGGCCGTTTACTGCGGGCTGCCGGGCACGAGGTCTACGCGCCCACACTCACCGGAGTGGGAGAGCGCGCGCACCTGGCGAGCCCGAAGGTCGACCTCGACTTACACATCCAGGACGTCGTGGCGGTGCTGCACTACGAGGACCTGCGTGACGTGATCCTGGTCGGGCACAGCTACGGCGGAATGGTCATCACCGGTGTCGCCGACCGGGCTGCCGACCGGGTGGGCCGCATCGTCTACCTCGACGCGGCGAACCCCGTGAACGGCCAGTCGCTCGTCGATGTCGCCGGGCCGATCATCACCGTGACCCGGCCGCACGGCCAGGTTGTCGACGGTGTCGAGCTGGTCCTCCTGCCGGCCCCGGGTGCGGGGRCCTTCTACGGCGTGACCGACCCGGCCGACCTCGCCTGGATGGRCGATCGCCTGACCGGCCACCCGTGGCGGTGCTTCGAGCAGCCGCTGACGCTCGCCAACGAGGCGGCGCTCTGGGCGATCCCGCAGTACCACATCGTCTGTACCTCCACCCTCGCCACCCGCGACGCGGAGCTCATGGAGAAGGCGCGCGCGGCCGGCCGTCTCTGGGCCGTCGACACCGGCCACGACCTCATGATCACCGAGCCGCGGGCGGTCGCCGACGCGCTCCACGAGGTTGCCTCCGCCTGATCAGGTCCGGGCGAGCCGGACAGGATCGAGGTACGGCCGTTTCGGAGTGGACATCGCCGGTGCGGCGTCCAGGCCGGCGACCCGTGGGGCCGCCGGCCTGGACGGCCTGACGTCCTCGGAGTCCATCCGCGCCGGCCGGCACCTCGGCGGGACCGACCGGCGTCAACGCAGCGGCATCAACGCAGCGGCGTTGGGACATAGCGAGCCGGGCCGTGGCCAGGCGTGAGGACGAGCTCGGTTCCCGCCTCCCCGGTGCGAAGAGTGTCGACGACGGCGGCGGCGACCTCGTCGGCGGAGAGCATCAGAACACCGGCGGCCTGGAAGTGGGTGCGAGCTCCCGCCGTCAACGGCGTGTCGACGAGCCCGGGGCAAACTGCGCCAAGGCGGATGCCCTCACGCGCCAGTCGCCCGGACAGGGCACGGACCAGGCCAAAGCTTGGCTTTGTCCGCACACTGCACATCCGTCAAGCCAGACCACCGACGCGGCGAAACCGCAGGTAGGACAGGGGAAGAGTGGGCAGGAGCGGGGACAACCCGAACCGCCGCCCCACCATCCCCGGGCCCACGACCAGCATCCACGATCACACAAACAGGTCGCCTACCAGCGGAAACGCACGGCGACGCCGTCGTACGGCGCCGCCCACAATCCCGGCCGCCGCCAACGGCTGACCCCATGGTTGGGGCTGCGATCCGCAGCCCCAACCACCCGACTCCGGGGATCCATTACCGCGATGATCGACATGGATGCAACAAACGGCGCTCGATAGCGCGCTCTGCCGATGAGGCCACTGGCCGCGCGAGTTGACGGGTCGGCGCGAGACCCCGTTGTCGTGATGCTCTTGATGCGTTCGATCGAATTTAGCCGGTGGTGTTCGCGAAGGCTGCGCCGCGACGCACGTCGTCGGGATGGACGGCGGGGCCGTTCACGTCGAGGGCGGCCAGGAGCGCGGCTGTCGGAACCTGGTAACGCCAGCCGAGCCGCATGACGCGGCACGGAAAGCGCTCCGCGTGGACCAGCTTGTAGGCGGTGTTGATCGAGATTCCGACGGCCCGCGCAGCGGTACGCAGGTCCACGACGGTCGGCAAGTCGAACAGCTCAGGGAAGGTGAGCCGCCGGTTCGTCACGCGGCCTCCCCGTCGGCGGGAGGCCCTGTCTGGCCAAGTGCCAGCCTCAGCCCGAGCCGCTGAGCGATGGCGCCGAGCCGCTCGCCTTCCACCCTGACTGGATCGCCGCCGCTCTGCTCGACGGCCGGCGCAGTGTCATCGACCAGGCGCTGAAAGGCGGCGATCGCTCGTGACGCGTCGAAGGGGGAGGCGTCGAGTGCCTGTACAAGCTCGATGTCGGCGGTGGGCGTTTCACGCCGGGGGCGGGAGGCTGCGCGCCGAACGTGCCGGTACGTGGTCGACCATAGCCAGGCGCCAAGCTCCGGCCGGTCAGGGTCTGCCGAGCGGGCCGTCACAAGGAAGGCACTGACGGCTTCGGCCTCCAGCTCGGCCAGATCCGCCACGAATCCGAATCGGCGGCAATGCCAGCAGATCCTCCGAAGCCCAGGTGCCATCATCCAGATCGTGACCACATCCCACGGGTCCTTCTTCTCGCGGCTGAGGCGGAGAAGGCGCGACCAGACGGCGTCGCGTATTTCAGTCGGTACGTCAGGATTCAACATGGTATCCCGTATCCTCTTGACAGAAATCTGCTCGACCTCAGTGCTGCTGTCGAGGGACGGGACATCCATGGTGAGCTCCAGCATCGCGGGCGCGAGCATGACCTGGGCTTCGATGGAGTCAAGAACACGGTCGCGGAGCAGGATTGCCAAAACAGTTCCTCCTCGGGCTAACGGGGGCCTCTTTCTCGCGGCTATGTGCCGTCGCTGCGGTCGTACCCAGCCCCAAATGGGGACATGTACACCTTGCGGTGGTCTCGCCGTGGGCCCTCAACACACGAAGGTGATCAACGCATGCCACGGTCTGGCCGACTCGTCGCCAGGTGACAGATCCGAGGGGAGGCGGTCCGTTGCGAGGACCCCGCCCCCGCCGGCCGGTGTGTTCGGCCTGTGGCGGGTCTCGCCGGCGGGCGATGGCAGCCCCCTCGACGAGACCGCGAGTCGTGCAGGTGGCCGGGGTCTCGTGGCGCACGGCGCATTCGTCGGGATCGTGCGGCGGTCGGGGTCGTGGCCGCCAACCTGCTGATGGCACCGCCCCCGCGGCTGGCGCTGGGATGATGGAGAACGTGGTAGAGCCCGCCTCGGGATCACAGGTCGCGATCGAGACCGTCCCCCGCATGGCCCCGAGACGTGCAGCCGAAAGCGCGACCGGGGTGACGTGACTGGCTCGCGTGACGGCGTGACAGCAGTACACTTAGGTACTGAACCCTATCCCCCAAAGGGACATGTCGTGACCTATCGCCTGGAGATCGTCAGCGAGGTCCGGGAGTGGCTGCATGACCTACGTCGAACAGACCGAAATACCGCGATCCTTGTCGGCCAGGCTGTGACCGCGCTTCTCGACGAAGGCCCCAGCCTGGGCCGGCCGCTCGTTGACCGGATCAAGGGCTCCCGACTCCATAACCTCAAGGAACYCAGACCCGCCTCGAGCGGAGCTAGCGAGGTCCGCATCCTGTTCGTCTTCGATCCCGAGCGCCGCGCGGTCCTGCTCGTTGCCGGAGACAAGGCCGGGCAGTGGTCAGCCTGGTACGAACGGGCGATCCCGCTGGCCGAAGCCCGCTACGCCCTCTACCTCAAGGAGCGTGACATATGAGCACCGCCCACGGGTACGACAGAGACGGGTTCCTCGCCGAGTTCTTCCCCGAAGAGCACGACCGTCGCGAGGTCGAGGCGGGGGCCCAACGCCTCGTGGCGGAGAACCGCGCACATCGGCTCGCCGAGATGCGTCGGCGCCTGGGCCTTACCCAGGCGGAAGTCGCCGACCGCATGCACGTCCGGCAGGAACGCGTCTCAGCCATCGAGCGGGCCAACGTCGACGCCAGCGAGCTACGCACCCTCGCCGCCTACGTCAAAGCACTCGGTGGACAGCTGGAGATCATCGCGGACTTCGGCGGGGAACGGCTCGTTATCGGGTGAAGGATGCCAGCCCGACCGCCACCCCCAGGACTACGGTCGACAGAGAACCACCGGTACTTCTGGAACCGCCAGGTAAGCGGAACGTGCGTTCGATCCAGTAAATGATGTTCCGATCGGCGTGATCACTAGGCATCGTCCAAGGTCGGGGCCTGTTCGGCGACCGATCAGGGCCACGATCCCCCTCAGGTGCGGGCCCACCGACGGGGAGGCACCTGGACCTACACCACGGCGGCGCGGGCACGGCCACGACTACCCACGTCAGCGCTCCCCGGGCGATAACGCCCCAGGCTGGCGGAAACCAGCCGTACCGGGCAAGCTGGGGTCCCCGAGCTGGGTATCGGCGCGACATACGACGGTCCAGCCCCGACCACCGAGGCCTTGACAGCCACGCTCAGGACGGCATTCAGTGACGAGACCCGCCCCCAGCGACTCGCATTACTAACACGATCCGCAACGACGGGGTGGAGCTGCCCCA
The DNA here is from genome assembly GCF_001854695.1 of Parafrankia soli. GTDB lineage: Bacteria > Actinomycetota > Actinomycetes > Frankiales > Frankiaceae > Parafrankia > Parafrankia soli. Next base: position 28,482 of record NZ_MAXA01000259.1, read on the forward strand.
GTTTCGTTCACAGGTAGGGCTTTGAACGGTTAAGCGACCTTATCGTACTCCTGGAAGCGGGTTTCGTGGTCGTGGGGGCTGAGGTATCCGTTGGTGGAGTGGCGGCGTCGCCGGTTGTAGAAACCCTCGATGAAGTCGAAGATGGCGGCGCGGGCCTGGTCGTGGGTGGCGAAGGTGGCGCGGTCGAGGAGTTCGCATTCGAGGGTGGCGAAGAACGATTCGGTGACCGCGTTGTCGTAACAATCACCGGAGGATCCGACGGGGCGCTTTACCTGGTTCTGTATGCAGATCTTCGCAAACTCCCGAGACGTGTATTGACCGGCACGGCGCGGTGGTGTCCCCCCGCTCGCCGCAGGATCATCGCCGGTCCCGGCGCCCTCGGCTACAGGCTCGCGGCGCGGGCCCTGAGGGCCCGGTCTCCTCGGACCGACCGCCACTCAGCGCCGAGTCAGCGCCCGTTCAGAGGCGTCACCGAGCGCATCGCCGATCCCTCCCCGAGCGCCGCCGAGAGCCCGTTCAGGTGGAGTCCCGTGCCGCCCCGCAGGTGCGCGACGTCATCCGCGCCGTCCCCGGTCATCACCAGCAGGACGTACTGCTCGGTCCACGTCAGCTTCGTGCCAGCCGCCTGCTCCCGGCTATCCCGCAGCCCAACGCTGACCAACGACACCCAGCGCACCTGGTCGTTGACGACCGCCTCGTAGGTGAAGACAACCAGCCGCCCGGGGACCAACTGGAGGGTGTGCGTACGGCGCTCGATCCGCTCGACCGAATCCCCGATCCGCATGGTGCTGCGCAGAAGCTCGGTGCCGCCGAGGCTCACGTCATACCGGTTACCCTGGTCGGCCTTTCCCGGCAGGCGCACCCACCGGGCACGCCGGTCCGATTCCGCGAAAGCGGCATAGACCTCCATCGGCGGCGACCTCAGCTCGCGATCGAGGACGAATGTGCCGTGGAGGGGCTCGCCYGCAGTCACGGCCGAAAGCCTACTCCCACAGCCGCGGGCTACCGCCGCCCTGACCGCAACCTCGCGATGCGGCAGTGGTAGTGACATGGGGCCGACCACGGCGGACCCGTATCCGCCGATGTGGACATCGTGGCCCTCGACGCTGTCGAGATCGGCGTCAGCGGCCTCGTGCACATGCTCGCAGCCATTGGCGCATATCCCACCGCGAGCTGCCGCGGGCACACAGGAGCCGAGGCGTGGGCGAGATGGCCCGTATGAAGAACTCGTCCGAGATATCCAGCCACTGGTCGCCCAGTCGGGATGCGGCTTCGACGTCGATGGGGAGAGACCGGAGTTTCTGATCATCGAGGGRCCGTCGATACGGAAAGACCATGCTGCTGGCCGGACTTCTGCTCGAGCAGACCACGGCACGCCACGACTGGACCCAGATGTCGATCAGCTGGCCTCGCGCTGAGACTGGCCCGAGCGAGGAATGAGCCAGGCGACGTTTTCGGCGATCTCCCGGACGAGTTCGGGAGCACGTGGGTGCGAGTGTGGGCGGTGATGGTGATCGAGGAAAGGTAGACCAGCCACGCGCGGACGTCGTCCGCGGTCACGCCCGTCCAGTCGTTGTGGTCGGTGTATGCGAGCTGGTGCGCGGCGGCGAACCACTGCGCGGCCTCGACGTAGGTTCGGATGGTCTTGGGGGACTTGCCTTCGGCGCTCAGATGCAGCCGGAAGGAGTTGATCACCGGCTGGAACGGGCCAGCGATCAAGGATTCGGGCTGCCGGGGCCAGGAAGCCGTCATCGAAAGTTTTCCTCTGTTCCAGCGCTGTGCGACGGACGATGGAACCGGTCTGTCGACGTTTCCGCTGGTCATCCCTGAAGGGGCGGGGCCGGTCAAGCGGTCGTGGTGTGGGGGTTGGGCCTGGTTTCCGGCTGGTTTCTGGGTGTCTGTGGGCGTGCGCCAGTGTCCGGCGGCGGAGTCAAGACGCAGCGCCCGCAGGGCGCAGCCCGAGGACGAACGGTCTTGACGCCGGTGTCGGCTGGCGCATCCTGGAACAGGCCAGGAACTGGGTGTGAGGGTGTGGTGTCTTCTCCAGCACGGGTGTGCGTGGTGGTGGCGGTGATTGTCCGCCAGTCATCCCTTCGCCACGCGGGGCAGGGTGGCATGGAGTGATGCGGCCACGATCAGACGGGGTCAAATCAGACGGGGTCAATCAGAGCGTCGACCACGCCACCGGGTGGTGGGGGTCATGACCTGCACGGCCACGCGTCTGATCGTGTGAACCCTGCTCACGCCGCCGTGCGTAGCGCGCGGACCTSSCCGTCGCGCAGCGCGTAGAAGACGAACGTGAGCAGYTTGCGGGCCGCGGCGACCTTGCCGATGTTGGTGCCGCGGCGGGCAGCGACCCTGGTCTTGGTCGGGCCCAGGACCGGGGTCGTGGGAGGCAGGATCGACACCGCTTCGATCGCGGCCCAGCGAATCAGGGAGGAGCCCTGTTTGGTGATGTGGCCACGGTGCACGGTGGTGTCGGACTCACGGTGTCGGGGGGTGAGACCAGCCCAGCTGGCAAGGTGGCCGGGCGTGGGGAAGCGGGTGATGTCCCCGATCTCGGCGAGGAACACCGCGGCCAAGGTCTTCCCGACCCCGGGCAGGGTGAGCAGCGCCTGATAACCCGGATCCCGCGCGAGCCGGCCGGCGAGTTGACAGGCGGCCGCGTCGATCTCGAAGTCCAGCAGGTCGATGAGGCGGCGCAGGCTCGTGACGCGGGCGTGGAACGGGCTGGGGAGCTGGAC
>NZ_MAXA01000260.1 GCF_001854695.1 Parafrankia soli
GTGGCCGCGGCGGCGAGCGGCCTGGACACGCTGGTGATCGAGAAGCAGCCGATGATCGGCGGGTCGACGGCCATGTCCGGTGGCGTCCTGTGGCTACCGAACAACCCGCTCATGCAGGCCGACGACGTTCCCGACTCCCTTGAGGACGCGCTGGCGTACTTCGAGTCGGTGGTCGGGGACGTAGGACCCGCCTCGTCGCGGGAGCGGCGGCTCGCCTACATCGTCGAAGGCTCCAACATGGTCCGCTTCCTGCAGGGCCTGGGCCTGCGTTTCGAGCGGTGCGAAGGGTACAGCGACTACTACGCGCAGGTGGCGGGAATTCGTGGCGGCAGCGCCCGCGGCCGCTCCATCGAACCCGCGGTGACCGATGGCAGGAAGCTCGGACCGTGGCTCGCGAAGCTGATGCCGGGCATGACGGCCGCGCTCGGAATCGTCGTGATGACCCGCGAGGCGTCCACGCTGCAGCTGATCAAGCGGCGGCCGAAAGCCATGCGCACCGCCCTCCGGGTGGGGATGCGGACGGCCATGGGCAGGATCAGGAGGCAGACCCGGCTGGCCAACGGCGCGGCACTGATCGCGCAGGCCCTGGAGGCGGCGCTGGCGGCCGGGGCGACGGTCTGGACAGACACTGGGCTGGTCGACCTGATCGTCGAGGACGGCCGGGTGGCCGGCGTCGTGGCCAGTCGGGACGGGCAGACCGTCCGGATCCGCGCCCGCCGCGGCGTGCTGTTGAGCTCGGGCGGGTTCGCCCGCAACGCCGAGATGCGCAGACGCTACTCGAAGCAGCCGAACGAGGGGTCGTGGACCATCGCCAACCCCGGGGACACGGGTGAGGCGATCGAGGCCGCCCAGCGGGTCGGCGCCGCCGTCGACTTCATGGACGAGGCGTTGTGGATCCCGGCCTCCATCCAGCCCGGCGGACGTCCGAGCCTGCACACCGGAGAGCGGAGCAAGCCGGGCTCGATCATCGTCGACCGGGCCGGCCGGCGGTACTTCAACGAGGCGGTCTCCTACATGGAGGCCGGGCGGCAGATGTACGCGCACAACACGGCCGGTGAGTCCATTCCGAGCTGGCTGGTCATGGACTCCCGCCACCGCGGTCGTTATCTGTTCGCGTTCCGTGCCAACACCCCCGAAGAGTGGATCACCAGCGGCTACATGAAGAAGGCCGACACGGTGGAGGAACTGGCGCGGGCGTGCGGCATAGACCCGGCCGGGCTGGCCGCCACGGTCGAGCGGTTCAACGGGTTCGCGAAGCAGGGCACCGACCCCGACTTCCACCGCGGCGAAGGGGCTCACGAGCGGTACCAGGGCGACTACGGCAACCAGCCGAACGCCTCGCTCGCGCCCGTCGAGAAGGCGCCCTTCTACGCGGTCGAGCTCTACCCGGGTGACGTGGGGACGAGCGGCGGGCTGCTCTGTGACGAGTTCGCCCGTGTGCTCGACACCAACCATGATCCGATCCCGGGTCTGTACGCCGCCGGGAACTGCAGCGCGTCGGTGATGGGACGCACCTATCTGGGGGCGGGCGCCAGCATCGGGAACAGCTGCGTCTTCTCCTACATCGGTATGAAGCACGCCGCGCACGTCGTCTCCGGCGACCCGGTGGCCAGGTGACCGAAGAGGGGGGTGGGCGGCCCAGACGGCCGTTGGTCCGGGTCGAGCCCATCGGCGCGGATCTCACGCCCGAGCCCGGCGAGACGATCATCGAGGCGGCCTGGCGACTCGGGTACCACTGGCCCACGGTGTGCCACGGCCAGGCCACGTGCACGGTATGCCACTTCGAGGTGCTCAGCGGAGCTGAGCACCTGACACCCGCCGACGGCGAGGAAACCGACGCCCTCGAAAACCGACTTCCCGGTGCGCGACGTCGTGATCTCACCCATCTTCGGCTGGCCTGCCGGGCATGTGCCACCGGCGACGTCGCCGTGCGCAAGAAGGGCGTTCGGCGACTGGCCGAAAAGGAGTCCTGACACGCGTCCGCAAGGGCCCCGACGCCGCGTGACCGCGGCGCCCGGTCGGTGCCATCGCGGAACGGCTGGAACGGCGAGATCCGGCCGCTCGCTCGGTCGGCATTGGCGGAGAGCTGGCCGCCGAAACAAACAAGGACTTGACCGAATGTGCAAAGACGGCCGCGGGCGACGCACTGATGATGGTTCATGAGGGCAGCGCGAAGAAACCAGGAGAGTAGGGAAAATGGCAGCGCCAGAGTTGATCATTGACGCGGACAGTCACATCACCGAGCCGCCGGACGTGTGGACCGCTCGGGTGCCGGCGAAGTATCGCGAGGACGTTCCACACGTGGTGCGGCAGGGCACGGCGGACACCTGGGTGCTCCACGGGGAGCGGCTGGCGCCGGTCGGCGTGACGGCTCCGGCGGGATGGCCGACGTTCCCGCCCGAGTACCCGCAGACCTACGAGGACTGCCACCCGGGCGCGTACCAGGCGGATGCCCGTCTGAAGTACATGGACGAGGCGGGTATCTGGGCCCAGGTGCTCTACCCGAACGTGGGCGGGTTCGGCAGTGAGAACTTCCTGAAGTTGAAGGACGACACGCTGAAGCTGCTGTGCGTCTCGGCGTACAACGACTTCCTCCTCGAGTGGTCCTCGGCCGACCTGCGCCGGCTGCTGCCGGTGGTGGCCACGCCGTTCTGGGACATCGACGAGACCGTACGGGAGATCGAGCGGTGCGCCCCGTTGGGCGCGCGGGGAATCCTGTTCACCGGCGAGCCGCAACGCTACGGGCTGCCCGTGCTCGGATCGCCGCACTGGAATCCGTTGTGGGAGGTCGCCCGTGCGGCCGACCTGCCGATCCACTTCCACATCGGCAGCGCCGGAGACACCCTGGAGCTGTCCACCCCGGAGCGCTACGCCCAGCACGGCGTGGAAGGGGCGCAGGCCTACTGCGCGGTGAGCCTGTTCATGAAGAACGGTGTCCAGTGCTCGGATCTGATCACGTCGGGCGTGCTGTCCCGCTATCCCGAGCTGAAGTTCGTCTCCGTGGAGAGCGGTATCGGCTGGCTTCCGTTCATGCTCGAGGCCACCGACTACAGCTGGCTCGGCGCGTTCCGTCCGGGCCGGGAGCGCCAGTCGGGAGACGTGCTGCCGTCGGATCTGTTCCGCCAGAGCGTTTTCGTCACCTACTGGTTCGAGTCGGTAGCCCCGAAGCACTTCCTCGATCTGATGCCGATCGACAACATCCTCTTCGAGACCGATTTCCCGCACACCACCTGCCTGTTCCAGAACATCCAGGAGACCATCACGTCCGGCCTCGGGCACGTCGACGGGGGAGCGCGCCGGAAGATTCTCTGGGAGAACGCGACAAAGCTGTACCGGATCGAGGAGCCGTCGGCGTCGTGGCGGGCCACCGCCGGGACGAGCTGATGACCGAGGACGGCCCGTGACACCGGACGGCCGTGCGATGCTGCGGCTCGAGGTCCGCAACGCCCGGACCCCGGTCGAGAACAAGCCGCCGTGGATGCGCACCCGGATGCGCGTCGGTCCCGCCTACACCGAGGTGATGGCCGTGGTCCGCGAGTCCGGGCTGCACACGGTGTGCGAGGAGGCCGCCTGCCCKAACATCTTCGAGTGCTGGGAGGATCGGGAGGCGACCTTCCTGATCGGCGGGGACGTCTGCACACGGCGCTGCGACTTCTGCCAGATCGACTCCGGCAGACCCGCTCCGCTCGACCGGGACGAGCCTCGCCGGGTGGCCGAATCCGTCGCCAGCCTGGGACTGCACTACGCYACCGTCACCGGGGTGGCACGGGACGACCTGGCCGACGGAGGGGCCTGGCTGTACGCCGAGACCGTGCGCCAGATCCATGCGCGTTCCTCCGGAACCGGCGTCGAGCTGTTGATCCCGGACTTCCGTGGTGACCCGGCCCTGCTGGCCGAGGTGTTCGGTGCCGGCCCGGAGGTGCTTGCCCACAATGTCGAGACGGTGCCCCGGATCTTCCGCGGCATCCGGCCGGGCTTCCGCTACGAGCGCTCGCTTGAGGTGATCAACCGTGCCCACGCGGAAGGGATCGTCACGAAGTCGAACCTGATCCTCGGTCTGGGTGAGACCGTCGACGAGGTCGACGCCGTGCTGGCGGACCTGCGGGCAGCTGGTTGTGATCTGGTGACGGTGACCCAGTACCTGCGGCCCGGCCCGCGCCACCATCCGGTGGAACGCTGGGTGGAGCCGGAGGAGTTCGAACGGTGGTCCGCCCGGGCCGCCGAGCTCGGCTTCGCCGGGGCGATGGCGGGGCCGCTGGTCCGCTCCTCCTACCGCGCGGGCCGGCTGTATCGCCAGGCAGTGGCGCTCCGCGGTGAACGCCGGTGAGCGCCGGTCGACCTCTCATCTATGGTCGGGTCCTCTCGACCCGTGGGCGCGCCGGCCAATCGTGGGGCGCACCGGGATGGTCGTCCGGTTGTGCACACACCCGGTCCACACACCGCTGCCGTAGGCGACGTCCTCGGCGAGACGGCCGAGCACGAACCGCACCGGGTCCATCGACCCGCGCCGGCCCGCCCACTCCGCCAGGGCCGGGCCGACGACCAGTGATGCCACTGCCGCCCGACGTCCCCAGCGCGGGCGGCCGCCACCCGCGGCGCCGGCCGCGAGCAGCGGCATGGCGTACTGGGTGCCGTACCGGCCGACGCCGAGCCAGGTCCGGCCGACGGCACCTGCCGTCGCGCGCGCCACCTCCCGGACGGGCAGGTCTGACCGGCGCAGCGTCCGCACGGTGCGCAGTACCGAACAGGTGTACGCGGCGGCGGCCAGCACGGGCCGACGGGCGAGCAGCGCGGCGACCGTCAGCGCCGGCCCCGGGAACAGGACGAGCGGGGGCAGCGATCCCGGGTGGCGCAGCGCCAGCGGCGCGGCGGACGTGCCGTACCGGAACCTCCGGCCGAGCAGCCCGGCCCAGGTCTCCGGTTCCAGGTGCCGGACCTCGACGGTCGGGTCGTACCGGATGCGCCAGCCCGCCTTGTCCAGCCGCCACACCAGGTCGACGTCCTCGCCCGCGACCGACAGCGTGGTGTCGAACGCCCCGCCGGCCGCCGGACCGCCGCCGGCGATCTCGGCCAGCGCCGCGCGGCGGACCAGGATCGCGGCGGTCGGGACGTAGGCCACCCGGGTGTTCGACCCGACCCGGGCCGGCGTGCCGCCGAGGTCGAGGCTGCGTGTGGTGCCGGCGTACCGGCCGGCCCAGCCGCCCGGCGCGCCGGGAACGGGGACCGTGCGCGGGGCCACGGCGCCGACCAGCGGGTCGGCGAAGTGCGCGGCCAGCGCGCCGATCCAGCCCGTCGGCGGCACGCAGTCGCTGTCCACGAAGGCGACGAGCTCGCCGGCGGTCGCCGCCAGCCCGGTGTTGCGGGCCGCCGCCGGCCCGCCGTTGACGGGGCGCCTGATCACCTTCGCGCCGAACCGGTCGGCGAGCTCGATGATCGCTCCGGGCTCGCGCGAGCCGTCGTCGACCAGGACGACCGGGTGGCGGTCGCCCACCGCGGCGAGGCACCGGGCCAGCTTGTCGACGCGGTCGTGGACCGGGATCACGACGGTGACGTCCGGGTCGTGCCGCGGCGTGGGCGGCCTGGGATGTGCCAGGCCGGCGTCGGTGAGCCGGCGGGCCAGGGCGCCTGCCCGTGGGGACACCACCGGGCCGGTCGCGAGCTCCTGCCAGGCGGCCTGGCCGGCCGCGGTCAGCCGGATCACCCTGGCCGGCGAGCCGCCGAGCCAGCTGTCGGCGCTCAGCCGCCGTGCCGACGTGTCGAGAACGACCCGGAAGCCGGCCGGCAGCGGGGCCACGGGCGTGGTCACAGCGCGAGGCCTCCGTCGACCGGTACGACGGCACCGGTCATCCCGCTGCTGGCCGGTCCGGCGAGGAAGGCGAGGACCTCCGCGACCTCCGCCGGGGCGAGCAGCCGTCGGAGCGGTTGCTGCGCGGCGAACTCCGGCGCCCCGCTGAGGCCGTACAGGCGGGCGCTCTCGGCCAGAATCGGTGTGTCGGTGGAGCCCGGACTGACCGCGTTCGCGGTGACACCGGTGTCTCCCAGCTCGGCTGCCAGGGCCCGGACCAGCCCGGTGACGCCGGCCTTCGCCGCGCAGTAGGCGGCCAGCATCGGCAGCCCGCGGGTCGCCGCGGCCGACGCCACCGCCAGGAAACGGCCGTGCCGCGGCGGTGGCCGCCGCAGCATCGCGGGCACGGCCGCCCGAGCCAGGTTCAGGACACCGCCGAGGTTCACGTCCAGCACGGCCTGTTCCTGCTCCGCCGGGACCTCCCACAGCGGCACGCCGCCGGCGATCACCCCGGCGGCCGCGACGGCGGCGTCCAGGCCACCCCACCGGGCCTCGGCCTCGGCGACGGCGGCTTGGAGCGCGGCGGCGTCCCGGACGTCGGCGATGAACGGGCGGACCCGGTCCGCCGCCTCGACCCGCCAGTTCGCCTCCGCCACCACCTCCCCGAGCTCGGCCTCGGTGCCCATCGGGTAGGCGAGCGCGGGATCGTCCTTCCCGCGGTCGACCGCGAGCACCTCCCAGCCCTGCTGCGCCAGCGCCAGCACGGTGGCCGCGCCTATCCCGCGCGCCGCCCCGGTGACCACGGCGACGGTGCGGTCGGCGGTCACGCCGCCCGCCAGCTGTCCACGGCTCGTACCTCAGTTCCTCGCATGTCAGAGCCTCAGCCCGGCCAGCGGGCTCTCCTCACACGCGCGGTCGGGTGGGCGCGCGCCGATCGTCACCGGGACCGGGCCCGCCCGGCGGGACGCCGGGCGGGAGTGGTCCAGCGACGGCTTCGGCACCAGCTCGAGGTCCACCGCGGCCAGCGCGGCCGCGCCGTGGCCCTTCACGCATTCCGGGTCGGGGCCGTCCAGCGGCAGGCCGGTGAAGAACTTCGCCGCCATGCACCCGCCCCGGCAGGCGTCGAACGCCGAGCACGACGTGCAGGCCCCGCCGGTCTGCGGCTGGCGCAGGTCGGCGAACAGCTCCGAGGTCCGCCAGACCCCGGTGAACCCGCCCTCGCCGCGGACGTTGCCGGCGCGGAAGCTGTCGTGGATGGCGAACGGGCAGGCGTAGACGTCACCGACCGGGTCGATGAGGCACACCATCCGCCCGGCGCCGCACAGGTTGAGCCCGGGCAGCGCGTCGCCGTAGGCGGCCAGGTGGAAGAACGAATCCCCGGTGAGGACCCGCTCGCCGTGCGCCACCAGCCAGTCGTAGAGCTCCCGCTGCTGGGCGGCCGTCGGGTGCAGCTCGTCCCAGACGTCGGCGCCCCGGCCGGACGGCCGCAGCCGGGTCAGCCGCAGCTGCGCGCCGAACCGGTCGGCGATCGCCTTGAACTCGTCGAGTTGGCCGGCGTTGTGCCGGGTCACCACGACTGACAGTTTGAACCCGCGGAACCCGGCGGCGGCCAGGTTTGCCATGGCGCGCATCGCCGTCTGGTACGAGCCGGGCCCGCGCACCGCGTCGTTGACGGCCTCGGTCGCGCCGTCGAGCGAGATCTGCATGTCGACGTAGTCGCTGGCGGCCAGCCGCGCCGCCACCTCGGGGGTGATCCTGACTCCGTTGGTGGAGAACTTGACCCCCACGTGGTGGGCGGTGGCGTAGTCGACGAGCTCCCAGAAGTCCGACCGGACGGTCGGCTCGCCGCCACCGATGTTGACGTAGAACACCTGCATCCGCTCGAGCTCGTCGATCACGGCCTTGCACTCGGCGGTGGACAGCTCGCGCGGATCACGCCGGCCCGAGCTGGACAGGCAGTGCACGCAGGCCAGGTTGCAGGCGTAGGTCAGCTCCCAGGTCAGGCAGATCGGCGCGTCCAGGCCGTACTGGAACTGCTCGGCCAGTGGCAGCGGTGTGCTCACGACGGTTTCCTCTCCCGGATCATCTCCGACGCGGCCAACGTGGCCAGAGCGGCGCGGTACGCGGGCAGCTCGGCCGCCGACACGCCCGCGTCGGTGCAAGCCGCGCGGGCTGTCGGGAAGTCGGCCAGTACCTGCACGACCTTCAGCAGCTCGGGGCTCTTCAGGAACGACAGGCGCCGGGTACCGAAGTGGTACAGCAGCGCGCCGAAGCGCTCGGGGCGGATCGACACCTGCGCCGGCACGTACCAGGCGGCGTCAAGGTCGAACGGCGACGGCCGAGCGGCGGGATCAGTAGACACCGCACATGCCGTCGATCGACACCTCCTCGACCAGCAGCTCGTCCGCCACCAACGGCTCCGGAACCTCTGCCGTGACCTCGTCGTTCGCCTGGGTCTGGGTGTCCGTCATCGAGCTGCTCCTTCGGCTGGTCTTTAGGCACCGTGTGACGAATATCGGGCACAATAACGTCACCTAGTGCCACAAACAAGCCCCGACCGCCGTGGCCGGCCCCGCGGGACGAGCGCCCGCAAGTACTTCGACGCGAAGTCGCAGGTGCTGTGGAACGAGTTCGACAACGAGGTCACCACGATCCGCGCCAATCTCCGGCAGACCTCCGGCGACCTGCCCGTGATGGACGCCGTCCGTCACGCGGTCATCGCAGCCAACTACTACCGGGCCGAGGACGTGCCTGAGCTGCGCATGCGCATGCATCTGATCAGCACGGTGCCCGAACTCGTCGCCAGCGCCACGGTGCACTACGACGCCTGGGAGCGCGCGATCACCGAGTTCGTCGCCCGCCGCACCGATCAGCCGGCCGACTCGCTCTACCCGCTCGCCGTCGGCCGGGCCACCCTCGCCGTCTGCCGTGCCGCCTACGAACGCTGGTCCATCCACGCGGACGCCGATCTCACCCTCTACCTCGACGCCGCGCTACGCGCCCTCGCCGCTGGCTTCCGCGACGACATCCTCACCGCCGAGCCGCAGGGCGGCGGGACACGGCGGAGATGAACCAGGTGCCCGGGTCTGAGCCAGCCGACGCGATTCTCAGCGTGGTGCTGGAGCTGCTCGAGTCCGGTGGCCACGACGCCGTCCAGACGCGCGAGGTGGCGCGCCGTGCCCGCGTCTCGCCGCTGACGATCTACAAACTGTTCCCCGGCGCGACGAGCTCAAGGGCCGGGGCATCCGGGTCAACGCCATCACTCCCGGCCCCATCGACACCCCCGGCATCACCGGCCTGGCCGCCGACGAGGAGGAGCAGGCCCACCAACTGAAGGGCTCCCTGGCCAGCGAGGTGCCGTTGGGTCGCATGGGTCACCCGGACGAGGTCGCGAACGCCGTGCTGTTCCTCGCCTCCCCGGCAAGCAGCTTCACCACCGGCAGCAACCTCTACGTCGACGGCGGGGTCAACCAGATCTGAGCACCAAACCGCCATGACGGTCCGGGCCCGGGATCGCGGGTGCTGCGGCCCGTCCTTGTCGTCGTGTCCGGCGGCCGGCCGCCCGGGCCCGTTCCATGGCCACTGCCTGGAGCGGGCCCGCCCGGTCGTGCCGGGTTCACGCCGCGAGCCGGGTCAGACGCGGTAGAGCTTGACCGCGTTGCCGCCCATGACCTTCCGCTGCGTCTCGGGACGCAGCGAGGCGATCGTCTCACCGACCATTCCGAGGGGGTCCGGGTGCAGGCAGGTCGGGTGCGGGAAGTCGGTCTCGAACATGATGTTGTCCTCGCCGACGGTGTCGACGAGGTGCTGGAGGTCGCCGCGGCCCTTCTCGAACCAGAAGGTCGCGTACCAGTTCGACGCGAAGTACTCCGACGGCCGCTTCTGCAGCTTGTGGAAGTACTCCGGCGCGTTCTCCTCGAGCTCGTAGTCCATCGCCTCGAGCATGAACGGCACCCAGCCGATGCCGCTTTCGACCGAGACCATCTTCAGGTCGGGGTGACGGTCGAACATCCCGGAGTAGGCGCTGTTGAGCAGTACCCGGGAGTTGTTCTGGAACAGCGACGCGCCGCCGATCGCCGGCTTCACGTAGTCGTCCTGGCTCGGCCAGTAGGTCGTGCCGAAGTAGGACAGCGCGGTCTGGCTGGCCCCGATGTGGAAGTGCACGGGGAGCTGGTTCCCGGCGCAGACCTCCCAGAACGGGTCCCAGGCGGGGTCGCCCAGGTCGGGTGAGCCGGAGTCCTGCGGGTCGGCGGTCATGTTGACCCCGCGGTAGCCCAGGGCGGCGCAGCGCTCGGCCTCCTGGACGCAGGCCTGGATGTCCCACGCGGGCATGATCGGCATCGGGAGCAGCCGATTGCCCGACTCCGCCTGGACCTCCGCCATCGCGTCGTTGTAGAGCTCGACGCAGAGCCGGAGAACGATCGGGTCCTGGACCGAGTTCCGCAGGTTCTGGCCGCCGATGCCGATCGCGTTGGGGTAGAGGACCTGCGTGTGGATGCCGAGCTCATCCATCAGGCGCAGGCGCTCCTTCGGATCCCACGCCGCGGGGTGCACGTCGTTGATGCCCCAGGACCCGCCCTGGGAGTCCCGGAACGGGTGCTTCTTCCCGTGGTGGTCGACGGTGCCGCCGGAGCCTGCCTTGCCGAACGCCTTGCCCTCGACGATCCACATGTCGACGCCGTCGATCCGCTCGACGTGGGGGACCCGGTCCTCGTAGCCTTTCGGCGCCCGTTCGGTGAACAGGTCGTGGCGCTCGGTCATGTGCGCGTCCGCGTCGACCACTCGAATTCCGTCAGCCAGCTTGACCACTCGGGTCTCCTCGCGTCGTTTCGGCTGCGCCGGTGGCACATACCCGCGTGTACGTTCACGGCCTCTCCGGGAGCTGAGCGACCTCGGTGACGACGGGACCGTGCCTTCGACGCGCCCACGGCGGTCACGCGTCGCACTCCCCGGACTGATCCGCCGCGTGGAGAGCAGGCTAGCCGCGTTGACCCAAAGACACAAGTGAACACTTACTAAGGAGTGGGTCGGCGAGAACCCCGGGACGAACGCCCATCGCGGCGCCGAACACGATCGCCGCCGGCACCCGCGGCAGCCGCCACTCGACCACCACGGTGCGGGCGGGGCCCGCGGCCAGATCTGTCCGAGTGCCGACGAAGCGGGCCATGTGCCCACACGGGCTCATACGGTGGGCGGCATGGGAGTCAGGCGAACGGTCCTGGCGGGCATGCTCGCCGCTGCACTCGGCGGCAGTCTGCTGGCTGGATGCGCCGGGCTGGAGTCGACGGCCGCCGGGGACGGCGCCGCCCCGGCCGCGGAGCTGACCGCGCCCGCCGGGAGCTGCGGCGGTCCCGTCGAGACAGTTCAGGACGTCGAGGCGATCATCTCCGAACCGGCGGGCTGTCCCGGTGCGGTGAACACCTACTGGGCCGGTGAGCTGGGCGACCAGTGGACCGCGCCGCGCTTCGTCCCCTACCGCGACGGCGAGATCCCACCGATCGCCTGCGGAGAGGGCGAAACCGACCCGGCCGCCTTCGCCGGCAACGCCCTCTACTGCCCACTCGACGACACCGTCGCGTACAGCGTCGACTTCATGACCGAACTGCACGACGCCGGCGGCCCGTCCTACCCGATGTACGTGATCATGCATGAGCTGGCCCACCGGGCGGCCACCCACTCCGGCCGGACCGGGGTCGTGTCCCGCGCGGAGGAGAACCAGGCCGACTGCCTCGCCGGCGACGAGGCCCGCTTCGCCACCGACGCCGACCGGCTCGACCTCGGCGACGCCTTTTCCGGCGCCCTGCTGTTCTTCACCCTCGGCGACACCCGCGACCGTGGCTGGTTCGACCGCGAGACCGCCACCTCGGACGGCGCGCACGGCACGCCCCGCCAGCGCGCCCAGGCGTTCGCCTTCGGCTACCTGCGCGACAGCGACACCTGCTACCGCCTCGGCGAGTCACCCACCGGCAGCGTGCTCTTCTGAGCTGATGCTCCGAGGTTTTTCCGCCGAGCATTCTGCCTCCGTCGGGACGGCATCGGTGACCAGACCTCGGAACAAGCGGGTTCGGGCACTGGGCGCTGGCCGGTCGACCAGGCTTGCAGAAAAGGGCTGCGCCGCGGAGTCCGGGCTGCGACAATGATTTTGTCTGGCTTTCAGATCCCGTAAAAAGGCGACATTCGGCGCCGCGGCCCGAGGAACGGAGGATCGATGACCCGACAGGTGCACGCCGACCCGGATGCCATGGCCAAGTTCGCCACGCATCTCAACGACTTCAGCACGGGCATGCTCGGCGAGATCGGCAGGCTTCGTTCCCACTTCGATGGTCTTGACTGGCAGGATGCCCAGGGGCAGCAGTTCGCGTCCGAGGTCGCGGAGATGGCTGACAGGCTCCGCGCCTTCCTCAGCACCTCGAACGATATCGCCCAGAAGGTGCGCCGGAAGACCGAGCCGCTCAACGACTATCTCAACTTGTCCTCCTGAGCGGTCGCGACGCTACGGGGCGGACGGACTTAACGGGGCGGGAGGCAGGTGTCACTCGTATCGGCGGACCCCGCCGTGCTCAACAGGCATGTGGAGGTGATGGCGACCACGGTGGCCGGTATCGACAACGTGGTCGCCGAGATGGTCAGCCGACTGACCGCGCTGACGGATCGGGCCGAGGAGAACGTGCGGTCGCGGCGCATCGAGTACGACGAGGCCAGGCGGGAGCTGACGTCGGCCGAGAACGCGGTGCGGACCGCGGAGACGGCGGTCGAGCACGCGCGCCACGCGCTGGCACGGGCCCAGGCGGAGCTCGAACGAGCCCACACGGAACGCGGCGGCACCGACCGGGAAGGGGATGAACCCGCGGCCGGCGGATGTCTCCGGTTCCATGGCGGCCGTCGCGCGTGCCGAGGCGGGCCTGGCCCTCGCCACCCGCAGGCTGGACCAGGCCATGGGAAGGCTCGCGGAGGCCCGGGTCGAGGCACACTGGGCCGAGCAGCGCGTGAGCGCCGCACTCTCGCTGCGTGACCGGGTCCAGTCAGAGGTCGGCCGCGCCCAGTTCGCGGCAGCGAGGGCGGCCGCGCTCCGTGACCTCGCAACGAACGCGACCTTCCTGCTCACCTGCAGAGTCGATCTGCTCGACGAGTACAACTCGGATCTCCCCAGCCTGGTCTCCGCCGCGCTGACCGGGTCTGCCAGTCCCTTCTCCGGCATCGGGTAGTCCGATGGATCCTGACGCACCGCTGCACCGGCCCGCGGAGTACAGCCGTCTTACCGAATCCGTCCAGATCGCGGGTGACGTCCTGGCTCGTTTCAGCGGGGCCCTCACCGAGTTGACGCGGAGCTGGACCGACACACCCGGCCACCGCTATCTGGAGCACTACGCCCGGCCCATGGCCGCGGAACTCGCGGAGTTCGCGAGGACGTCGACAGACATGGACCAGGCTGTGGGTGACATCAACCGGATCTTCGCCGAACAGGAGAACGAGGCTTGCTCGCGCCGCCGCCGCCAGGACGACAGGCCGCGGCGGTCGGCGGATGCCCAGGACGACAGGCCGCAGTGGTGGGCGGACGTCCAGGATGACGGGCCGCGGCGGTCGGCGGGCGCTCAGGATGAGTGAGGCGCAGGCGGGCCGCGAAGATCTCATCCAAAGGCTGCAGCGGCTACGTGCCGATGCGGACCGCATTGTCGGTGAGGCGGACCGTGCGGTGAACGAGGCCGACGCGGCGCTTGCCGGAGAGCGCGACAAAGTGGGCAAGAAGCGCAGCCAGGCAGTGGCGAAGTGGGCCGACTGGCGCGCGCGAGAGGTCGAGAGCCGGGTGACCGAGGTGCGTGACATCCTCGTTTCCCGACCGCGATTATGGGAGACCGAGGAAGGCCGCCAGCACGGCCCCGTTCCCGAGCACAGCGCCACGGAGGTCGTCGACGCGCTGGCGCTGGCCGTTCGTCGCCTGCGCTCGCCGCTGCGAAGCAAACGGCACTGGACCAGGGTCGCGGTAGCTGCCGTTCGACGCGCTGACGAACTGATCGTACGGGCGACCGAGGACCTCGACGCGCAGGTGCGGACGGCCGCCCAGAACGCCCGGGCCAGCCACGGCAACGCCGTCGCGGCCGCGAAGCGCGCCTGGCGGCAAAGCCTGGCGCTGTTCCAGGCGGAGGTCGCCGCGGTCCGCGCCGACCTCGACGGGATCAGTCTRCCGGCGGACGCTGACTGGAGTACGTGGTCCCCGGTCTCCACACCCGTCGACGGACTGCGAATCGGGTGGTACATCCGGGCCGGGCATGACGGCGGGCAACTCGTCGTGCCCGCCCTCCTGCCGTTTCCCCGCACGACCAACCTCGTTGTCAAGGCCGGTCGCGCGAACACCGAACATTCCGACGTCGCGCTCGGCCTGATCGGCCGGATGCTGGCCTCGATCCCACCCGGCCAGCTGCGGCTGTCGGTTGTCGACTCGATCTCGCTGGGTCGGTCCGTGCGGTCGCTCTCCGGGCTCAACTCGACTGACGTGCGGCTCATGGAGACCCCGCTCATCGACTATCACGAGATCGAGGGCAGGCTCGCCGAGCTGGTCGGGCGCATCGGGCGGATCGAACGGGACCTGCTGGGCCCGCACCGGCTGGACTCGCTTGTCGATTACAACCAGCTGGTTGACGCGCGCCCTGAGCCTTACCACGTCGTGGTGGTTTTCGACTACCCTCGCGGATTCACCACGCCGGACAGCCTTACCCGGCTCGACCAGGTCATGGCGAACGGCCCTCGGTGCGGTGTCTACACCGTCCTGATGATCACGGACGATGACCCCGAGCATCCCCACCACCTGGAGCTGGTCGGGGGAGGGCGGGCCAGGCCCGGGCCGGCCGCGGCGGGGTCGCCGGCGGCCGACCGGTGGGAGCTCGTGCTGGAGCATCCGCGCGAGCCGACCTGGGAGACGTCCCGGATGCTGGGAACGATCGTCGACCGTGTCGCGGATCGGGCGCGTGACGCCGGCAAGGTGGTCGTCTCCCTGGACCGCGTGTTGTCGCTGGTGCCGGCGGCGACCAGACCCGAGCTCGGGGGCATCGCCGGTATGGAGCGACCGGTCGACGCGGGCGATCCGGCCACCTGGTGGCAGGGCGATGCCTCCGACGGGCTCGTGATCCCGATCGGGACGTACAGCCTGGACGACGTCATGGCCATGCGGCTGGGTGAGGGCACCCGCAATCACGTCATGGTCGCCGGTACCACCGGCTCGGGAAAGACGACCCTGCTGCACACGATCGTGCTGGCCGCGGCGACCGTCTACTCCCCGGCGGAACTGGAGCTCTACCTGGTAGACCTGAAGCAGGGCATCGAGTTCCAGGACTATGCCGTCCGGCAGCTGCCGCATGCCCGCCAGGTGGCCATTCACAGCGAACGCGAGTTCGGCCTGGAAACGATGCGCACACTACTGACGGAGATCGATTTCCGTGCGGAGCTCTTCAAAAAATACGGGGTCGAGAAACTCGCCAACTACCGGAGCGCCCGGGCCAGGGCCGCGAACGGGGCCAGCGACCCACGGCTCGCCCGGATCCTGCTCGTCGTCGACGAGTTCCACGTCCTGTTCGACGTCGACGACGCGGTCGGCCGGGACGCGGCGGCCAGCCTGGAGACCCTCGTCCGCATGGGTCGGGCGTACGGGATCCACGTACTGCTCTCGTCGCAGACGCCGAGCAGCCCGGTCGTCATGGGCGGTAGCACCGTCCGGCAGATGGAGGTGCGGGTCGCGCTGCGCTGCGATGACCAGGTCAGCCGCCGGGTACTCGCCGAGAACAATCCCAGCGCCAGTCAGCTGGGCCTTCGGGGTGAAGCGATCTACAATCCCAGCTCGGGCCAGCTCGGTCGTGACACGAAGTTCCAGATCGCCTTCATCGAGGCCGGCACCCGCACGGCGATGCTCGGGGCCATGCGCAAGCTCGCCCACGCACGGCACCACGTCCGTGTTCCCGCGGTGTACGACGGTGACCGGCCCGGGTGACATCACCCGTGACGGGATCTTCGAAAAGCTGGCCCGTGCTCAGTCGACCCCGGCGAAGACGATTCGGATCTGGCTCGGCGAGCCGATGGGGCTGTCGGCCCCGGTGTGCGTCGACCTCACCCCGAGTGCCGATCGCACGATGTCGGTCATCGGTGACGACGCCGCGAACGTCGGTGTACTGACATCGACCGCCGCGGCGCTCGCCACGCTGGGCGTGGGCCGGAGCACCGCGTCTCCGGATCATGCTGATCACGCCGATCAGGGGGCTCAGGCAGGCCACGCGGATCACGCGGACGCCATCACCCTGATCGATTTCACCCCGGTGGACCACCGCTACACCGCTGTCCATGCCGAGCTGGGAGCTGTCCTCCCCGGCCTGCGCCGATGGAGCGCCACACACTGCCTGGAGCGGATCGAGTCCCTCGCGGACCTTGTGCGAAAGAGGCATGCGGACGACGCGTACACCATGACCTCGATCGCCGACTGCAGGGTGCTCATACTCAACGGCCTGCACCGCTGCCGTGAGCTCGACTCCTCCCCGAAAGGCTATGGCGCGGCCGGAGTGGGTGTGCCGCTCAGCCATCTGCTGGAGCAGGGCTCCGAAGTAGGCGTGTTCGTCATCGCGACGATCGACCGCAATGGGCTGCGCCGCGTCCACCGGGATATTCTGAACCAGTTCGGCATCGTACTCACCCGCCGCTACAGTGACTCTTTCGACGATCGTGTGAGTGCGCTGATCGGACGGCCGACGGCCAGGCTGCGTGACGGCCAGGCGGTGCTGGTCGACGACGGCAGCCAGACCCGGCTACGCCCGTACGGCATTCCGCCGCCCGGTTGGTTGAAAGCCTTCGGCGAAACACTTCCCTGAAGGCTGTTCCATAGCCCGGTTGAATGCGGTTCGGGGTGGCCGGCCCGGCCCGCCGGCGTCCGGGCGGCTGTACGCCAGCCGACCTGTCGGTTACCGCACAGTGGCACATCGTGCCCCAGGGGCCCTTTTCGACCTACCGTCGACTGGTCGAAAAGGAGCAGATCATGTCAGACCGTCGGGCCCCCGCCGTGCGACGTTGGCTGGGGCGCCGCCCCGCCGCCGCCACCGCGCTCGCCTGCACCGTGCTCGCGTTGCTCGCGGCCGGCTGCCAGTCCGTCGCGGCGGCGGCGTCCACCGCGGGTGCCGGATCCGGCGGCTGTCACGTTGTGGGCGGTTTCAAGGTGTGCGGCCCGGTCTACGACCGTTACGCGCAACTCGGTGGCCCGACCGGGCCGCTCGGGAATCCGCTGCTCGACCCGCGTCCCGCGGTCGGTGCGGACAGCGTGAGCTACTTCCAGGGCGGCGCCGTGTTCGCCACCGGTACGGAGACCGACGTCCACCGGGTGCCCGGCGGGGAGGTGCCCGCCGTCGACGTGCCGAGCGTGTACAGCCTCCCGCTGGCCGACTTCGTCGTCGTGCGGAACGCGCGGGCGGCCGGTCCGTCAGGAATCCTGGTGTGGACGACCGACGGATGCAGCGGGCCGACTCCGCCCGAGGTGGACGACCTGTTCGCCGACCCCTGCCTGCGTCACGACTTCGGCTACCGCAACTTCCTGAACGGCCCCGCGGTCGACCCCACCGGGCAGCGGCGGCTGGCGATCGACAACCAGTTCCTCGTCGACCTGCGGGCGACCTGCGTGACGGCCGGCCAGCCGCAGGTGAACTGGCTCGGTGTCATGATGCCCTGCGAGCGCGCAGCCCTGCTGATGTACAACGCGGTGCGGGCCTTCGGCTAGTTCTGGCACGGATGCACTATCGCCTCGGTGCGGCGGCCGGGAAGCGGACGGGTCGCCGACCCGCAGCTTCCCCGCCAGCGTCAGCCGGGCCAACCGGTCGGCGAGCGCCTCGGTGACCGGATTCGCCGCACGTCCCTGGATGATGTCGAGCAGATCGGGAAACTGGTTGATCTCCGCCTCTCCTTGACGCGCCGCCCCCCGACCCACTGAGCGCCTTTGTCGAAGGACGCCGCATCAGCGTGGACGGCCCGTCGTTCAGCGGTTCGGCGGCGTCCCGCCTGGAAGCCATCACCCGGCGGCTGCTGGCCCGCGAACCCACCGGCGGACGTCGGCGCGCTGTCGCCGAGTAGGCGGGCACCCTGGCGGCGTGCTCGCCGGTGGCCACGTCGGCCGGGGTGGTCGTGCGGCTCAGGACTCGTGGGGGACCGCCTCCACTCGGGGCTCAGGACGCTCGCGGGGGGTGGGCAGCTTCGCGGATTCGGCTGTCGCCGCCGCTGCCGCCCGCGTCGCCGCGAACGCCGCCCGGGCCGGAGCGCGCAGGACGACGAGCGTCGTGACGAGCCCGAGCAGGGCGCAGCCGGTACCGATCAGGAAGGCCAGGTGATAGCCGCTGACCAGGGCGGCGACGGCGGAGTGCCCGTGGGCGGTGAGGGTTTTCGTGCGGCTGGCGGCGAGGCTGGAGAGGACGGCGAGGCCGACCGAGGAGCTGAGCCAGAGCGAGACGTTGACGATTCCCGAGGCCAGCCCGGCGTCGGCCGGGGGGACGTCCGCCATGGCGATCGACAGCAGCGGGACCATCGCGACGCCCATGCCGAGACCGAGGATCAGCAGCCCCGGGAGCAGGCCGGCGGCGTAGCTGGTGTGCTCGTCCACCCGGGTCAGCAGGAACAGGCCGACGATCACCGCGACCAGTCCGGGGACGAGCACGTTCATCGCTCCGAAGCGGATGAGCAGCCGGCTGACGATGCCCATCGACAGGGCCGCGACGACGAGGGACATTGGCAGGAACGCGAGCCCGGTGCGCAGCGGACTGTAGCCGCGGACCTGCTCGAGGTAGAGCGCGCCGAAGAAGAAGACGGCGTACATCGCGATGAACAGGCATCCGCGCACCACACTGGAGCCGACCAGGCTGCGCACCCGCAGGATCCGCAACGGCATGATCGGATTGCTCCGCCGGGCCTCGACCAGGAAGAACGCGGCCAGGAGCACAACCCCGACGGCCCCGTACCCGAGTGTCTGGGCCGAGGCCCAGCCGTGGGTGGCCGCCGTGACGATCGCGTAGATGCCGAGCAGCAGCGCCGCGGTGACCAGCAGGGAACCGGTGACGTCCACTCCTCGGCCCACTCCGAGACCGACGTTCTCCTCGATCAGGACGACCCCGAGGGCGAAGGTCGCGACCCCGATCGGGACGTTGATGAGGAAGATCCAGTGCCAGCTCACGGCCTGGGTGAGCACTCCGCCGGCCACGAGCCCCAGTGACCCGCCCCCGACGGCGACGAGCATGTAGGCGCTCATCGCCCGGGCCCGCTCCGTCGCGTTCGGGAACTCGGTGACGATGATCGCGATGATCACCGACGAGGAGACGGCGCCGCCGAGCCCCTGGGCGAAGCGGGCCACGATCAGCGTGCCCTGGTTGGGGGAGACGGCGCACAGCGCCGAGGCGGCGGTGAACAGCGCGACCCCGGTGAGGAACACCCGCTTGCGGCCGACCAGGTCGCCGAGGCGCCCGGCGAGCAGCAGGAAACTGCCGAAGGCGATCAGGTAGGCGTCGACGACCCAGGTGAGGTTGGACTGGCTGAAGTGCAGGTCGCCCTGGATCGACGGCAACGCCACGTTGACGATCGACGAGTCGAGCGCGTTCATCAGCATGGCCAGGCACACGACCACGAGGGCGATCCACCGGCGCTGGTCGGCTCCGCCGGTAACTGCGGCCAGCGTGGGGTCAGACATCGACTGCGTCGGTCATCGAGGGGATCTCCTCCGGGGGAGTCGGAGCGTGGTTGGTCATCGGGCATTGATAATCACGTCAGGTTAATCATCATGGATCAGTGATGATGTCGATGCCGCTACTATAGTTCGATGCCGGAAGCCACCTCAACCACGGGGCCGATCGTGCTGCTGACCCGCCTGTCGCGGCTCGTCCACCGGGCCAGCACGCCCGACCTGCTCGGGATCAGCCTCAAGGACATGGCGGCCTTGGCCTACCTGCGCGATCACGCGCGCACCACCCAGCAGGCCCTGACCGAAGGCCTGTGCATCGACGCCAACTACTGCGTCCTGCTGCTCAACGACCTGGAGGCCGCCGGCCTGGCCGAGCGGCGCCGCGACCCGGCGGACCGCCGCCGCCATCTCGTCACGATGACCGAGACCGGCCGCGAGGCGCTCGAACGGGCCGAGCAGGCTCAGGAGAGCGTCGAGGACGAGATCCTCGCCGGCCTCAGCCGGGAGGAACGGGCCATTCTCGCCCGCCTGCTGGGCCAGGCGCTCGACGGCGCCATCCGCCGGCCCAACCTGTAGGAGCCCCCTCCGAGCCGGATTCGGGACG
This sequence comes from Parafrankia soli, assembly GCF_001854695.1. Taxonomy (GTDB): domain Bacteria; phylum Actinomycetota; class Actinomycetes; order Frankiales; family Frankiaceae; genus Parafrankia; species Parafrankia soli. Next base: position 20,074 of record NZ_MAXA01000260.1, read on the forward strand.
AACCAGGCTCGGGACGATCCGGGCTCGCGGGCTCCGCCGATACAGGCACTGGCAGGTCCTGCCTGGCAGCGGGTACGGCACCTGACGTGGGCGGCGCAGGCGGCCAGCGTGTACACCCGCGGCGGCGTCGACATCCCCACCCGTGAGCTGCTCACCTTCGCGATCCTGGTCGCCCTCGGCGGATGCGACCACGCAGGTGAGGGGGCGCGTCGCGGCGAACCTGAACGTCAGCGTGACCTCGCCGCCTCCACCGACTACCCGCCCGACGAGTAAAAGCGCGCCGCGGATGATGCGGGCGCACGGCCTGATTCATCAGCCGGGGAGCCTCAGATCGGACCGGTACCGGCTGTCAGTTCGCTGGCGGTACCGTCGTCGGGTGGGCCGGGACGCGGCGGCGCGCCAGCCACCTCCTTCTGCTGGACGCGGGCGATCGCATTGTTGATCATTTCGCGTGCGGCTTCCAGGGGCATGTGCTGTAGCAGCGCGGTCGCGTCGCCGCCGACATAGGTCGGCACGTTCATTTTTGAGAGCTGTGCCAGGAGGAGCTCCATCGCCACGACATCCTGGCCCAGAAGCTGGATCCTCGCCTCGAGCTCCGCCGCCGCCAGCTTCTGGATGTGCTCCGCCTCCGCTGTGCTCCGGATTCCTTTGGCGACCGCTTCGCTCTCCGCCTGGACCCGGACGATCTCCGCCTTGATTCTCGCGTTCTCCAGCTCGTGCCGGTGGATACGTGCGTGCTCCCGCTCGCTGGCGATCGCCCGGCGGATCTCGTCAAGGTTCGCGGGTGGTTCGAACTCGCCGAGGGTGGTGCGGACCGCCTCGATATCCCATTCGTCAAGCGCCTGGCGGACTTTCTGCTCGACCTCCAGCCGAACCTCGTTGTGACTGTTCAGGAAGTCGAGCACCTTGTACTCGCTGGCCGTACTCAGAAAATATCCCTCGGCCGTCGTCCCCAGCACACGCTCGACGAACCGGYGCACCGGGGCGGGTCTCGTCACGTCGTCGTCCGGCTCGACCGGATGTTTCTCCTGCTCGCCGAACTGGCTCACCAGCCGCGGCGCCGCTCTGGCCGGAATCTGGATGGTCTGCTGCATGTCGAACCGGATCGGGAATCCTCCGACGTTGACCACGATCTGGTCGAGCGCCGAGTCGAAACGGCTCTCCTCCTGCCGCTTCCTGCTCCACTCCAGGACGAGGACCCGGGTGGGGATGAGGACCACGCGGGCGAACCACGGATTGATCTGATAGCTCCCGCCGCCGGGGAGCGTCTCCTCCTGTACCCCCTGGCAACCACCGTTCTCGAGGAAAGCCCAGGGGTACTGGAAACTGCGATGGCCGGGTACCCGCGGCGCGACCGCGGCGTTGCTGTCGTCGTACATCTGTCCGACGCGGACGATCACGACTCCGGCGGTTCCGACCTGAACGTCGATCTCTCTCAGGTCGTTCTCGGTGAGGCCGTACCGGCCAGACCCGATCGTCTCCACCGTCACGACGTCGAAGAGCTCCGGGTTGATGTCGTACTCGCCGACCGGCAGCACCGCGGGCTGTCTTCCCTTCTGGCCCCCGTTGCGGAGGAAGGCGCGCCCGTCCTGAAAGGAGTCGCATTCGACGTGCCTCGAAAGCGCCTCGTGCACCGGAGCCGTCTCCCCGTCCCTCGCCACGACCACGCCGATCGTTCCCGGCGGGACCCTGGTCCTTTCCCGATAGCTGATCTGGTACAGCACCGGCGGCCGGAAGTAGAGCCAGTCGGCCTTCAGTAGCTCGGCCTGCACCCCTGGCGAGCCATGCACCTTCACCCGCCGGCGTGCGTCGTCCGGGTGGCTCGGGGCGAACCGTACCCGAACGACTCCCACCTGGCCCGGCGGTACCTTTATTAGCCCGATGAAGAGAAGATACCCCCCACCGCCGAGAAAAATGACCAGCAGCGGCCACCCGTACCAGGGCACGATCATCCCCCGCCTTTCAGTAGCCGTAAATRCACAGCCATGACTGTCTGCACCCACTGGTCATGCCAGCTCTGATATCGCTCCATCTGCGGATTACGCAGAGTCGGGAAGAATCCGTTTCCGCGGCCGGCGGCCCCGACGAAGGCTCCATAGCGTGGATTCGTGTCTCCGCGGCCGCTCGTCCACCCCAGCGCCTGTGCCAGCTGGACGAAATCCCGCTCGGTGTCGACGCGCAGGCCCATGTGACGGGCCATCTGGGCGCGAAACCCCTGCTTTCCCTCGGAGGCGTCCTCCCACAGTGAGTCGATCCGGGCCAGCAGGTCGATGGGCAGTCGTTCGCCGTCAGCCCGGCGCCGCATCCAGCCGGCCTCCAGCCGCTGCACCGACTCGAGCAGCAGCGACGATGTCAGGATGTCCGCATGCTCCAGCTCTCCCTCCTGGAAGAGCGAGCCGAGCTTCTCCAACGATCTTTCCCTGGAGAGGTGCACCGTCGACGCCCGTTGGTGCGGCGGCCGCAGCAGGAGCGTCGGGGTGTCTCCGCCGGCGGTGCCCGTGCTCCTGCAGACCGCCTGCAACTGCGCGATCTCCCGCTCGCCTGGCAACGAGCCGTCCTGGGCGTCGAAGTAGTGCCGAGTCGCGAGCAGGAACAGTCGGCTTCCCTCGATCAGGATCGGGAAGAACTCCCGGTCGTGCCGCTGCCCTTCCAGGATCTCCCGTTCGACCCACTCCGACTTCTCTGCCGCGGGGGACATCACGACGATGACCGCGAGGGCGTTCCTGATCCGTAGCCGGATCTCCTGGGTGAATCGAGTGCCCCACCCCAGGCCGTCGTCGTACCAGACGGGCAGGCCGAAGCCGTCCAGGCACCGCGCGAGCCGTTCGACGTACATGGCGTCCGCATGCGCGTACGAGATAAACAGCGAGGGCTCGTTCGGCGTGCTGCTTCCCACATAAGGCGACTCCGCGGCCAGCATCCCTCGTCCTTGCCCTGAACTCATCGCGGCCAGCGCCGGGTCGTGCGGTTCCAGCCCTGGTCACATGCCGGACAGATGGCGGCGTCCCGGCTGTCGGYGCCCGGCGCGGGCACTGTCGGCAGGACGAGCTCGCCGGCGCTCCAACGGATCACCTCAGCTCGGAGCGCTGGTCGAGCCAGACCGGTGAACCCGTCATTTTTCGGCCTTGCCCGACCCGAGGACATACCCAGACTGATCGCGACCCCCAGCGTTCCCAGCTATCGAGGATTAAGAATGGACATATTAGCTCCATAATCTGCTCTGAAGTAGAAGTAAGTGTGCCCATATCGGCCTGGTGGGGCATGGAAGGTCCGGCCTGCCGGTCTGAGTAACACCACTGTCCCCGCCGCGACCGCCGGCGCCTAGCCGCGGTAGCGCGCCACCGGGCCGAGCGTGAGCATGCCGCTGGCGGCGCCGGCGTGTTCGGTGCGGGCGGGCCGCAGGGCCGCCGCGGCCCGCCCGGCGATCGCATGCTCGCCGAGCTGGGCGGCGGCGTGGGCGGTGAGGCACCAGAGCGCCTCCTGGAGGTGGTCGTGCGGCGGTTCGGGTGTCGCGGCGAGGGCGGCTCGCGCCTGTTCTCGACGGTCCTGCGCGAGGAGCACGAGCGGTGCCGCCCACGGCGTGTACGGGCCCCAGTCCAGCCGCGGGTCGATCGGGGCGGGGCGGTCGTGCAGCAGACGGAGCCCGAGCAGGGCGAGCGGTAGCAGGCCGCGGTGCAGGCCCGGCATTCCGGCCTGTTCGAGCGCGGTGTCGGCGGCGCGGTAGGCGGCCGCGGCCGCGGCGGCGGACGGCCCGCCGGGCGCGGCGCTGCGGGCCGCGATGACGAGCGCCCGGAACCACCCGGTGAGCACCGGCACGAGCGGCGACTCGTGCTCGGCGGCGAGCCGCTCGGCCGCGGCCGCGTGCTGGGAGCCAGCGTCGAGATCACCGCGGGCCGACGCCGACTGCAGGCGTACGAGATGGCCGAGAATCGCGAAGGTGGGCAGCCCGTGCCGGGTGGACACCGCGACGAGTTCCGCTCCGATGTCGTCGCGCCGCTGCGCGAGTCCCGGCCGGGAGAAGGACTGCAGAAAGACGCCGTTGAGCGCGAAGGCGAGCAGGGCGGGATCACCGAGAGACCGTGCCAACGCCTCAGCCTCCCGTGCCGGCCCGGCGGCGTCCTCGGCGCGGCTCTCGACGGCGATCGTGGCGAGGAGCCGGGCCCGCAGGTCGGCGGGCGCGGCGGGGCCGAGCGTGGCGAGCGTGCGTTCGGCCGCGGCGACGACGGCGCGGGCCTGTACCGGGTCATCGGCACGGTTCCAGATCGCGGGCACGTCGTAGGCACCGATGACGCGGGCGGTCAGCGTCATGTTGCCCGTTCGTTCCGCGGCGAGCGCGGCGGCGAGCCGGTCGCGCCGGGAGGACACGAGCGCGTCGCCGCCCGCGAGGGCCAGGGCGCGGGCGATGTTCACGGTCGTGCGCGGACCGAGGCGGGTGGTGGTGGCCGGCTGTTCGGAGCCCCGCGGTTCGAGGGTGGGCGACTGGGTGAGCATGTCCGCTTCAAGCCGGCGCAGTGCGCGGCTCGGGTCGAGCCCGAGCTGGTCGACGAGCATCGCGCGGGCGCGCCGGAGCGTGGCGAGCGCGTCGGCCTGGCGCCCGGCGCGGTAGAGGGCGCGGGCGAGCAGTCCCCACGCCGGCTCGCGCCACGGATGTTCGGTGACGTGCGCGTCGAGCTCGGCGACGAGATCGGCCCCGTGGCCGCGATCGAGCAGGATGCCCGCCCGCAGCTCCACGCCCTGCAGCCGCAGCTCCTCGAGCCGGCGGCGCTCGCCGCGCACCCACCCGGCGTCGGGCAGGTCGGCGTAGGCCGGTCCGCGCCACGCGGCGAGCGCCACGCCGAGCGGCGCGAGCGCGTCGGACGAGCGGCGGGCGGCGGCGAGCGCGTCCTCGAAGCGGTGGGCGTCGACGTCCGCCCGTGGCAGGCGCAGCGCGTAACCGGGCCCCTCTGTCACCAGTACGCGAGGTGGCGTCCGGGGCGGGCGTTCGGGCTCGAGGGCGCGGCGCAGGGCGGCGACGAATGTGCGGAGGGCGCCGACGGCGCCGGCCGGCGGGTCGGGCCACAGGTCGGCGACGAGGGTGTCGGTGGCGACCATCCGTCCGTCGGCGGCGACGAGGCGGGCAAGGACCTCACGGTGCCGGGGGCCGCGAAGGTCGATCTCGGTCCCGTCCTCGCGTCGTGCCCTCACCGCGCCCAGCACCTCGATCCGCATGTCCCCATCCTCACAGCCCGCCGCGCCCACGGCGTCGCGCGCTGATTCGCCGCTGACCGGCGCCGTGCAGCCTGGGCTCGCCCGGTACGGCACCCGCTTGGAAGGACGCGCGTCATGCCCCTCACCATCCCCGGCTTCGACTACACCCGCCTGCCCGGTGCGGACGGTGCCATGCTCTCGACGGCGATCGGCGGCACGGGCAGCCCGGTCGTGCTGCTGCACGGCTTCCCCCAGACCCACCTCATGTGGCGCCAGGTCGCCGAGCGCCTCGCCGCCCGGCACACGGTCATCTGCCCTGACCTTCGCGGATACGGAGCAAGTGACAAGCCGCCCGCCACGGGCCCCGACGTGTACGCGAAGCGGACCATGGCGGCGGACGTCGTGGCGCTTGCCGCGGCGCTCGGCCACGAACGCCTGGCGCTGGTCGGCCACGACCGCGGAGCCCTCGTCGCGTTCCGAGCCGGGCTCGATCATCCCGAGACGATCACGCACCTCGGCATCCTGGACGTCGTACCGACCCTCGACATGTGGAACGTGTTGCACGGGGTGTCCGGCGCGGTCGGCTTCCACCTCTATCTCATGGCGCAGCCAGATGGCCTGCCCGAGACGATGATCATCAACAGTGCGGACGCGTTCTTCGGCTTCTTCCTCGACGCCTGGGCGAACGATCCGGCGGCGATCCCGGCGGACGTCCGCGCCGAATACCTGCGAGCGAGCGCCGCGGCGGTGCCGTCGATCGTCGCCGACTACCGCGCGTCCGCCGGCGTCGACCTGACGCACGACCAGGCCGACCTCGACGCCGGCTCGCAGTTCGCGATGCCCGTCTCCGTGGTGCAGCAGGACTGGGGCGCCCAGCTCGGCTTCGACGCCGAGGCGCTCTGGCGGGCCTGGGCACCCGACCTCGACCACCGCCTCACCCGCGCCGGCCACTTCATGGCGGAGGAGGCCCCCGACGAGATCGCCCGGGTGATCCGTGACCTTCTCGCCCGGTGACGACGGCGGCCGCCATCGCTGGGGCCCCGGGACCCCGGCGGGACAGCGAGCGCGGCGTACGACGTGGGTTGTGCGCCACACCGCCGGCCACGTGCCTTGATTTCGACGTCAATATTGTTGGATCAGGGAGTTCCTCGGCGGCCAGCCGGACGCCTGCTCGCGCTGTGCGCCGAGGAGCGGATCGGAGACCAGTGCTCAGCCGAAGCGGCTCCAGCCGAGGTGCGGACCCGCGTCGTCCCGGCGAGGCAAGCCACGTCATGCCCGGGGGGCGGCAGCGATGACCACCACCGATGAAGTCCAGTACGTCACGCACACCGACGACCACATCCTGCTCGAGCTCGGCTTCGGCCTCGATCTGGTCGGCGACGAGTGGCACGGGTCGGCACCGGTCGTCCCGGAGCTGTTCGCCCCCGGGACGCGGAGCGTGCGCACGTCGATCCTGGCGATCTGGGCCGACACCGTGGCCGGCTACACGGTCATGGACCGGTTCGCCCCCCGCGTCCCCGTCACGCTCGACCTGGACGTCCAGGTCTTCGCCCCGCCGCGCGAGTCCGAGACGATCGATGTGGCCGCCCGGCTGGTCAAGGCCGGCCGGTCGGTCGGCGTCGTGGAGGTCGAGTTCACCGGCAGTGGCGGTGACCAGATCGGATTCGCCGTCACCTCGTTCATGGCCGCCCCGAACCCCGCCCTGGTCATGGCACCTGATCTGGCGGACCTGAAGACCCGGCCGCGCCGGAGCCCGGGCCGACGGCTGAGCAGGCCGCTGGCCGAGCGGGCCCGCTGCGAGATCCTCGCGCCGGGCGTGGCGACGCTGCCCCGCGCCGAGGACGCGATCAACGCGTCGAACACCATCAACGGTGGGCTGCTCGCCCTGACCGCCGAGGAGGCGGCGCTCTCCCTCACCCCGGGCGAGACGCTCGCCTCCCTGGGGATCCGCTACCTGCGCCCGGCCCGGGTCGGCCCGGTCGTCGCCACCGCGCTGGTCCACGACGGCCTCGGCCGGGTCGAGGTGCGTGACACCGGCGCCGACAACCGCCTCGCCGTCCTCGCCACCACCCGAACCTTCGGCCGGGCTCGCTGATCCCACACCGATCAGGCCCGCCGACGTCAGGGGCTCGTGAGGATGACGAGTTGCCGGGTCGCGCGGGTCATCGCGACGTAGCGGTCGACGGTTCCTTCGATGCCGGTGCCGAAGGCCTCCGGGTCGACGAGGATGACCAGGTCGAACTCGAGCCCCTTCGACAGCTCCGGGGTCAGCGACCGGACGCGCGACGTCGGCCGGAACGTGGGATCGCCGATGACGCAGGCGATCCCGTCGGCGTGCGTGGCGAGCCACGAGTCGAGGACCGAATCCAGCTCCGAGGTGGATCCGTGCCGGACGGGGATGCCGCTGCCGCGGATGGAGGTCGGCACGTTGGCGTCCGGGAGCACGGTGCGGATGACCGGCTCGGCTTCGGCCATGACCTCTTCCGGCGTCCGGTAGTTGATGCTGAGGGACGCCTGCCTGATCCGGTCGAACCCGACCCGCGCGAGCCGTTCCCGCCACGACTCGGTGAAGCCGTGGCGGGCCTGGGCGCGGTCCCCGACGACGGTGAAGCTGCGGGACGGACAGCGCAGCAGCAGCATCTGCCACTCCGCGTCGGTCAGCTCCTGGGCCTCGTCCACGACGACGTGCGCGAACGGGCCGGCGAGCAGGTCCGGGTCGGTGGTGGGCAGCGCGGACTCGTCGACCAGGACGTCGCGCAGGTCCTGCCCGCGCAGCATCGTCACGAGGCCCTCACCGTCGTCGTCGGCCTCGAGCAGGTTGTCGACGACCTTGGTCATGTGTTCGCGTTCGGCGGCGACGGCGGCGTCCTGCCGACGCCTGCGCCGGGACGCCTCCGGGTCGCCGAGCCGCTGCCGGGCCGCGTCCAGGATCGGCAGGTCGGACACCGTCCATGCCTGGGTGTCCGCGCGCTGCAGGAGCCGGACCTCGTCGGGGCTGAGCCAGGGAGCGCATTTGCGCAGGTAGGCGGGTACCGACCACAGGTCTCCGACGAGGTCGGCCGCTTCGATCAGCGGCCACGTGCGGTTGAAGGTCGTGAGCAGCGCCCTGTTCTGCAGCAGCGACCTCCGGAGCAGGTGCGCCGAGATGTCGTCGTCGTGCTTGTCCATCAGGATCGTGACCAGCTCCTGCCAGATCTGGTCACGTGCCTCGTTGTGCGGGGTGCCGGGGTCCGGTGCCTCGAACGCCTCGGCCCAGTCGTCGGCGCTCAGCCAGACGTCCGCCCAGTGGGTCGTGAGCGTCATTCCCCTGGTGGGCGGTTCCTCGTAGAACCTGACGGCCGTCTCGATCGCCTTCACCAGGTTCGCGGACGATTTCAGGCGGGCCACGTCCGGGTCGGTCTCGATCGTCGCGGTGGCTCCCTCGGCGACGAGGTCCCGCAGGTTGCAGGTCTGCACTCCCTCCTCGCCGAGGCTGGGGAGGACGTCGGCCACGTAGGCCAGGTAGGGCTGGTGCGGACCGACGAACAGCACCCCGCCGCGGCGGTGACCGAGGCGAGGGTCGGCGTAGAGCAGGTAGGCGGAGCGGTGCAGCGCGACGACGGTTTTTCCCGTGCCCGGACCGCCGTCGACGACGAGGGCGCCGTCGGATCCCGCGCGGATGATGGCGTCCTGGTCGGCCTGGACGGTGCCGAGCACGTCCCGCATCCGGGCGGAGCGGTTGCCGCCCAGGCTGGCGATGAACGCGGACTGGTCGTCGAGCGCGGCGTGCCCCTCGAACCCGTCCGGGGTGAACACCTCGTCCCAGTAGTCGCTGATCCGGCCGCGGGTCCAGCGGTACCTGCGGCGGCTCGCCAGGCCCATCGGGTTGGCGTGGGTCGCTCCGAAGAACGGCTCGGCGGCGGGCGAGCGCCAGTCGAGCAGCAGGCGACGGCCCGCGCTGTCGGTGAGCCCGAGCCGTCCGACGTATACGGGCTCGGGGTTGTCCACCCGGATGATGTACCCGAGGCACAGGTCCAGACCGAAGCGGCGCAGGGCGCGCAGGCGGGCGGTCAGCCGGTGGATCTCCAGGTCCCGGTCCATCGCCTCCTGGCCGATGCCGCCGGGCGCCCTGCGCGCGGTGTCGAGGCGGTCGGACAGCTCGGCGATCGACTGTTCGAGGCTCTCCGCGATGGCCGTGAAGTGCTGCTCGTCGCCGGCGACCAGCGTCGGGTCGGCCTTGGCGGCGAGGCGGTCGGGAAGGTCGAAYGCGCTGGTGGTCAGGGGGTTCACGTCTCGGCTCCGACCTGAGGCTCGCGACCTCAGATCCAAATTCTGGCGCTCACGGGCGCGGCTGGATTCTGCTCGGCATCTGGCCTCGGCTGGCTATTCTGCGGCACAGCCTGGGTCTTGACGCAAGCCCCCCCGCGTGCTATAAGTTAAAAGTGGCGGGAAGTTGATGTTCCTCCCTGCCCATTTTCGTCCGCGATGGGCGGACAACCTCTTCGGCGAGGCCATCTGCCCGCGCCGTATTCCCAAGTTCCCAAGCGGGAGCTCTCGAACGCGGCTGCCGCGGTGCGCACAGCGTCGACGAGTGGTGGACAGTGGCGTCGGCGGGCCGACCGTGCAGGCCGGTCCGCCGACGAGCTGGTGCCGCGGTTACATACCCATGTCGCCGAAGGCGGCGGCATCCGCGGACGCGGACGCCGCCGCGTCCGCCAGGCTGTTCGCCACGACGACCTCGATGGTGAGGAAGAGGCCGGTGATGGACGCGGCGTTCTGCAGCGCCGAGCGGGTGACCTTCACCGGGTCGATGATCCCGGCGGCGATCATGTCGACGTACTCGCCGGTGGCGGCGTTCAGGCCGTGCCCGGTGGGCAGGCCGCGGACCTTCTCGACCACGACGCCGCCCTCGAGACCGGCGTTGGTGGCGATCTGGCGCAGCGGTGCGGCGAGCGCGCGCTCGACGATCAGGGCGCCGGTGGCCTCGTCGCCGGAGAGGTCGAGCTTCTCGAAGGCGCTGGTCGCGGCCTGCAGGAGCGCGACGCCACCGCCGGCGACGATGCCCTCCTCGACCGCGGCCTTCGCGTTCGAG
>NZ_MAXA01000261.1 GCF_001854695.1 Parafrankia soli
GTTCTACCTCTGGTGCGCCGACGCCGGCATCCCCGAACTCGAACGCCTCGCCTCCACAGTCAGCACCTGGTGGCCGTGCATCGAGGCATTCCTGCGCACCGGGCTCACCAACGCAGGCAGCGAGGGCCACAACCGGATCGTCAAGCTCGACGCCCGCAACGCCTTCGGATACCGCAMCCCAACCAACCAGCGGCTACGGACACGCTGCGCAACCACCCGCCGAGCCCGCGGATGTCTCAACCCCGCTTAACTTCGAAGACCCGCATTGCGCCGCAGGCCCGTCGTGCTGCGGCTCACCACCGACGCCGAACTGGCTGCGGACGCGGACAACATCGAACTACTCGGGGCAACTCATCCCCTCGTCCTCGTCGCGGCACAGCACGTGGGGCTATCAGGCGTGTCGACAGCTTCATTCCGGGTCCGATCGGATCTCGTCCCTCCCGGGCGGTATCCAATCGCGATCTACGGCTGGACGCGCTTTGACACACGTGACACGCTGACTCTCCGTTACATCAGTACCGATCAGGATGTGGAGGCTGTTGCCGACAGCCTCCTCGCGATGGCGCTCGACGGTGACCACGAAGCGACCATCGAGTCAAAGGACGTCGAACTGTTGGAGCAGCGCCACCACATGGAGTGGTGTTCCGCGCGTGACAGACACGTATCCCGCGCCCATACAGCCGCCGCACAGCGGGTGGCTTCCCTCCATGCGCAGCGGGACCGGCAGCTCCGCACTCTTGAAGAGAACGCTAGCAAGGTGATCGATGCAAAAATTATGAAAATGCGTCAGAGTCAGATGGCCTCCGCCAGAGAGAAATACGACAGGCTCATCGCACAGCACCAGAAGGCGGTTGGCGGAGCAGAACTCGTGACCAGACATCTGGCAACCGCTATGCTTGAAGTGGTGGCTCCATGACGACCTTCGAAGCACTCTCATCTCGCAGACACGCATACGTCGAGGCCGCGCGGGAAAACGGGTTTGAAGAGGGGTTGCGAAAACTCCTCGCGGACCTCTATCCGGACAACGCACACTTCATTTACGAGCTCCTGCAGAACGCCGAGGATGCCGGCGCCCACGAGGTGGTTTTTGACCTTAGAGCTGACGGTCTGGAGGTCAAACATGACGGTACGCGGCTGTTCGACCTCCAGGATATCGACTCGATTACTGGCATCGGGCAGTCCACCAAATCAGACGACGCTACAAAGATCGGTAAGTTCGGCGTCGGATTCAAAGCCGTCTTTGCGTACACGCAGACGCCTGTGATCTATTCTGGTGAGCATGCCTTCGCTATTCACGATCTTTTTGTTCCGGTCTCCGTCAAGGTCGGCGCTCGCGACGCATGGACGACTTTCTGGTTTCCTTTTGATCGTTTTGACAAGCCGGCCGCGCGCGGCCAGAGAGGTTGCTGTTACACTTCAGGAAATCTCACAGAAGACGCTTCTTTTCCTCAACAACATTCAGTCAATTGTATGCATGATTCCGGGGGGAGGGAAACGTCTTCTTAAAAAGAGAATCCTAGAAGGGAGCGTCGTTTGGATTAATGACACTTATAAAAGTATGGGGCCATCGTACTGGTATCGCATCACCGGCGACGTTGCGGTGGACGGCGGGGTCTACCCTATCGCGGCGGCGTTCGCGCTCGAACCCTATGTCTCGAAGCAGAGGGGGAACAGCGGCTACACGGTCAAGCCGATCAACGGTCAGGTATTTATCTACTTCCCCGCTGTGAAAGAAACTTCGGGGCTGAAATTTCACATACACGCACCATTCGCCTCGACTGTGGCTAGGGACAGCGTTCGAGACGACCCTGGGAACAATGTGCTTGTCGAGGGGATCGCCAGGCTCGTCGCCGAAGCGCTGCCGATCATGCGCGACACGGGACTAATTACCGATGGTCTCCTCGGCGCGCTTCCGAACGACCGTGATGAACTTCCAGCGCTATACGCCATCCTGCGGAACCGAATAGTCGCGGCCTTCAACAGTGAGCCACTTGCCCCCAAGATCGGCGGCGGGCACGCGCCGGCGACCATCCTGTTGAGGTCCATGCGGTCCGTGCTTTCAATCGATGACGCAAATTTCCTTCGCTCACTCTGTGGCGATGGTAACCATGCGGTCGCGGCCGGCTGGCTTCCCACACGCGAGGGACGAGCGCGGGCATTTCTCGACTCTCTGCGCGCCGAAAATTTTGGTCGTTCCGAACTCTCTAGGATTCTCGAACGCGTGGYGGATTCCTATGAGGAGGTTTCCGCGCATGGGGACGACGCCGATGGTGAATACGGTGCGCTCTTGGCGGCCTGGGATGACTGGATCTCCGACAAGGAGGACGAGTGGCTGCGTGGATTTTACGTAATGCTCGAATCCCTGGTTCCCAGGGCCAGGATGCACAACCATAGGTCTGATCTAGACGGCCGGGAGTTCCTTGACGGGCTGTGCGCAGTACCGATGATCCGCGTTCAGAGCGGCGAAGGTGTTCGCCATGTTCTCGGAGTAAAGGCGCATCTCCCTACGACGCTAGGTATCCATGCTGACGGATTAGTGGTCGACTCGCTTGCCGTGTTCGAGGGCGTCGAAGATCTTGGTGATCGGGACGATCTTCGCAGCTTCTACCGGCATGCGAAGGTTAAGTACTGGGATACCACCGCACAGCTGGAGGCAAGGTTTCAAACCTACGGAACAAAGCCAGCCGCGGTTACTAGGCAGCACCTTGCCGATCTAAAGGCGTTGGCACACTTGATTAGCAAGAAGGTCGTGACGCCARCCACGTACGCAGGCCGACCCATATTGGTGGCCGTCCGAAAAGACGGGAGCCGGTACTGGGAGAGCCCGAGCAGTTCCTATCTGGATGAGCCCATCTCGTCGACAGGGCTCGCCTCACTTTACGCGGCCGACAAATATCCGGGGATCCCGCCGGGGCGGCTTGACCCCGGGTACATTGATGCCACAACTGATGTGATAGGCCTTGTGCAGGAACTAGGCGTTCTGGATGGTCTTCGCCTCGTCGAGGCTGACGCGAGAGCGAACCCCCAGTTCCGTTCAGAATGGATCGGACGGGAGAACTACAACAAGGTCTCTGTCGACTGGGTTGTTCCCCACTTCGACCAGATCATATCGACTGGCAACGAGACTCTCCTGCGCGGACTCTGGCGACTTGTCGTTTCCACTCCGGAAAAATATGCCGACGCAGTCTACCGGACGAATCGTTCCAGTCGCACGCGGGTGATGCAGTCACGGCTGCTGCAGAAACTCCTCACCGCTGCCTGGATTCTGGACCGTGACGGGAATCTTCGACTTCCGGCGGACATCACCGCGGATGAGCTGGCAGTGGACCTGCGAGTTCCGGCGAATGCGCCGCTCCTGGAACGAGCAGGGTTTGGACGGAAGGCGGCTGTCGACACAGAGCGGCACAAGCAGGACACGGAATTGGCCATGAAGTATGGCTTCGAATCCCCGGAGGAGATGCAGCAGATCGCGGATCTGCGTAAGCGGGACCCGGAGAAATTCAAGGTCTTCATCAAGAGCATGGAGGCCGAGCTGCGGCTACCTGACGCGTCGACCGCAGTTCCTGAGCAGCRCGCAAAGCGGGCGGGCGAATTGGCGGCGGATGCGCCGGTGCGTGAGTATGATAAGCGGGTGCGGTCCGTCTATGTGCAGATTCCCGGTCACTACAGCGAGGCCCRCAGCTACCTGACGCACTTCTACACGAATGAAGACGAAATCATGGTCTGCCAGGTGTGTATGCTGCCGATGCCTTTCAAGATTAACGGGCGCTACTACTTCGAGGCCGTCCAGTTTGTCAAAGATAGCAGGCGTGACCTTCGTGAGAATCGTCTCGCTCTGTGCCCAATCTGTGCCGCCAAATATCGACATGCCCGCAGCACCTCGCTACAAGATCTGCGGGATGCTCTTCTGAGTCAGGACGTCGGCTCTGAGGGGAGTGTCACTGTCGACGTTGTGCTCGCAGAGGAGACAACTAAGATCCGTTTCGTTGGCAAGCATGCCATCGACCTGCAGGCATCTCTCTCTATAACCGACGATAAAATGATCGAGGACGACGAGGTGTRACTGGTCGGATTTGTCTTCGACTTTCTGGTTAGGGTCAGGTTGCGGCTGGCGGCAGGGGGTGCCATCGGCCAGCAGGCGCCGCCATATGGCAGGCCGGGCAGGTGACGTTAGGTGACCTACAGACCTCGCGATGACCTGCCTGGTCTTGATCTTAGGTCGGCTCAGCTGGCGTGGGTGCGGAGCCAGGTGTGTCCGGCGTCGGCGACCTGCTTGCGTCTGGTGCGGAGCCGTGGTGGGCCGTAGCGCGCTTCGTACTCCCGGAAGAGTGCCAGCGTGGCGGCGAGCCCGAAGATTGTCTCCCAGGGTGCGTGTTGCCAGGCGGGCAGGCTTTCGAGGAGCTGGTGGGTGGTGTGGGCTGTATGTCCGGCCACGATGAACCGGGGGGCGAGTAGCGCGGCGTCGACCCAGGGGGCTGCGTGGGATGCCAGCGCCCAGTCGATGACGAACGCTCGGTGGTCGGCGATGAGCAGGTTGCCGGCGTGGAGGTCGGCGTGCGCCAGGGTCCTACCGGTGGCGTCGGCGGGGTCGAAGGTGTGGATCAGGTGCGCGTACTGGCGGTGTGACGGGACGTCCTGGGGGCGGTTGGCGAGGAACAGGCGTGCTTTGCGGTGGAGGATGGTCAGTTTGGTGGTGATGCTGGGTGCCTGTGGCCAGGGTGACGGTGTCAGTTCAGTGGGGAGTCGTGTGAGTGTGTCGAGAATCGGCGGGATGTCGGCGGAGCCTGGTGAGAGGTCCGCCGACCGCCCGTTGACGAACTCGAACGCGAGGAGGGTCCACCCGTCGAGGTCGTGACTCCACAGGAGGCGCGGGGCCGGTGTCTGCGGGGGCATCCGATGGCCGACGGCGTGTTCGCGTGCGTAGAGGCGCGCAGTGGGGTCGTCGGTCGGGATGGCCTTGAGGAACAGCGGTCCGGTGGCCGTGACGAGCTTCGCGGCGACGCCGAGGGTCAGCCCGGGTGGGGCGGAGTGGGCTGTGGTGACGGGGCCGAAGCGTTCTTCGACAGCGCGCCGCGGGCCGGTGGGGAGCTGCGCCCAGTGGAGTCTTTCCAACTTCTTAGCTGGCCTTCGGGCTGTCGAAGCAGCCGGCGTGGCACTGGGTGCAGTCGCCGGTGAGGGCGGTGGCCCACAGGTCATTGTCGACGGGCAGGCCGAGCGCGCGCATCGCGGTGACCGTCGCGTTCGGGTCGGCGGAGGTCTCGTCGTCGGGGCTGGTCGGCACGTGGTGGAGGAAGCGTCCGGCGGCGCGCTGGCAGAAGTCGGTGTAGTCGACGGTGTGCAGGAGGAAGGTGTGCCATCCGAGGTCGACGGGCTTGGACGGCGTCAGGGGGGTGTCGGGGGTGCGGGCGCAGGCGTCGAGGAAGGCGAGCGTCTGGTCGATGATGCGGCCGATGTAGAGGTCGGTGAAGTCGGGGTTCTCGGCGGCGAGTCGGGTGCTGAGGCGGTGGAATGTCTCCTCGGGAATGGCGGTTCTGGGGCGGTGGGTTGTGGACGTGGCGGTCATGGAACGCTCCCTACCGTTGTTCGGAACGGTGCACCGCTCCATCTGCGGCGCTTTCTGCGTCCCATTACGGTGAGGGACCATGCGCGGTTGTTGTTCACGGGTGTGAACGGAACTCATTTTTGCTTGTCAGGTGACACCCATGCGGTAGGCGAGTCCGCGTAGGTCACGGCCACCGGCGGTGCTGCGGGCTCGTTGCAGCATGACGGCGACTGCTTCCCGGACGAGGGGGTTGGTTCTGACCTGCTCGGGAGCAAGTTTTTCGGCTTCCCGGAGCATGGCCAGGGCTTCACGGTCCTTGCCGCGGGTCTGGGAGAGTCCGCGGCCGAGGTCGGCGTAGAAGTGCGCGCGGCGTCGGCGTGACGGCAGGATCGTCGGGTCTACTCCGCGTGCCAGTTCCGCGGCTTTGCCACCGTCACCTCGCTCAACGGCGATACTTACCCGCCAGACCGCGACGTTGGTCGGGCCGAAGTGGAGGCGGAATGCGCTGGTCTCCCCGGTGTGCTGGGCGATATTGGCGGCTTCGGTGATATGGGCGTCGATGTCGCGGGGGTCGCTGCCGGGGGCGGCGGCGAGTGCCGAGGTCAGGTGGAGGATCCCGTAGACGGGCATGACGTCGGGGTGGCTCAGGCTGGCGGCGGCGGTGTTCGCCGCGTGCCCAGCTACCCGGAGTGCGCGGTCACGGGCGCCTGCGGTGAGCAGACCGTTGGCGCGGCAGAACTCACCGAGCGCGGTCCACTCCGGGCTGTCGAGAAGCTGTGTTCCCTGGACGCATCGCTCCGCGGCGATCCACGCCAGGTCGACATAGCCGAGGTCCTTGGCCAGGACGAACACCGCACGGTAGGTCGGGACAAGGGCCGCGATGGCCGCCTGGGTGTCGGAGCCCCGGGGGTCGGCGGCGTGGACGTGTAGCTCCTCGATCAGGTCCGCGAGACGGGGCGCGTAGCTGGCGTGTTCCGACGCCTGGCAGGCGATCCCGATCTCGTCGACAGCCGTGCGGAGTTCGGCCATGGGCCGCGCTGGTCGTTCGGGCTGTTCCTGGAAAGAGGTACCCAGGATGGCGATTCGGATAGCGGGGATCGCGGCCAGGGACTGGGCTTGGGCGGGGTTCGTCGGCGCGTACGGCTGACCGGTGAGGTCTGTGATCGACACTTGGAGAGCGGTGGCGACGGTTTCAAGGTGCGACCGGCGGTCCATCCGGCGCTGTCCGTTCTCCACCATCGACAGGAAGCCTTTGGAAAGGCCGGTGAGTCCGGCCAGCGTCTCCAGGCTCATTCCGCGATAGCGCCGGTTGGATCGGATTCGTGCACCGATCGTCGGCGGGTCTTGGCTGTCGTTCATGGCGGCGCCTCCCGACCTGACGGAGCGCGAGCAAGTACGTCCAGGGTATCTCGGCCGATCGGGACGGCCTGGGTTCACAACGGTGAAGGTCATCGACCGGCCCGATCCGATCAGTTCGCAGGTGTGAACGTTTGACTACAGATCGCCCCTAGCCTGCTGGTCATGACGTGAGACGCCCTGTGACCTGCGGTCACGCTGTCTCGGCTGCGAGCGCCGTGCAGACACCGCGGGGCCCGTGCCGCTGGTTTCAGCGCCGGTGTTCCCGCTCGTCGGGTGCTGGCGTTCGTGGCCGGGGCGCGGTGCGGGGAGTTCAGCGTTCCGACGGAACCGGGGAGGTTCGGTGGGCGGTCGAGAAGGTAACCGTGACGGGTCGGATGAGGAGGACGACGGCGAGTGGGGGTGGGAGCGGTGACGGCGCCAGTGACGGCGGATAGGTCGAGCTGGGAGTTCGACGCCGGGGAGCTGCCGGACCTGTGGCCGGAGCCACGTGACAGTCTGATCGTCGGCCTGCTCCCGGAACCGCGGCGTCCAGGCAGTGACCGTCAGGACATGCTGCTGTGCGACCTGATGCCCGTGGACACGGACGTGATGGTCGGGGCGAGCATCGGCGTTGCACAGCTGGCCACGGTCGGCCTGGTGATGCTGCACCGCCGGTTCACTGCCCTGAGGGAAACCCGGGTGGCGTGGGCCGTGGGCGCCCGGCTGCGACGGGAGCGCCTCGCCGCGGGCGAGATTCCTCGGATCGTGATGACGGGGTCGTACCCGACCGACGACATGATCCCGGACGGGGTCACGTTCTCCGGCTACCGGGTGCGGCTGCGCGACCATGAGTTCACGTCGATGATCGACGTGTGGGAGGTCCGGTTCCCCGCGCTGGTCTGATTCGGCCGCGAACGGCCCGCCCGCGCGGCGGCGTCCGCCTCCTGTCACCTTCCGTAGCAATCCGGGTATCCTCGCCCGGCTCGGGGCAGGAGAAGGGGGTATGGGTCGCGGCCCGGCGACGGCGCTGGTCGCGCGGCCTGGAGGCGGTGAGCGTGATGTCAGAGGCGTCCGCGCCGCGAGCCGAGCAGCCGCGTGCGGCGCCGCGCCAGGCGGCCGGCAGCGGCTACTTCTGGCCGGCGGTGGTGATCAGCGCGCTGCTGGTCGTCGGATCGGCGGTCGTCGCGGTCGCCCTGCCGGCCCGGCCGGCACTTCTCACCGTCCGCCTGATCATGATTTTCTGTCTGCTGCTGGGCGGCGGGACCTGCGTGGTGACGGGCCTGCGCCGGCGCGGCGCGGAACGCGCGTGGCGGCTGCTGGTCGCGGGGATGGTGCTGGGCATCGGCGCCGGCGCGGCGGAGATGTTCCCGGCCATGGCCAGCCGCGGGCCACCGGTCCCGCGGCAGGACGCGTCCTCGCTCGCCTACCTGATCCCGCAGGCGTTCGGGCTGGCCGGAGTGCTGTGCTACCCGACCGACCCGTTCGACCTGTCGCTGCGGCCGCCGGGGCGGGGCCGCGACCGCCGCTGGTACGTGATCACGATCATGGACGGTCTGATCGTGGCCGGCGCGGTGACGCTGCTGGCCTGGATCGCCATCCTCGAGGACGCGATCGCGGCGTGGGGGCCGCTGGGTGACGGGCCCATCTACTCGATCGTCCTGTCCGCCAACACCCTGATCATCGCCGTGGTGGTGATCCTGGTCGCGGTGTTCCGCCAGCCGCGCTCCGGCGGTGGCCTGAGCCTGCTGATCATGGGGCTGCTCACCGTCACCGCCTCGATCGCCAGTTACATGGCGGTGGTCGTCCGTGGTGGGACGGACGTCCCGCGGCTGCTGGACCTGCTGCTGATCGCCGGGCCGCTGCTGGTCGGGCTGGCGGCGCTGGCGCCGGAGACGTCCCGGCCGGGGCGCGCCGCCGTGGACGGGAGCGGTGACACGTTCGTCCCCTCGCGGCGCCGGCGGTGGCACGCCATGCTGCCGTACCTGCCGCTGGCCGCGGCCGGCGTCGCGACGCTGCTCGGGCTCTCCAGGGAGGACCTCGCCCAGCAGGAGGAGATCTGGGCGCTGCTCGCCCTGCTGCTGATCGCGCTGCTCCGGCAGATGACCACGATGAGCGACAACATCCGCCTGCTCGGCCAGGTGGAGGAGAAGCAGCACCAGCTGCGCTACCAGGCGTTCCACGACCCGCTCACCGGGCTCGCGAACCGCGCCCTGTTCACCGAACGGCTCGACTCGGCGCTGCGCCGGCGTGACCTGGGCGCCGGACGTCTCGCGGTGCTGTTCTGCGACCTGGACGGATTCAAGCGGGTCAACGACGAGTTCGGGCACGCCGCCGGCGACGACCTGCTGAGGGTGACCGCCCGTCGGCTGGCCGGGTGCGTGCGGCCGGCGGACACGGTCGCCCGGCTCGGCGGGGACGAGTTCGCGATCCTGCTGGACGCCGACGCCGAGGACCCCGGATCGGTCGGGCGGCGGCTCGCCGCCGCGGTGCGGGCGCCGATCCGGCTCGCCGACACCACGTTCACTGTCGCGGCCAGCACCGGCCTCGTCGTCGTCGACCCGGCCACCGGGCCCGTCACCGCGGACGCCCTGCTGCACCGCGCCGACCTGGCCATGTACGCGGCGAAAGCCCAGGGGGACGGGCGGCAGACGGTCTACACCCCCGATCTCGCCGTGCCGCGCTCGGGCTCCGCGCTGCGGGCCGCGCTCGACGCCGCGGCCCGCGGTGAGCCCGCCGACGGCCGGCTCGCTGTGATCTACCGGCCCATCATCGACCTCACCACCGCCACCCCGGTAGCCCACGAGGCGCGCCTCGCCTGGATACACCCCGACCTCGGCGCCACCCGGCCGCTCCCCGCCGACGATGCCCTCGGCCTGGTGCCGGCCCTGGACCGGATCCTGCTGCGCGCCGCCTGCCGTGCGGACGGGTCGGGCCGTCCGCTGCCCGTGCACGTCACGATCTCCGCCCGCCGGGCCGGCCAGCCGACCCTCGTCGACGACGTCGCCGCCGCGCTGCGGGCGGCGGACCTGCCGCCCGCCGGCCTCGTTCTCCAGATCCGCCCCACCCCGCGCGCCGCCGGCCCGGCCGACTTCGGTGACGTGGTCAGCCGCGTCCGCGCCAGCGGGGTCCGGATCGGGCTCGCCGAGATCGGGGCACCGGACACCCTGATCGACGCCGCCATCGGCATTCTCGGCAGTATCCCGGTGGACATCATCACCGTCCATTCCGACCTCACCGCGACCTGGACGGCTCCCGGCCGCGATGATCCGGCCGCGGCCCTCGCCCGCACCGGCCTCGCGACCCTGATCGGTCTCGGCATCACCGTGGTCGCCGACGGGGTGGACGGCCCGGCCACCGCGGCCCGCCTGCGGGAACGCGGCTGCCGGCTGGCCTTCGGTGATCCCTGCGGTCGTGCCCTCCTGCCAAGCCCGCTCCCGCACGCCGACGCAGCCGATCACGCCGATCCCCGGCATGCCGATCCCCGGCATGTCGACCGCCGTCACGCCGACCGGTGCCGATCGCCGTGACGGCCAGCGCTCGTCGCGGCCCGCCGCCCGGCCGGTGATCGGCCCGGGAAATCGCATCAAGCGTGCTGGAGGAGGACAGAATGTCGCATCGTTCCGATCCTGTGCTGGAGCCCGATCCTGTGCTGGACGCCCCCTTCGGGGCCGAGCCGGAGCCGGACGCGCTCATCCAGGCGGCCATGCGCTGGCATTTCTCGCCGGAGACGGGATCGCCGTTCTGGCTGCGGACGGCGGAGACCTTCGATTTCGACCCGCGCCGCGACGTGCGCACGTTCGCCGATCTCGCGCGCTTCCCCAACGTTGTCCCCAACGGCGTCGGCTGGCTGTCCGTGGCGCCGAGCGGCCCGCACGTGTTCGGCGAGTTCGTCGGCCGGCAGGCACGGCAGCGCGGCTCGGCCCGTTTCACCGTCGACCTCGATCCGCGCTGGGTCCGCAAGGTGCTCGCGGACGGCCGTCCCGAGGAGGCCGAACGCTACGCCGAGCACGTGATCGACCAGGCCGGGCGCATCCTCGAAACCCAGGACATCGGGGTGCTCGTGACGACGCCGCCGCTGCTGGAACGGCTCGCGCGCCGCGACGACCTCGTGAAACTCGTCAACGAACACGTGCGGGTGATCACCTGGGGTGGCGCGCACATGGACGCCGACACCCGGTCGATCCTCCGGGACGAGGTCTTCCCCGAGATCCAGATCTACGGCGTGTACGGCAGCACGATGGTGCTCGGCGCGGCGCACGAGCGGCTCGGCCTGACCGCCGACGACCCGTGTGTCTTCGACCCGTACTCGCCGTACATCTCGTTCGAGGTTGTCGACCCGCAGACCCGCCGTCCGGTCGGGTACGGCGAGCGCGGCCAGGTGATCATGCACCACATCAGCAGGAACGCCCTGCTGCCCAACAACCTCGAACGCGACCTGGCGACCCGGATCGAACCGCCGCCCGGGCAGATGGGGGACTCGGTCGCCGACGTCGGCCCGGTGGCGGTCTTCGACGACGAGCCGCTCATCGAGGGGGTCTACTGATGGCCGACCTGATCGATCTCGACGCGCTCGGCCCCGCCGGTCCGTACCGGGCCCGCAACCGGGAGACGATCCCCGACGTCACCGGGCGGCCCGTCGCCGAGCTGAGCCTGGTACCGAGCCTGTTCGTGCGGCGCGGGATGGCCGCCCTGCACCGGGCCGACACGCTGCCCGCCGACCGCCGCGCCGCCGCGCTCGCCCACGCCGGCCAGATCTTCGCCACCGGGATCATCGACGGGATGTCCCGCGACGAGTACGAGCACACGGTCACCAGGGTGTGCGGCCTGCCGATCTCCGTCGTGCGGGCCGCGACCGACGCGGTCGCGCTCGCCGCCCAGGAGGCGTACGCCTCGGCCGACGCCGCCCGGCCGGCCGCGGCCGTCGACGACTGGCACGACCCGCTGACCAGGCAGGGGCGGGCGCTGTGGACCCGGCGCGGGAACGTCTTCGCGGTGCACGCGGCGGGCAACCATCCCGCGGTGCACTCGCTGTGGCTGGAGGCGCTCGCGCTCGGCTACCGGGTGGCCGTCCGGCCGTCGCGGCGCGAGCCGTTCACCCCGCACCGGCTGATCCTCGCCCTGCGCGAGGCCGGCTTCCCCGACGACTCGGTGCTGCTGCTGCCCACCGACCACCGGGTCGCCGACGAGATCATCGACGGTGCGGAGCTGGCGATGGCCTACGGCGGGGACGACGTCGTCGCCAGGTACGGCCGGGACCCACGGGTGCTCACGCAGGGCCCGGGCCGGACCAAGATCCTGCTCGACGACCCGGACTGGCGCTCCCACCTGGACGTCGTCGTCGACTCCGTCAGCCACGAGGGCGGGGCCGCCTGCGTCAACACCACCGCCGTGTTCGGCGCCGGCGACCCGGCGCCGGTCGCCGCGGCCCTCGCCGAGCGGCTGGCGGCCATTCCGACGCTGCCGCCGGAGGACGAGAAGGCCGTCCTGCCGGTGCGGGGCGCCGCGGCCGCCCACGCCGTCGAGCGCTACCTGCTCGACCACGCCGGCGACGCGCGGATGCTGCTGGGCGACGGCAGCGCCGCCCTGCGCCCGGCGGTGCTCCAGCTGGACCGGTCGGATGCGCCCCAGGCAGGCATCGAGCTGCCTTTCCCCTGCGTGTGGGTGGCGCCGTGGTCCCGCGAGGACGGCGTCGGGCCGGTGCGGGGCTCCCTCGTCCTCACCGCGATCACCGCGGACGACGCGCTCCTGGACGAGCTGGTCGCGGAGCCGACGATCAGCAACGTCTACATCGGCGACCACCCGACCTACTGGATCCGGCCGGGCATCCCGCATGACCGCTATCTCGGCGAGTTCCTCATGCGGACGAAGGGCATGATCCGTGACTGAGCCGGGGTCGCCCGCGGGGCCGGCGGGGTCGCCGGAGCCGGTCTGGTCGGCCTGGCCGGCGGGGTCACCCGGGGACCGTCTCCCGGGCCGTCGCCGGCACCTCGTCGGGCGCGTCAGTGGGCGCGTCGGCGACCGGGCGCCAGGTACCGTCCGTGTCGGCCCAGCCGTGGCCCCGGTCGTAGGCGGCGTTGAGCTCGGCGGTCAGGCGCGAGCCCCGCTCGGGCAGGGTCAGCCCGTGGTCTTCGGCGTGTTCCCTCAGCCACGCGCGGACGTCGGTCGCGGACGCCGTCTGGTGCGGGCGGCGTGGCCGGGAGCGGGACGGCACCGGGCGTTTCGGAGCGCTCTCCGGCGCCGGTGGCGCAATAGCGTCGTTCTTCTCCACGTCCGTCCACGCCGTGTCTATCTTGGCCGTTCGGGAGATGGTCACCGTCTCGCCGTACTCCGCGTACTCGCCGAGCACGGACGCTATTTCGTCGCGGCATTCATCGCACACGTCGAGCCGCACCAGCCTGCCGTCGTAGGCGAGCACCGCGGTCCTGGTCGCAGCGATCCTCTCCGTGCCGTGGCGCCCGATGTTGTCACACCAGACGTTGATGAGCGATATTACCTCGCGTGCCATCAGAAAGACCCCTCTTCGTGTTCGGACGCCCATCGTCCGGGTGTTTCCGGACACCAGCCTAGTGGGGTCGAAGAAGGGTGGCAAATGGAGTATGGATCGTACTGTTCGCATGTCGGCCAAACCGATAGGCGGCGTCGCGGAATACCGTTGGCCGCCGCCGGGTAGAGCCGGCATGGGGGGTTCTGCCAGTGCCTGGTCGGGCAGGGACTCCCACCCGCACGCGCCAGCCTGTTCGCTGGAAGCGCGCGGCGCGCAGGCGCGCGGCGCGGTGCGCCCGCCCCTCGAGGGCGGGCCACGGGCCAGCCCCGCCGGGGCGGCCACCCCCTCGACAAGCACCTCGGAAGAGACCCATGCGAGCGACATACATGTATGGCGCCGGCGACGTGCGGATCGCCGACGTCGGCGACCCGGCGCTGGAGCAGCCGACCGACACGCTGGTGCGCGTCGTGCTGGCGTGTATCTGCGGCAGCGACCTGCATCCATATCACAGCCTGGTGGCAACCCCGGCGGGCGTCCCGATGGGCCACGAGTTCATCGGCGTCGTCGAGGAGATCGGCGACGAGGTGTCGACGCTGCGCGCCGGCGACCTCGTCATCGCCCCGTTCGCCTGGTCGGACGGCACCTGCGAGTTCTGCCGCGAGGGCCTGCACATCTCGTGCCGCACCGGCGGGTTCTTCGCGGCCGGCGGCGTCGGCGGCGGCCAGGCCGAGGCGATCGCGTCCCGCAGGCCGACGGCACCCTGGTGAAGGTCCCGGTGCCCGAGGATTCAGCCCTCCTGCCGTCCCTGCTGACCCTCTCGGACGTGTTCGGAACCGGCTACCACGCCGCCGTCCGGGCCGGCGTGAACCCGCGCACCACGGTCACCGTCATCGGTGACGGCGCGGTCGGGCTGATGGCGGTGCTCTCGGCCCGGCGGCTCGGCGCGGAGCAGATCATCCTGATGGGGCGGCACAAGGCCCGCACCGACCTCGGCCTCGAGTTCGGCGCGACGGACGTCGTCGCCGAGCGCGGCGAGGAGAGCGTCGCCCGGGTGCGGGAGCTCACCGGCGGCGACGGCAGCCACGCGGTACTCGAGGCCGTCGGCTACCGGGCCGCCTACGACCAGGCCCTCGGTGTGGTCCGGGCGGGTGGTGTGATCAGCCGGGTGGGTATGCCCCAGTACGCCGAGGCGTCGATCGGCTTCCCCGACTTCTTCAGGCACAACATCACCCTCACCGGGGGCCCCGCGCCCGTCCGGGCCTACATCGAGACGCTGCTGCCCGCCGTCCTCGACGGGGAGGTCGAGCCCGGCAAGGTCTTCGACCGCACCGTCTTCCTCGAGGACGTCCCCGCCGGCTACCGCGCGATGGACGACCGCAAGGCCCTCAAGGTCCTCGTCCGCCCGTAGCGGCCGCCCGGGGCCGGCCGCCACGCCACCGGGGGGTTCAGGCCTCGCCGGTGGTGTGGCCGGCTTCGGCGTGGCCGGTCTCGTCGACGGTGGCCGCCCAGCTCGCGAGCAGCCGGAGCGAGTCGCTCGTCGGCGACCCGGGCTCGGCACTGTAGATGATCATGGTGAGTCCCGGGTCGCCGGGGAACTCCATGGCCTCGAAGGCCAGGTCCAGGTCGCCGACCACGGGATGGCACAACCGCTTCGCGCCGGTGCGGTGGAAACGCACGTCGTGCGCCGCCCACCGGGTGCGGAACGTCTCGCTGCGGGTCGAGAGCTCGCCGATCAGGTCACTGAGCGCCCGGTCGTAGGGGGAGCGGCCGGCCTCGGCCCGCAGGATCGCCACGATGTCGTTGGCCGCGCGTTCCCAGTCGGTGAAGAACTCCCTCGCGCGCGGGTTGAGGAAGGCGAACCGGGCGCTGTTCGCGGGGCGCACCGGATCGGCCAGCATCTCCGAGTAGAGCGCCTGGCGCGGCGTTCGCGGCCCGGCGCAGGCCCGGCACGCGCCGGTGCCCGCCGTAGCTCGGCAGGCCCGCCTGCCCCGGCGTGAGCCTCGCCCGCCGCGAGGCCAGGAACTCGCGGATCTGCGCCCGGTTATCCACCCCGCCCACGGTAGGCGGGGCGCCGCGGGTCAGGGAGGCCCTGCCGGTACCCGGGTCGCCGGGTCGGCTGGGACCGGCCGAGCGCCGTCACGGCCGCGTCAGGCGCACGCCACCCGGTCGCTGCGGCGGCTGTCGACGCCGCCACCCTCCACCGCGCTGGTGCACTGGGTTCGGAACCGCCCTCCTGGAAGAACTTGTAACCGGCGCCCGGCAGCGCCTGCCGGTAAAAGGCGAGGGTCGCGGCCGGGGTGACGCCGGCGAGGTTGAGGGTCGCGTCGGTCGGCTTGCTGTCGGACACGGTCACCGTCGCCCCCGGGGGGAACGGGAAATCCGCGGGAATGACGCCGGTACGCGGATCGGCGGAGGTCGACGCGGTGGGCGCGGCGGCCGCGACCGTGACCGCCGGGGCCGGTGTCGCCGAACCCCCGGTCAGGTTGTCCGGGACGTCGGTCGCCCAGGTGTGCGGCACCTCGCTGGCACTGGACGCGCCTGCCGTGGCCGAGTCGTCGTCCGTGCCGCCCCCGCCGCACGCGGTGACCAGCAGTGCCAGCCCGACCCCGGCACAGGCCACCGCGCTCCGTAGGAGCAGCTTTCTGATCCGCATTGATCCCCGTTTCAAGACCGTATGATCAGTACACGGTCTTGCCGGCTCACCATCCGGCCCGCAATTCATCCGAGACGTCATCCCCGACGCCGCTCGTGAAAATACGCGTACTCCGGCTGAAGTGGCGCGCCAGAATGTCCGGATGGCAGTGGGGATCCTGGGATACGGGCTTGCGGGCCGGCAACCGAGCGTGCGTCGCTCAGGTCCGTGCGACCTCCCGCACATCGTCGTCCCGGGAGCCGGCCTGGCGGGTGGCGCCGCGCTGGCCCGGGACGGCGTCGATCAGCTCCCGGGTGTACTCGCTGCTCGGCGAGCCGAACACCGCGGCGACGGAGCCGGACTCGACCTGCCGGCCGCGGTTGAGTACCGACACCGTGTGCGAGATCCGCGCGACGACGGCCAGATCGTGCGAGACGAACAGGTAGCTGAGGCCGAGGCGCTCCTGCAGGTCGGTCAGCAGCTCGAGGATCTGTTCCTGCACGGAGACGTCGAGCGCCGAGACGGGCTCGTCGAGCAGCACCAGCTCGGGGGAGAGGGCGAGCGCGCGGGCGATGGCGACGCGCTGGCGCTGGCCGCCGGACAGCTCCGCCGGCAGCCGGTCGAGGTAGGAGCCGGGCAGCGCCACCTGGTCGAGCAGCTCCAGCGCGCGGGCCGTGCGGGTGCGCCGGTCGCCGATCCGGAACGACACCAGCGGCTCGGTGATGCTCTGCCCGACGGTGAAGCGCGGGTCGAGCGAGGCGTACGGGTTCTGGTGGACGAGCTGGACCTTGCGGCGCAGCAGCCGGGTCTGCTTCCAGCCCAGGCCGGTGATGTCGACGCCGTCGAGGCTGACCCGTCCGTCGGTCGCCTGCTCGAAGCCGAACGCGATGCGCAGCATCGTGGTCTTGCCGGAGCCGGACTCGCCGACGAGCGCGTGCGTGCGCCCACGGGCCACCTCGACCGACACCCCGTCCAGGGCGAGGAACGAGCCGGCCTGCCGGCCCGGCAGCGGGTAGCGTTTGGAGACGTTCTCCAGCCGGATCACCGGGTCCGGGGTGGCCACCTGCTCGGGTGGAAGCTGGAAGCGGGGCACGATCTGGCCGCCGTGGGCCAGACCGGGCGCGGCCGCGATGAGTCGCCGGGTGTAGTCCTGCGCCGGGCTCACCAGGATGTCGCCCGGTGGGCCCTGCTCGACGATCTCCCCGTCCTGCAGGACGACCACGCGGTCACCGCGGTCGGCCGCGACGGCGAGGTCGTGCGTGATGATCAGCAGCGAGA
The DNA here is from genome assembly GCF_001854695.1 of Parafrankia soli. GTDB lineage: Bacteria > Actinomycetota > Actinomycetes > Frankiales > Frankiaceae > Parafrankia > Parafrankia soli. The sequence continues at coordinate 17,275 of NZ_MAXA01000261.1, forward strand.
TCCCGGACTCGCGGACGAGCCCTTCGAGGTGGTCGAGGATCCTGCGCTGCACGGTCACGTCGAGGGCGCTGGTCGGCTCGTCGGCGATGATCAGGCGGGGCCGGCCGGCCAGGGCGATCCCGATGAGCACGCGCTGGCGCAGGCCACCGGACAGTTCGTGCGGGTACTGACGGGCGCGCAGCTGCGGGTTGTCGACGCCGGCCTGCGCGAGGAACTCGAGCACCTCGGCGTCGAGATCGTCGCCGCTCACCCCGCGCAGCCGGATCGCCTCGGCGACCTGCCCGCCGATGCGGCGGGTGGGGTTGAGTCCGACCATCGGGTCCTGCGGCACCAGCCCGACGACCCGGCCCCGCAGCCCGCGCAGGACCTTCTCCCGGGCCCCGACGATCTCGACCGTCCGCCGTCCGTGCCCGTCGAGGTCCAGACGGTCATCGAGTGCCGGGCCGTCGGCATCCTCAGGGTCCGGGCCGGTGTGGAGGAGGACGCTGCCGGCAGTGACGCGGGCGTTGTCGGGCAGCAGGCCGATGATCGTGTTCGCGATCGTGGACTTGCCCGAGCCCGACTCGCCGACGAGGGCGACGATCTCCCCGGACCCGATCGACAGGTCCACGCCGCGCACGGCGGGCGCCGTCCGGCGGCGGCGGACGTAGCCGACGTGGAGATCCCGGATCGTCACCAGTGGGCTGACCAGCGGGCTTGTCGGCGGGCTCGTCAGTTGGCTCGTTCCGGCCGTCATCGCTCGAGCTCCTGGAGGGTCTTCGAGATGTGGTTGAGGCTCAGCACCGTCATGGCGACGAACAGCCCGGGGAGCAGCGAGACCCACGGAGCGGTGACGAGGTAGTTGCGGCCGGCGGAGATGAGGGTGCCCCACTCGGCGGTCGGCGGCGCCGCGCCGAAGCCCAGGAAGCTCAGCGACGCGATCGCGATGATCGCGATGCCCGTGTCCAGCACGGCGAGCACGGCGACCGGGCCCCACGAGTTCGGCAGCACGTGGCGCAGCAGCACCCGCAGCCAGGACGCCCCACCGCCACGCGCCGCCTCGACGTAGGGCAGGGTCTTCACCCGCAGCACCTCGGCGCGGGTGGTCCGGGCGAATCCCGGCACGATGCCGACGCCGACGGCGACGGCGACGGGCACCGTGCCGAAGCCCAGGGCCGTGACGATGGACAGCGCCATCAGCAGGCTCGGGATGGCCAGCAGCACGTCCACGCCCCGCATGAGCACCGCGTCGACGAGACCGCCGAAGAAGCCGGAGATCACGCCGAGCGCGAGTCCGGCCACGATCGCGATCCCGAGCGCGATCAGGGTGGCCTTGATCGTCAGTGCCGAGCCGTGCAGCATGCGGGACCACAGGTCGCGGCCGAGCTCGTCGGTGCCGAAGAGGTGGCCGCCGCTCGGGCTGACCAACCGGTCGGCCGGTGCGGTCGCGTAGGGGTCGTGCGAGGTGAACAGGCCGGGCGCGAACGCCGTCACCATCACGAAGGCGATGAACAGCACCGCGACGACGAAGCCCGGCCGGGATCCGAGGGTGCGCAGGGACGCGATGAGGTTGGCTCGCCGTCCGCCGGGCTGGGACTCGTCGAGCAGCGCCTCGCCGGCGGCGCTGCCGGCGCCGCTGGTGACCGGCTCCGCTCCGGTGGCGGCCGGCTCCGCTCCGCTGGTGACCGGGCCCGCTCCGGTGGCGGCCGGGTCGGTTCCGGTGGCCGGACTGGCGATGTGGGCTACCGAGACGGTCACGATGAGGCCACCTTCCGCCGGCCCTGCACGATGCGGGGGTCCAGCAACGGATAGAGCAGATCGACCACGAGGTTGACGAAGACGAAGACGGCGGCCGCCAGCGAGACGATCGCGAGGACCACCGGGACGTCCTGCGCCAGCACCGCTTCCTGGGCGAGCTTGCCGAGGCCGTTACGGGAGAACACCGTCTCGACGACGATCGCGCTGGTGACGGTCAGGCCGACCAGGACGCCGAGGATGGTCAGGGCGGGCAGGAGCGCGTTGCGGAAGCCGTGCCGCCACTGCACCGCCGCCCGGGAGAGGCCCTTGGCGCGCGCCGTCACGATGTAGGGCTGGCGGAGCGTGTCGTCGAAGCTGCGCATCAGCACCTGCGCGAGCATCGAGGCCGTCAGCAGCGAGATCGTGATGGACGGCATCACCAGCGACTTCCAGCCCTTCACCCCGGTGGCCGGCAGCCAGCCGAGGTTGAACGACAACAGCTGGATCAGCAGCAGCGCGATGAAGAACTGGGGGAACGAGGCCCCGAACGAGGGCAGCCGGGTCAGGAACAGCCGGGCCGGCCGCCACCGCATGTACGAGGCCAGGTAGGCCAGCGCCATCCCGGCCACGAGCGAGAGCGTGGCCGCGGTGATGCTCAGCGCGACCGTGGGGCCCAGCCGGTCGCCGATGAGGTCGGCGACCGGCTGCTGCTTGGAGATCGAGTCACCGAAGTCTCCGTGCAGGAAGCCCCACAGGTGGGAGAAGTACTGATTCAGGACCGGACGGTCCAGCCCGTACTGGGCCATCGCGGTGTTGAGCTGCTCAGGGGTGAGCTTGTCGGTCTCGATCCCCGCCGCTCCCAGTTGCAGGGCGACCGGATCGCTCGGCAGCAGGTAGAGGACCGCGAAGGTCACGGTGTAGGCCGCCCAGAGCACGACGAGCGCCTGGGCGAACCGACCGAGGATGTACCGAGTCATCAGGGTTCTCCTACTGCTGCTTCCACACGTCGTTGAGCTTCAGGAAGCTCTCCGACGTGAAGGCGAAGCCATGGACCTCGTTGCTGACGCCCGCGAACTGCACCCGCTCGAACTGCGGGAACGACACGCCCTCGTCGATGAGCAGGTTCTGCAGGTCGGCGTAGGCCTGCTTGCTCTGCTCCGCGTCGGTGGTCTGCGCCGCCCTGGCGAACAGCTCCTTGAGCTTCGCCTGGACCTCGGGGGTCGTCGCGTTGGTCGCGAGCGCCTTCGAGTTGGCGATCTCAGGGTTGAGGATGAACTGCAGCGCGCCCGGGTCGGCCCGGGTGAAGTAGGTCGCGGTCAGGTCGTAGTCGCCGTTCTTGAGCTTCGCGGGAAGCTCGGCCGTCGTCGTGGTGTCCAGCACGAGGTCGATGCCGACCTGCTTGAGCTGGTCCTGGATCAGCTCGGAGCCGACGTTGAACTGGGTGGTCGGGGTCGACAGCGTGAGCTTCTGGTCGCCCTTGTGGCGGTAGCCGTCGGGGCCGAGCTTCCAGCCGGCCTGGTCGAGGAGCTTGCCCGCGCCCTCGGGGTCGTGGCGAAGCTTGTCGGCCTGCGACACGAAGTACGGCGTCGTCGTGTCGAAGGCACCTTCCACGACCGGGTAGTCGGCGCCGAACACCGTCCTGGCGTAGCTCTCGAGGTCGAACGCCTTGTACAGCGCCTTGCGGACGTTGAGGTCCGCCAGCGGGCGTCCCGCGCTCACGTTGGCGTAGAACGTGGACGCCGGGCCCGGCAGCGGCCGGGACTCCACGACGTCACCCGACTCCTCGATCAGCTCGCGGTCCTCGACCGTGAACGGGTTACGCGGCCAGGCGATGTCGACCGCGCCGCTGAGCAGGTTGCCGGTGCGCACGCTGTCCTCGGCGACATAGCTGAACTCGACCGTGTCGAGGTGGGCCTCGCCGGTGTTCTCCGACAGCGCCGAGCCCCAGGCGTAGCCCGGCCGCCGCTTGAGGGTGGTGAGCTCGTTGGGCTTGTAGCCCTCCAGTGTGAACGCCCCGGAGGCGACGTAGTCGCCGAGGCAGCGCTCCTTGATGGTCTTCTTGTACGACGCCGGCGAGATGATCGCCAGGTTGGTCGTCGAGGTGGCCTGCAGGAACGAGGCGTTCGGCGTCGAGAAGAAGAGCTTGATGGTGCTCGGGTCGACGACCTCGCTGCGGTCGTAGCCGAGGATGTAGCTCGCACCGTAGGTCGCGCCGCCGGTCTCCTCCACGACGCTCTTGGCGCCGTCGAAGTTGGCCTTGACCGCCGCGGCGTCGAGCGGAGTGCCGTCGCTGAACGTGACGCCGTCGCGCAGGTGGAAGGTGTACTCCTTCCCGTCCGCGCTGATCTCCCACTTCTCGGCGAGCCAGGGCTTGATCTCACCGGTCTTGGGGTCCTGGTCGGTCAGCGAGTCGGCGACGTTGCGGATGACGGTGCGGTGCTCGATCCAGTAGGTCTGGAACGGGTCGAGGCAGTTGAAGGCCGGGTTGTCGGGGAAGAACGCGACCTTGAGGGTGCCGCCGGCAACGGGCGCTCCGGCGGTGTCGTTGGAGGCGCCGTCGTCACCGGACGAGCCGCACGCACTCAGGCCCAGTGCGGCCGTGACGGCCAGGGCCGTGGCGATGAGGCCAGGCCGGGGCGAGCGAAGGCGTCGTTTCATCGATTCGTTTCTTTTCTTTCTCGAGGGTTGGAATGGTTGTCGTCGGGAGTGCTGGCCTGAGGGACTGGTGCTGGTTCGAGGGACTGGTACCGGCCCGAGGACCGGTGCTGGCCGGGGGACTACTGGCCGAGCAGCCTGCGGCCGGCCGCGAGCAGGGCGGTGTCCTCCTGCGGTGGGTGGACCCGCACGCACAGGACGTCGCGGAGCAGGCGCTCGAACGGCTGGTACCGGGTGAGTGCCGGGTTGCCCAGCGCGGCGACCGCGGTGTTCACCGCGGCGATCGCCGAGCGGGCGATCTGGATCTTCAGCAGCGACAGCTGCGGCAGGTGACCGGTGTCGCCGGCCTCGGCGCGCAGGAGCGCGCCGAACAGGAGGGTCTCCGCCTGGGCGATCTGTGCGTCGATCTCGCCCGCGACGGTCTGGATGCGTTCGGTCGTCGCGATCGGGCGACCGAGGGCGGTGGGCACCCGCTCGAGAGCGAACCGCGTGAAGGCGCTGCGGGCGGCCCGGGCGACGCCGACATAGTGCGCCGGGTGGCCGAAGCTGCCGATGCCCGCCGACGCGGCCGGGTCCCGGTACACGCCGTCGGGACCGCGCGGGATCTCGACGAACGCCTCGAACGGCAGCCGGACGTCCTCGTACACGACGTCGTGGGTGTTCGACGCCCGCAGGCCGAGGTGGTCCCACGTGTCGACCCAGGTGATGCCGGGCAGGTCGGCCGGCACGATCACATGGCCGACGCGGGGCCGGGCCGGGTCGCCGGCAGGCTCGTCGGCGACCGCCCACACGACGTGGTAGGCGAGCGCGGTGCCGCCGGTGGCGTACGCCTTGTGGCCGTTGAGCACCCAGCCGTCGGCGGTGCGGGTCGCCGTCGTCTTCGGTAGGCCGCCGCGGGCCGGGGCGCCGAGCTCGGGCTCGGCGCGGACGGCGTTGGCGAGCGTCGGACCCTCGGCGCTGCGGCGCAGGAAGTCGGCGTAGTACGCCTCCGGCCAGTAGCCGGCGGCCGCCTGTGCCTGGTGGGTGCCGAGGTTGTTGGCGGCGAGCAGCGCGACGGACGCGTCGCCCTCGCCGAGGGCGACGAGAATGCGGGCGGTGTCCACGAGCCCGAGGCCGGGTCCGCCGTACTGCGTGCCCACGGTCGCGGTCAGCAGCCCGGCGCGATGCGCGGCCTCCAGGCCCCTGACCGGGATCTCGCCTGTCCGGTCGTAGGCGGGCGCGACCGCGGCGATCTCGTCCGTGACGGCCGCCAGCGCCTCCGGGGACAGGTCGGGGCGGACCAGCTCGAGACGGACCAGCTCGGGCGTGTGCACCGCCGTCGTCATCGCAGGCCGGCCAGTGCGGCGGGGTCGAAACCGGGGGTGAGGGCGCCGGGGTGGGCGTCCTGCAGAGTGCCACGCTGCCCGGTGGCGGCGCGGTGCGCCAGCTCCTGGCGGACGAGGGGCAGGATGTGCTGGCCGTAGTCGACGGCGTCGGCGAGGGTGTCGTAGCCACGGATCGAGACCAGGCTGGCGCCCTGGTCGACGTAGTCGAGGATGGCGGCCGCGACCGTCTCCGGGCTCCCGACGAGGGCGGTGGAGGCGCCGGCCGCGTTGGTCGCGGCCGCGGTGCGGGTCCACAGCGCGCGGTCGTAGATCTCGGCCCGCTGGGCGAAGTCCAGGGCGCGCTGCGAGCCGACGTTCTGCGGGGCGCCGGTGAGGAAGCGTGCGGGAGGGCCGCCCGCGCTGTACGTCTTCTCGAGCTTCGTGACGTAGTCGAAGGCCTTGCGCCAGGCGAGGTCGTCCGTCTTGGCGATGATCGGTCGGAAGGTCACCCAGATGCGCGGCCGGTCGGTGCGCCCGGCCGCGGCGGCGATCCCGTTGACCCGGTCGATCTCCGCACGCAGGTCGGCCAGCGGCTCGCCCCAGAAGCTGAAGATGTCCGCCTTGGCGCCGCCGACCTGGAAGGCGGCGTCGGACTGGCCGCCGATCGAGATCGGGATCGTGTGGCCGTACGGCCGGAAGCCGGGGCCGAAGTCGTCGAACTTGAAGAACTCGCCCTCGTGGCTGAACGGGCCGGTCTCCGACCAGGACCTGCGGAGCAGGTCGATGTACTCCGAGGTACGCGCGTAGCGGCGGTCCTTCGGCAGGTAGTCGCCGTGGCGGGCCTGCTCGGCGTCGTTGCCGCCGGAGATGAGGTGGACGACGGCGCGGCCCTCGGTGAGCTGGTCGAGGGTCGCGAGCTTCTGCGCCCCCACCTGCGGGATCGTGGTGTTCGGCCGCAGCGCGACGATCGGGCGGAGGCGTTCGGTGAGCTGGCCGACGGCCGAGGCGATAACGAACGAGTCGGCGCTGTTGGAGCCGTAGGGGAGCAGGGTGTAGTCGTAGCCCGACTCCTCGAGCGAGCGGACGTACTTGCGGAAGTACGGCAGGTCGATGCCCCGGCTCGGCACGGGATTCAGCTCGGTCGACGGGTTGAGATGCGACAGGCTGATGAACTCGACCTGCGGGGACGCGGTCGCGGGGATGGCCGTCGGACTGGTCATGCCGGGGTGCCTTTCGATGTTGCTTTACGTGCTCGGGCGGTTCTGGGTGCGACGGAGCTGGCGCGCGCACCCGAACCGCTCGGTGCGGTGCGGGACGGAGCGGGCCCGGTCCGGGTCGGGCCGGGCCGGCGGCGGGCATCGGGGGTGGTCGGGCGGGACGGCGGCCGGCGGCCGCGCAATCGGGAAGCGGGCCTGCCGGCGGCGGCGTAGACGGGGGGAGCCGGCTGGCCGGCCGGTGCTCCGGGTATGCCGATGTCCCCGAGCCCGGAGATCACCGTCCTGTGTCTGACCGCGGATCGGCGGGTCGTGCCCGCGAGTGGGAACACGCCCATCCGCGCCGTGGCTACGGCCTCGGTCAGGAGCGGTCGGTCAGGAACGGATGGACGGACGGGCGGCGCCGGTAGCTGCGGTGGCAGACCCGGCCAGTGCGACCCGTCGGACGTCCTGGCGTGCCGTGGCCGGCCGTCGCGGGCCGCTCAGCGGGGGCGACAACAGGCGGTGGTGAGAAGACCGAAATCGACGAACCGCCGACGGGTCAGCACCGACCGGGCGGCTGGCACGCGCGCCGCATACCGGAGCGGCGCCGCGCCCCGAGCCACGCACGGCCCGTGCGCACTCGCACCCAGGTTCCCCGACATGTCCATCAGAATGGTGGAGAAGAGGGATGGTGTCCAGCGTCAAACCGCGATCGAACTGATCGGTAAACGTGATAGATCACGGATTGCGTCGCAGGTGGTGAGGCCGGGGCCGGATCCGGCCTGGAGGCAGGCAGGGGTGTTCGGGACACTCGCGGTATGGCGACACGCCACTCCGCGCGGCGACGGCCTCCGGTGACCATCGCCGTCCTCGGCAGCGCGAACATGGACCTGGTGGTCCGTCAGCCGCGCCTGCCCCGCCCCGGCGAGACGCTGTTCGGCTCCTCGTTCACGGCCGTCCCCGGGGGGAAGGGGCTCAACCAGGCGGTCGCGGCGGCCCGCGCGGGCGGCCGGGTCCGGTTCGCGGGAGCCGTCGGCGACGACGAGTTCGGGGCCGCGCTCCGCGCGCGGCTGGCGGCCGACGGGGTTGACACCGCGGCGCTGGCGACGGTCGGGGCGCCGACCGGAGTCGCGGCGGTCTCCGTCGTCGACGGAGGCGAGAACAGCATCGTCGTCGTCCCCGGAGCGAACCAGGCCGTCATGGCGCTGGACGACGCCACCCGCGACCTGATCGCACGGTCCGGCCTTCTCGTCACACAGTTCGAGCGTCCGCTGGGCCTGGTCGGGGAGGCCCTGGCGGCCGCCCGTGCCCGCGGCGTCACCACGGTGCTCACTCCCGCGCCCGTCCTGCCTGTCCCCGCGGACCTGCTGGAGCTTGTCGACATCCTCGTCCCCAACGCGGCGGAGGCCTGCGAGCTGGCCGGGACCGATGACGAGACGGCCGCCGCCCGCGCGCTGAGCCGGACCGCCGGAACCGTGGTGATGACCCGCGGCCCCCGGGGCGTGCTCGTGGCCCGCGGCGGCGCCGTGCTCGCCGAGGTGCCCGCGCGCCCGGTCGAGGCGGTCGACACCACGGCCGCCGGCGACACCCTCGCCGGCGTCATGGCGTCCGTGCTGGCGGCCGGGCAAGGCCTTGATCAGGCGGTGCGGGTGGCGGTCATCGCGGCGTCGATCGCGGTGACTCGCCCGGGCGCCTCCTCCTCCATGCCGACCTGGGCCGAGATCGCCGCGCTGCTCTGAGATCGCCGTGTGCCCTGGGGCCGGCGCGGTCAACCGCCGCATGGTCGGCTGCCGCGTGGTCCACCTCCGCGTGGTCCATCTCCGCGGCGGTGCGGGTCACGGCTGCGCCGTCCACTCGGTACCGCAGGCCGTGCAGGTCTGGACCATGGTGCGGCTGAGCGAGCCGGCCCGGCGGGTGACGAGCGCGTCCGCCGGGTGCGGGCACGGCTCGGCGGGGGCCGCGCCAGGGTCGGCGGGAGCCGCGTCCGGCATCGAGCCCGGGGCCTTGCGCGCCCGCCGCTGGAGGGCGGTGAGGGCCTGCCGCCAGGCGGTCACGGGGTGGCCTCCGGCACGAACCGCCACCGCTCGCGGCAACCACCAGGCGTCGCCGGCCACCTGTCGGGCGTGAGTCGCACCATGGTTATGAGGCGCGCCAGGGCCGTAGGTCGCGCCAGGGTCAAAGGGCAGTTCATCACCTCACCAACGTCCCACATGGGTAACGCCGGGCCGGAACGCAGCGCCGAAGCCATAAAGTAGCCTTTCGGTCACTCCTCGGGCACTGCGCCAGTCGGGCACTGCGCCGGGCCGCCGAGGGCTTCGCCCTGCTCGCGACGCCGTGCGGGCGGGTGTCAGGCCTTGGCATCGGACCACCGCCGCACAACCGCGATGTCGACGACGAAACGGACCTCGCTGCCGGCGGCCCAGTATCCGGCGGTGGCGTCCAGCGCCCGGCGGGTCGCCTCCGCCGCCGCCTCCGCCCGCGGGGCCGGCACGTGCAGCAGCAGCTCGTCGTGCAGGCAGAGGACGATCGCGCCGCCGAGCGGGGCGATCGACTGGCGTACCGTCACGGCCCACGCCTTGAACAGCTCGGCGGCCGCGCCCTGCACGACGGCGTTGCGCGCGAACCGGCCCCAGGCCATACCCACCCTGTTCTCGTCGGCGCCGTCGTCCACCGCGGCGAACCGCAGCGGGACCCGCCGCCCGCCGAACGTCCGCAGCCGCGCCTGTGGGTCTGTGACCGGTGGGTTCGGCGGTGGCCGGCCCAGGGCGGCGGCCCGGCCCGTGGCGTCGGCGGCGTCCAGGTACGCCAGCGCGACCGGGTAGGTCTCGCGCATCTGCCGCAGGGCCTGGCCGGCGACGCCGGTCGTCTGCCCGTACATCGCAGCGAGCACCGCGACCTTCGCCGTCGGCCGGTCGACGCCGAGGCTGGCCGCGACCGGGGCGTAGAGGTCGTCCTGCCGGGTCGCCCTGGTCAGCTCCGGGTCGCCGGAGACCACGGCCAGCACCCGCGGCTCGATCTGGCCGAGGTCGGCGCGGACGAACCGGTACCCCGGCTCGGCGATCACCACGACCCGCAGGTCGGCCGGCAGGTTGTGCAGGCCGGCGGCCGCGGTCATCCGGCCGGCGGCGCCGTCGCTGCCGCGCCACTCGCCCCGTAGCCGGCCGTCGGCGCCGACATGGGTGTCGAGCCACCGGTACCCGTAGGTCGTCGCGATCCGCTCGGCCTTGCGCCAGGCGAGCAGCGCCTCGACGACAGGGTGGACACCGCGCAGCGCGCTCAGCCGGCCCGACCGGGTGTCCGGCACGTCGATGCCCACCGCGGCGAGCGCGGACCGGACCGCCACCGGGTTGCGCAGGTCGACCGACGCGCCGAGGTGGCGCAGGACGGGGGCGTCCCGGGCCCGCCGGGCAGCCGCGCCGGCGGCGTCGCCGTCGGGCCTCGGCCCGATCGCGGCGGCGATCGTCGCCTCGGCGGTCGGCCGGTCCACCGGCAGGCCGTCCCGTCGCAGTTCGCGGGCGAGGAGCTCGGCGCCGGACTCGGCCCGCGCGGTCAGGACGGCCAGCGGGAGCCCGGCCGGCCGCGCCCGCGGGTCGGGCAGTGCGCGCAGCGCCTCGTCCTGAGCGGCCGTGACGGTGAGGGCCAGCTGGGCGAGCCGGGTGGCCCGGGCCAGCTGGGCGCCCGTCCCGCCCGGGCCCGCGCCGCGCAGCGTCTCCTCGGCCCAGCCCGGTCGGAGCTGGCCGTCCGGGCCGATCGGATCGTCGGCCTCGCCGTCACCCGGGCCGCCCGGGTGATCGACCAGGGCGAGCAGGTCGAGCTGGCCGTCGGCGCGGGGCCGGGGCGGTGGCGGCGGGAGTGGCAGTCCGCGTGCGCCGGCCCAGACCGCCGCCGGATCATCCCGGTGCCCCCCGTGCAGGACACGGTGCGCCGCCGCGAGATCCCAGCACACGGCGGGAACGGGACTGCGCCCGGGACCGGTGTCAGCGCCGGGGCCGGCGTGGGTGCCAGAGCCAGCGCGGGGTCCGGCGATTGTGCTGGTACCTGACCTGGTCAGCAGTGCCCCGGTGCTGTGCGCCGACCACCAGACCCACCGGGGGGCGAGGGCGCGCTCCACTTCGGCCAGGACAGCGGCCGGGTCGGCGGCCTGGGCCCAGACGGCGCCGGCGCACGCCAGCGCCACCGCGACATCCGAGACCGGGACCACCGCCACCAGGCCGCCCCGGCCCACCCCGGCCGCCCGCAGCGCGGCCACGGCGCCGGCCCCAGCGCCAGCCGCGGCATCAGAGCCGGCACCAGCACCAGCGCCGGCGCCCGCGGCGGCCGGCGTGCCGGCGGGACGGGAAGTGGGGACCACGCGGTCATCCTCTCCCGCCGCACTGACAGAAATCCCGGGACGGGTGCGGGATCTACGCATGCCGGATTCCGGCGCGCCCGCCGCCTGCTCGACGACGCGGCCACCACGGCTCACGGTCGATCCTGGGGTTCCGCGGAACCGCGGAGCGCCAGGGCAGGCCGTGACGCCAAGCTACTTCGGCTCAGTACTAGGGCCTGTTCTGAGTCCGGATCACAATCGGGGTGTTCGTCCTTCGTCCGGGTGCTTCGGCTGGTAGCACGGTTGTATGACGCGTGGTGATCTGACCGATGGTGAATGGGAGTTGATCGAGCCGCACCTCCCGCTGGGGGCGTCCGGACCGATCCCTGACCTGCGCAGCTACTTCAACGCGGTGATGTGGAGGTTCCGTACCGGCAGCCCCTGGCGGGACGTGCCGAACAGCTACGGCTCCTGGTCGACGATCTACGACCGGTTCCGYCTGTGGGCGCGYGACGGGGTCTTCCAGACCCTCATGGACGCGATGAYCACCGAGGCGGCGGCGYGTGACGRTGTCGATCTCAGCCTGGTCAGCGTGGACTCCACCGTCGCCCGCGCGCATCACCACGCGGCGGGCATGGTGGTCGACCCGGATCTCCTGGAGGACATGGAGAAGGCCCTGACGGAGGAAAAGGGGCTTCGGAAACCGGACAAAACGACCCTGTAACCGAGGTGCCCGAGGACGGCCAGGAAACCGAACGGGCGCAGCGCCGCGCGGTACACCGACGCCGCAAGGCCCGGCTGACCGCCGCCGAACTGGGACGCTCCCGGGGCGGACTGACCAGCAAGGTGCACCTCGCGACCGACCGGCGCTGCCGCCCACTGTCCATCATCCTCACCCCCGGAC
>NZ_MAXA01000262.1 GCF_001854695.1 Parafrankia soli
GACGGTTTCCGGACCTGCGAGCAGCGCATCGTCAGCTACCGAGCGAACCATCAGCTCGTGGGGAACTGAATGAGGAGATCACCAGGACTCGCTCGAGACCACGGATTCAAGCTCTCTAACTGCTCGCGGGTTCAGGCTTCACGGAGGCCGGTCTCGGTGATAGTCCGACGGATGCCTTCCGACAAAGAGGTGGGATGCCAGCCGAGTTCCCTCTGCGCTTTGGATGAGTCGGGCGTGGCGTTCCAGAGCAAGTACTGAAGCTGGCAACGGGCGATCGGTGGTGGTCGACGGGTGATCTTAGCGACCGCCTCACCTGCCACAGCCATCGCAGTCATCACTGGTGTTGGAATAGTGATGACCGGTGCACGGCCACGACCAGCGACCTTGGCCACAGTCCGCGCGAGGTGCATCACCGTCGCATGCTCGTCGCAGAGGATGTAACGCTCGCCCGACCGTCCGCGTTCGGCGGCGAGCAAGTGCCCCTGGGCCAGACCCTCGGTGAAGACCACCCCAAACCCGCCCGAGGGGACGGCTGGTAGCAGTCCGCGCAGTACAGGACGGAACATCTGTGTCTCCATCGAGGCGTTACCGGTCGTGCCAAGGCCGTAAACTGTCGCTGAATTGGCGAAAACTACCTCCATGGCACCGGCCGTCGCGAGCACAGCCCGTTCGGCCTGCTGCTTCGACCGCTCATATGCCGTACTTTTCGCTCTGACGGCGAGATTCGTCTCGTCGAAATGGCCGCCTGGCGGCGCGTCGAATACATCGATCGTGCTGGTGTGGACCATGCGGATCACCCCGGTGGCCGCCGCGGCTCGAGTGAGATTCACCGATCCCCGCACATTGACCCGTTCGAACAACGACGGGTCCGCCAACCACTGCTCCGGTACCCCCATCGCATTGTAGACGATCTCGCAGCCGTCGCACGCGTCCGCCAGCGAAGACGGATTTGTGACATCTCCAGGTACGAGCTCGACTCCCGGAGGCAGGTCCATACCCGCCCTGTCGAGATCTCGGACGAGCGCCCGCACCTCATGACCAGCGGCCAGGGCAGCCCTGACTACGGCACCGCCGACCTTACCCGTACCTCCAGTAACAAGTACTCGCACCCGGAAAACTCTATAGCGAGATCAGTCGACTGCGCTCGCCGAAACGGCGACCCGATTTTTCCTACGCGGCCACGGCATCCGAGTCGTCTCTCCGGGGAGATATGCGCCGACGATCTGACTTCCTGTTGGTACCTGGTATGGGCGACAGCCCGACACGGGAAATTTACTCAGAACTCCGGGTCGGTATGATAACGACGAGGCTCCGGCGGGAGAAGTCCGACCTGTTCGGCCATCAGAACTTTCGTTTCCGGCGAGTTCTTGGCAGGCCCTGACGGTCAGAATACACAATTCCCGGGAATCCGTCAGCCGGATTGGATGGCCTCCAGAGCAGCGGCTACCGTGGCTGCCGAACAGTCCCGACCGGGATTGGTTCGCGAGAAGCACGCGAGGCGCTGCAGGGCAGCCTCGCGCCTTGGCCCTGTTACGGCTCTCCCCCATGCAGATTCGCTCACCGAAAATGCCCCACAGTTTGCTTCGCCGGCGTTTGACCGTCATCCTGGACAAGCCCCGGAACATGCCACCCAACGACCGTGCCCGAAATGCATAGATAACGGCGGTCGCGCGGTGGAGATTCTCGATGGCGTTACCGATCAATACTTGGCCTGAGTCGACGGCCATGCTCGACGCAGCACCTTCCATATCCGTGCGGCGCCCAGGGCCGGCGGAAGCACGCCCAACTGAGCGGCGACAGTCCGACCCGCATGTTCCTRGACCAATGATCCTCGCCGCCCACTCAGAATCATAGGAGGAAAAGTGGACATCCATACTCTCAGCGATATCGAGGAGATCAAGCAGCTCAAGGCTCGCTATCTGAGACTGGTGGACGAGAAGAACTGGGACGAGTGGGCCGACGTCTTCACCGAGGATCTCTGTGCCTGGCTCGGCGATGTCCCGGATCAACAGCTCAACAGCCGCGACGAATTCATCACCTTCATCCGGCGGGCGATCGGCGCGGCGGTCACAATCCATCACGGCCACATGCCGGAGATCGAGATCAGCGGACCTGACACAGCTCGTGGAATATGGGCGATGTACGACTATGTGAAGTTCACCGGACCCAACGGGATTCTAGAACTGGATGGTTACGGACACTATCGCGAAGAGTATCGGAAGGGTGCTGACGGCCGGTGGAGAATCTGCTCGCTGCGTCTCACTCGGATTCTGGGAATGGTTGAGCAACTTGAAATGATGTCGAAAAAGCCTACCATCCCGGCTAGCCGGGATGCATCGAGCGAGGACCAGCTCGTCCAGCTCTGACGCCACAGAATCGCGCCGCCGGACCGAGCGCTGCGACTCCCCCGGTCCGGCGGCGTCACCTCGCCCCATCTCTCGCATGTCGCCCTCGCCTGTCGCGCCGCCCCACGTCTGTGTCAACCAGGAGCCCCGGCCCCCGCCCTCGGGGCCGGCCGGCCACGCCATCCCCTCCCGTGCGTGCGGAGGGGCTGGCTGAGGGTTCGGTCCCAGTGTCCGCGTACTTAGGACGGCCGCAACTCTACCCTTACGTTAGGGTTGAGTAGGGCGTGTGCGGCCAGTGATCTCATCGGTATGAGAATCGCAGGCTGCACGTCGCCAGGTGCCTGACCGGAACCACATGGATCGAGAGGACAGCGACGCGTGACGGATCCCAGCCCGGCTGGAACACCGAACCTCCTCCGGCTTCCCCTCCAACGACAACGACGGCCGGGCCGATCCGGCACCCGGACCCTGGACCACGCGTTCGACCCTCGGCACAACAACCTCAACGCGCTGCGACTCACGCTCGCGGCGATGGTGGTGATCTCACACTCCTGGGGGTTCGTCCACGACGAGGACGACCCGCTACGCAACCTGACCGGCGGGCCGGAAGCAGGCACGATCGCCGTCGACGGCTTCTTCCTGCTCAGCGGTTTCTTGATCACCCGGAGCCAGCTCCGGGCGCGTTCGACCGCGCGCTACCTGTGGCACCGTTTCCTACGGATCCTGCCCGGGTTCTGGATCTGCCTGGCGGTGACCGCCGTCGCGATCGGCCCGTTGCTGTGGCGGCTCGAACGAGAGACCTTCTCCGGCTACCCCTGGGCGGGGCCCGATTCAGCGCTGACCTACGTCGTCGCCAACGCCCTGCTCCGGATGAACCAGTTCAACATCGGTGACCTCCGCGCCGGAGGTGCCCTCGATGGCTCCCTGCATACCCTCTTCTTCGAGGCGCTGTGCTACGTGATGATCGGTGTCCTCGGGGCGGTAGGAATCCTGCGCCGGCGCCGGTCAGTCGTCCTCGGACTCGGTTCCGCCTGCTGGATCCTGGCCGCCGCAGACGTCGTCTCCGGCTCCGACCGGCTCGCCGACACCTATACCCTCCGTTTTACCTCGATCTTCCTCGTCGGCGCGATCATGTCCCTCTACGCCGACCGCATCCCCCTCACCCGACCACTGTTCGCCGCAAGCTGCGCCCTGCTCACGATCGCGCTGATGGCCCCATCCACCTATCTGCTCCTCGGTCCCGCGCCCATGGCCTATCTCCTTCTGCGGGCGGGCACCGGCCGCCGCCTCGAGCGGGTCGGAATACGCCGTGATCTCTCCTATGGCATCTACATCTATTCCTGGCCCCTTCAACTCGTCCTACTCGAAGCAGGTGTCGGCGACGACAACGTCGCCGTCCACGTCGTCGCTTCGATCGTCCTCTCCGCTGCTGCCGCCGCCGTGAGYTGGCACCTTGTCGAAGCACCCGCCCTCGCACTGAAATCGGCGGCGGCGCCGTCCTGGCTGCGACCGTGGCGGGCTAGCACACAACCTGCCGCGGAAAGCGGACAGCGCTGACAAACGGATCTGCGAAGCAGCACTCTTCGACGACGTGACCAGTCGATATCCACCCCGGTATAGGGGGCACGACGCCGCGCCAGCGCACCACAGCGGATCCTGACGTCCGACCAYGGCACAGGGCCATACGGCGCTGCCGGCAGGCACGATCCCGCGGAGGCCGAAGAGGACCGGTCGGGTATCCCGGCCGAGCAGGTGTGATGCCGTGGCCGCCGGGCTGGCCTCCCGTCTCGCCTGGATTTGCCGAGGCTCGATCGAGCCCGCGATACTGCCGTAACCCTTACGCGGGGGAAGGGTAGCCCTGATGGTAGCTCATTACCCTGGTTTGCCGTCCGACGGTTGATCGACAGATCCGAATCGTCAGGACCAACCTGTGCCTTCCCTCCGCACCCGGCAGATTCGAGCAATCCGACCGACAGGGAGAACAGCGTTCGTATGGATGGAAAAATGCGTCCCCTCAGTGCTGTGGAGCATGCTTTGCTCGACTATCAGGCGACCTATCCAGGAATGCCGCTCAACGTGTGCACCCTGCTTCTCGCCGAAGGCCCGTCACTAAGTCTGGAAGAGCTGCGGGATTTCGTCGCCGAGCGGATCAAGGTCCTCCCGGACCTCCTGCGGCAGCGCATCGTGCGTCTGCCGGGCCGGCGCGCGCGGTGGGGCTGGACGGTCGACCCCGACCTCACCATCGACGATCTCGTCCGGGAACGGCTGCTGCCGCCGGGCAGCGGGCGAGCGGGGCTGCGGGCCGCCCTGGGCGAACTCGTCGGATCGCCGGTGCCGGTATCCGCGCCACCCTGGCAGCTGTGGCTGCTGCACGGACAGGACGACGGCTTTGCCCTGCTGTACCGCGCCAGCCACGTACACCAGGATGGCGCGGCGAAGAACCTGATGATCGCGACACTGTTCGGCGCCGATTCGGCACCGTCGTACGGTACGGAACCAGCGCGATGGCACCCCCAGGGCCGTCCCGGCCCACGGGCGCTGGGCGCCGCGATCCACCGAACCGGACAATGGCTGGCGCCGACACCCGCACCGGCGGCGCTCACTGGACCCGCGGGTGGAATGACCCACTCGTGGGTGTCGACTCCCCTGCGGCGGCTCCAGGCGATCGGGCTGGCGGGTGGCGCGACGGTCAATGACGTGTTCCTGGCCGTCCTCGCCGGCGCCCTGCGCGCATGGCTGGCGGACGACGACGGGCCGAGCTCGGATGTGGGCGCCACGATGGCGGTCAGCACCAGGCGGCCGGCCGAACACCGGCTGCTCGGCAACTACGTGGCGGGTGCCCGCGTTCTCCTCCCCTGCTCCGTGGAAGCCCCGGTCGAGCGGCTGGCCGCCGTCCGGGCCCGTACAGTGCAACTGAAACGAGGCGGCCATCTCGGGATCGGCGAACGGCTTCTCTTCGACGCGCTGCCCGCACGGCTGCGCCGGCACGTGCTCGCCAGAGGGCTCGGCACCCGCTCGGCGGCGCTGTCCCTGTCGAACGTGTTCACACCGTCGGGCCCTCCTCGGTGGCGGGCCGCCCCCTGCATCATGCTGTGCCAATACCGTCACTGTTCGCGGGGCAGCGCCTCGCGTTCCATCTCGGTGGTGTCGATGGTGTCGCCAGCGTCGGTGCGGCGATCAGCGGCGCCCTGCATGGGCTGGCGGATCCCGCCCAGCGGTGGCTGGCCGAGCTGCGTGTCCTCGAGGTCGCGCTGGGGCTGTCCGCCGCCGGATCGAGCCGGCCGGTTATCCCCGCTCGCCGATCGGGTGGGGATAACCCGGCCTCACAGGACCGGTCAGTGATGGGCGGCAAACTGTCCAGCGGTGCGCCCGTGCAGGTCGGAGCTGGCCTCGTTCAGACCGATCATCTCGACGTCGACACCGCGACCGCGGTACTTCGCCGCAACCGCGTCGAGGGCGGCGACGGCAGAGGTGTCCCAGATGTGCGCGTCGGTGAGGTCGATGACGACTTTGGGAATGAGATCGGCGTAGTCGAAGGAGTGAACGAGTTCGTTGGTCGAGGCGAAGAACAAGTCCCCGGTCAGCGCATACACACGGATGCCGCCGTCGGGGTCGAGGACGTCGGTCACCTGAACGATCTGAGCGACCCGGCGAGCGAAGAACACCGCTCCCAGCAACGCTCCGGCCAGCACCCCGAGTGCGAGGTTGTCCGTCGCGACCACCACGACGACGGTGACCACCATGACCAGGGTCTCGCTGCGCGGAACGGTCCGTAGCGCCCGCGGGCTGATGCTCGCCCAGTCAAAGGTGCTGATCGAAACCATGATCATGACGGCGACGAGCGCTGCCATCGGGATGACGGAGACAACGTCGCCGAGCGCGGTGACGAGGATCAGCAGGAACAGTCCCGCGATGAAGGTCGACAGGCGCGTCCGTCCACCGGACTTCACATTGATGATCGACTGCCCGATCATGGCGCAGCCCGCCATGCCGCCGAGGAAGCCGGTGCCGATGTTCGCCAGTCCCTGGCCGCGGCACTCGGCGTCCTTGTCCGAGCGGGTGTCGGTCATGTCGTCCACGATCTGCGCGGTCAGCAGAGACTCCAGCAGGCCCACCGCGGCAAGAGTGAACGCGTACGGAGCGACGATACGGAGAGTCGTCCACGAGAACGGAACGCTGGGCAGTCCCAGAACCGGCAGCGCGTCGGGGAGATCGCCCATGTCGCCGACGGTCGGTACCTCGATGTGACCGACGGTCGCCACCACGGCGATACCGATGATGGCCACCAGCGGCGCCGGCACGACTCGGGTGAGCCGAGGGAAGAGATAGATCACCATAAGTCCAGCCGCGATCATCGGGTAGACAACCCATGTCTCGCCGACGATGTGCGGGAGCTGGGCGAGGAAGATGAGGATCGCGAGCGCGTTGACGAACCCCACCATGACCGGACGCGGCACGAAACGCATCAGCCGCCCCGCCCCGATCAGCCCGAGAACGATCTGCACCACGCCGGTCACCACCGTCGTCGCGAAGAGGTACTCGACCCCGTGTTCCCGGACAAGGGGCACCATGACCAGCGCCATCGACGCGGTTGCCGCCGAGATCATCGCCGGACGGCCACCTGCGATCGCGATGATGACCGCCATCGAGAACGAGGCGTAGAGACCCACCTTGGGATCCACCCCCGCGATGACCGAGAACGAGATCGCCTCGGGGATCAGCGCCAGCGCGACCACCAGACCAGCCAGCAGATCCGCGGTGGGATTCGCCAGCCACGCCGCCTTGAAACGCCCCCATACCGCGGCCCAACCAACATCAGAAGACAACAAAACTACTCCTCGCATACGAGTAGACACTCGGCGATACGCGAAGCCAAGCCGCGGCAGGGTCGTCGACCATACGGAACGGAGTCACTTCAGGCTGCGGGCGTGGCGACGTCCACAGCCGCCGGTTCACGGACATCACTGACGGCAAGAATCTCCTGACCCCAGGCCCGCAAGGGTGCACCAGCCCATCCGGGACGGTGGCTCGCACGCCCGAACAAGGAGTCGCCGAGGGCGTGGTAGCCGGTGGTCTCCGTAAGGGGCCCTCGGTCACCACCGCCGGCCACCAACCACGTGGAACCGAGTCGAGATCGCCATGTCGCCTGCGAGACGAACGGTCCGGCGGGCGTCCGCCTGAGATTGTGACGTGCCGTACCTGTACGAAAGTACGGTCGCCCCACCCGCCGATCGGCCGACCCAACTCAGGCCCGTCCTCCGATGAACGCCGGCAGCGCCGTCAGAAACGATCTGGGGCATGACGACATCTTGGGCAGAAAACGGCGGCTCGCGCCGACCGGGTTTCTCGCACCCCGCGCTGTCCCGACGGTGAGGGTGCATGTGGCGGTTCGCACCGTCCCCGTATCCCAACCATCTCGGTGCACCACGCACTCCGATGATGTCCGGAGCCGGACAATCAACGTGGTTGCCGCCCAACGGATCATCCGGCGTCGCCTGGCCAGCCCGGTCCACGTCGCCGCCACCCGTCCGCCCGCGGCCGGAACGACCCGATGAAGGCGATCGTCCAGAACGGCTACGGCTCGCCTGGCGTCCTGCGGCTCGGTGACGTCGCCCAGCCCGCCCCGGCCCAGAACGAAGTGCTCGTGCGGGTGCACGCGGCGTCGCTCAACGCCCGCGACTGGCACGTCATGCGGGGCGACCCCTACATCGCCCGCCTGATGCTCCCCGAGCTGCCACTGCGCGGCCCGAAGAACAGAATCCTCGGCACCGACTTCGCCGGCCAGGTCGTCGCAGCCGGTCCCGACGTGACCGGACTGCACCCCGGCGACAACGTCTACGGCGAGGCCGACGGGGCGTTCGCCGAGTACGTGTGCGCTCCGCGGGACGTGCTGGGCGCCATGCCGGCGAACCTGACCTACGAGCAGGCAGCCGCGGTGCCACTCGCCGGCAACACCGCGCTGGTGTGCCTGCGCGACGAGGCCGGTCTGACGGCCGGCCAGCGGCTCCTGATCAACGGCGCGTCCGGCGGCGTGGGGACGTTCGCGGTGCAGGTCGGCAAGGCGCTCGGCGCCGAGGTGACCGCCGTGTGCAGCGCCCGCAACACCGATCTCGTGCGTTCGCTGGGCGCCGACCACCTCATCGACTACCGGCAGGAGGACTTCACCCGCACCGGACGGCGCTACGACGTCGTGTTCGACCTGGTGAGCAACCGTTCCCTGACCGCCCTGCGTCGGACGGTGGAGCCGGACGGGACGCTGGTGCTGTCCGGCGGGGGAACCTCCACCGGGGTCAGCCTGATCGGCCCGATGGGCCTGTTCATCCGGGGCATGCTGGCCGCGCGCTTCGTGCCGCACCGCCTGATCGCACCCACGCCGAAGCCCACCCCCGACAGGCTCGCGGCACTGCGCGAGCTGATCGAGACGGGCCGGATCGCACCGGCCATCGACCGCACCTACCCGCTGAGCGAAGCACCGGAGGCCATCCGCCACCTCGAAGTCGAACACGCTCGGGCGAAGGTCGTGCTCACCGTGTAAAGAACGACGACGGTCCAGGTCCCGACCAGTGTCGGACAGCCAAAGCATCACCATGCCGAAGACCGCGCCCGCCACGGCGAGCGCCGGGACGCCGCACCGGCCGCGGAGCCCGTTGCCGTGTCTGGTCCTGCGCACCTCAGGCTCGCCGGTACCGATCTGGATGACGGCTCGGGCTTCTGCTGGCTTCTTCTTCGCCTTGGCGACCTCCTGCAGGACCGACACTTCTCCGAACACGAAGTCGGTCTGGAGCTTGGTGAGGTAGTCGTTCAATCTGCGGTGCAGGTCGTCGGCGGGGAAGTTGGTCAGGACATCGTTCGTGGCGATCGGGGAAGCGACCCGCTGCCGCTTGGTCAGTGTTGGTGAGGAGCATCGGCAGGACGGACACCTGTGTCATCGGCAGCCGCTTCCTGGAACACATCCGGGATGCCGTCGGCGTCCTGGTCGGTCGTTTCCTCCTGCTCGATCCTGCGGTACATGCGGTTACGGGCCCGGAGTACCACCGCGGCGAGTGCGGCGGAGACCAGGGATCCGAGGAGGATCGCCGCCTTGGCGTGGTCGTTGCGTTCGGTCCCGTCGCCGAACGCCAGCTCGCCGATGAGCAGCGAGACGGTGAAACCAACCCCGGCGAGCAGCGCGACACCGAGAACGTCCCACCAGGACAGGCTCTGGTCCAGCTCGGCACGCGTGAACCGAGCCAGCAGGAACGTGGAGCCCAGGACCCCGACCAACTTGCCGACCACGAGCCCCAGCGCCACGCCCATGCCCGCGGGGTCGCGCAGCGCCGCACCGATCCCCCCGCTGCCCAGCGACACCCCGGCCGCCATAAACGCGAAGATCGGCACGGCTACGCCGGCGGACACCGGCCGCCAGAGATGTTCGAACCTCTCCGCCATCCCCACCCGTTCCCCTGGCTCCGGGCGGGCAGGCACCGCGAACCCCATCAGCACACCGGCGATGGTCGCGTGCACCCCCGAGGCGTGCATGAGCGCCCACCCGACGACGGCAAGCGGCACCAGTAGCCACCAGCGGGTGACACCCCGGCGGACCAGCAGTGTGAACACGCCGATCGTCGCGACGGAACCGGCCAGCGGCGCCGGGTTGAGCGAGTCGACGAAGAACACCGCGATGATCATGATGGCGAGGAGGTCGTCGACGACGGCCAGTGTCAACAGGAATGAGCGGAGCGCGACCGGGAGATGGGTGCTGATGATTGCCAGCACGGCGACCGCGAACGCGATGTCCGTCGCGGTCGGCACTGCCCATCCCTCGGGCGCCCCGTTCGTGGATAGTCCGTTGACCAGGGTGTAGAGCAGGGCGGGCATCGCCATCCCGCCGACCGCCGCGACGATCGGCAGGGCCGCGCGGCTGGGTGATCTCAGCTCACCGAGGACGAACTCGCGTTTGAGTTCGAGGCCGACCACGAAGAAGAAGATCGCGAGTAGGCCGTCGGATGCCCAGTGCGCCAGGTTCAGGCGCAGATGCAACGCCTCCGGCCCCACGTAGGTGCCGGTCAGCGTCGCGTACGCCTCGCGCCAGGGCGAGTTCGCCCAGACCAGCGCCACCGCCGCGCCGGCCAGGAGTAGGAGGCCGCCGACCGTCTCGCTGCGCAGCACGCCGGTGACCTGCTGGGTACGGGACCAGGTCGGCCGCGTCAGGAGCCGGGCGGGGAGAACGCCGGACTGATCCCGGCCTTCCGGTGTCGGGGTGCCAGACGGTGCGGCGGACATGCACATCCCTTCGGAAGGTCCAGTCGCATGCGGCATCCCTGCGTGCGTCCCATGACCACCTCGAACCGGTCACACAACGCACACAGACCAGACGCATCTTCATGCCGACCAGACTTCCCGGCGCACCGTCTCCTACGGTATCGGCCAAGCCCACCGCTGTCCGGACGCAGTGGCCCGTCCCACGCCCCAGACACGCTCACAGCCGGCTCTCCACGTCCGGGTGGACCGAGTCCCAGCTGGCGAGGTTGGCGTACCCGCTGACGACGAAGAAGATCGGCATGACCTGCCGCAGCCAGGTCGCCAACCAGCCGAACGGAACCTGGTCGATCGGATTCGGGGCATCGCCAGATCCCGTCCGGCGTGCGATGGTGACCCTCGGTGCCAGACTACGACTACCGAGATCGCGACTGCGCGGGCAAAGTCGACGACCTGGTTGTGGTCGGTAGAAGTCGCCGCGGCGAGTCTGGCGAGTGCCGCGCCGACGCGGTTCGTTCCTGCCCACATTCCGTGGCGGTCCGCCGGTCAGGCCGGACCGTCCCGGCCGACCATGTACGGTCCGGTCGATGCCCCTGGTTCCCCATTTGCAGGGACGGCGGATTTGGTAGCGCCGTCGAGGTGGTGGGTGAGGGTATCGGCGAGGMGGATCATCTCGATGGGCACGGGGAACACCAGGGTGGAGTTTTTCTCAGCGGCGACGTCGACCATGGTGGACAGCACCCGGAGTTGCATGGCGGCCGGGTGCTGCTCGAAGGCGGTGGCAGCCTCGCCAAGGGTCCTCGCCGCGCCGAGTTCCCCCTGCGCGTGGATGATCTTCGCGCGGCGTTCCCGTTCGGCCACGGCCTGGCGGGCCATCGCGCGGCGCATCATTTCCGGCAGCTCCACGTCCTTGATCTCTACAATGGTGACCTTGATCCCCCAGGGGTTGGTGACGTCGTCGATGATCCGTTGCAGGTCTTGGTTGATCTGGTCGCGTTTGACCAGCAGCTCGTCGAGGTCCACCTGGCCGAGGATGCTGCGCAGGGTCGTCTGGGCGACCTGGGAGGTGCCCACCATGTAGTTGTTGATCGCAACAACGGAGCGGACCGGGTCCACGACGTTGAAGTAGGTGACCGCATTGACCCGGATCGTGACGTTGTCCTTGGTGATGACGTCCTGCGGCGGGATGTCAGTGGTCACTGTGCGCAGGTTGACCTTCACCATCCGATCGATGATCKGGATGATGAAGAACAGCCCCGGGCCTTTCGCGTCGATCACTCGGCCGAGCCGGAAGATCACCCCCCGTTCGTATTCGTTGACGATGCGGACCGCGGCGACGAGCAGGATCAGTAGCACCACGATCGCGATTCCCAGCCCGTAGGCGAGCGCCGTGTTCATCTTTCCTTCTCCTCGTAAGCGTGGGTGTCCCCGCCGCGGTTGTCGGTGGTCCCTGGGCTGGCGTGGCCGTGCGCGGGCTCGGTGTCGACGAGCAGGGTCAGGCCGTCCAGTCCGGTGACCCAGGTGCGGCTGCCCTCGACCAGCGGAGCGGCGGTGCTGCGGACCTGCCACCAGGCCCCGCCCAACCGTGTCCGGCCGTGTTCCCCGTCCACGCCCTCGACCGTCACCTGCTGGCCGATCCACTGACCGGCACCGGTGGTGGTCGACGGGGTCTTGCGGATGCGCAACGCGAACCGGCCGGCGACGACCGAGGCCAGCCCGACGACGACGGCGACCGGGATGAGCAACGACAGTCCGGTGGACAGGCCTGGTGCGTCGGGGAACAGGAACACTCCGGACAGCACCAACGCCGCCGTGCCGGCCACGGCGAACATGCCGATTCCGGGGGCGAGGACCTCCGCGGCGAACAACGCCAACGCGAGGCCGAGTAGAAGCAGCCCAGTGACGTTCACCGGGAGCAGGGCGAGCGAAAACAGTGCGAGCAGGAGACAGATGCCACCGACGGCGCCGCCCGCGCCGACGCCGGGGCTGGCCAGTTCGTAGATGATCGCGAGGGTGCCGATGGTGAGCAGGAGGTAGGTCAGGGCGGGATTCGCCAGCCAGCCGAGAACCGTCCGCAGGACACCGGGTTCGTAGGACTCGACTGTCGCGCCGGCGGTGGCGAGCCGTACCGGGCGTTCACCCGGCGCCACAGCGACCGTCCGCCCGTCGGCGTCCGCCAGCGCCTGCGGGAGGGAACCGGCGAGCAGGTCGACGACATGGCGCCGGACGGCCTCCTCCGCCGGCAGCGACGCTCCGTCGACCACAGCGGCTCGGGCGAACCCCACATCGCGGCCCCGCAGCTGCGCTACCGACTGGGCGTAGGCCGCCGCGTCGTTGATCACCTTGGTGGACGCGGTCTGGCCCTCGCCGGTCACCGGAGTCGCCGCGCCGATCGTGGTGCCAGGCGCCATCGCCGCCATGTGCGCGGCAAACGTGATGACTGCACCTGCGGAGGCCGCCCGCGCACCCGCCGGGCTCACGTACACGATCACAGGCACCTCGGCGGCGAGGAACTCCTGCACGATTTCCCGCATGGCGGAGTCCAGCCCGCCAGGGGTGTCCAACGCGAGCACGTAGGCCTGGTAGCCGCCGGCTTCCGCCTCCGCCAGACCGGTCTTGACGTCGTCGGCGGCGACCGGGGTGATCGCTTCGTGCACCGTGTGCACCAGGACCCGCCGGTCCCCCTCCCGAGCGTGGGCGGCTGTCGGGGCGAACGCCAGCAGCACGAGCGCCGCCATGACCACCGCGCCGGCCAGGCCCTCCAGCCGGCGGTGCATGTCACGGCCCGCTGTTCCGGGGCGGCCCCCGTCGTCTGCACTGCTGGTCCGAGCGGCCGAGGTCCGGGATCTCCCGGCGGCTGTTGCCGGCGGTGTAGCGACGACGGCGGCGCTCGACCGCGGCATATGCCCCGAATCCGATCAGCACTATGGCGGGAAGCAGCGCCGCCCAACCGTTCAGTAGGAACGCCGCCGCCAACAGAACGATCAGGACGACGGCCAGGAGACGCGCCCTGCGCCACTCCACCTCGCTATCCCGACGCAGGGGAACAGATGAACCCGACGGTGACGCCGCCGGCCGCGGCGAGTCAGCCCGGTGGTGGCCGGTATGCAAGGACACCGGCCGACCGGACTGGCCGGGCTCCGCCGATCCACTCCGGGATCCGCTGCCGGCAGCCCCAGCAGACATGCCGCGAGGATCGCGGGGGCGATGGTCCTGTCGGATGTGCTGTTCAAGCTCTCCACGGGAACCGAATCGCAGCGCGCACAGCTGGCACCCCACCGTGTGCATCATGTCGGGCTCCTTCCGCCGCAGGTCATCCGCAGATCCCCGACGAGAACCGATCCGCRCAGACCGCCCGCGGGCAGGGGCGCCAGGGAGGCTCATGATCGGCCCCGCTGTGGGATCCGCCACGCGCTTGCTGGCGACAGCCCGGTGGGTCACGCGCCTACCGACCTGATTCCACCCACCGGGCATGCCGGAGACGTTCCGGGCCGGCCAATCTGGCGGGCCCGGCTTGCCGGGTTCGGGAAACACCAGCAGGTGCGCACAGGCGCGTTCCCCAGCGTCTTTGACCGGTGGGCTGGTGCACAGCGTGCCCCTGGCGCCTCCCGTTCTGCCGGCGCCCGGCAAACCTGGCCACGGGAAACGTCCCGCCCGGCCGCTTCGACCCGCTGCACAGCGACGTGGACCGCGACAGCGAGCAGCCGCTGCTGCGGGTGACCGGCCATCTCGACGACACCACCGCACCCCTGCTCAGCGCGATGCTTCACCACGTCGCCCTGACCGACGAGCGTCCCCTCGTCGTCGACCTGGCCGGTGCGACCTCGGCGGACCAGCAGGCCCTGCGCCAGGCGCTGTCCCACAACACTCATCGGTTCGCCCCGGCCAGCACCACCGACCCCACCGCGGACGGGAGGGCGACTCCGCGTCCAGTTTCCGTCCGCGGGCTCCCACCTCCCGACCACCGGGCAGGAAACCAGTGTCCGGACGGTAGGCGCAGGCAGCCGGCCGGGATGGACCCGACGCGGTATGGCGAACGATGCTCGCCGTGCCCCTGGCCCTGCCACCGGTCAGTGCCCGCCGCCGCAGACACCGGGAGGAGGCGATGGTGAACGACCGAACTTCCAACGGTCGGGCGCCCACGGCCACGCCCGCCAACACCGATACCACCGCCGCGATCCTGACCGCGGCCGCCCAAGAGGCCAGCGCGGACTCCGGGGTCCGCGCCGACCTGCTGGGCGAGTACCTTCCCACCATGCTCGCCGCCGCCGCCACCGGCCGGCGCCCCGACCGGGACGAGCTCGACGCCAGCCGGCGCCTCAGCGCCCACGCCGCGTGCGCAGGAGAGCCGCTGTCCGACCTCGTCGACCTCTACATGAGCGCGACCCGCGCACTGTGGCCCCACCTGCCCCAGCTGGTCAGAACCAGCCGAGCAGCGGCCCTCACTCCACGCGACCCGATGGCGATGGGATCAGCTGTGCTGCGCGCCGCCGACGACACGATGGGTGCGATCGCCGCCGGCTTCAGCGACGCCCAGCGCAGGATGGTCCAGCGGGAGGAGACCCAGCGGCGGGAATTCGTCGATGACCTGCTCGGTGGACAAGCCGAAGTCGGCCGTCTGGTCGAACGCGCCGAGCAATTCGGTCTCCGCCTCGCCAGCGGGCACGTCGTCGCGGTGCTGCAAGCCGCCGATCCGGTGACTGACACCAGCCGGATCACGGCATGGACCGAAGCGTCGCTGCGAACCCGGTTCCCGGACAGCGACCTGTTCGTCACCACCAAGGACGGCCGGCTGCTCACGATCGTCGCGGTCGGCCCGCCCGGAACGGCCGCCGCGAACGGCGCCGTAGCGCGGGTCGGGGAATCAGTCACCGTCGTCGCACGCCGCGCCTACGCCGCATCGCATCGCGCCCCCGCCTGGCAGGTCGGGGTGGGACGGCCACACCCAGGCCCGCGCGGGGTGCTGCTGTCCTACAACGAAGCCCGCGAGGCCCTCGACCTCGCCGGCCGCCTCACCATCACCACCCCGCTCGTCGCCGCCGGCGACCTCCTCGTCTACCGCGTCCTGCTACGCGACCAGGCAGCGATGGCGGACCTGGTCCGCGCCGTCCTCCTGCCCCTGGAGCAGGCGCACACCGGCCCCGAACCGCTCCTGGACACGCTGTCCGCCTACTTCGCCTGCGGCTGCGTCGCCGCCGCAGCTGCCCGACAGCAGCGTCTGAGCGTCCGAGCGGTCACCTACCGGCTGTCCCGCGTCCGGGCCCTGACCGGATACGACCTCACCGTCCCCCTGCACCGGCTCACCGTCGAGGTGGCCGTCATCGGCGCCCGGCTGCTCGGCTGGCCCACCCAGCCGCTACCACCACCCGACCAGGCCTGACTCAGCCGCCGCGCACCCCGCCCGAACCGGACGGACAAGGATGGGATGGGACCGCCGTTGCCGTTCGCGGTACCCGCCCCCTCGGCTGTCCAGCCTCGTTCGTTCGGCGAGTCTGCCGGACATGGGAAAGGCGGCGGACCTAAAACGTTCCGGGCCAGGCAGTTCCCGGTCGCCGGTTCGCGGGCATCGCTGGAGAGGTGACCGCACCTACCTTCGGCGCTGCCCGAGCCGCACCGTCGTCTACCGGTCCGCTTCGGGCGGCCCCTCGGCGACGTCCTGAGAGCGCCGGGTTGTCGGATGGGAACGGGATGGATGACGCATTGGGCCGCTCACTTCACCTCCAAGCGACGACGTTCGCGGTTGTCGGCACAGGGGGTCTCGCCGCCGCGGCCAGCTGGGGAGACATCCCGTGGGGCAGCCTGACCGCCGTCGCGATTCCCGCCTTTCGTGGGCGCTGGCGTCGCGGTGCTCCGCGACCTGGCGGCCACGCTCAGCAGCCGCCGCGCAAGGCATGCCGACTCCGCCGACTTAAGCATTAGCCGGCCATGGGAGAGCCAGGCTGGGAGCTGCGGACAGGGCCGGTTGGGACGGTGGCATGACCACGCCTGGCGGGCGTCGGACAATGCGCTCGTTAAGATCGTCGAACGGGATGCCGGCGGCGCGTTGCTGCTGGTCGGCGAGTTGCACTGCGCGGGCATGGCGCCTCGGCCGGACCGCGCAGCCGCCCTGCTCGCCGGCCTCCGCATGTTCGGCGACCGGCCGGTCGCCGAGGTGGCGGACAGCGTGTGTTGTCACGCAGCCGCATGGCCAACACCCGTGAGCTGGCTCGCGTTCGCGATGATCGGGGTGTTGCCGGATGGCCGGATCGAGGTCGTCACCGCGGGCGGCCCGGAGCCACTTCGCCTGTGCGGGCGGCAGGACCTCGACGTCCTCGAACCTACGGACATCACCGCACCCGTTTTGCCGTGGGAGCCGGAGACCGTACCGCGCCGATCGGTGCTTGCGCCGGCCGAACGCCTCCTGCTCTGTACCGACGGCGTCCTGGCAGCCAGGGACCGGCTCGGGACGGTCTTCCGCCTAGCCGATCATCTCGACGTTCTCGCACACCCCGATCTGCAGGAAGCCGTGGATGGCCTGTGGAACCGGCTGCGGCGCCACATCGGCGGTCCACCGCCGGGCGACGCGGCGGTGTTCCTTGCGCAGCGCAGGTCCTCGGCGTCGCCACCGGCGAAAACCTCATCGACAGAGCACGACCTGTCCCGGTTTCCGGTGAGTTGATACCGACGGTTCAGCCCCCTGGGTTAGCAGGCGCATCCGCCGCCACAGCCGCAGGCTGTGCTGGCCCCTTCCGCCGCGCGGGCCGCGGCGGCTCCGGCGGTGAGCAGCCCTGCGCCGACGAGCAGCGGGAGTGCGCAGCACGCCGCGCAGGCGACGACGGCCAGCGCCACGGACAAGGTGACCCGCCGAGATGAGCGCGTGTCCTCGCCGGCGGCGAGGACACGCGCTCATTCGGCCGGGTGCGGGCTGGTGTTATGACGGTCTTCGCCGGTCGGGGTGCTCACGGGTGTCTCCTGACGGTGAGAGGGCCGGAGGGGGTGCCGTCGAGGTCGTCCGGGCGGCTTGTGGCGATCTCGACGAAGGGCAGCGGGCAGTCGGCGCAGGTGCAGTGGGTGAGGCTGTCGCACCCGGCGTCGATCACCGTGGTGAGCGCGGTCCGGATGGTCGCCAAATGCTCAATCTTGGTGTTGATCTCGTCGAGTTTCGCGACCGTGCGTTCCTTCAACGCGCCGGTGGGATGACGGCGGCGGGCGGTGTCGAGGAGCTCGGCGACCTCGTCGAGGGTGAACCCGAGGCGCTGCGCGGCCTTGATGACACCGAGCAGGCTCACCGCCTCGGCCGGGTAGAGCCGGTGCCCGCCAGGGGTGCGCACGGGTTCGGCCAGCAGTCCCCGCTTCTCGTAGTAGCGCAGCGTCTGGGTGTTCACCCCGGCGGCGGTGGCCAGTTCGCTGGTGCGCAGGCCACCGGTCACGCTCACGGACCGGTCCGGGACACGGCCGGAGCGATGCGGGATTCGAGCCAGTCCAACGCGTCCACCCGCGACGCCGGAACGCCGACCTCGACCACGACCGTGGGCCCGGACGGCGTGATGGTGAACGCGAAGAACGAGCAGCACGATGACTCTCGCCCGGCCAGGTCCCGAACCTCGGCCTCCACCCCGCCGGCAGCGCTCAACGTCAACGCCAACGACGTCGGACGCCGACGAGTCACCTCGACCAGCGCGTCGGTGAACAGCCTGTTCCACTCGGCCAGACGCAACGGCTGCTGTTCGGTGGGCAACGTGCACCCGGCGGGTGCGCATCCGTTCACGGCTGTCTCCTTCGGCCTGGGCGCCCCGCGGCGAGCACCTCGAACCGACGGTAAACCTGTACCCGGGTACCGGATGCAACCCAGGACGCCCCACCACTGTCCCGGCGAAGTTCCCAGGTCAGGATGGGCGGGAAACCCGCATGTCCCGCCCAGAGCGAAGGAGAGACTGCGTGACCGACCAGGTCGTCGCGGCGATGGAACGCCACCAGGTCGCGTTCTACCTCGGCGCGATCGCCGCCGGCGACCTGCTCCGCTCGCTGCGCGCCGGCAGGTTCCTCGCCGCCACGCTGACCGTCAACTTCCTCGCCGTCCCCCTCGTTGTCGCCGCGATGTTCCCGTTCCTCCCCGACAACCAGGCGCTGCGCCTGGGCGTCCTCCTGGTCCTGCTCTGCCCCTGTGTCGACTACGTCATCGTGTTCAGCGGACTCGCCGGCGCACGCAACCAGCAGCTGCTCGCCGCCACACCCTGCTCCTCGTCGCCCAGATGCTGCTGCTACCCCTGTTCCTGCTGCTCTTCCTCGGCCAGGGGCTCGCCGACGTTGTCGACGCCGGTCCGTTCCTCGAAGCGTTCGCGTTCCTGATCGTCGTCCCACTCGCCCTCGCCTGGGCCCTGCAGGCATGGGCCACCCGTCACCCCCACGGACACGCCACCGCATCAGCCCGCCGGCATGACCATGGTCCCGCTGATGATCGCCACCCTGCTGACCATCGTCGCCTCCCAGGTCCCCAAACTCGACGACAACCTCACCGACATCGCCGGCGTCGCCCCGTTCTACGCCCTGTTCCTCCTCCTGATGGCCTTCGCCGGCCTCGCCGTCGCCCGGCTGTTCCACCTCGACGTCCCCGCCGCCCGCGCGGTCGTGTTCACAGGTGCTACCCGCAACTCCCTCGTCGTCCTCCCGCTCGCCCTCGCTCTACCCGACCAGCTCGCCACCGCCGCTGTCGCCGTCGTCGCCCAGACCCTCATCGAAGTCATCGGCATGGTCATCTACGTCCGGGCCGTCCCCCGGTTCCTCCCACAGGACAGGCATCCCGCAGCGACCCGCCACGGCGACGACCACACGCAGCCCACAGGCCACGCCCGACCGTCCACGTAGCTGCCAATGCCTTCGTGGCGCACCATGGCGATGCCCCGCCCGCCAACCCCCGGTGAGCGGGGCGTCACCAGGTCCGGGGTCCGACCAGCACCGGGACCGGCGTCCTTGAACGCGGGATCAGACGCTGGCATTGACCCGGGCGCGTGCACCCCTTCCCCCCTCTACCTCAGTCGCGCCATCCCGCAAGGCACGCGACGCGACAAGCCCCGCGCCCGGCCCGACGCCCCGTGTCGCGGCCGTCGCCGCGTGCCGGACCGGTTCGGGATGGTCACCCGCCGACGACCGCGCCGGCGGCGAGCAGGACCGAGTGGCCGACCTGCCACCAGCCGAGTTCCTCGGCTGCTTACGGACCCACTCTGGCCCGCAGCGGTGGTCACCAGGACACCGTGTCAGGGCTGACGGTCGTGAACGCCGAAGTACTGCCATCTCGACCGGCGGGCGGCCGGCAGGGAGAGACGCGCCTTTACCCGGCGTGCGGACGCGCCTTCGCTGCCGCGGGGCGGGCGGGTCGCCCGGACCCGGACAGGGCGCGCCGTCGATGCCTCCGCGGGCCGTACACGGCGGCCCTGGTGGCGCTGACCTGCTGTTTTGATGGCCGCAGGGCTCATGGCGGGGGCGGCAGTAGGCGTTCGGGAGTAGCCCGTACAGTGCCGTACGGCCAGTTGAGACACCGTTGATCGAACGGTCCCTACGCTCGCAGCAGAGCTCGCCACCCCGAATCAGGAACCGGCAACAGCCGCAGCCGCGCCGGACGGTCGTGGCGGCCATGAGGCAGGGAACTCCGCCGTCCGCGGCGTCACTGTGATCATGATGTTGGTAATGGGGCTCAGTTTCCTTTTCGGCTTCGGCAACTCCTGGGCCTTGGGCCTCCATCTGGGGGTACCGCCGTACGTCGCGCTACTTCTGGTAGTCGGTGAGGTAGATGAGGGCGGCGGTGTCGTAGGCGTCGGTGGCTGACCCGGTGGTCTGACCGGTGGCCAGGCGGGTGTCGGTGTAGGTTTCGGAACCCGCCGCCGAGCACCGCACTGAAGATCATCCGCACGGGTGTGGCGAACCGCCAGACCAGCACCGGACGTCGCTGCCCGCGGCCGTCGTCCTGGTGTTCGCGCCGGTCGAACTCCACAGCCACCGGTGCGGGCACCGTCGAAGCCGGGCTACTCACGCCCTGCCCTCGACCGTGACGGAGGCCAGGTCCAGTGCGCTGAGCCGATCGGGGTCGACGATGGCGTAGATCTCGGCTATCCGTTCGCCGGCCACGGTGAAACCCATCAGCGAGATCGGCTGGTCGTCGAGGGTGATCACCACTCCCGCGGCGCCGTTGACCAGCGCTGGGCGCACCGCCGCCGTGGGCTGGGCGAACATGAGCGCCCTGCGGGCGACGGCCGCTGCCCCACGGACCACCGCGGTGGCCTGCGGCCGGGTGACTCCGCCGTCGGCACGCAGGACGATGTCGGGGTCCAGCAGCTCGACGAGGGCGTCGAAGTCGCCGCCGCGGGCGGCGGCGAAGAAGGCGTCGACGACCCGGCGCTGGACGATGCGGTCGGCGTCCGGGGTGGGCGCGCCCAGCGCCCGCACCCGACGGCGGGCCCGGCTGGCCAGCTGACGTGCCGCGGTCGGGGTGCGGTCGACCATCGGTGCGATCTCGTCGAACGGCAGGCCGAACATGTCGTGCAGCACGAAGGTGAGCCGCTCGGCGGGCGTCAGGGTATCGAGGATGATGATCAGTGCAAGTCCGACCGACTCCGCGAGCAGAACTTCCTGCTCGGGCTGTTCGGACTGCCGGGCGCCACCGGCCGGGTCCGGGGCGACGAGCGGGTCGGGGACGTACACGCCGATCGGATCCTCGGTCCGTACCCGACGAGCCCGCAGCATGTTCAGGCAGATCCGGGCGACTACAGTGGTGAGCCAGCCGCCCAGGTTCTCGATCTCACCGGCGCCGGGCCGGTTCAGCCGCAGCCAGGCGTCCTGCACCGCGTCGTCGGCCTCGTGCAGGGAGCCCAGCATGCGGTAGGCGACCGCGCGAAGGTGCCCGCGGTGTTCCTCGAACCGCTCGGCGAGCCACTCAACTTCTTCCATCGGTCACACTCCTCGGTCGACGCGTGTCATAGCGATGACCGACGGCAGTCGGCCCGTGTGACAGGAAGGGTGAGCAGATGTCAGCGATGCTACTGAGAACCAAGGTGAAGCCTGAGAAGGCCGCCGAGGTCGAGGCCGCTGTGAAGTCGTTGTTCGCCGCGCTGGACCAGGCGCGACCCCAGGGCATCCGTTACGCCTCCTACCGGCTTGAGGACGGCGTGACCTACGTGGTGCTGCTGCAGGTCGAGGAAGGCATCGAAAACCCGCTACCGAAGGTGCCTGAATTCCTGGAGTTTCAGCAGAACCTCAGGGGATGGCTCGCCGAGCCGCCGGCTCCCGAGCAGCTGACGGTCATCGGGGACTACCAGTCCTGACCGATGCTGGCCGGCGCCGGACGCAGCTCCGCGGCGGGCGTTTCCGCCGCGGAGCTGTCGCGGGAGCCGCGTCCGTGGGCCCCGCCGCCGTGGGCCCCGCGCCCGCTGGAGTCGTCAGAGGGCTCCGGCGTCGATCGCCGAGTAGACGCTGGGGTAGATGAGCCGGAAGCCCAGCATCCTACGGATCTTGGAACTGTCGATGATGTCCTTCCACGGGTCGTCGAGAACCCGTTGCCCCGCGTCCGGGTCAGGCGTGATGTTGTTCAGCCGGAGGATCTCGTAGGCACTGATCGGCGCGTCGTCGCCGACGTTGAAGATCTCCCCGTCGATACCCTCAGCGCGCAGGCCGCACAGCAGCGCCTGAACCACGTCGGCGTGGTGGACGAGCTGCAGGCGCTGGTGCAGCGGCCACTTCCGGGACCATCTCGGCTGCAGGCCCAGTCGTGGGTCGCCGTCCCCGTAGATCACGGGAGGTCGGAAGATGCGCAGTGGCAGCCCTTCGGTCTCGTGCAGATGGCACAGGGCGCGTTCCGCGGCGGTCTTCGTGATCGAGTACGGGCGGTCGGGGTCCGGCTCGTCGGTCTCCACCGCGGGGCGTCCGCGCCCGGGGCCGTAGACCTGGTTCGTGCTGCAGTACACGAACCGGCTGACCCCCGTACGCAACGCAGTCCGCGCGAGCCGGATCGTCGCGGCGACGTTGACCTCGTCGATGTCCTGGCCCGGGAGCGACCGGAAGATCGTCACAAGGTGCACCACGCTGTCGACGCCCTTGACCGCCTCCTCGACGATGGACTGGTCGGTGACATCCCCGACTACCGCCTCCGCGCCGAGGGCGACGAGCGGCTCGGCCTTCGCGCCGTCCCGGACCAGCATGCGCACCTCATCGTGGCCGGCGCGCAGCCTGGCGACCAGCCGGCTGCCCACCCGGCCGGTCGCGCCGGTGACCAGGATCGTCACGCCGAAACACCGCACTTCGCCGGATTCGCGGTCGCCTCGGCGAGGTGCCCCGGCGCTGATCCGGCGGAGTCAAGCGCCGCGACGATGCCGTCCCACAGGGCGATCCGTGCTTCCAACGCGCCGAGGATGGCGGTCGTGCACTCGTCCCATTTGGYCACGTCGTCGCCGCACAGGTCCACCAGCATCGCCATCGGCATCGGCGTGTGCTCCTCGCCGTCCACCTGGATGTGCCGCTCCAGGTAGTCCCGGAACCGGGTGAGCCGGTCGCTGCGATCGTCGTTGCGGAGGACCTGGTCGAACATCTCGGGAATGAGGTCCTCCCGGCCGAACGCGAACGCGGCGGCGAGGCAGTGCAGCGGAGCTGACGCGATCAGGTTCCAGGTGGTCGAGACAAAAGCCGCGGCGGCCTCGGGAACGTCGGGCGTGGTGAGCGCCTCGGCTACCGGAACGCCGTCACGAATCCGTTCCAGAAAGCGGGTGACCGGGCCGGTGTCGGCGCCCGCGTGGCTCATTCCGGTCAGGTAGAGCTCGAAATGACTGATATAGCCTCCCTCCAGCTCGTCACTCTCCTCCACCAGCACGATCTCGTTGATCAGGCGGCGGCTTTCCTGGGATCCCTTGGGCACCCAGGGGATGTCGACGCAGGTGAGGTCGCGCTGCAGCCTCTTCAGCAGTGACATGAAGTCCCAGACCGCGAACACGTGGTGCTCGGTGAAGACGTTGAAGTCCTGCAGCGAGCCCAGTCGCTGGTAGATCGGATGTCGGGTGATCTCCTCACGCACGTTCTTGATCGTCGTGCGCAGATCATCGATCTTCGAGTTTCGGGTGTCCCAGTCATAACGAGACATGAATCCTCATTCCGTTCGGTCGTTTCCGGAGCAGCGGTCTGTGACGGTTGTCTCTGGAGATGGAGGCGGTGGTGGTGGCGAACCGGATGGCGGTCAGCCGAACCAGCGGCGGAGGGCGGGCGTGGGGTCGTCCGCGCCGGCGCTCACCCAGGCCACGTGACCGTCCGGGCGCAGCAGCAGCGCACCCACCCCATCCAGGGGGCTTCCGGCGGGCGGCGGCGGACAGGACACGAGCCGTACTCGCGCCGTCCGTGACCGGACCAGATCGTCCAGCCGGGCTCGGCGGGCGGGATCGGCGGACAGATCGATCAGGACGCCCCAGCCCTTGCGTAGCAGCGCGGTGCTGCTCGTGCCGCCCGCAGCCAGGTCGGTGCCGAGCGGTACGTGCCCCAGCCTGGTGCCGACCAGCGGGTGCGCACCACCCGCGTAGCGGATGCCGACACCGCTGATCGTCCCCGCCAGCAGGTCACGTACCGCGGGCTGCTGGATCAGCCCGGTGACCAGTACCCTCAGTGGATCGGTGTCCGCGCCGAGCAGCAGGGCCGACTGGGCCGCGATGTTGTCGAGAACCTCCCGGCCGGCGGCCTGACGTTCCAGATGGTAGGTGTCGAGCAGGCCGTCGGGGGCCCGACCGGTCGCCTCGGCTGCGAGCTTCCAGCCGAGGTTGACCGCGTCCTGCAGGCCGAGATTGATCGCCTGCCCGCCGGAAGGCATCTGCCGGTGGGCGGCGTCTCCCGCGAGCAGCACCCGGCCCTGGCGGTAGCGACACGCGAGCAGGCTGGCATCGGTGAACACGTTGATCCAGATGGGAGTGCCCGAGCTGACGTCCTCCCCGGTGACCGTCGCCCAGGCCGCACAGATCTCGGCAAAGGTGGGTGGCGTGGTCCGGGCCACAGCGGCGCCCCGCTGACAGACCATCAGCCGGGTCGCCCCGGAAGGCAGCCGCCCCGCGATCGCCAGACCGTGCGGACGCCGCTCGAAGCGCCGGTCGGGGATGTCGATGCCGGTCACGTCCGCCCGCAGCAGCTCCCGGGTGGCAGGTGTGCCGGACATGTCGATGCCCGCCAGCCGGCGCACGGTGCTGTCCTCGCCATCGGCGCCCACCACCCAGTCGGCGCGTATCCTCCGCGGCCCGTCAGGACCCGTCACCCGCACGGTCACCCCGTCGGCCGCGGCACCCAGCCCTTCCGCGGCGCCCAGCCCCTCGGTGCCGCCCAGCGCCTCGACCTCATGGGCTCGACGGACGTCGGCCCCCAGCTCGCGGGCCCACTCGGCGAGCACCCGCTCGACCTGGGTCTGGGGCACGGTCCACTGACCGGCGAGGTGACTCGGGACCGTGCCCAGGTCCAGCGGGATCCCGCCGAAGTGGCCCTGGTCCCGGCGCGGGGGAGCCCCGAACCGGGGCAGCAGGCCACGCTCGTCGAAGATCTCCATGGTGCGCGCGTGCAGGGTCGAGGCACGCGACTCCTGGCTGGGCTGGGCGCGCCTTTCGAGTACCAGCACCTGCGCCCCGCCGAGCCGTAGTTCGCCGGCCAGCATCAGTCCCACCGGCCCGGCACCCACCACGATGACCTGGGTATCCACGTCCCAACCCCTGTCAGGTAGCCGCGATTGCCGCGATTCAGCCCCGGGCCTGCGCGGGCTGACCGGCCTCCACGGGCTGGCCGGCCTGCGTGAGCTGACCGGACTGCGCGGGCTGACCGGACTGCGCGGGCTGCTGGGCGTGCCGCAGGGTGGTCAGGCTGTTGGTGCCGAGCGTGGTGCGGATGAACTCGCGAGCCCGCGCCACGTCAGCACCGTCACCCAGCACGGTGGTGATGGCGGACTCGTTGATCGTCACGGTGTGCTGTGAGGTCGCGGTCACCACACCGGCGTCGGTCCCGCTCTCCGTCAGCATCCAACGGCCGGTGTGCAGGGTCATCAGCGCAGGCAGCGTGATCTGCTTGTAGACAATGCGCTCTGGCGCGAAGCAGAYCCGCACCGACCGGGTTGTGTGGGTGGAACCGTTCCCGGCCCGCGTGTCCATCTCCAGGATCTGCACGCCGGGCTCGTCCTCGGTGAGYTCCGCCCGGGCCACATGCGGCAGCCGGCTCGTCCACAGCTGCGCCTCGTTGAGGAAGTCGTAGACGTCACGCAGCGAGCCGCGGATGTCGACGGAGTCCTCGAAGCTGAAGGTCAGCCGCTCGCGCGCCTCCGCCACCGCCTCGACGTTGGTCTTGAGCGCGGCGAGTTCCGTGCGGCTGTTGCTGTCGACGGCCCGGTCGATCCAGGCCAGGCCCTTGTCGTCGATGGCTCGGTAGTCGTGCAGCAGCCACACCCGGGACGTGCTCGGGGTGAGCGCCTCGATGATCCAGGTGCCGCCCATCGCGGCGACCGGCGGCTGGGTGATCTCCTGGCGGAACTCGATGCGCAGCCCCGCGGGGTCGAGCTCCCGGCGGGAGGTCCAGGTCTTGACCTCGCCGTTGGCGGTCGCCCAGATCCTGATCCGCTCCGACCCGGCCAACCGCTCGACCTGCTCGACGTGAATGGTCGGCGGAAATATCTGCGGCCAGTTCTCCACCTGCGCGATCAGCTGGTAGACGTCGGCGGCGGGCACCGCGACCTCGATGTCGTGTTCGACCCGGCGAGTTTCCGTGGTCATCTCATGTACCTCCTCGAACTCGGTGTGCGGTGTGGCTAGAAGTTTCCGAGACCTCCGCAGACGTTGATGGCCTGCGCCGTGATGGACGCCGCGGTGTCCGTGACGAGATAGCCGACCAGGCCGGCCACCTCCTCCGGGGTGGAGTAGCGGCCGAGTGGAATCTTGGACTGGAACTGGGTGAGGATCTTTTCCTCCGTGGTGCCGAACGCTTCGGCGTACCGCAGTCGAATCTGCTGCGCCATCGGTGTCTCGACATAGCCGGGGCACACCGCGTTCACGGTGATCCCGGTAGGGCCCAGCTCGTTTCCGAGCGCTTTCGTGAAGCCGACCACGCCATGCTTGGAGGCGGAATAGGGAGCGCCGAGCACCACGCCCTGCTTTCCGGCCGTCGAGGCGATGTTGATGATGCGTCCAGTGTTGCGCTGCCGCATTCCGCCGGCGTTGAGCACCTCGCGGGTCACGCGGAACACACTGGTCAGGTTGGTGGCGATCACATCGAGCCACAGGTCGTCGGAGACCTCCGCAGTGACCCCTCCGCCGCTGCGCCCGGCGTTGTTCACTAGCACGTCGATCGGCCCGTAGCGGTCGACGGCCGCACGGACGAACGCCCGGATGTCGTCCGGGGAGGTCACATCGCAGGCCACGCCGTCGACATCGAGAGAGTCCTCGCCGAGGCGGCCCACGGTCTCCTTGACCGCCGCGGAATCCCGCGCGCAGATGAACACCCGGTGGCCGAGGCTGCCCAGGGTCCTCGCGACCGCCAGCCCGATTCCGCTGGTCGCGCCGGTGACGACGGCGACGCGGCCATCCTGGTTGCTTTCCTGTCCCGTCATAGGTGAGCTCTCCTCCTCGTTGGCTGTTCGTCGTCGGCTGTGCGTCGAATCAAGCCGTCGTCGGCTCTTTCACCGGTTCCGTCATGGGCTGCTGCCTGCTACCGGCGCCGGATTCGACCAGCCGGGCCACCAGGCCGGTGTCGTAGGCGCCGGAGCGGAACTCGTCGTCCGCCAGGACCCGGCTCAGGAAACCCTTGGTCGTGCGCACCCCCGGCCCGGCGGCCTGAAACTCCTGGAGCGCTCGGCCCATGCGGGCGATCGCCTGATCCCGGGTCGGCGCCCAGGCGATGACCTTGGCGAGGAGTGAGTCGTAGATGGCCGGCATCCGGTAGCCGGGGTAGGCATGGGTGTCGACCCGGACGAACGGGCCACCCGGGACGGTGAACGACTCGATGCGGCCTGACGCCGGCAGGAAGGAGCGGTCCGGATCCTCGGCGTTGATACGGCATTCCAGCGCGACCCCGACCGGATTCACCTGGTCCTGACGCAACGTCAGCGCCTCTCCGGAGGCGATACGAATCTGCTGCTGCACGAGGTCGACGCCGGTGACGAGTTCGGTGACCGGGTGCTCCACCTGGATGCGGCAGTTCACCTCCATGAAGTGGAAGTCCGCGGAGCCGTCAACCAGAAACTCGAAGGTGCCGGCGCCGACATAGCCGGCGGCCAGCGCGCCCGACACCGCGGCGCGCCCCATACGGTCGACGGTGTCGTCCGGCAGAAGCGGCGCCGGTCCCTCCTCCAGGAGTTTCTGGTGACGCCGCTGCACCGAGCAGTCCCGGGTACCCAGATGGATTCCGTTTCCGTGGGTATCGCAGAGGACCTGTACCTCGACATGGCGGGCCCGGGTGACATACCGCTCGACGTACACCCGACTGTCCCCGAAAAGCGCCCCGGCCTCGGCAGTCGTCTCGGCATAGGACTCGGCGAACGCGGCGGGGCTCGCGGCGATCCGGATACCGCGCCCACCGCCACCGGCCGCCGCTTTGATCATCACCGGGAAGCCGATCCGCTCGGCCACCTCGCGGGCCTCGTCGGCCGACTCGACCGGCCCGGAGCTGCCCGGCAGCAGGGGCAACCCGGCCCGCTCCATCACCCGGCGTGCCGCGATCTTGTCGCCGAGGTTCGCGATCACCTGCGCCGGCGGGCCGATGAACACCAGATCGCTGTGTTCACACACCTCCGCGAAGTCCGGGTCCTCCGACAGGAATCCGTAGCCCGGGTGCACGGCCTCGACGTCATGCTGGCGAGCCGCCTCTACGAGGGCCGCGATGTTGAGGTAGCTGTTCCGGGCCGGACCGGGGCCGATGTGGACGGCCGCGTCAGCGTAGGAGACGACCGCCGACTCCCGGTCCTCGGTGGAGTAGACGGCCACCGTGCGGATACCGAGCTCGCGGCAGGCACGTGCCACCCTCAGCGCGATCTCGCCGCGGTTCGCGATGAGGACGCTGGAGATCACGGCTGTATCGTCTCGTCGACGTCGATCACGAACAGTGGTTCGTCGAACTCGACCGGCTCCCGGTCCGCCTTGACGACCTCTCTGATCGTTCCGCCGCGATCCGCCTCGATCGGGATCATCAGCTTCATCGCCTCGACGATTCCGACCTGCTGGCCCGGAGCGACCGTGCTGCCGACCGAGACGAACGGCTCGGCGCCAGGCTTCGGCGCCCGGTAGAAGACACCGACCGCCGGCGAGCGCAGGTAGTCCGCATCCGGGTCGGCCGTCGCGGGCTGATCCGGGTGGGCGGGCGCCCCGGCAGCGGCGCGCACGCCGCCTGCACTGCCGGTTGCGCCAGCGCCGTTGGCACCGCCAGTACCGTTCACGCGGCCCCGGTCACCGGTTGCGCCACGTCCGACCGCGTCGTCGGCGCCTGCCGGGCCCGGCCTGTCCCAGGAGATCTCGATGGTGATCGCGCCGGTCGCCAGGCGCAGGCTCTTCGGCGGCTCGGCCAGTCTGGCCAGGACTTCGAGCAGCGACTCCCGCACCGCGGCGAGCTCCGTCGACGTCGACGGAGGCGGCAGCGCAGGCGTGGACGAAGACGGCGGCCTAGCGGTAGTTCGTTGGATCAAGGTGGGAGGTAGAGGTGCAGGCCGTGGCCTGCGCCGACTGCGGCGATCAGGGTGTCCAGGTCAGCAGGCG
>NZ_MAXA01000263.1 GCF_001854695.1 Parafrankia soli
GTGGGTGGCCCCTTCGGGCACCTCTTCCAGAGTGCGGACCACGACCTCCTCGACCTGGGCATCGCTGATCGTGCGCGGCGCGCCCGGCCTCGGCTCGTCGCTGAGCCCGGCGCACCGGTGCCGGACGAACCGGTTCCGCCACCTGCCCACCGTGTCCCGGCTGATTCCCAGTTCGGCGGCCACGGACTTGTTGGTCCTGTCATCCGCGCACATCAACACGATGCGCGCCCGCTGGGCCAGGCCCTGCGCAGTCCTGCGCCGGCTGGCCCACCCCTGAAGGGTCCGCCGCTCGGCCCCGGTGAGCACGAGCGGCAGACTCGGCTTACCTGCCATACCTCCATGACACCGCAGGTCCCATGAGATCGCAGATCTCCGGACCGGGACACTAGCCCGAGCTCGGCGGAGATCATGTAGGCGAGACTCGATTTTCCGGAACCGGGTCCGCCGGTGACGAGGAGTGGGCGCCGGAGATATATCGCCGAATTGATCACCGAGATCTGGTCCGCGGTGAACAGACCAGCCGGGATCACGCCCAGCCGCCGTCGGGTCTCGGCGGCGTCGTCGGGCGGCGCCGGAGCCTCGGGACCGCCGTTGAACTCCCGCCACGGTGGCGCCGGCGGCCAGCGCGTGTGAAGCGCTGCCACGTCCGCCGGTTCCCCCGTGCCGTGGAAAAGCCACCAGCTCTCCGACTGCCGGCCTCGTGCGGTGCCCCCACCGTCGCTGTTCACTGCTGCACCTCTCCTCCGACGGAGAGGGAATCGTCTGGACCCCTCTCCGGCCGCCGGTTCGGGTCATCCCATAAAATAACGAGATTGTGCCCGAGATGATCGCCTTTTGAAACTTCCGAGCGTGCGGCGTCGAGTCGGAGCCGGTGGGTACGCGCTCGGAGATCGGCTGGGCCGCCGAGATCGACGAACTCCTTCACCGCGTCGGAAACCGTCGGGGCCGCGGTGCCGTCACGGTGCCACAGAATCACGGGCAGGCCACAGCGCAGGACGATCTCCAGCTCGGCCGCGGTGGCGCGGGCCGGCGCAGGAGCGCCGCTGAGGACCGCGGCCACCAGGTTCTCGCGGAGAGAAGGTCGGCATCGAGCCTTTGGATGTAGCCGTCTCCGTCGTCCCTGATCTGCCACGTGCTCGCCGAATCCTGCTTCTCGTGCAGCGTCCGCCACCGTATGCGCCACGCCCGCCGCCAGTGCGGGTTGTGTACCCGCTCCAGGCTTCGCACCACGACGGGATAGTCGCAACCGAGCTGCTTCGGCAGGACCGAACCGCTCTCCTTCGGCCAGCGTTCGACGGGAAGGTGCATCAGATCGATGGGGAGGACGAATTCAAGAATTATCTGGTCCTCCCGCTCCGAGAGGAGAGCCTCGGTGTCGGTCACGACTTTTTCGGTTAACATCTCCAGGTCGCCCGGCGGGACGGGAACGAATCGGGCACCTCGTTCGAAAACCGCCGACTCCTCGTCCCATTGTCGCCACCAGGAGACCAGGTGCGTCGACGGGTCCAGGTGGTCCAGCTCAAACTGCAGAATGACATGCACATTCTGCCGTGCCGCGGTGGCGCGGGCACCCCTCCGGAGCCGTGTGTCGTTGAGTCTGCCGGTCAGCCCCAGCTCGTAGGCGCGGCGTTGGTTCCAGTGCTCGACCATGGCGCGGGTCTCGGGGGAGAGCTGGTCGAGAATGCCTTCGAGATAGGAGATGTAGACCGGCAGCCCGTCCGGGCCGGCGTTGCGGCCGGCGAGATGCAGCAGTACCAGCCAGCCGTTGGAGCAGTGTGCCGGCGGGAGCGACAGCCCCGCCTGGGGTGAGAGCCGGCAGGCGGCGACGGCCGCGGCCCGGGTCGTCGCCGTGAGCTCGGATCTGAGCCTGGCCCACAGATCCTCTCCCGCGTCGACGGCTGTGGGTGCGGCATCCCACTCGTCGTGGAGGCAGGTGAGCGGGACGGTGACCGCGGGGCCGAGCCCGAACACACGGGCGACGGCGATGATGGCCCGGATGCCGGCCGGCGTGCCGCAGCACGCCTCGACGAACCCTATGAACCACTGGCGGGAGCTGGGGTACTCGGCAATCGGGATCGCGACGCCGGAATGCCGTTCGACCTGGGAGAGAAGAAGGCGACGGCTGCTGTCGCCGTGTAGTTCGCGACAGCCGTGCAGTATTCCTGCGATACGGTCCTCCAGCTCCGAGCGAATGACCGCGACAGCAGCGGTCGCGGCGGTGTCGAAGGGTGCCGATGCTGTCATCGCGTACCCTTAGCGACCGGACGGACGGAAGGCGCCCGGTGACCGCCGTTCCGCGTGGTTCACGGGCGTCCGTTGCGCAGAAAACGGTTACCGGGAAAGCGGCGGTGCGCCTCGGCAAGAACGCGTCGTCGCCCGTCGGTAAGTATTCCGTCGGCGAGTAGGCGACTGACCTCCCGCCAGAACTCCTCTGACGTGAGCCCGTCCGGATTCGGCTGTTTGTCGATCGGCAGGCCGGCATCCGTCAGAACCTGTCGCTGCGCGACGGCCGTGTGGAAGGCGGCCGCTAGTGCGGCGCATTCCTGCCCGGTCAGCGCCTCGTCGTCCCGGCCCGGCGTGAGGTCTCCGCCCGCAAGGGCCTCCGCGTGGTGCGACGGTGCCCGTGCGGGCGAGCCGTGCCCGTTTCCAGCGGTCGGACCCGCGGCGGATCTCGCTGTCTCCCAACAGTCCACCAGGTTCTGTACGGACCGGGCGGTGACGGAAGCCGGCTCCAGGACACAGAGCGCCTGGGCAAGTGCTCGTGGACCCTTGGGGTGTGCGCAGCAGGCGTCGACGAAACCTATGAACCACTGCCTGCGGTAGGGGGCGTCCGGTACCTGCAGCTGGACTCCGAGCCGCCTCTCGGTCCTGCTGACCAGCAGCCGCCGGCTGGTTTCCGCGGCCAGAGTCGGAGCCAGATCGAGCAGGTCGACGATGCCCTGCTCGATCTCGACGCATGATTGTCCGCACGGGCCGGCGGTGGATCCCGCCCCGTCCGGCACCTGATCTTTTGATCCGTCGGACGCCATAATCGCCCCCGATCGCGTCCCGAACGCCAGAATTCGGAGAATATCAGTAGCGGGACGGCGGGGCGAATCTTCTGCGGTCTTTACCGCAGGCGGCGCGAACGGATGGGTGCTGTCCACTTCTCGGGGCGGAAGACCTGTGGGCTGCCGGTGCCGCGCAGCATGTCCGGCGCCGTGATGGTTCGATACACCAGTGACGCTTTCGCAGTCCGTCCGGCCGGGCTGCTCACGAAGGCGTCCTGGGCCGGGCCGGCCAGCGCCGCCCTGCTCGTCGGCGTATGGCCGGGGAACCTGCAGATGGCGCTGGACGCCACCGCCCGGGCTCGCCGTGGCGGCGGCCGGCCCCGTGACCTCGCCCTCGCCGCCGGCGCGTGGGCGCGTATGCCGCTGCGGATCCCGATGATCCGCGCGGCCCTCCCCGGCCGCCGCGCCGGGTGACGTCCGGGACGTCCTTTCACCGCACCGCGGTGTGCGGCCTCAGCGCGCGGCCCCATCCCCAGCCCGGGCGGCCGCCTGCTCGTTCCCGTGCGCGCGTAGCGGGGGGATCACCTCGTCGAGCAGACGGTGGACTATG
Source organism: Parafrankia soli (assembly GCF_001854695.1). Classification (GTDB taxonomy): domain Bacteria; phylum Actinomycetota; class Actinomycetes; order Frankiales; family Frankiaceae; genus Parafrankia; species Parafrankia soli. The sequence continues at coordinate 3,601 of NZ_MAXA01000263.1, forward strand.
CGGTCGGGGTCGCCGGTGCCTGGCGCGGGCATGAAGATGAAGTGCCGGGCGCCGGCGTCGACGAAGTCGCGGAGCTTGCTGGTGACCTCCTCCGCCGTCCCGGCCGCCGCCACGCTGTCGACCATGGTCTTGAAGTCCTGGTTGTAGGTGCCACCCATCGTGCGCGCGGCCTCCTCGCGTGCTCGGTCGCCGTCGGGGTCGACGTTGACGAACACGAACGCGTACCACTCGAATCCGCTCAGATCACGTCCGGCGTCGGCCGCGGCCTGACGGATGGTCCGCGCCGAGGCCGCGTAGCGGCGGGGCGAGTACAGGTAGGGCATCCAGCCGTCACCGAGCAGCGCGGCGCGGCGCGTCGCCGGCTCCTTCCGGCCGGCGACGATGACGGGCGGGCCGCCGGGCTGGGCCGGCGCCGGGTGGATCCGGACGTCCGTCATCGGGTAGAACGGCCCGTCGTGGGAGATCGTCTGGGCTGTCCAGAGCCGCCGGAGCAGGCCGATGGCCTCGTCGGTGCGCCGCCCGCGTTCCCGGACCGGAACCTGGCAGGCGCTGAACTCCTGCGGGTACTCGCCGCCGATGCCCACGCCGAGGACGAGCCGCCCGCCGGTGGCCCGGTCCAGGTCGGCGACCTGCTTGGCCACGATCGCCGGTGCGTACAGGGGGAGGAGCAGGATCGACGTCCCGATGCGTACCCGTTCGGTCACCGCTGACAGGCGGGCCAGGCTCATCATCGCCTCGCCCGACGGGTTCCGGGAGGCGACGTGCCCGCCCGTCCACAGCGAGTCGATCGGCAGGTCCTCCAGCGCGGCGGCCCGTTTCAGATCGGCCCCGGCGACGAACCCGACCGAGATCACGCCGTCCTGTGCGGCCATCCGAACACCTCCGCGGCTCGCGCCGCCCCCGCCGCGCGCACTGGCGGGAGCCGGCTGGCCGAGCGTGCGGCAGACCGCCCGCCGCATGCAACCGACCCGAGCGCGCGGCCCGCCGCCCGCGACCTCGGCACGGTATGAATTTCATGCCGGGAAGCGCGCATGGTGAACCCCTTTTGTTCTCGCGGTCACAAGGCCCTCCGGCTGTTTCCGGCAGCCCGTTCGTAGGAATTCGGCGGTAGCTCCGTCCCGGCCCTCCGGCTCGATGGTCTGGCGCGGCTCAGCCTTTTACTGATGGTGTCTCATCTCATCCCGGGAACCGCCTGCAAGTGACGCGGCGCGACATTGGTCGACACGTTCCGAAGCGTAGTATTTCGCGAGCCCTTGCGCTTCCTCCCGACGTCATCCGGCGCCGGGAAAGCGTGTATCCGTCGGCCGGAAACGGGAAGGAAGGGACTCGTGGGGGAGCGGGAGGCAGTACCCGCCGCGGGAGCATCCACCGCGGGCGTGCGCTACCACCACCTGGACGCGCTGCGCGGTGTCATCATGCTGATCGGCGTCTTCGTCCACGTGGCCACGCTCGGGGACGACCCCGTCTTCGACGGGATAGCGCGGGCCTCCGGCCTCTTCCGGATGGAGGCATTCTTCGTCATCTCGGGTTTTCTCTCCGCGATGCTCACCGCGAAATACGGGCCCGGGCTCGCCCTCCGGCGCAGGCTGGCGGCGGTGGGCGTGCCGCTGGCGGCGACGCTCGTGCTGTTCAACCCGCCGACACTGTGGCTGATCTCCCGCTTCCACAACCGTAGCGACATCTCGTTCGCCGACTTCCTGCGAGCCTGCATGGCTCCCGCGTTCGAAGGCCGGTTGAACTGGTACCTGCACCTGTGGTTCCTGCTGGTGCTCCTCGGGTACGCGCTCCTCACACCCGCGGCGGTGAAGCTGCTGAGCAGGTTCGTCTCCACCCGGTGCTATCAACAGGCCACCGCGGGGCGGCTCCGTGCCATGACGACGATCACGCTTCTCGTGCTGGGCACGATGGCGGCCGGCAGGATCGGCTGGGGCGAGGCCATCCGGCCCGTCATCGGGTCGGGATTTCATACGGACCTGGTCCGCCGCACCCTGGAGTTCCTGCCGTTCTTCCTACTCGGTCTCCTGCTGTTTCTGGACAGGGGCCGGCTCGTGCCGTCATTCCAGCGGCCCGCGCCGGTTCTTCTCTCGGTGTCGGGGCTCGTCCTGCTGGCGTCGTGGCACGGGTGGGTGGACACGCTCGCGATGGGCACCGGCCGGGTGCTGGCCGAGACGATGTTCGCCATTCCGGTGATCGCGACGATTTTCGCCGCGGCCAGTCGGTGGGGGTCGCGCCCGAGTCCCGCCCTGCGTTATCTGGCGGAAGCCTCGTACTCGGTCTACCTGCTGCATTTCTTCTGGATCTACGTGTTCGCGACCCTGCTCGGTTTCGATCCCGGTCTCGGCTCGGCACGGATGCTGCTGCTGGTCGTCGCCACCTACGCGGCCACCTTCGCGACCCACCATCTCGTGATTCTCCGGTTCCCGCTCCTCCGGCGAATCTTCAACGGCAGGTTCCCGTCGAAGGCCCGCCCCGGGTCGGAGCCGCCCGTGGCCGTGCCGGCGGCTCCGCCCGTGGCGGTACCGGCGGCTCCGCCGGTTCTCACCTCGACGCGTGGCGGGTGCGCCGCTGGTCGGGCACGGCCGCGGGCCGGGAGCGCCTCAGAGGATCCGAGCCAGGCGGGCTCGCCGGCCCAGCCGACACGGGCATCCCCGGCACCGCGCTGTACGTCCGGTGCCCGCCCGGCGCGGCACCCGCGGCGGCGCCCGGCACCGAGCCCATCGGGGACGGTGAGCCCATCGGGGACGCCGAGTCCGCCGGGCGCGTAGGCCGTCCCCCGGGGCGTGCCGCGGGCCGGGAGAGGAACCCTCCCAGCCAGGACGGCGCCGCCGCCGACTTGAGGGCGAGCGCGGGCGATTCGACGAGGTGCCAGCTGGCGACCGCGACCGCCCCGGAGAGGCCGATCGAGGCGACGATGTTGACGGTGACGCTGTCGTCGCCGACGCCGAGCTCGAGCAGGAGGAGCTGCAGCGGCCACGAGTAGACGTAGATGCCGTAGGAGAGGTCCCGCCGGCTCCCGACCCGCATGAGACGACGTCCGGTGCCCGCCCATAGCAGGAAGTAGGCCAGCGGCGCGGGCGCGAGGGGCAGGTAGGTGGCGGGAGCCGCGAGGGCGATGGCGAGCAGGCAGCAGCTCGCGGCGAGCAGCGGCCGGTTCAGCGGGATGCGGTCGGCGTAGAGGAACATCACCGCGCCGACGAGGAACATCGAGGCGAAGCGGAGCGCGTAGGCGTCGGCGAGGCGGTCCGCGCCGGAGACGGCGTCCGCGGCGGCGAGCACCCAGCAGGCGACGGCCAGGCCGAGGACGGCTGCCCGGCGCCGGCTCAGCAGCCCCACCGCCCCGAGGATCCCGATCATCAGGTAGCACAGCGCCTCGAAGAAGAGGGTGTGCAGGGAGCCGTCGAGCGCGCCGCCGCCGTTGAGGTCGCCGATGTTGAACTGGTGCATCCGCAGCAGGGCGTTGGCTGCGACGTAGGTCAGCGCCGAGTCGGCGCCCGTCCAGGGATAGCCGGCGAGGGTGTCCCGTTCGAGTAGCCACAGCAGCGGTCCGAGGATCACCGCGGTCACGGCGAGGCAGACCCAGAAGCCGGGCAGGATCCGCAGCAGGCGGTGCCACAGGAAACGTCCGGTCGAGCGGGCCCGCTGCCGGCTCCGAGTGATCAGGAAGCCGCTGAGCAGGAAGAATCCGTCCACGGCGACCTCGCCCGCCTCCGGCCCGCCGGTCAGCTTCCCGAGCGGGTCGTCCTCGTCCCGGACGAACCCCCAGGAGTGCGACACCAGCACGGTCGCCGCCAGGACGAGCCTGAGCGCGTTGAGGTTGTTGTGCCGCGGATCGAACGCCTGGCCCAGGGTCCGTGCGCCGGGCGTCGTCAGCCATCCCCACGGTCCCTGCGGCGCCCAGGGCCATCCGTGCCGCTTCCTGCGGTGGCGCGGACCTTCGGGACGGCCCGGGGCGCGGGCCGAGCTGGCGTGCGTCACGTCTGGTGTCCTCTCGAGGCCTCGGCCCAGCCGCGCCCGTGGACGGCGTTCCCGACGCCACCGCATCCAGAGGACTACCCTCCGCACCCATCTTGGGCAGGCGTCGCACGCGCGGGTGCGGCCATCTCCGTCAGAGGTACGCCTACCCCCGGACCAGCCCCCCACAAAAGGCGCGACTGTCCGATCCGACACAGCCGTCGCTGCTCAGGGCGCCTGAGGCGCCGCCGCCCGAGTTGCCGGAGGCGGGACGCCACAGCCTCGCCGTCGACGTCCTGCTCGCGGTCACCCGGGTCAGCCTCGGCTGGATCTTCCTGTGGGCGTTCCTCGACAAGCTGTTCGGCCTGGGCCACGAGACCCCCTCGGCCCAGTCCTGGGTCAACGGCGGCAGCCCCACCGAGGGCTTCCTGGCCCACGCGGCCACCGGACCGTTCGCCGGGATCTACCACGACATCGCCGGCGCGGCCTGGGCTGACTGGCTGTTCATGATCGGCCTGGCCGGTATCGGCGCGGCCCTCGTCCTCGGTGTCGGGATGCGCGCCGCCGCCGTCGCGGGTGCCACCCTGCTCGTCCTCATGTGGACCGCGGTTCTTCCCCCGGAAAACAACCCCTTCATGGACGACCACCTCGTCTACGCTCTGGTCCTCGGCCTTCTCGCCGCCTTCGGCGCTGGTCGTTCCTTCGGTTTCGGCGGCTTGTGGGAGCGCACGGCTCTCACCCGTGGCCGGCCCTACCTGATCTGAAGTACTTCGTCCCGTGGCGGGATGGACCCGAGGTGGTCCCGAAAACGCGGTCGCCGGATGGGCCGAACGCGGATCCATCCGGCATCGCCGGGCGGGCTGATTCTTTCTGGAAGGGCGGCGGTTATGCGTGCCGGAGAACTGATGACGCGCAAGCTCAGCATCGTGACACCCGACGTGCCGGTGAAGGACGTCGCGCGGCTGCTCGCACTGCGGGGGGTCGGCGCCGCACCGGTGGTGTCGCCTCAGGGCGAGCTGGTCGGCATCGTGACGGAGGCGGATTTCATCGCGCTGGAGGCTCGGCCTGACTCGAGGCTGCACGCCCGCCGTGACCGCAGTCCGCGGCCGGCCGCACCGGGCACTGTCGGCGAGGTGATGTCGTCGCCGGTCGTCACGGCCGGGGTCGACGCCGACATCGCGGACATCGTCGGCGTCATGCTGGCCGAGCACATCTCGCGTGTGCCGATCCTGGACGAAGCGGGAACGCTGGTCGGCATCATCAGCCGCAGCGATCTGCTCCGGCTGCTCGCCCGCCCGGACCGGCTGGTCGCCGAGGACGTCCGCGGTGCGGTGGAGGCTCGTGCGCGACGTCCCCGGGGTGCTGGGCCTGGAGATCGCCCAACCGGTCGGTGCGGCCGGAGCGAGCGGCAGGGAGGACGAGCTGTGAGCGAGCGTCGGTGGATCGCGTGGTTCAAGGAGATCGGCGCGGACGACGTCGACCAGGCCGGGGGCAAGGGCGCGAACCTCGGAGAGCTGACCCGCGCCGGGCTGCCCGTGCCACCGGGATTCGTGATCACGGTGTCCGCGTACCTGGACGTCGTCGACGCGGCCTGGATGCGCTCGGAGATCGCCGCCCGTGCCGCGGGCATCGACCCTGACGACCACGCGCAGCTCGAACAGGTCGCCGGGGAGTCGCGGGCGCACATCGTCGCGGCGCCCGTCCCGGAGGCGCTGCGCCGCGCGATCTCGGAGGCGTACCGGGAACTGGGCGGCGGCTCGGTGGCGGTGCGGTCGTCGGCGACGGCCGAGGACGCGGCCGGCACGTCCTTCGCGGGCATGAACAGCACGTTCACCAACGTCTCCGGCGAAAAGGAACTCCTCGCGCGGGTTCGCGAATGCTGGGCCTCGCTGTACGGGCCGCGAGCCGTCGCCTACCGGGCCAGCCGCCACATGGTGGCCGAACCGGAGATCGCGGTCGTGGTCCAGCGGATGGTCGACGCGGAGCGGTCGGGCGTGATGTTCTCGGCCGACCCGATGACCGGTGACAGGTCCCGCATCGTGATCGAAGCGGCCTTCGGGCTCGGCGAGGTCGTCGTCGGCGGCGAGGTCATCCCGGACACCTACGTCGTGGACAAGGACGGCCCGCGGCTGGTCGACGTCCGGACCGGCGCGCAGACCCATCAGATCATCCGTGGCGCCGACGGCCACGACCTGCTCGTGAACCTGCTTCCGACGGAGGGACGCCACCGGATTCTCACCGAGGACGAGATACTGGACCTGGCGCGGCTGGCTCTGCGCGTCGAGGCGCACTACGGCGAGCCGCAGGACGTCGAATGGGTGATCGAGGGGCACCGGACACATCTCGTGCAGTCCCGCCCCGTCACGACCGGCGGGGCGGCACCGGTCACGACCGCACCCCGGCCCACGAGAATCGAGTCGTCCGAGAGGACCGGCCCGTCCGAGATGACGGGCAGGAGCGAGCCCTCCGACACCGTGCTGCTCACCGGCCTCGGGGGCGCGCCGGGACGGGCGGCCGGCCGGGTCCGCGTTCTCACCTCACCCGGCGATGGCGCGGCGTTCGTGACCGGGGAGGTCCTGGTCGCCGCGATGACCTCCCCGGACTGGGTGCCCGTCATCCGCCGCGCCGCCGCGGTGGTCACCGACAGCGGCGGGGTGACCTGCCATGCCGCGATCGTCGCCCGCGAGCTGGGCGTGCCCTGCGTGGTCGGGACGAGCAGCGCGACATCCACGCTGCGCACCGGCGACACGGTCGTCGTCGACGGCAGCCGCGGGGTGGTCGAGAAGGATGCGGACATATGGGAGACCCCGCGAGTGCTGGCCAACCCGGGGCGAGCCATGGTGAAGACCATCCCGTCACCCACGGTCGCGATCGAGGTCATGCCCGTCGTCCCGGCGGGCCAGGCGCCGAACCCGGTGGTTCCGCTGGCTGTCGAGCCGACCGCCACCAGGCTCTATGTGAATCTTGCCGTCGCCGACCACGTGGAGCAGGTCGCGGCACTGCCTGTCGCGGGCGTGGGCCTGCTGCGGGCGGAGCTCCTCCTGGTCGACGCGCTTGGTGGGACGCATCCCCGCCATCTGCTGGAGCAGGGCGGCCGCGCGGAATTCGTGGAACGGATGGCCGCCTCCGTCGAGCGGATCACCCGCGCGTTCGCGCCCCGCCCGGTGATCTACCGGGCGACGGACTTCCGCACCAACGAGTTCCGCGGGCTTACCGGTGGCGACCGTTTCGAACCGGTCGAGGCGAACCCGATGATCGGCTACCGGGGCTGCTTCCGCTACGTCCGTGATCCCGCCGTGTTCGACGCCGAGCTGGAGGTGCTGGCCGTCGTGCGGGAACGCACGCCGAACCTGCACCTGATGATTCCGTTCGTGCGGACCGGCTGGGAGCTCGAGGCCTGCCTGAAGGCGGTGGACGCCAGTCCGCTCGGTGACCATCGGGACATGCTCCGCTGGGTGATGGCCGAGGTGCCCTCGGCCGCCTACTGGATCCCCGCCTACGCCCGGCTCGGGATCGACGGGGTCTCGATCGGCTCCAACGACCTGACCCAGCTCGTGCTCGGTGTCGACCGGGACTCCGAGACCTGCGCCGAGCTGTTCGACGAGGCGGACCCGGCGGTGCTCGACACCATCGCCCGCATCATCACGGCATGCCGGGAGAACGGTCTCACCTCGTCGCTGTGCGGGCAGGCTCCCTCGACCAGGCCCGACTACGCAGAGCGGCTCGTCGAGCTCGGCATCACCTCGGTCTCGGTCGATCCAGACGCGGTGGGTGCCGCGGCGTGGTCGATCGCCGCCGCGGAGCGCCGCATCCTCCTCGACGCGGCCCGGACCGGGATGGCGTCAGGGCGGGGCTGACCTCGGAGGCCAGCGGTGATCGCGGGCCCGGGGAAGCGATGCGAGCGGGGGGATCAGGCCGGCAGCTCCGATCCTTCCGCCCGCCCGGCGTCCCTTCCGTCCATGTGCCCTTCCGCCCCGGCTTCCCGCAGGCCGGGGCGAGCCGCCGGGTGCGCGACGTGCTCGATGAGGTCGCGGGCCTGCTGCTCCTGCGCGCTGCCCCACAGCTGCGCGGTGCCGTGCTCGCTGATGACGTGGCTGTGCTGGAAACTTGTGGTCGGCTCGGCCAGCGCCCGGACGACCGTCGACTGGCCGGTCTTGCTGTGCCAGCTGGGCAGGGCGATGATCGCTCGTCCGCCGGTGGCGTGCAGTGCTCCGGTGACGAAGTCGGGCTGCCCGCCGAAGCCCGACCACACGCGCCCGCGTACGAACGAGGCGTTGGCCTGGGCGTGCAGGTCGATCTGCAGCGCGGTGTTGATCGACGTCATCCGGGGCTGGCGGGCGATGGTCCCGGGGTCGTTGACGGTCTCGGTGCGCAGCAGCCGGACCCGGGAGTTGCGGTCGAGCCAGGTGTACAGCTCGCCTGAGCCGAACACGAAGCTGGTGACCAGCTCAGCGTCCGCGGCCAGGGCACCAGAGCGGTCGAGTGCCAGCACGCCGTCGGAGAACATCTCCGTCCACACCCGCAGGCGTCGTCGCCCGGTGAGCGCCGCGAGAGTGGCGTCGGGGACGGCGCCGATGCCCAGCTGCAGGGTCGCGCCGTCGGGCACCAGCGCGGCGACCCGGGCGCCGATCTCGTGGTGGATGTCGCTCGTCTGCCTGAAGACGGGGCTGGCCAGCGGTACGTCGACCTCCAGGGCGAGGTCCACCTCGTCGCAGGAGAGCTCACCGTCACCGAAGGTGTAGGGCATCCGGGAGTTGGTCTGGGCGATGACCAGATCACCGGAGCTCCGGACGGCCTCGACGGCGGCCGGCAGGATGTTGACCTCGGTGCCCATCGACACCTTCCCGTCAACTGGCCGGCTGGTGTGCAGGATGACGGCGTCGGGGCGGTGCGCGCTGGTGAACAGCCGGGGGACCATGYTCAGCCGGCAGGGCAGGTACTCCAGCGCGCGGTGTCCCCGCATCCCGGGGCCGACGAACGGCGTCACCGGCGTTACACCGGGCCGTTCCGGGACGCCGTGCTGGGCGTTGAGGACGAAGAGACGGTACGCGGCCAGCGCGCGGTCGAGCGCGCCCACCGCGACGGTCGGAGCGGCGAAGTTGCCCGCCGCGACGATCAGTGGCGGTCGGTCCGGTCGGTCCGGTCGGTCCGCCAGTCGAGCGGCGAGCAGGTCCACGAGCACTGGCTCACTCACGATCCGCATGTCCGCATCGTCCCGAGTGCCCCGAGCGGCCCGGCTGGCGGGTCGGTCGGCCGTGGTGGTCCAGGGACGTCCGTTCCCCGCCAGGAGTCCTTGGTCATGTCCGGTGCAGTACGGAAAGGCCGGATCTGCTGGGTGCGAAGGGGAAGACGTGTTGTGTACGGATTTTCCGGAGGCCGGTGGGGAGGGCTGAGATGACCGAGATCGTCGTCGGTGTGGATGCTTCGGCCACGTCGGTGTCCGCCCTGCGCTGGGCGCTGACGGAGGCCCGCCTGCGCCGCATCGGGGTGCGGGCGGTCCTGGCCTGGTCCGGGGGTGGCCTTCCGGTGGCCCTCGGTCCCGTGGGGGTGCCGTCTGCACCCGCGGATCTCGAGGCGGCCGCCGCGGCCATGCTCCACTGGGCCGTCACGGAGGCCGTCGACGGCCTTGCCGCGGGCGACCGGGTCAGGGTGACGGAGTCGACCGTGCGGGATCTTCCCGCGCGCCCTGGTCAGGGAATCCACCGCGGCACGGATGCTGGTCGTGGGGGCGTCGGCGGCGAGCCGTCACCGCCGGGCGGCCACCGGTTCGCTGGCCGAGGTGTGTGTCCGAGAGGCCCGGGTCCCGGTGGTGATCACCCATCACGACGCCACTCCCGGTTCGACCGGCCGTGTGTTCGCCGCCCCGCTGGAGCGGATGGCTCCGGACGCCGGTTCCGCCGTCGCCGTGGCCTCCCGGGACCGACTGCCGGTGCTGGTCGGGGTGGACGGTTCCGCTCCCTCGCTGGCAGCGGTTCGCTGGGCGACGCGGGACGCGTGCCTGCGGGGGGTGCCGTTGGTGATGGCGAACGTCCGCCCGCACTGGCCGCGGGTCCCCGGCAGTTTCCCGGGGAGCTGGCGGGCCAGCCGCGACGGCCGGATCACCGAGGAGATCCTGGACTACTGCGCCGCCGAGAGCCGGCGGGCCTGCGCCGAGGTCACGCTGCTCCCACTCGCCGTCGACGGCGTGCCGGCCGCGAGTCTGCTCAGGCTCGCACGGGATGCGCAGATCCTGGTCGTCGGAGGCAGGGAGGCCTCGATGTTCAGCCCTCGGCCGCTGCGGGCGCCCGGCCGGGACGCCGTGATCCACGCTCCCTGCCCGGTGGTGATCGTCCGGCCGGAGCGGACCGGGTGCACCACCCCCGGGGGCTGCGCCGACGAAGGAGGTAACGATCATGACTGCCGTTCGTTTCGAGGTTCCGAAGGTCACGGCCAGGCGGATTCCCACGCGGCCCGCCGAGCTGGCAGTCGAGGCGGCCGGCCCGCCCCCTGCCGGGGGCGCGGCCACGGAGCCGCTTCCCGTGGCGGTACGGCGCTCACCCGTCGACCTGACGGCGGTGGCGGTCGTCGGTGAGATCGCCGTCGGCGCCGCGCCGCCGTCACACCTGCCGGCGCCACCGGATGGCCGGTCAGGCCCGCCGGCTGTCCTGGCGGCCGCCGACCGGGAGGTCGTAGCCATGAACCGACTGACGCAGAGCCCGCCGGCACGACGTGGGGTGGGCCGTCGACGGGTCGGGACACTGGCGCTGGCGGCCGGTGTGCTGGCGCTCGGGCTGGCAGGCTGCGGCGGAGCGGACGACGGGGGCACCGCCGGGCGAACCGCCTCGGCACCACCGGTGACCACGACCGCCGGCACACCGTCGGCGAGCGTCGCAGCCAGGCCCACCGGGTCGCCCCGCGGCGGCCCGGCGCCGACGCCGGCGACGCCGTCCCGCCTGCCCACGACCCCGGGCGAACCCGCGTGGTCGAGTGAGCCGCGCCGCGTCGAGCATGCGCTGCCCGGCACGGCGACGGTCGTCGCGGTGCGCGGCGCGCACAACGTCGCCGGCGGGCTGGAGTTCGACCGGCTGGTGATCGAGTTCCGGGATCGCGTTCCCGGCTACGACGTGCGGTACGTGGCCGATGTGCGATCGCCGGGAGAGGGTGCGGTGGTCCCGCTGCGCGGACAGGCGTTCCTCGAACTGGTGCTGTTCCCCGCGGCGGCCCACGACGACGCCGGGACGTCGACGCTGACCACCCCGCGGACCGGTGGTGGGCTGCCCGCGCTCGTCCAGTACCGGCTGACCGGTGACTACGAGGGCTACGTCCACTTCGGCCTCGGCGTCGACGACAGGGTCGGCTTCCGGGTGCTCGAACTGTCGGATCCGGCCCGTCTGGTGATCGACCTCGCGGCCTGAGTGCCGCATCCCCGGCCGGCCGTCGCGGTGGCGGGCGGCCGCGCCGGGGTGAGACCGCCCGCCTGAGGGAGGTGGCACATGACAAAGGGCGAGATCGTGGTCGGGCTCGACGGATCACCGGAGGCCGAACAGGCCCTGCGTTGGGCCGTGCGCGAGGCCGGCCTGCGGCAGACGGGGGTGCGCGCGGTCCTGGCCTGGGCCGCGGCCGGCCCGGCTGCGGGTCGTCCACGTGTGGACCCCGTCCCCGACGTCGGCCGACGGCCCTCCGCCCGGTGCCGACGCGCTTCACCGCGCCGCCCGCGGCGTGCTCGACGAGGCCGTGCGCCCGTATCTCGCCCGTGCCCGCGCGGGCACGGGCGTGGAACCCGTGCTGATCAGCAGCGGGGTGAGTCGTGCGCTGATCGACGAGGCCGCGCGGGCACAGCTGCTCGTGCTGGGAGCACGGGGCCGGGGTGGTTTCGACGGGCTCCTGCTCGGCTCCACCGGTTCGCAGTGCGTCTTCTACGCGGACAGCCCGGTCGTCATCGTGCGCCGTTCCGCCCAGCCGCGGAGCCCGACGGACCCGTCGTCGGGCGGTCCGGCGGGTCAGTGAACGGGCGAGAAGTACGAGCCCGGATCGTTGAGCGGCATCCCGGCGCGGTCGTAGACCGACGTGCCGAGGGCCCGTAGCCGCTCCGACGACGCGCGGAGATGATGCGCGCAGAGGAGGATCTCCTGCTCCGGCCTCCCGTCCTGGGCCGGCACCACCACCTGTGCGACAGGCGCGCTCGGGCAGCAGCACGAGCGTGCGGCCGGTCCGATCGGTGGGCGCGGGCTGGCCGCCGGCCCGTGCCGGACGACCGACTGAGGTCCCGTCCGGGTGGGCCGCTCCGCCTGCCGTGCGCGCCCGGCGGCGCCACGCGCGCCAGAGCTCGTCGGTGCCCCAGACGATGGCCGGCAGCGGGAGCAGCCTGTTGGTGAACAGCCCGACGGCGCGCAGCAGCATCACCGGCCGGATCACGCCCTCGCTCCGCGGTCTCGGCGGGCGGTCCATCAGCCCCGGCTCGGCCGGCTCCCGCCCCAGCGCCAGCGCCGGCAGCGTCTCGGTGCCCAGGTCGATCACGAGGATCTGCAGGACGGTCAGCGGCAGCGGCACAGCACCGCCGGACAGCGCGAAGACCAGGAACGGGACGACCTCCGGAACGGCATGGGCAAAGATATAGACAATAAATTTCCGAACGTTGTCGTAAACCTGGCGGCCGGCCCGGACGGCGCCGACGATCGTGGCGAAGTTGTCGTCCGTGAGCACCATCGTGGACGCCTCCCGGGCCACGTCCGTGCCCGAGCGTCCCATCGCCACCCCGATGTCGGCACGGCGCAGGGCGGGCGCGTCGTTGTAGCCGCTCACCAGCGACAGCAGTGCCGCCAGCCACAGCAGAAGGGCCAGCGGGTGGAGGAGCTGGCGGCCGATCTCATCCGGCCAGGTGCGGCCCCCACGCCGCGACAGCTCGTTGGGCCCCGCGGCGACGAGCCGGCGGGCGGGCCTCCCGGCCGCTCAGCCGTGGATGACGGCCACGGGGCAGGCGGCGTGCAGCACGCACTGGTGGGCGGTGGAGCCGAGCACCAGTTCGGCGAAGCCACCGCGTCCGCGTGTGCCGACCACGACGAGCTGCGCGTGGGCCGAGGCGTTCAGCAGGGCGCGGGTCGGGGTGTCGTCGACCGCCTGCAGGCTGACCTCGACATCGGACTCGTCGTCGATGTCGGCCGTCGCGATGTCGGTGAGGAGCTGCTCGGCGCCGGCGCGGAGCGAGGGGTAGAAGTCGTCCAGGGGCACGCCCAACGTGGTGATGTTGCTGTGGTAGCCGTGCACGATGTGCAGCGGGACGCCGCGCTCGGCAGCATTGGCCTCGGCCCAGCGAACCGCGGCCTGCGAGGGGGCCGAGCCGTCCACCCCGACCACGATCGGCCGCTGGTCGGGCAGGTCGTCGGTGGCGGTGCCGCGGACGACGACCACCGGTCCGGAGCAGTGGTGTAGGAACCGCTGGGCGACGGAACCGGCCAGGATGCGGTGGGCCAGGCCCGGGCTCCGGGCCCCGATCACGGTCAGCGAGGCGTTCTTCGCCTCGGCGACGAGCGCGTCCACCGGGTCCTGGTCGACGACGAGCCTGCGCAGCTCGATCGGCAGGTCGGGCATCGGCACCCGCTCGATCGTCCGGTCGAGCATCTCGGTGGCGGCGGCTGCGAGCCCCTTGTAGTCGGCGGTGGCCGCGGCCTGGTAGACCGGCCGCGGCAGGCCGTCGGCCGTCCAGCCCAGCAGGGCGGTGACGGGCCGGTGCTCGATTCGCGCCGTCTCCAGGGCCCAGCGCAACGCGGCCTCCGATCCCGCGGAGCCATCGATTCCAACGAGGATCGTCCGGGTGCTTTCGGTGCTCACGGTGGCCTCCTGCATCTGTCGACCGCCCGATCGGGTGGGCCCGATGGGGCTGGTCCCAGCGTGCGACAGAGACGGGTGCATCCGAACCGGCGAAGGTCGGTGGCCCGACCGGACCTTTGGCCCGCGGGCAGGCCGCCCATTCGCTCCGTTGACGGGCCGCGGATTTTTATCGGGCGCCGCTGGGGGCGGGCTCACCGTGGTGGCGTATCTCCGCGTCCGGTCCGGGATAGATGAAGCTGACGTGACCGGTGTCGGACCAGCGCACCGCGAACGGCGGGTCGCCCGCGGGCGAGCGGACCTCGAAGATCTCCCCGGTCCGGTCCGGTTGCCGGGTGGCACCGCGGTGCACGACCAGCGTGTCGCCGGGAGCGGCGCGCATCTGCCTGCGCCGCGGCGGAAGCTCGGGCACCGCGCTGGGTTCCGTCTCGACGCCGGCGGCGGCGGAGGCGCGCGCGGCAGCCGCTGGCGTGGCAGCCGCTGGCGTGGCGGGCTCGGCCGGCGGCGCCGTGGATGTGGGCTCCGGCGGACCGGCCTCGTGGCGCGGCGTGAGCACCTCGTCGGCCAGCGGGTGGACGAGGTCCGCGACCTGGCGTTCGTTACGGATGAGCAGGTCGTCGACGGAGACGAGACCGACGACCCGGCGGCCCTCCATCACCGGGAGCCGGCGGAACGCATGGTCGCGGAACACCCGGTAGGCGCGCTCGACGTCGACGCCGGCGGGAATCGTGATCACCTCGGTCGTCATGAGCGCGTCGATCCGGCCGTCAGGGGAGACACCGCGCGCGACACCGCGTAGGACGATGTCGCGATCGGTGACGATCCCGACCAGGTTGTTGTCGTCCTCCACGACGAGGAGTGCTCCCACCCCCTGGCGCTCCATCTCGCGGGCCGCGTCGCGGATCGAGGTGCCGCTGTCCACGGTGACCGGTTGCCTGGTGATCGTGCTGCGTATGTCGGTCATGTTCACCGCCTCTGCCTGGTGGGGGCAGCCGCCGCGTCCTCCGCCGATCAGTGGGGTGGATGGTGCCTCCCCCGCCACATCGGACGCCGACGGTCACGAGTGGTGCTCATACGTGTGCTTTCGGTGTGCCCGCTGCTTGGGATGGTCACCCCACGCCGTGCTCAGGCGGGCACGGTGATGCCGCCGAGAACACGGGCACGAGGCGGAAGAGCATCGGGTTGGGCAGCGCCGCCTCCGTGCCGGGCCGCCGTGGGTGGCGGCGGCCGGCCAGCGCGTCGACCAGATCGGCCGTCGTGAGTATTCCGGCGAGGTTGTCGGATTCGTCCAGGACGCAGACGGCGTCGATGTGCCGGGACGCCATGAAGTCGGCGACGGAGCGGACGGTCTGGTCGGCGTGGACCTGGGGTGGTTCGCGGTCGAGGAGTTCGCTGACGGTGCGAAGCCGCGGGCCGAGCGGGCCGGCGACCGACTCGGAGACCAGGCGCCGGTCGTCCAGCATGCCGACCAGCCTGGATCCCTCGACGACCGGCAGGTGGTGTACGCCGGCCTGGGCCATGACCTCCCAGGCGAGGATCACGTCGTCGTCCGGTGCCACCACCATGACGCCGGTTGTCATGATCTCTCCCGCGCGCACGTCCGCCACCCGCGCCGGGGTGGGTCCTGTGCCGGATGGTGCGTGGGCTGGGGCCGTGCCGGCCGCCTCGGCGGGCTCCGGGCGGCCCGCCGCACTGTTCCGAGTCGCCAATGTCCTCGTCCTCTCTGCCTCGTCCCTGCCTCGTCCTGTACCCGTCGCTGGTCCGCCGGACCGTGCTCGGGCATGGCGACCTCCTGGCGGAGGAGAGAAGGAACTCGTTGCCGCGGTCTCGCCGGGCCGGCGGTTCAGCGCGCCGTGCCCGGGCCATCGGGCGGCGCGTGCCGACGGGGTCAGAGAGGGACGGTCCAGCGGAGGTGGGTGCCGCCCGCGGGCGGCACCGTGGCGGTGAAGGTGCCGCCGAGGCTCTCGGCGCGGGCGCGCAGGTTGTCCAGGCCGCTGCGGCGGGTGGTGTCACCGATGCCGACCCCGTTGTCGACGGCGTCCAGGGTGACCATGTCCCCGTCCACGGCCAGCCGCACCTCGACGCTGGTCGCGTGGGCGTGGCGGGCGGTGTTCGTGAGGGCCTCGCGGGTGACGGCGAGCAGATGGTCGGTGAGCTGGTCGTCCGCGACGGTGTCGAGGGGACCGGTCAGGGAGATCGCGGGGGCGAACCCGAGGGCCGGCCGAACGTCCTCCGCGATCTTGTCGAGGGCGGTGCGGAGACGGCCGCGCTTGGTGGGGCCCTGCCCGCGCAGCTCGAAGATGGAACGACGGATGTCCTTGATGGTCGCGTCGATGTCCTCGACGTAGCCGTTGAGCCGGTCGGCGTTGGAGGGGTCCTCGTACTGGGCGAGATCCTGCATGCCGAGCGCGACGGCGAACATCCGCTGGATGACGTGGTCGTGCAGGTCACGGGCGATCCGGCCGCGGTCGGCGAGGACCCGCAGGTGCTCCTGGTCGGCTCGGGCCCGGGCGAGCTCGAGGGCGACGGCGATGTGGCCGGCGAAGCTTGTCGCCATGTCGAGGTCGCCGTCGGTGAAGGCGCGGGCGCCGCGGTCGCGGCCGATGAGCAGCGCTCCGCCGCACTGGTCGCCGCCGGCGACGAGCGGGACGACCATGAGCGGCCCAGTGCGTGCCGCGCGCTCGTCGGGGAGCGCGTCGAGCTCCGCGTCGTCGACGCGAAGACCCTGCTGCTCGGCGATCACCCGGCCGGTCAGAGTGTGTGCGAGGGGGATCAGGCGGCCGGCGCGGCTGGCATCGGTGCCCAGACCGGCGTGGGCCGAGCCGGTACCGTCACGCTCCGTGACGGCGACGGCGACGCGCGCGTACTCGCCCCCGTTTCCCCTTCCCCCGCGTTCGGCGTTCCCGGCACCCTTGCTCGGGTCGCCTCCGTCCGCAGTGCCCTGGTTCGTGGTGTGCAGCGCGAGGGCGACGAAGGGGGCGTCGGCGACCTCCTGCACCCGGTGCACGAGGGTGGCGAGCGCGTTGTCGGCGCCGACCATCACCTGGCGGCTGATCTCCGCCGAGGCGGTCATCCACAGGTGTCGTTGCTGCGACTCGTGGTAGAGCCGCGCGTTCTCGATGGCCACCCCGGCGTTGGCGGCCAGGGCCAGGGCGAGCTCCTCGTCCTCCGCGGTGAAGGGGACGCCGTCGCGTTTGTCGGTGAGGTAGAGATTGCCGAACACCTCGCCCCGCACCGTGATCGGGACACCGAGGAAGGTCCGCATCGGCGGATGCCCGGCCGGGAAGCCCTGGGAAGCCGGGTCATGGGCGATGTCGTCGGCGCGGCGTGGCCGAGGGTCGTCGATCAGGATGCCGAGCAGGCCGTGGCCGGTGGGCAGCTGGCCGATCCGCTCCACGTCCGCGTCGGTCATGCCGACGTGGACGAACTCCTCGAGGGTGCGGTCGGGGGCGACGACGCCGAGTGCGCCGTAGCGGGCACCCAGCAGATCCGTTGCGGCCTCGACGATGTGCCGGAGCAGGACGGGCAGCCGCAGGTCGGTGGCGATGGCCCGGTTCGCCTGCAGCAGGCCGCGCAGCCGGCCCTGGGTGGCGAGGACGTCCTGGGCGCGGTCGACGAGTTGGCTGAGCAGGTCGTCGAGTTCCAGCCGGGCCACCGTGGGGAACATCAGCCCGTCGCTGGCGGGCAGCCCGGCGGGCGCCGGTCCGCCCGGCGCCGGGCGTGGGGACTCCCTGGCCGACGGTTCGGCCGCCGGTGTCCCGCCCGACCGGTGCGAGGTCGAGAGCTCGGATCTTGCCGCCACGCGAGCACGATACGCGAGGTGCGACTTTCGGGGTGCGGGTTACACGATCGCCGTCTCATCCCGCCGCCCGTCGCGCCGCCCGCAGGGTGGCGTCGGGTGCCGGCGCGTCGCGGAGGGTCTTCGCCTCGGGCCAGGGGTCGGTGCCGGCCGGCTCGTCGGTGCGCCCGGCACCCGGCCGGGTGCCGGGCCGTGGGGCCAGGGCCGGTCGGGTGCCGGGCCGGCGGTACCCCGGATGCGCGCACCGAAGCTGGACGAGGTCCGCCGCGGTGGCGTCGGCGAGTGCCGCGGCGCGGTCCCGGTCGCGGCGCAGGGTCCACGGCGCGTCGAGGACGACGGTCTCACCGCGCTCGGCCGCGATGCCCGCGCGCCGCAGCAGCTCGTCGTAGCCGAGGTCGGTGGTGCGGCCGGTCGCGTCGTCCGGCCCGCTACCGGTGGTCTCGGCGCGCAGCAGCGTCCATCCCTCCGCGTCGGCGAGGTCGGCGGCCAGCTCGCTGCGTCCCGACTCGCGGGTCCCGCCGACGAGCACGAGCCGCACCCGCCCGTGGCGCAGGTTCGTGAGGGCCAGTGAGGCCAGGGCCCGTGCCTCGGCGCCGGCGGCTCTGTCACCCTGGGCGTGCCGGGTGCAGGCGACCTTGCAGCGTACGAACGCCCGGTACGCGACGTAGAGGTTCTCCAGCGACCTGGGATGGCTTTCGGCGGAGTACTCGCGGTAACGATCCAGGAAGAACGCGGCGAGATCCGGACGCCCGAGACGTTCGAGATCCATCGCGAGGAACGCGACGTCGGCGAGGACGTCGCCGACCCGCAGGCGCTGGTCGAACTCGAGGCAGTCCAGGACGCGGGGGCCGTCGTCGAGGCAGTAGATGTCGTCGGCGAGCAGGTCGCCATGCCCGTCGCGGATGAGCTCGCGGTGCTGCCGCTCGCGCAGCAGGGGCTGGCGACCGTCCAGGTAGCGCCCGGCGAGCCGGCCGATGGCGTCGATCGTGCTGGCGTCGAGGACGGAACCCAGGTAGGGCTGGACGCCTCGGATGCCCTCGTCCCACAGCCCGCGCAGCGTGGCGGGCGAGCCGGCGTCGGTGATCTGGGCCGAGGTGTTGCAGCGGGTGTGGAAGTCGGCGAGCAGGCGGGCAACGGCCCGCAGCTCCCCGCAGACGTCCCCGCCGGCGGTGACCAGTGCGGACAGCCGCCGGGCGGCCGGCAGGCGGCGCATGACGACCATGTGGTCGCAGGCGTTGCCGTCGGGGCCGATCACGTCGGCGACGCCGAGGTAGACGTCCGGCGCCAGCCGCCGGTTGAGGTCCACCTCGGCGTGGCAGGCCGCCTGGCGTGCCTCGCGGGTGCGGAAGTCCAGGAAACCGAGGTCGGCCGGCTTCTTGGTCTTGTACACCCGGTCACCCAGGAAGACCAGTACGGACGTGTGCGTCTCGACCAGCTGGGCCGGTGCCGGCGTCGGCGCCGACGCCGGCGTGCCGCCGGGACCAGGCCGGACGCGCGCCGATGGCGCCGCCGAGGCGGGAACCGTGTTCGCGACTGTCATCACACCCATGCCTCAACCCTGCCCCCGGGATGCTCCGGGTACAGCGTTCTCGAGTAGCCCGGCCGGGGTGCGAAGGTCCCGGGGGCGGTGGGACCAACGGGGAAGCCCGGGATTGGCTGTCGGCGCCGCGGTGAGCCGCCTGACGGATCCCCGCCCGCCCGGGGCCCGACCTCCCGGCACCCCCGTTCGGGGACGTTCCCCCGGCTCCGCCCTGCCGAAAGTCCCTTTCACCGGTTCGGCGCGATGCCGATTCTGGGAGMGCGTCGCCTTCAGGTGCATCCAGATCGGGGCGGTCGCGGGCCCTGCGGAGATCGGTCTCCCGGGCCCGACCGTGCCGGTCACCTGATGCGGGGACCGGCAGCGGATACCGGAGGTGGGCACGTGAACGGCATCAGAGCGTCCTGGCGGATCAGCCCGTCACGGCCGGGTGCGATGTGCGGCGACTGGATCGACGTCGCGCGGCTCGCGGACGGGCGGCTGGCGGTCAGCATGGGCGACGCCGCCGGTCACGGCGACCAGGCGGCGGCGCTGGCTCTGGTGCTGCGCCGGCTGCTACGCGAGCGGCTGCTCGGCGGTGCCGATCCGGGCCAGGCTCTCGGCGGTGCCCTCGCCGAAGTGGCGGAACTCGGCGACATGGGCGAGATGTATGCCACCGCGTTCGTCGCCGTCGCCGCCGCGGACGGCACGGTGACCTACGCGAACGCCGGCCACCCGGCGCCCATCGTCCTGCGCTCCCGGGGCCCGTGGGATCGGGGGCGTACCGCCCCCGGTCACCACGGGGCGGGCCGGTCGCTCGGGCCCACCGGACCGCTCCTGTCGGATCTCTTCGCCGGTGCCGCGATCTGGTCGAACCGGACGCTGCGGCTCGCCCCAGGTGAGTCGTTGTTCCTGTACACCGACGGCCTCACCGAGGCGCGGAACTCGGCGGGCGTCGAGTTCGGACCCGACCGGCTGGTGGACGCCGGCTGGCGGCAGACCGGGAGCAGCACGCCGGGCCGGGGCCGCGGCCCCTCCGCGGTGTCCGGTGTCCTCGAGCGCATGTTCGCCGAGGTCGCCGCGTTCACTCAGCGAGCGTCCGATGATCGTTCCGCGCTGGTGCTCGCGTGCGTCCCGGAGGTCGACGACCACGATGGCGACCGTGCGCTCGGTGATTCCGGCCGGCTCGGTGACACCATCCGGCGCGGTGCGGCCGCTGAACAGTGCGGCGTGGGCTGACGCCGCCGCGGGACCCGGTCGAACAGCGCCGGCCGGTGGCGTGCGCCGGTCGTGATCAGGGGAGTCTGTCGCCCGTGCGCAGGCGGTGTGCCGCCGTGGTCGCCCGCATGGTGGGGAAGATCATGTCGGGTCCGACGCTCGCGGTGAGCCCGTACGAGGTGAGGTCGTCGAGCAGCTCGTGTTTGACATGGGCCAGGCCGAAGGCGATGCCCCGCCTGGTCACCTCGGCACGCAGATCCTCCAGCGCGTCGAGAGCCGTGATGTCGACCTCGACGATGGCCTCCATCTCGACGATGGCCTCCATGTTGAGGACGAACCAGTCGATGTCGTCGGCGCACGCGTCGAGGGCGGCGCCCGTGGGCATCGTCAGGTGCGGAGGCCCGCCGTCGATGTCACCGACCACGCGGACGCCGTGCGTGTCGAGGCCGAAGGCCCATACCGCGAGCGTCGCGACCATGATCACAAGTAGTGGGCTCGGCAGCCGGGGCGCGCGCCAGTGCAGCACGACGAGCAGGACGAGGGACGCGGTGGACACGACGAGGGTTCCACCGTGCAGGTGGTGCACCGCGCCGGCGAACGAGCGGAGCTCGCCGAACAGGCTTCCGCCCTCGACCGGGACACCGGTCACCTTCTCCAGCTGGCCGACGATCATGATGACCGCGACCCCGGCGAGGTAGCCGACGAGGATCGGCCGGGAGAGCAGGTGCGCGATGATGCCGAGCCGCGCGAAGCCGGCGGCGATCGCGAGAACCCCGACCGCGGCGGCGAGGGCGGCGGCGAGTGCGCCGTAGGCCATCACCTGGGGAATCAGGTATGCCGCGACTGTCAGTCCGCTCGCGGCGTCCCCCCGCGCCCACCGTCGGGAGTAACGGGGCAGGCGCGGGAGGCGCAGGTGGTCCACGGGAGCACGTCACTCCTGGTCGCTGTCGGGTGTGGTCCCGAGCGGCCCGGTGATCCGGACGACTCTCACACCGCGGGGTTCGGGGCAGGCTGGTCCTGAGGTTCCGGTTCGGCGCCGCCGGAGTCGAGCCGGAACGGGGGGTACTCGTCGGTCATCAGGGCGGCGTAGGCGCCGACCCGGATCACCCAGCGGTTGAGCCCGACAACAAGATCGTAGAGGGCTCGCGGGTAGCTGCCGGTCGCCGCGAGAGTGATCGCCGCGATGAGCGCGAGCAGGCCGATCAGGCCGCCGCCCGTTCCCGCGGTCAGCAGGGCGTTGTGGCTGAGCGTCGTGCCGCCGACGAGGAACCCCACGACCAGATAGTGCGGGATGAGCAGCAGCCACCACTTGACGAGCACCAGACCGCGGGAGAGCTGGGCCGGATACGGGATCGTGAGGTGAGCCGGGTAGTCGGGCTCCTCGCCGAGGGAGAACGGCGGATAGCGGTCCGTCGCCAGCGCGCTGTAGGAGTAGTAGGACACCCGCCAGGACCAGCGCAGCACCCCCGTGTTGAAGTTGAAGATCGCCMGCGGGTAGCGGCCGGTGAACAGGATCGCCACACCGGCGACGGCCGTCAGGACGACGAACGCCACCCAGAGGAAGAACAGCACCACGTAGTGCGGGATGGCGAGGAACCACTTGACCAGCCAGAGCCAGCGCGAGAGCGGCTCGTCGAGGCGGGCATTCACTTTGATCGGGTATGGGCGGTCGTACATCACACACCCCGCTGCCGCGTTCCGGTGCTGGGAGAAGGGCCGGCCGGGGTGGCCGGGGCTCCCGCATCGGTTGYGCTGCTCGGTTCGGTTCGTCTGGTCTGTCGGGGAAGTGGTTCCCGGATCACGGGCCGAACTCAGCGACCTTCGGCAGGGATGTCGGGGCCGCAGGTCCTGTGCCTTTCGGGAGCGACGTCCGCTCCGGCCGCCCCTGGAAGTGAGCATGCTCCCCCGTGTGGTTCGCCGCAGGCGTTGGCAGGAGGAGGCCCCCATGACGGGTGAGATCACGTTCCGGGCGCCGGTGACGGTGCCGGCCCCGACCCCGATCCGGGAAGCCGCGGAGCTGATGGACCGGGCCGGTGTCGGATCGCTGCTGGTGGTCGACGAGGGGCGCCTGGCGGGCATCGTGACGGACCGGGACCTGGCGTTGCGGGCCGTCGCCCGCGCCGTCCCGCTCGACGCCCGGATCGACGCCGTCATGACCTGCGGCGTCGTGACAGTCGGGCCTTCCGCGGGATGGGAGGAGATCACCCGGGTCTTCGCCGAGCACGCGATCCGCCGGCTCGTGGTGACCGACGGGGACACCATCGTCGGGGTTGTCGCGCTCGACGACCTGCTCGCCGCCGCGGCCGATCCGCACACCGCGGCGACCGGCCCGCGGAACGCGGCGCTCGGAGCCGTCGCCGCAGCGGAGATCGGGCATCCTCACCATGAGGGGGGCCTGCCCCTGCCGCTCGACGCGCTGCGTCCGCGGCCCCGGACCCTCAGCCGGTGGCAGGCCCGGGTGGGCGACGCCGTCGTCCGTGCCGCCGTCGGGAACGGCCCGAAGCGGGACGGGGAGATCCTCGAGGTCGCGACGCCTGCCGGCGATCCCCCCTTCCTGGTCCGCTGGTCGGACGGCAGACTGAGCTACATCCACCCGGGCCCGGACGCGCGGATCCACCACTACGGTGAGCCGGTGGGCAGCGCCCGCTGACGGGCGGTCCAGGCGGGCGGCGGTCACCCGACCAGCGGTCGCGGTGTGAATGGCCGGCTGGGCGCGAGGGCCGCCGCCGCGCCCGTTGGTCCTGGCGGGCGTAAGCCGATTGGCGAGGCGACTCCGAGGCCGTATCGTCGCGCTCATGGAGAAGATCCGGGTGTTCGTTCTCGATGACCACGAGATCGTGCGTAATGGTCTGCGTCAGACGCTCGCCCGGCATGACGATATCGAGGTCG
>NZ_MAXA01000264.1 GCF_001854695.1 Parafrankia soli
CCCGCGAACACGCCCTCGCCCGCACCCAGTTCGGCCGGCCCATCGCCTCCTTCCAGGCCGTCCGCCACCGCCTCGCCGAAACCCTCGTCGCCCTCGACGGCGCCGAAGCCACCCTCCACACCGCCACCACCACCGCGACAACCACCGCCACCGACGCGGGCACAACCACGGGAACGGGCACCACCACCGGCGACATCGCGCTCACCGCCCTGCTCGCCAAGGCAGCCGCCGGCAAGGCAGCCCTCGACGCCGCCCGCCACTGCCAGCAGGTCCTCGCCGGCATCGGCTTCACCGCCGAACACGACTTCCACCACCACCTCCGCCGCACCCTCACCCTCGACGGCCTCCTCGGCAGCACCCGCGACCTCACCCGCCAGGCCGGCGCCCACATCCGCCAGAACAACCACGCCCCACGCCTGGTCAACCTCTGACAGGTCGAAAAAGCCGAAGGGCCTTCTCGCGGGAACCGTTCCGGTTCCCGCGAGAAGGCCCTTCGGCTTTCCGGGTGGATGCTCCGCGGAAGCCGGCGCGGGGGTTCCGGGGCCAGTCTGCTCGCACTTTACTCTCCTTCTCGCCCTTTCGGACCGGATTCCCCCGGGATCGACCCCCGAAACGGCGAGGACGAAACGAAAGGGCGAGCAGGCTACCCGGAGCTTCGAGTGTTTTGCCCGAAAGATGGCGATCCGCACCCGTACTCTCGGGTGCGGGGCGAGCGTTACACCACCCGGTCGCGGCGCAGGGCGGCGATCTCCTCAGTCGGGTAGCCCAGCTCAGCGAGGAGGGCGTCGGTGTGCTCGCCGAGGGCGGGGACCGCGCCCATCGGGGGCGTCCACTCGGCGGCGATCGGCGGGGGCAGCAGCGCCTGGACGGTGCCGGTGGGGGTCGAGACCTCCTGCCAGCGGTCGCGTTCACGCAGGTGCGGGTGGTCCAGGACGTCCTGGACACCGTTGAGGCGGGCGTTGCCGAGCTCGGCGTTGTCCAGGATCTCCTGGGCCTCCACGAGGGTGACGCTCTTCGACCAGGCGATGATCACCTCGTCGAGGCGGGCGCGTTCGCGCACCCGGTCGGCGTTGCCGGCGAAGGCCGGGTCGTCCGCCAGGTCGGGCCGGTCGAGGACGGTGCGGGCCAGCCGCTGCCATTCCCGGTCGTTGGTGGTGCCGAGGACGACGGTCTGGCCGTCCGCCGTCGGGTAGGCGCCGTAGGGCGCGACGGCGGGCGAGCCCACCCCGGCCGGCTGCTGTTCGACACCGGTGCCCATGGTGAAGTTGAGGGAGTAGCCCATCCACTCCGTGACGACGTCGAAGAGGCTGAGCGAGATCGCCGAGCCGCGCCCGGTCTCCCGGCGGGCGTAGAGGGCCGCGAGAATCGAGCTCAGGGCGTACATCCCGGTGGCGAGGTCGATGATCGGGATGCCCGCCTTGGCCGGCCGGCCCGGCTCGCCGGTCACCGAGCACGACCCGCCCTCGGACTGCACCAGCAGGTCGTAGGCCCGCTTGTGGGACAGCGGACCGCCCTCGCCGTAGCCGGAGATGTCGACCGCGACCATCCGCGGATGGCGGGCGACCACCTGCTCGGCGGCCAGGCCGCGCCGGGCCGCCGCCCCAGGGGCGAGGTTCTGGATGAGGACGTCGGCCCGGCCCAGCAGCCGCTCGAGCGCCTCGGCTCCCCGCGGGTCGGTGAGGTTGAGGGTCAGCGACTCCTTGCCGCGGTTGACCCACACGAAGTGGGCCGCCATCCCGTTGAGCGCGCCGTCGTAGTGGCGCGCGAAGTCCCCGCCGCGCGGGTTCTCGACCTTCACCACCCGGGCGCCCATGTCCGCGAGGTGCCGGGTGGCGATCGGTGCCGCAACGGCCTGCTCGAGACCGACGACGAGCAGCCCCTCCAGCGGGCGCGGCCCGCCGCCCGCGGTGCCGCCGAGGGTGCGTTCGTCCGTTGCGGTCATGCTGCCTCCCGGGCTGTGCCGGCGTCGGCGGGCGACGCGCGGCTAAAGGCGGCCGGCGGGGCCGTCACGCGCCCCCGCCCGCCGCCGTCGGCTGTGTCTCGGGCCGGCAGGCCGGCTCCGTTGACCTTGTTGCGCCGGACCGGCCCGCCGAACCCTGGTCGGCCTGGGTCCGAACCGGCCCACCAGACCGGTCGGCCCTGTTCCGGGCCGGCCGGTCAGACCTAGTCGGCCTTCTTGATCGCTGACTTCATCTGGTCCAGGTTGACCAGGACCGGCCATCCGCTGACGCTCAGCGCGTTGCCGTGCCCGGTCTGGTGGACGTCGAACACCGACTGGATCGCGGCGTAGAAGCCCTGCACGTCGAGGGTCTGGTTGACCGCGCGCTTGGCCTGCCGGAGCCCGAAGCTGGGCATCGTCGCGATGTGCTGGGCCAGCGCGCGGGTCTCGGTGTCGAGCTGGTCGCGGGGCACCACCTTGTTGACCATGCCGATCTTCTCGGCCTCGGTGGCGGTGACCGCGCGCCCGGTGAAGAGGATCTCCTTGGCCTTGCGCGGGCCGAGCTCCCAGGTGTGCCCGTGGTACTCGACACCGCCGATGCCCATGGCGACGACGGGGTCGGAGAACAGCGCGTCCTCGGCCGCGATGATCAGGTCGCACGGCCAGYACAGCAGCAGCCCGCCCGAGATGCAGCGCCCCTGCACCGCCGCGATCGACGGCTTGGGAACGTTGCGCCACCGCAGCGAGAACTCCAGGTAGCGCCGTGCCTCCAGCTCGTAGAGCATCTCCAGGGTGATTTTATCGGGGAGCGGCTGACCGGACTTCAGGTCGTGCCCGGCGGAGAAGTGCTTCCCCTCCGCGCGCAGCACGATCACCGCCACGTCCTTGTCGGCCGCCGCCTTCGTCCACGCCGCGTCGAGCTCCTCGAGGAGCGGTCCGTTCTGCGCGTTCGCGACCTCGGGGCGGTTGAGGGTGATCGTCGCGATCCCGTCGGCGACGTCGTAGAGAATTAACAAGCCTGGCTCCTCAGCTCCGGGGCAGACCGAGCACGCGCTCGGCGACGATCGTGCGCTGGATCTCCGAGGTGCCCCCGGCGATGGTGCCGGCGAACGACCGCGCGTAGCGCTCGAACCACCCGGCGGAGAACGCCTCGAGATTGAGATGAGCGTATGGCGCGGTCATCCCGGGATGCTCGAGTGCCGCCACCCCGGCTGACTCCATCGCCTGCTCCGAGGCCTTCTGCACCGCCTCCGACCCGAGCAGCTTCAGAACGGACAGCGCGGCGACGTCCTGCTCGCCGCGCGCGGCCCGCGCCAGCGCCGCCGAACCGAGCAGCCGCAGCGCCTGGGCGTCCATGACGAGCCGTGCGTACGCGTCGCGGTCGAGCGCGTCGACGGGACGGAAGTCGCGGGCGAGCTCCTCCAGCCGCAGCGCGAAGCTCAGCCACAGCAGGGTGCGCTCGTGGCCGAGCGAGCCGTTCGCGACGTGCCAGCCGTTGTTCAGCGCGCCGACGAGGTTCTCCGCCGGCACCCGGACGTCGTCGAAGAAGACCTCGTTGAAGTCGACGTCGTCGCGGTCGATCAGGGAGCCGAAGGGCCGGCGGGTGACGCCGGGGGTGTCGGTGGGGATCAGCAGCACGCTGATGCCCTTGTGCTTGGGCGCGTCCGGGTCGGTGCGGACGAAGGTGAGCAGCACGTCCGCGTCGTGGGCGCCGGACGTCCAGATCTTCTGCCCGTTCACCACGAAGTGGTCGCCGTCGAGCACCGCCCGGGTGCGCAGCGAGGCCAGGTCGGAGCCGGCGCCGGGCTCGCTCATCCCGAGCGCCGCGGTGATCTCGACCCGCAGGATCGGCACCGCCCAGCGACGCTTCTGCTCCTCGGAGCCGAACGACAGCAGCGAGGCGGCGATGATGCCGAGCCCCTGCGGGTTGAAGCTGTGGTAGATGCGCCGGCGGTCCAGCTCCTCGAGGTGGACGTACTGCTCGAGGATGGAGGCGTTGCGCCCGCCGAACTCCGGCGGATTGCCCGGCAGCAGCCAGCCGGAGTCGAACAGCAGCCGCTGCCAGCGCCGCGCCCACTCGGGGACGTGCGCGCTGGAGTAGGCGCGCTCGCCGGTCTCGGCCTCGCTGGGCAGGTTCGCGTCCAGGAAGGCCGCGAACTCGGCCCGGAACCTCTCGACGTCGGCATCAAACGTGAGCTGCACGGTACTCCTCGGCGATCAGCGCCCGGTGCTCGGCGGCGCCGCCGAGCAGCAGCTCGCCCGCGACGGCCCGCTTGAGCGCGAACTGCAGGTCGTTCTCCCAGGTGAAGCCCATGGCTCCGAAAAGCTGCAGGCCGTTGCGGAACACCACCGACTGGCACTCGCCGGCGGCGGCTTTGGCCATGGAGGCGGCGAGCCGGCGGCGCGGGTCGTCGGCCGCGATCGTCAGCGCCGCGAAGTAGGCCAGCGCGCGGGCGCGTTCCAGCGCCACGTGCATGTCCACCGCCTTGTGCTTGACGGCCTGGAACGACCCGATCGGCGCACCGAACTGCTCGCGGGTGCGCACGTGGTCGAGCGTCAGCTCCAGGACACGGCGGCAGGCCCCGACGATCGTGAGGGCCAGCCCGGTGAGCGCGAGGTCCCGGGCCGCCCGTGGGTCGGCGCCCGTGCGCGCGTCGTCGCCGACCCGGACGCCGGGCAGCGAGACCTCGGCGATGTGCAGCGTGGGGTCGAAGACGTCGACCCGGGTGGCCCGCACATCAGCCGCGGGGACGGCGAAGACCCCCGCGTCGGTCACGACGGCCAGCCGGTCGGCGCGGTCACCGTCGAGGACGTGCCGCGCGACGCCACTGAGGACCCAGCCGTCGCGGTCACGCCGGGCGGACACGCCGTCCAGGACGGCGCTGCCGGTCTGGCCCCCATCGGCGACCCCCGGGGCGAGCGGGGTGAACCAGGTCATCGTCGCCAGATAGGGGGTCGGGTCGGTCGCCCAGCCGAGCTCCTCGAGGACGATCGCCAGCTCCACGGCCTCACTGGGCTCGGTCAGCTCGGTCCAGCCGAGGTCGGCGTAGACCCGCCACAGCGGGGCGGGGTCGGCGCCCTCGTCGGCGATCCCGCGGATCAGCGCCGGCGGGCATTCCTTGACCAGGACCTCGTGGATCGTCTTCTGCCACAGCCGCTGGTCGGAGTCGAACTCAAAGAGCATCTCGCCCTCCCGGGCTCGCGTCGGCGGCGGCGCCGGCCGCGGCGGGGCGGGCGAGGGGCGCCACGGCCGGGCCTCCCGTGCCGCCACGCGGGTCAGCGAAGATCGTCACATCGGCTCCTTGAGAGCACACACTGCCCGACAACACCCCGGGGACGGCACACCTGCCGGCCCGGTGCGCGCGGAGGGACCGACCCCCCCCCGCCGACCCTTCCAACATCCCAGAGTCGGTTTGCACGTGCCAGGTCACGTATGGACCACTCCTGTGGTCCTTCACGCCGAACAGGTGCGAGAATATCATTCTCATTGATCGATAGCTATGATCTCGACGGCACCGGAGTGGGTCCACCTGCTGTGTTAGCAGTATGTCTGCGCAGCAGTGCAGTACTTTCTGTACATGGCACAGAAGACGGAGCTGCCCGTGATCACGCCGACCGAAGAGCCGGCCTGGAAGCAGCGTGCCGTCGAGCGCTCGACCCGGGCGGCCAAGCTCCGGGCCGAGCAGCGTGTCGTCCAGTTCCTTGACGCGGCCCAGGCGATCATCGCCGAGAAGGGTTCGATCGACCTCACCGTGCAGGAGGTCGTCGACCGGTCACGCCAGTCGCTGCGCAGCTTCTACCAGCACTTCAGCGGCAAGCACGAGCTCCTGCTCGCCCTGTTCGAGGACGCCCTCAACGAGTCCGCCCGGCAGATCCGCGAGGCCTCCGCCGCGGAGCCCGACCCGCTGGGCCAGCTCAGGATCACCGTCCGCCTGCTGTACGAGCAGAGCCACTCCGACCGGGCCCGCCAGCAGCGGCCCCTGTTCACCGACTTCGCCCCGCAGCTGCTGGTCTCGCACCCGGCCGAGGTCAAGGTCGCGCACGCGCCGCTGCTCGCCCTGATCACCGACATGATGACGAGGGCCGCCGCGGCCGGTCAGTTGCGCCCCGATCTCAAGCCACGCCGCGCCGCCGCGATGGTGATGCAGACCGTCATGTTCCTGGCCCAGTCCAACGGGGTGTCCGAGGACGAGAACGTACATCCGATCACCGTCGAGGAAGTGTGGGATTTCTGCCTCACCGGTTTCACCGGTGGTGTGCAGACCACCTGATCGGATCCGCCTGGACACGGCCGGGCGATACGCCGCGTCGCCCGCCGCCGAGAAGGTCTTTCTCCGCGCCGTCAGGCCTTCTCGGGCAGGCCGCCGAGCAGCAGCTCGGCCGCCGCGTAGGGATCGCGCCGGCCGTTGGCCACCTCGTCGGCGAGCCGGCCGAGATCCGGGTGCTCCCGTAGGCGGGTCTGCGCCAGCGAGAGGATCTGGGCGTGCGCGCGGGCCGTCCGGCGGGCGAGGGTGTCGGCGCGGTGGTGGGCGTCGATCGCCTCGACCAGCGCGGCCAGGCCCTCCCCCTTGGAAGCGACGAGGGTGAGGATCGGGGCGTCGACCTCAAGATGCAGGTCACGCACGGTCTGGTCGGCGCCGTCGCGGTCGGCCTTGTTGACGACCAGCAGGTCGGCGACCTCCAACAGGCCCGCCTTGGCCGCCTGGACGGCGTCGCCGGCGCCCGGCGTCAGCACGACGATCGTCGGGTCGGCGACGGCGGCGATCTCGATCTCGGACTGGCCGACCCCGACCGTCTCCACCAGGACCAGGTCGTAGGCCAGGTTGGCGAGCACCCGTACGGCGGCCGGCACGGCCGCGGCGAGCCCGCCCAGGTGGCCGCGGGCGGCCAGCGAGCGGATGAGGACGTCGGGGTCGTTCGTGTGCGAGGCCATCCGGATCCGGTCGCCGAGCAGCGCCCCGCCGCTGTAGGGCGAGGACGGGTCCACGGCGAGCACCGCGACCCGCAGGCCGCGCTCCCGGTAGGCGCCGACGAGCGCGCCGATCGTGGTCGACTTGCCCGCGCCGGGCGGGCCCGTCACGCCGATCACCCGGGCGGTGGCCGGCTCGAGGGCCGCCAGCACCTGGTCACGGCCGGCGCCCTCGACCTGACTCAGCAACCGGCCGACGGCGCGCAGTGAACCAGCGCGCGCGGCGGCCACAGTCTCCAGAATGTTCACCGGGGTCCGATGTGCGGGCCGGCTGGGGACGTGCCACGGCCGGTAACGCCGGCGGCCCCGACGGAACCGACGTGTGCACCAGAACAGACGGCCCGCGAGATCCGGGGCCGCACATCGACCGAAGCGGCTGCGCTCTTGATCGTGATCGCATTCATGAGAATGTTAGTCTTCCAGATCGAAAGTGCGGCTAGCAAGAGAGGGAAACCTTAATGCAGATCAGCGGAAACTCCGCCCTCGTCGTCGGTGGAACCGGCGGCCTCGGGGAGGCCACCGTCCGCCGTCTCCACGCCGCGGGCGCGAAGGTCGTCGTGGCCGACGTCGCGGACGAGAAGGGCAAGGCGCTGGAGTCCGAGCTGGGCATCCGCTACGTCCACGTGGACGCGACCTCGGAGGAGGACATCCTCGCCGCGATCGCCGAGGCCAAGACGCTGGGCCCGCTGCGGATCTCGGTCGACACCCACGGCGGCCCGGCCGGCGGCGGTCGGCTCGTCGGCAAGGACGGCTCGCCGCACAGCCTGGACGCCTTCACGACGACCGTCACGTACTACCTGACCGCGGTGTTCAACGTGACCCGGCTGGTGGCGGCCGCCATCGCCCAGGAGGAGCCGCTCGAGGGCGGCGCCCGGGGCGTCATCGTCAACACCGCGTCGATCGCCGGCTTCGAGGGGCAGATCGGCCAGATCGCCTACTCCGCCGCCAAGGGTGGCGTCATCTCCATGACGCTGGTCGCCGCGCGTGACCTGTCGCCGCTGGGCATCCGCGTGAACGCGATCGCTCCGGGCACGATCCTGACCCCGGCCTACGGCAAGGCCGGGGAGAAGCTGGAGGCCTACTGGGGCCCGCAGGTCCCCTTCCCGAAGCGGATGGGCCAGTCGCCCGAGTACGCCTCGCTCGCCGAGCAGCTCATCACCAACGACTACCTCAACGGCGAGGTCATCCGCCTCGACGGCGCGCTGCGCTTCCCGCCGAAGTAGTCCCCGCACCGCCTCGGCGGTGGCGCGGGGAGCTGCTCCCCGCGCCACCGCCGACCGGCGGCAGGCACCCGTCCCGGGTCAGGCCTGCAGACCGATGATGCGGGTCGCGATGATGTTCTTCTGGATCTGCGACGTACCGCCCATGACGCTCTGCGAGCGGCTGTAGAGGTAGGTGCCCAGCAGCTCGGCGTCGCGAGTGCCGCCCGCGTCCAGCGACGCGTGCCCCACCGACTGCTCGACCCAGGTCATCAACAGCTTGTCCAGCGAGCCGTCCGGGCCGTGGCTGAGCCCGTCGAGCTGCTCGGACAGCCGCCGGCGCACGTGCAGGCGCAGCATCTCGGTCTGCACGGCGGCCCACCGCAGTGACTCCGACGGCTCCCCGTCCAGGCGGGCCGCCAGGTTGCGCACGGTCTTTCCGTACCGCGCGGTGAAGCCCAGCGTCGAGGGCTCCCGCTCGTGGCTGACGACCGTCATGGCCAGCTTCCAGCCCTCGCCGGGCGCGCCTACCATCTGGTCGGCCGGCACCGTCGCGCCGTCGAACAGGACCTGGCCGAACTCCTTGGTCACCCCGCTGATCATCGGCAGCGGACGCTGCTCGATGCCCGGCTGGTGCATGTTCACGATGAATCCGGAGATGCCCTTGTGCCGTGGGGCGTCCGGGTCGGTGCGGGCGAGCACGAGGCACCAGTCGGCGTCATCGGAGTAGCTCGTCCAGATCTTGTGGCCGTTGAGGACGTAGTGGTCGCCCTCCAGGGTGGCCGTCGTGGTCAGGGAGGCCAGGTCGGAGCCGGCGCCGGGCTCGCTGAAGCCCTGGCACCAGCGCTCGGTGCCGTTGATCATGCCCGGCAGGAACCGCTGCCGCAGCTCCTCGCTGCCGTGCCGGCCCAGGCCGATGACCAGGTAGCCCAGGCTCGGCCGCGCCGGCGCGCCGGCGCGGGCCAGCTCCTCGTCGACGATCACGTCGTAGACGGGTGGCAGCTCCTGGCCGCCGTACGCCTTCGGCCAGGAGGTCCCGAAGAACCCGCCCGAGTAAAGGGCCTGGTGCCACTGCGCCGCCTTGGCCCAGTACTCGTCACCCGACGTCGGGAAGTTCTTCGCGTTCTCGGCGAGCCAGTCCTGCAGCCGCGTACGGAAGGCGGCCTCCTCCGGCGAGTCACGAAAGTCCAAGGTCGATCTCCTCCAGAGAGACGGGGAACAGCGCGCCGGACGTCAGCGCGCGGCGCAGGAAGACGTGGGCGAGGCACTCCCAGGTGTTGCCGATGCCGCCGTGCACCTGGATCGACGTCTCGCAGATGGTCCGCGCGGCGCGCTCGGTGTAGACCTTCGCGAACCGGCCGGCCCGCAGCGCCTCCGCCGGATCCAGCTCGTCGACCGCCCAGGCGGCGTAGCGCAGGATGCTGACCGAGCCCTCGATCAGCGCGAGGCTCTCGGCGAGCAGGTGGGCCACCGCCTGGAACGACCCGATCGTCTTGCCGTACTGGGTGCGTACCTTCGCGTAGTCGCAGGCCAGCGCGTGCGCGCCGCGGGCGGCGCCGAGGATGTCGGCGGTGGTGACGACCAGCGCCAGCGCCTGCCAGCGCTGCGCGGCGTCCGCCGCGAGCTCCCCGACCGCGGTGACGGGGTCGGTGACGGCGGCGTTCGTCCGGGTGAGGTCGATCCCGAACACCGGCTCGCCGACGCCGGTCGTCTCGACCCGGTTGTCGACCAGGCGCAGGGCGGCGCTCAGGCCGCGGGCGTCCACCGCCTCGCCGCCGACGGCGAGCGCCACCGACTCGACCGCCGCGCCGGACCTGGCCTGCAGGTCGTCGGCGAGCACGGGCCCGAGGAAGGGGACGTCGACCAGGCCGCGGGCGAACTCCTCCACGACGAGGGCGACCTCGACCCCGGAGGCGCCGTCGGAGCGCAGCGAGCGCCACCCGGTGGCGGCGACCGCCTTCTCCAGCCGCGCCGCGCGGTCGGCGTCGTCGAGATCGATGACGGATCCCGGGCCGAGGTCGTCGGCCAGCCGGGCGGCCGCCTCGCGCAGCTCCCGCTGCTCAGTCGTCAGACGTACGTCCATAGCGCTCCTTGAGGACTCGCCGCAGTACCTTGCCCGAGGGCAGGCGGGGGATTTCTTCCACGAGCTCGATCCGGCGGGGCCGCTTGTAGGAGGCGAGCCGTTCGCCCACCCACGCGACGAGCTCCGCCGGGTCGACCTGGGTACTCGTCACGACGGCCGCGACGAGCACCTCGCCGTCGGCCGTGTCGGGGAGGCCGAACACGGCGCAGTCGGCGACCGCGGGGTGCGCGTGCAGCACACCCTCGACCTCGGCGGGCGCGACCTGGAAGCCGCGCACCTTGACCATCTCCTTGACCCGGTCGGTGAGCCGGAGCCACCCRTCCGCGTCGAGGTTGCCGACGTCGCCGGTGCGGTACCAGCCGTCGTCGAACGCGTCCGCCGTCGCCTCGGCGGGCAGGTAGCCGGCCATCAGCGACTCCGCGCGGGCCTGGATCTCGCCGGTCTCGCCGGGGCCGACCGGCACTCCGCTCTCCAGCGAGACCACCCGCAGCCGCACGCCCGGGACGGCCCGGCCGACGCTGTCGAGCCGGGCCCCCTCGAGCGGGTTGCAGGCGATGACCGGCAGCTCACTGGCCCCGTAGGCGGGCACCCAGCCGACGCCCGTGCGTCTGGTGACGGTCTCGGCGACGCTGGCCGTCACCGGTGTCGCGCCCCACATGATGTACCGCAGCGACGACAGGTCGAAGGACTCCAGCGTGGGGTGGGCGGCGATGGCCAGCGCGATCGGCGCGACGGCCATCTCGACGGTGATCCGGTCGGTCTCGATCGAGCGCAGCATCAGCTCGAGGTCGAACCGGCGGTGCAGCCGCATCCAGGCGCCGGTCTCCAGGGCGGTGACGATGTTGAGCAGGCCGAGGATGTGCGAGGGCGGGGTGGTGATCTGGACGCGGTCCGCGGCGGTGAGACCGAGTGCGTCGCGCCAGTGCCCGACGGCCGCGCCGAACGAGGCCCGCGTGTGCCGGGCGGCCTTCGGCAGGCCGGTCGTACCGGAGCTGAAGACCAGTAGCGCGTCGGCGTGCGGGTCCGGTGTCGGGAACGGCCCCTCCCCCGCGCCGATCGGCTCGTCAAGGTGCCACATCGGCAGCAGCTCGGCCAGCGCGTCCTGGTCACCGACGGCATGCGCGGGCTCGGTGACGGCCAGCGCGTGCTCGATCTCGGCCCGCCGCCAGGACGGACTCAGCAGTACGATAGCCGCGCCCAGTCGCCAGACGGCCCGGACGGCCAGTACGAACTCCGGCCGGTTCGAGGCCATCAGTGCGACGCGTTCCCCAGCCCGGACTCCATGTTTCGCCAATCCCGTGGCCAGCCCGTCGGTCAGCGCGTCGAGTCGCTCCAGGCTGTACCGCTGTTCCTCGAAGACGAGCGCGGGGCGGTCACTCACTGCCGCTCCTTTCGGACGGTCACGTCAACGCGGAGGCGGGCACGGGACGACGCAGGTGCTGCGGAAATTATATTCTCACTCCAGCAGAATCTTCATACCAGAAGGAGGCCGTCGATGCCGAGAGCCCCTCTGTTCCAGAGGGCGACCGTCACCCGGACCGTTCACGAGACCGCCGATGCGCGTACCTTCGTGCTCGCTCCGCGCGAGGGATCGTTCACGTACCGGGCCGGTCAGTTCGTCACCTTCCGAGTGCAGATCGACGGCGAGGAGCTCCTGCGCTCGTATTCGATGTCCAGCGCCCCGGAGACCGACTCCGAGCTCATGACCACGGTCAAGCGGGTGCCGGGCGGCCGGGTGTCGAACTGGCTGATCGACAACGTCACCGCGGGCGACGAGGTCGAGGTCACCGAGCCCAAGGGCATCTTCTGCCTCCAGGAGACCGACGTCCCCCTGCTGGGTTTCTGTGGCGGCAGTGGAATCACTCCGATCATCTCGCTGGCGAAGAGCGCGCTGTCGAACACGGACCGCACTGTCCGGCTGCTGTGCGCCGACCGCGACAAGCCGTCAATGATCTTCGAGCGGGCGCTCGCGGAGCTTGTCGAGAAGTACCCGGACCGCCTTTCCGTCGTGCGCCACCTCGACGCGGACAGCGGATTCCTCGATGACGCCGCCGTCAAGGCGTTCGTCGGCGCCGACGGCAACGCCGACTGCTACATCTGCGGCCCCGAGCCGTTCATGGATCTCGTCGAGAGCGCGTTTCCCGGGCCGGGGCGGGTCTTCGTCGAACGCTTCGGCACACCGGCCAGCACCGAGCCCGCCGGTGAGGAGGTCGAGGGAACCGTCACCATCTTCCTCGGCCGGAAGAAGATCTCCGTATCCAGGCGCGAGGGCGAGACCCTTCTCGAAAGCGCGCGGCGCGGCGGCCTCGCCCCGCCGTTCTCCTGTGAATCCGGGACCTGCGCCACCTGCATCGCGAAGCTGGAGGAGGGCACCGCGACGATGCGGGTCAACGATGCCCTCACCCAGGACGAGATCGACGACGGCTACATCCTGACCTGCCAGGGAGTGCCCGACTCGGGCTCGACGGTCGTCCGCTACGAATGATCGGCGAGGCCGCCGTGCTCGCCCAGGCGAGGCGGCGGCCCGTAGACGGGCTCGTAGCCCGCTACGCGGATCGGGCTGCCGACGAGCCGGAAGTCGCCGGCGGTCACCACGACCTCGGGGGTGGCCGCCAGTGCCTCGGGCAGCGTGCGCACCTTCGCCGCAGGCACACCCAGCCGCCGCAGCCGGTCCTCCCAGTTCGCGGCGGTGTCCGCGGCGAGGGCCGCGGTGACCACCGCGAGGACCTCCTCGCGCCGCGCCGCGCGCTCGGCCATCGTCGCGAAGCCGCTCACCCCCGCCTCGGTGGCGAACGAGCGCCAGAAGCCGTCGTGGGTGACGAACAGGGCGAGGTAGCCGTCCGCGGTCGGGAAGAGCTGGGCGGGGACGTAGTAGGAGTGCGCGCCGAAGGGCAGCCGGCGCGGCTCGACCCCGTCGTTGAGGTAGGCCGCCGCGCGGTAGTTGAGCTGGGAGAGCATCACGTCGCGCAGCGAGACCTCGAGCTGGCCGCCGTGGCCGGATACGATCTGGGCCAGCAGCGCGACCGCGGCGGTGAGGCCGGCGGAGTTGTCCGCCGAGGAGTAGCCGGGCAGCGTCGGCGGGCCGTCCGGGTCGCCGGTGAGCGCGGCGATGCCCGTGGCGGCCTGGATCACGTAGTCGAACGCCGGGTCGTCACCCGCCGACAGGCCGAAGCCGGTCAGCGCGACGCAGACGAGCTTCTCGTTGTACTTGCGCAGGTCCTCGTAGGTCAGGCCGAACCGGCGGATCGCCGACGGCTTGAGGTTGACCAGCAGCGCGTGCGCGTCGGCGGCGAGCTCGCCGAGCCGGGCCCGGCCGTCCTCGCTGGTCAGGTCGAGGCGGATGCTGCRCTTGCCACGGTTGATGCTGGCGAAGTAGGCGTCGCTCACCTGCCGGGAGAGATCTCCGCCCGGCGGCTCGAGCTTGGTGACCTCCGCGCCGAGGTCGGCGAGCACCATCGTCGCGTACGGGCCGGCGAGGATGTGGCCGACCTCGAGGATGCGGATGCCGTCGAGCGGTCCGGCGCTCATCTCACTTCCGCCGCGAGGGCGGCGATCACTTCCCGGGTCCGGCGCTTGGACGCGACCAGCTCGTCCCGGTTCTCGCCGATGGGCAGCAGCCGCACGGAGAGGTCGGTGACCCCCGCGTCGGCGAACTGCCGGAACCGGGCGAGGATGGCCGCCTCGTCGCCGGCCGCGCACAGGTCGCCGACGCTCGTCGCGTCGCCCTGGTCGAGCAGCCGCTGGTAGTTCGGGGAGACC
This sequence comes from Parafrankia soli, assembly GCF_001854695.1. GTDB lineage: Bacteria > Actinomycetota > Actinomycetes > Frankiales > Frankiaceae > Parafrankia > Parafrankia soli. The sequence goes on from NZ_MAXA01000264.1 coordinate 13,950, forward strand.
TCGGCCTCGCCGAGGATGCGGTTCGCCCGCTCCCGGGCTTTGTCGACCTCGGACGGCAGGCACAGGCAGACCGGGATGCCCGCCACGATCCGCGGCGCCGGGCGGCCCGCCTCCTGGGCGGCCTTGGTGATCCGGGGCGCCACGTGGTCGGCGACGGCGCGCTCGTCGGCCAGCCACAGCACCGTCCCGTCGGCGTGCTCGCCGGCGATGCGCAGCATGACCGGGCCGAGCGCGGCCACGAACACGGGCAGCGGGGCGATCGGGCCGATCTCCAGCGGGTTGTGCACCCGGAACGTGTCGTTCTCGACGTCCACCGGGCCGGGCCCGTGCAGCGCCACCTGGAGAACCTGGAGGTAGTCCCGGGTGAACGCCGCCGGCTTGTCGTAGGGCAGGCCGAGCATGTCCCGCACGATCCAGTGGTGCGACGGCCCGACGCCCAGCGCCAGCCGCCCGTTGGTCGCCGCCTGCGCGGACAGCGTCTGGCGCGCCAGCGCCACCGGGTGCTGGGCCTGCAGCGGGACGACCGCCGTGCCCAGCTCGATCCGCTCCGTGCGCGCGCCCATCAGCGAGACGGCGATCAGGGCGTCGAAGTCCGAGGGCACCTGGGGGATCCAGGCGGTGTCCATCCCCGCGCTCTCGGCCCACAACACGTCGTCGATCATCCGCCCGACCTTGCGCGCGGAGTCACCCCGCTCCGGTCCGATCATCACGCCGACCCGCACTGGACCCCTCCAGGTCTCGAATGTTTCCGATGTCTCGCTGCGCCCGTGCCCCGGATCAGGACGGGGTGGGTGTCGAGGTCAGCGCGCGGACCTCGGTGACCAGCTGCTCGAGCGGGGTGCCGGTCGGGAACACCCCGGCGGCGCCCGCCTCGAGCAGCTTGGGGACGTCCGCCGGCGGGATGGTGCCGCCGACGACGACGGCGATGTCGGCCGCGTCCGCCGCCCGCAGCGCCTCGATGGTGCGCGTGGTCAGCGCGATGTGCGCGCCGGAGAGGATGCTCAGCCCGACGACCGCGACGTCCTCCTGCAGCGCGATGGTCACGATGTCCTCGACGCGCTGCCGGATGCCGGTGAACACGACCTCGAAGCCGGCGTCGCGCAACGCCCGCGCGACGATCTTGGCCCCGCGGTCGTGCCCGTCCAGGCCGGGCTTGGCGACCAGTACTCGCGCCGGCATCAGAACACCACCGGCTGCTGGAACTCGCCCCAGACGTTCTTGAGGGTGGCGACCATCTCGCCCACTGTGCAGTAGGCGTTGGCGCAGTCGATCAGGTTGTGCATCAGGTTCCCATTCCCCTCCGCGGCGCGGGCCAGCGTGTCGAGGCTGGCCCGGACGGCCGCGGCGTCGCGCTCGCCCTTGACCTTCGCCAGCCGCTTCAGCTGCCGCTCGCGGCCTTCGGCGTCCAGTTCGTAGGTGGCGAGGTCCGGCGCGGGCTCGTCGGAGACGAACCGGTTCACGCCGACGATCGGCACCGTTCCGTTCTCGATGTCCTGGTGCAGCTTGTACGCCTCGTCGGCGATCATGCCCTGGAGATAGCCGTCCTCGATCGCGCGGACCATGCCGCCGTGCTGCTCGAGGTCGTCCATGATCTCGATGATGCGGGCCTCGGTGGCGTCGGTGAGCGCCTCGACGAAGTACGAGCCGCCGAGCGGGTCGGCGGTGCGGGTCACGCCGGTCTCGTAGGCGAGGATCTGCTGGGTGCGCAGCGCGAGCGTCGCCGACTCCTCGCTGGGCAGCGCGAACGGCTCGTCCCAGGCCGCGGTGAACATCGACTGCACGCCGCCGAGCACCGACGCCATCGCCTCGTACGCGACCCGGACGATGTTGTTCTGCGCCTGCGGCGCGTACAGCGAGGCCCCACCGGCGACGCAGCCGAAGCGGAACATCGACGCCTTGTCGGCGGTCGCGCCGTAGCGCTCCCGGACGATGGTCGCCCACCGCCGCCGGCCCGCCCGGTACTTGGCGATCTCCTCGAAGAAGTCGCCGTGGGTGTAGAAGAAGAACGACACCTGCGGCGCGAACTTCTCGATCGACAGCCGACCGCGCTCGATCACCGTGTCGCAGTAGGTGACGCCGTCGGCGAGGGTGAACGCCATCTCCTGCACCGCGTTGGCGCCGGCGTCCCGGAAGTGCGCGCCGGCGACCGAGATCGCGTTGAAGCGCGGCACCTCCTCGGCGCAGAACTCGATGGTGTCGGYGATCAGGCGCAGCGACGGCTCCGGCGGCCAGATCCACGTCCCGCGGGAGGCGTACTCCTTGAGGATGTCGTTCTGGATCGTCCCGGTCAGCTTGGCCCGGGGCACGCCGGAGCGCTCCGCGGCCGCCACGTAGAAGGCCAACAGGATCGCGGCGGTGCCGTTGATCGTGAAGCTGGTGCTGATCTTGTCCAGCGGGATGCCCTCGAAGAGCACCTCGGCGTCGGCGAGCGTGTCGACCGCGACGCCGACCCGGCCGACCTCCTCGGTCACCTCCGGGTCGTCGGAGTCGTACCCGCACTGAGTGGGCAGGTCGAGGGCCACCGACAGGCCCGTGCCGCCCTGCTCCAGCAGGTAGCGGTACCGGCTGTTGGACTCCTCGGCTGTACCGAAGCCGGAGTACTGGCGGAACGTCCACGTGCGCCCGCGGTACCCGGCGGCGTAGTTACCCCGGGTGAACGGGAAACGGCCCGGCGCGGGAGGCTCGGTGGCGCGGTCCGCCGGCCCGTACACCGGCTCCACCGGCAGGCCGGAGTTGGTCTGGACAGAATCGCTCATCGTCGCTTCGACACTTTCTGGAGACGGAACGTCGACACCGGCCGCGGCCCCGGGGCCGCGGCGCTCACCGGGTACCGACCGCGCGCCGGCTGCCGGCGGCGCGCGGTCCCCGGAAACCCGGTCACCGCAGGTGGTCCTTCATCACCTTGCCCGAGGCGTTCAGCGGGAGGCTCTCGAGGAACTCCACCGTCCTCGGCACCTTGAACCCCGCCATCCTGCCCTTGCTCCAGGTGATCAGCTCGTCCGCGGTGACCGGGGCGCGCCGGACGACGAAGGCCTTGCCGACCTCGCCCATCCGCTCGTCCGGGACGCCGATGACGGCCGCCTGCGCGACCGCGGGGTGCTCGAGCAGGAACCCCTCGATCTCGGCCGGGTAGGCGTTGAAGCCCCCGACGATGAACATGTCCTTCTTGCGGCCGACGATCCGCAGGTGCCCCCGCTCGTCGAGCGTGCCGAGGTCACCGGTGTGCAGCCAGCCGTCGGGGTCGATCGCCTCGGCGGTGGCGACCGGGTCGTCGAGGTAGCCCTGCATCACCGTGTACCCGCGGACGAGCACCTCGCCGTCGTCGGCGACGGCCACCTCGACACCGTCGCAGGCGGTGCCGACCGTGGTCGCGATGTCCTCGAACGAGTCGCCCGGCCTCGACGCGGTCGCCGTCCCCGCCTCGGTGAGGCCGTAGCCGGTCATGATCGACTGAAACGGCAGCTCGTCACGCATCCGCCGGATCAGCTCGACGGGGATGTCGGCCGACCCGGTGACGGCGCACCGGAGCGAGGCCAGCGCGGTCTTGTCCGGCACCGCCAGCAGCGAGTGGTAGAGCGTCGGCGGGCCGGGCAGCATCGTGATCTTCTCGCGCTCGACCAGCTCGATCAGCTTGTCGATCTCGAAGACCGCCATCGGCACGATCGTCGCGCCGCGGATGAGCGCCGCGACGAGGCCCGCCTTGTACCCGAAGTTGTGGAAGAACGGGTTCACGCAGAGGTAGCGGTCGCCCTCGCGCAGGTCGGCGAGTTCGCACCACTCCTCGTACAGCCGCAGCGTCTGCCGGTGGTTCATCATGACGCCCTTGGGACGCCCGGTCGTGCCCGAGGTGAACAGGATGTCGGCGGTCTCGTCGCCGTCCTGGCCCACCGGCCTGTCGAGCGGCGCGCCGCTCGACAGGAAGCCCGACCTGATGTCGACGGCGGGGACACAGGTGGTGCCGGCGTAGACCTGCCCGAGGAAACCCTCCTGGACCAGGACCATCTTGGCCCCGCTCCGGCGGAGGATGTCGTCGGCCTCCTCCGCCTTGTACCGGGTGTTCACCGGCACCAGAACCCCGCCGGCGGTCAGCAGCCCGAAGGCCGCGATGATCCACTCGGCGGAGTTCGGCGCCCAGATCGCGACCCGGTCGCCCTTACCCACCCCCGCCGCCGCGAACGAGCCCGCGGCGGCACGGATGCGGTCGACCAGCTCGGTGTAGGTGAGGCGCAGCGCACCGTCGACGACCGCCTCGGCGTCGTCGAAGCGGTCGGCCGCGCTCAGCACCATCTCCGGGATGGTTTCCCATTTCATCCCGAGATCAGCCTGGCCAGGTTTCCGCCCATGATCAGGGCCTTCTCCTCGTCGGTGAGGTTCTTGAGCTCGTCGACGAAGCTGGCCGGGTCACCGAGGCCCTCGGGGTGCGGGAAGTCCGAGCCGAACAGCACCCGCTCGACGCCGAGCAGCTCGGCGAGGTCGGCCATGTTCTCTTCCCAGAACGGGCTGATGTGCACGTTGCGCCGCAGCACCGACACCGGCTCCTCGGCGAACTGCTGCGGGTACTTCTTGTAGACGTCCTTCAGGGTCTTGATCAGCGGGCCGACCCAGGAGGCGCCGTTCTCGACGACGGCGATCTTCAGGGTGGGGAACCGGGACAGCGCGCCATGGCAGATCAGCGCGGCCACCGAGTCCTCGATCGGGCGCCACTGGCCGATCATCCGGAAGACGTCCGGCTGGAACGGCAGGAACTCGCGCTTGTTGCTCTCCCAGTCGTCGGTGTACCGGCTGTAGCCGCTGTCCGAGGAGTGCAGCGTGACCAGCAGGTCGTACTCGACGACCTTCTCCCAGAACGGGTCGAACTCCGGAAGGCCGAACGACCGCGAGCCGCTGAACCCGGGGACCGGCGCCGGGCGGATCAGGATCGCCTTCGCTCCGCGCTCGACGACCCACTCCAGCTCCTCGATCGCCTTCTCGACGATCGGCAGCGTGATCACCGGAGTGGTGAAGATCCGGTTCTCGTAGTTGAACTGCCACGTCTCGTACAGCCACTCGTTGAGCGCGTGGATGACGATGTGGGTCAGCTCCGGGTCGTCGCTCATCCGCTCCTCGAGCAGACTCGCGAGCGTCGGGAACATCAGCGTCCGCTCGATGCCCTGCTCGTCCATGAGCTCGAGGCGGGACTTCGGCTCACGGAAGGCCGGGATCGAGCGCATCGGCTTGCCGATGATCTCCCGGTAGGACTTGCCCTCCGGGTTGCCGATGCGGAAGTAGTCCTCCTGCGCACCGGGCCGGGCGACGACCTCGAAGGTCGGATTGGGGATGTACTCGCTGATGTGACCCCGGACAGCGATCTTGGTCCGGCCGTCCACCTCGACGTACCGGATCGCGCCCTTGAACTCCTCGGGCAGGTACTTGGTGAACGCGTCCTGGGTCTCGTACAGGTGGTTGTCCGCGTCGAAGATCGGGTACGGCGGCACTCGCGTAGACATTGAGATCCTCCCTTACTGATAAGGAGAACCTTATTCTCTTCCCTGCCCAGCCGCAATGTGTCCCGATGGGTCCCCCTGACGGTCTCCCTGCGGGACGGTGCGCAGCTCCCGCCGGAGCACGGCCTTCTGGATCTTACCGCTGGGTGTCCGGGGGAAGTCCTCGATCGCGCGAAGCTCCTCGGGCCACTTCTGCCGGGCCAGACCGGCCCGCGCGAAGTGCGCGCGCACCTCTTCCAGTGTGGGCAGCCCGATCCCGGGCTGCAGCCGCAGGATCGCGGCGGCGTGCTCGCCGAGCCTGGCGTCGGGGGCCGCGACCACCGCGACCTCGGCGACCCCGGGCATGGTGAGCAGGACCTCCTCGACCTCGAGCGCGCTGATGTTCTCCCCGCCGCGGATGATGAAGTCCGCCTTGCGGTCGACGATCGTCAGGTAACCGTCGGCGTCGAGGACACCGACATCGCCCGTGCGGTACCAGCCGTCGGCGTCGAAGACCTGCTCGGTCAGGGCCTCGTCGAGGTAGCCGAGGCAGAGGTCCGGGCCGCGGCTGAGGATCTCGCCGTCGGCGTCGAGCCGGATCTCCACCCCGGGCAGCGGGTCACCGTCGGTGAACAGCCGCTTCTCCGCCGGCGCGGTGTGGCGCGAGCCGGTGATCGACGGATGCTCGGTGCTGCCGTAGGACCGGAAGACGGTGATGCCGAGCTCGTCCAGCCGGGTGGTGACCGCCGCTGGGACGGACGACCCGCCCAGCCCGGCGTACTTCATCGCCGGCAGGTGCTGCTCGAGCGAAAAGCTCGGGTGGTCCAGCAGGCTCGTCACGAAGTAGGTGGCGCCGCCGCCGACGGTCAGCCCGTCGCTCACCATCAGTTCCAGGGCCCGGGCCGGGTCCCAGACGTCGGCCAGGTTGATCGGCCGGCCGTCCAGGACGGGGATCAGGAACGCGTTCAGCATGCCGATGAAGTGCCCCACCGGCGCGGCGGTGAGCTGGCGGCCGCGGTCCGGCGGGTAGAGGCCGGCGAGCTGGCGCGTCTCGAAGCCGAGGGTCTGATGGGTGTGGATGACCCCCTTGGGGTCACGGGTGGTTCCCGAGGTGAACGCGATCACCGCCGGGGCGGCCGGATCGGTGGCGATCACGCCGGGCAGCGGGGCGTCGGCGAGCAGCTCGTCGAAGTCGCGGCCGACCACGCCGACGACGGGGACGTCCCGGCTCAGGTCGGGCTGGTACTCCATCCGCCCGAAGCCCTCGGCGGTGACGAAGACCTTGGGTGAGGTCCGCTCCAGGATGTAGCCGAGCTCTTTGCGCCCGTAGAAGTGCACGACGGGAACCACAACCGCCCCGAGGAAGGAGGACGCCCAGAAGACGGCGGCCGCCTCCATCCAGTTCGGCAGCTGGAAGACGACGACGTCACCGGGGCCGACGCCGCGGGCCCGCAGCCCGGCGGCGAGCCGGCGGGCGACCTGCTCGACGTCGCGGAACGTCCCGGACCACGGCCGGACCGCCGAGTGGACGCGGAACTCCGCGTCGGGGGTCGCGTCGAGGCCGGCGGCGAGCAGGCCGCCCAGCGTCTCGGGCGTCCACCACCCTTCGTCCTCGTACCGTTTGACCAGCTCAGGTGGGATCGTGCGCATGACGCGAGCTCCGATCTCTGACGATACCTAGACTCTCTCAGGCAGAGAGGACAAGTTCCACCTCTCCCCCCGCGACCGACCGCGACGACGGTGCCTGGCACCCGGCGGCTGCGGCCGGCCGGCCGGTCGCCGGACAGGTGCCGGCGGGCGCCTGCGGAGGTGGCGGGACGGCCGTGCACGCCGCCGACAGACCCCTGCCAGCAGGCCGGAATGGTACTCTTCATTATAAAGAATCGGATTCTCGGCCCCTCGTTAGCCGTGGACCGTTCCCGAGCCGTGGAGTCGCGCCCGTGATTGATCTTGAGCTGGATGATGGGCTCGCCGTCATCACCATCGACCGGCCGGAGGCGCGCAACGCCATCTCGCTGGCGACCATGGGCGAGCTGGAGAAGGCACTGGACGCCGCCGCGGGCGCGGGCGCGCTCGTCGTCCGGGGCGCCGGCGACCGGGCCTTCGTCTCGGGCGGCGACCTCAAGGAGCTCGCCGCACTGCGCACCGAGGACGAGGCCACCGGCATGGCGCTGCGGATGCGCCAGATCTGCGACCGGATCGCGGACTTCCCCGCCCCGGTCGTGGCCGCGCTCAACGGGCACGCGCTGGGCGGGGGCGCCGAGGTCGCGGTGGCCGCGGACATCCGGGTCGCCGCCGACGACATCAAGATCGGTTTTACCCAGTCGACCCTGGCGATCATGCCCGCCTGGGGCGGCGCCGAGCGCCTGGCGGACCTGGTCGGGCGGGGCCGGGCGCTGCTGCTCGCCGGCACCGGTGTCACCCTCGGCGCGGCCGAGGCGGAGCGGCTCGGCCTGCTCGACCGGGTCCTGCCCCGCGCCGAGTTCGACGCGGGCTGGCGCGCGCTGGCGAGGTCGCTCGCCACTCCCCCGGCCCGGGCGATCAAGTACGTCATGAGCGACGGGGTCGGCGCCGAGGAGTCGGCCCGCACCTTCGCCCGGCTGTGGGTGGCCGACGAGCACTGGGCAGCCGTCGAGCGGGCGACGAAGCGCACCCGCTGACGCTGTCGCTGTCGCGGGCGGCCGGTAGCCCGGCCGCCCGCGACAGGCGGCAGGCTCAGGTGACCGCGCCGGCGCCCTTGAGCTCGATGATGCGGTCCCAGTCCAGACCCAGCTCCATGAGGATCTCCTCGGTCTGGGCGGCGAACTCGGGGGCGGGTCCGAGCTCGGGGGCGGACACGTCGAACTGGACCGGGCTGGAGACGAGCTCGATCTCCCCGGCCGGGAGCAGGTACTCGTTCGCCCGGATCTGAGCGTCGCCGCCCACCTGCAACGAGTCCTGTACCGGGGCCCACGGCCCGGACAGCGTGGCCAGCCGCTCGGTCCACTCCGCCAGGGTGCGGGCGGCGAACGCCTCCCTGAGCAGCTTCACCGCCTCCTCGGCGTTGGCCGCGATCAGCTCGGCGGAGGCGAACCGCGGGTCGTCGGCCAGCTCCGGCCGGTCGATGTGGCGGCAGACGTCCGGCCAGTACCGGGCGGCCTGCAGCATGACGAGCGAGAGGAACCGGCCGTCGGAGGTCCGGTACAGCGCGGACAGCGGGTTGGGTGAGGCGAGCGAACCCGGCTCGGGGGCCACCAGCGGCTCGTCGAGCAGGAGCGACAGGGCGATCGACTGCCCCATCGCCCACAGCCCACTGCCCAGCAGCGAGACGTCGACGACGGACGGCTCGCCGGTGCGTTCCCGCCGGAACAGGGCCGCCGCGATCCCGCCGGCGAGGTTCGTGCCCGAGATCGTGTCCCCGTAGGCCGGACCGGGCGGCGGCGTCATGCCGTCGCGGCTGCGGGGGGTGATGCTGGCCGCGCAGGAGGCACGCGCCCAGAAGGCGGTCATGTCGAAGCCGCCCTTCTCCGACTCCACCCCGCGCGGGCCCAACGCGCTCCCGCGAGCGTAGATGATCTTCGGGTTGATCGCGCGGACGTCCTCGACGTCGATGCCGAGGCTGCGGCGCGAGCGTGGCAGGAAGCTGGTCAGGAACACGTCCGCGCGCCGGATCAGTTCCTCGAGGACCGCCTTGCCCTCCGGCTTCGACATGTCGAGGCCGAGGCTGCGCTTGCCGCGGTTCGCGTGCTCGATGTTCGGGTTCGGGCCGTCGCCGACCTTGAGATTGCCGGTCTGCTTCAGCCCGCGCTGCGGGTCGCCGGTGACGGCGTGCTCGACCTTGATGACCTCGGCGCCCCAGTCGGCGAGCACGCCGCCCGCGGACGGCACGAAGCCGTACATCGCCACCTCGAGAACCCGGATCCCCCCGAGCGGCTTCATGCGGCCGCCCGCGCGATCGTCCTGTGCTTCATGTGCTCCTCCAGCCCACGGCGCCGACTCCCGGGCACCCGCCGTCGGAGCCGGTGCGCGAACACCCGCGCGTCGTCCCGCGCGGTCGCGCCGGCCGGGTCGACGTCGCCGGGTGGTGGGGCGCGGACCGCCGCCACCTCCCGATGCCCGGAAAGGATGACTGAAAGTTACATTCTCGAGACAAGCGAATCAACCGTCCGTTCGGTGAGAACGAACCGGTGCCCCCGCCGGCGGGGGCGCTCGGCGGCCGCCGACCCGCTCGATCGCGCCCTGGCGACGTCAAGCCCAACCACGCCGCGCACCCGGGTGCCGCGTCCCGGAAACCGCGCCGCGCCGCGCGGTTATCCGAGCGCGGTGGCGAAGATCTGCGGGAGGTCGACCGTGGTGCGGATGCCCGGCGCGGCCGCGCAGACGGTGGGCACGGCGTTGACGGCACGGTTGGCGGTGTACGCGGGCGCGACCGCCGCCATGCGCTCCATCGGGATCGGGAAGCGCAGGTCGATGTCGAGGGGAGCGTCACCCTCGACGGCGACGTGCCAGCCGGTGGCGCGGATGTCCCAGTCCTGCTCGATGTCGGCGGTGCAGTACCAGGTCGCCCGGAAGCTCATGACCTCGCGGCCGCCGCGCAGGCCCGACACCGTCAGCCGCTGGGCGACCACCGTGCCCGCCTCCAGCGTGCCGGCGGCGATGTGCACCGACTTGGCCGACGTCCCCACGTCGCCGGAGGCCTCCAGCCCGTCGAGCGGCATCCCGAGCGCGTCGGCGACGAGGTTCAGCGAGGGGCCGAAGCTGGTCTTGCCGTGGGAGAGGCGGCCCTCGTCGAACTCGCCCGGTGCCTGACCGAAGCCCATCACGTCGAACAGCAGGCCCGGCGAGTCCCGCCGTGACAGGTCGGCGAACTCCGCGATGGCCAGCCGGTCGAGCCGGCGCTGGATGGAGGACAGCACCAGGGGAAGCGCCTCCGAGATGAACCCGGGGCTGCTGCCGGTGCTGTGGATGGAGCTGCCACCCTGCTCGCAGGCCGCCTCGACCTGCTTGCGCACCTCGGGGTCGATGTCCTCCAGCCGGTGGAACTCGCCGCGGGTCGTGACGATGTTCGCGCCTGAGGCGAGGATCCGGCTGACCTCGTCGACGTCGAAGTACCTGGGCATGTAGAGGACGCAGTCGGCGCCGAGCGCGAGGACCTCGTCGGCGTCGGCGGTCGCGGCCACGCCGGTCGCGCCGACGCCGGCGAGGTCACCGGCGTCGCGGCCCGCCTTCTCCGCCGAGTGCACGAAGACACCGGCCAGCTCGAGGCCAGGGTGCTCGATGACGGCACGTAACGCGTACGTGCCGATGTTGCCGGTCGCCCACTGCACGACCCTGTGCTTCCCCATGGTTGTCATCCCCTCCTGGACGCCGGGACGCGCGGCCTCGGGCATGACGGCGAGCCCGACATGCCCTCGACAGCCGCGCCGGCGGCGTCGTGTGACGGCCGCTCCGGTGTGACGACGACGTTGACGGCCGCATCAGGTGACAGCTGCGTCGATGTGACAGTCGCGTCGATATGACACCGGAGTCGGTATGGCAGACGATGTGGTGCGAGCACCGGCCACCGCGCGCCGGCCGACGGAGACCAGCGCCGGCACGACTCGCGCCGACAGGGTCGGCGAGGAGCCGACGAGCAGGGGTATGGGAGAACGACCAGGCCGGGGCGCCCGTACCGCCGGTCGACCGCGGAACGAGGCGCGGTCTGTGCTCTGCACCACAGCGTAGGCTCGGCCTGACACGGCCGTCAATATTGTCGCGACTACGGCCGAATTGTCATGGACGCAGCTCGTCGTGGGTCCAACTCGTCGTGATTCATGACGCGGCTGCCACCACGGGCACCTCGACGGCCGCCATCCCAAACACTCGTGCAGGAGGATTCGTGCTGCTCAACGGAAGGTCTGTTCTGGTCACCGGCGGTGCGTCGGGCCTGGGCCTGGGTACTGTGCGGGTCCTGCTGGAGCGCGGTGCGGCGGTCACCGTCGTGGACCTGCCGTCGTCGCCGGGCAAGGACGTCGCCGCCGAGCTCGGTGTGCGTTTCGTCGCCGCGGACATCACCGACACCGAGCAGTTCGACGCGGCGCTGGACGAGGCCGAGACCACCGGCCCGCTGCGCGCCGTCGTGCACTGCGCCGGCCGGGGCGGCGACCGCAACCGCATCCTCGACAAGCAGGGCAACGCCGGCCCGCTCGACAGCTACGCCGACGTCATCCGGATCAACCTGGTGGGCACGTACAACGTCGTGCGGCTGGCCGCGCAGCGGATGGCGAAGAACGAGGAGCTGCTCGACGGCGACCGCGGCGCGATCGTGCTGACCGCCTCCGTCGCGGCCTTCGAGGGCCAGATCGGGCAGACCGCCTACGCCAGCGCGAAGGCCGGCGTGCGCGGGATGACGATCGTCGCGGCCCGGGACCTGGCGAGCTGGGCGATCCGGGTGAACACCATCGCCCCCGGCGTGTTCGAGACCCCGATGCTGGGCCGCCTGCGCGACGACATCCGTGACGGCCTGGCCGCGGGGGTGCCGCACCCGAAGCGGCTGGGCACGCCGGCCGATTTCGGCCGCCTGGCCACCGACCTGCTCGAGAACTCCTACCTCAACGGTGAGGTCATCCGGCTCGACGGCGCCCTGCGGATGGCGCCCCGCTGACACCGCGTCGGTGCCGGCACCGCGCCGACGCGACCGGCACCTCCACCGGCCGACAAGCCGATCACCAGCTACCGAGAGAGCTCCTGGCCTCTGCGACGGCGACATGAGAGTGTCGTCACAGGCGTTGCGGGGTGTTTGTGCGGCTCCGCCCGAGCGTGTCGGCGGGCCGCGGCCGGCGGCGTCCGGCGGCAGCCCGTCCCGGGGGCACCCGACACGGGCGCCGGGCTGTCCCTGGACCGACTCGAGTAGAAGCTGGTATCGACGTCAATGTTAAATACTTGTCGGCCGGCAGGAACGCCGACCGCTTCCTGGGCGGGAGAGTGTTCATGACCGCGGTGATGCAGGGTGTACGGATCCTCGAGGTCGCTGAGCACACGTTCGTACCCGCTGCGTCCGCGTTGCTGTCCGACTGGGGCGCCGACGTCATCAAGATCGAGCACGTCGAGCGTGGGGACGCGATGCGCGCGCTGGCGTCCTCGGGTGTCGCGGTCGTCCCGAAGGACGTCCACGTGCTGCTGGAGCACTCCAACCGTGGCAAGCGCAGCCTGGGCCTCGACCTGACCTCCCAGGCCGGCCGCGACATCCTCTACAAGCTCGCCGGCACCTGCGATGTCTTCCTCACCAACAAGCTGCCCAGCGTGCGCACCAAGCTGCACATCGATGTCGAGGACATCCGCGCCCACAACCCGAACATCATCTACGTCCGCGGGACCGGCCAGGGTGAGCGCGGGCCGGACGC
>NZ_MAXA01000265.1 GCF_001854695.1 Parafrankia soli
CGTACTCAACCTCCTCGGAGTAGACCCGACCAAACCCCCGTGATCACGAAACGGGCAGGTCAAAGCATGAAAACCAAACGTGCGGAGTACAGGAGCCCCTCGCCTCCGGACCCACTCCTTGCCTTCCGCCGCGACTCCTTCCAGCACGCTGAGCGTGTGCTGGAGACCAGCGGCATCCTGCGTGATGCGGGCAACCGCCTCCGGCGTCTCATCTTCGAGAACTTCACCCAACGCCGATTCCGCAGTGTTCATCTTTATCTCCTGCCCGTTGACGAGCACCAGCGCGAAGGTCTGTGCCGCGCTTGCCGCCCGCGTCACCCGGACGGACGCGATCACATCGAAGCGGTAGTTCATCCGCTCCCGATCGGAGATCTCGCCCGTGTCGAGGTCGAGGACGGCGTCGAACTGACGCACGCCGTCCATGGTCAGCAGGAAGACCGAGATTCGATACCCGCGATAGCGCCAGGGGCCGTGGCGCACACGCGCGCGTCCGGGTCGGCCGGCGGGAAGCTCAGCGAAGGCATGGGAAATCACATCGCTCGGCTTCAGCCGGTAATGCCGCAGCGCCCGATCAAAAATGATCTTCCGGTCACAGTCCAGCCAGGTGGCGATCTCCCTGTCGGACGGGCGATCGGCCAGCACCTTGCGCCACCGGTCGAACTCGGCCCGCCGGACCGCCAGCACCGCGCGGTTCTCGTCCTGTTCCGCGGCGAACAGCCGGGACGAGCGGGTGCTGTCCAGTCGGTAGCGGGCCCAGACCAGACCGGCGCCGAGAAGAAGCAGCGTGGCGCACACTGCTCCGAGCGGACGGGCCTGCACGGCGGCGACTACGGCCCACAACAACCCGCTGCCCGACAGCCCGGCGCCGAGAACGGCGATCGTCCCCATGTGCAGGAAGGGCTCCAGGTCGCGGCTGTACTCGTCCAGGGTGCCGCTGTTCCAGCGTCGCACGGCCTGCCGGGCCTCGTGTCTGATCAGCCATTTGATCCGCACGACTGGCATATCGCGCTCCCGGTAGACCTCGACGAGCTCGTCACGAACGCTCTGGCGAGCGGATTCGGTCAGGATCCACCAGGTGCTGCTGTCGACGTCATCCGGATGATATTTGGTGAAGTAGTACCTGAACTCGCGGTCGACCTCGCTGGCGAAGCCAGCGGATCGCGAACCGGAAGCCGACCGGGAGGCCGCGTATCGAAAACGCCACTCGATGTCATGTCGCAGTCCGCTTACGCCGACCGCTACGCTCACCAGAAGAACCGCGAGCGCACCGAGCTGGCTTTCCTCCGCAAGGAGGACACCGAGATACACGGCGCTAGCACTAATGATCACCGCCGACGCCCCGGCGATCGACCTCGACACGGGACGGGTGACCGGCGGCTGCGGCGGGCGGACACGAGGGTGCGCGGGCTGAGCCTGGAAGAACTTCCAGACTCGGTCCACACGGCGGTCGGCCAGCTGGCTGCTTTTCGCTCGCTCCAGGGAGCGGTGCCACATCTGGTCTTCGAGCGGCCCTTCCAGGAACTGTTCGAGGTTCCGCAGAATCAAGCTGCTCTGCACCGGATCGAGCGCGTCGAGTTCCTTCAGCGGAACTCGGATGTCGGCGTCGGATCGCTGCGCCGAATCCAGGATCATGATCGTCACTCGCAGGCCGTCGGACCATTTGTCAGTGACCGGGATCGGATTGTTCTGCGCATGCTTAAGCCGTGCCGTCTCCTCGGCGGACAGTTCGCTGCGCGACCGTCCACTCACCAGCGCCAGCAGACGATAGAAATGAACCTTGCTGGTCGAATGACCGCCGGCGAACGCCTCGTCAATGAGTTCACGCGCACGCCCGGGAATCAAACTCTCGAGGAAGTTGACCCCGACCTCGAATTTCTCCTCCGGAGTGGCATCCTCCCGAATCTGGTAGGTCATGACATCACCGAGGATCACCCCGGCCTGCACTCCGACCTGCGCGTTGCCACTCGCGGTGTTGGTCGTGGTGCCGCCGTTCGTCGGGGTGCCACTGTTCGAGCTTCCACTGTCGGCCGTTCCATCTTCGTCGTCCGTCATGGCAGGCTCCGGGCCAACGCCAGGACGATCGTGACCTTCGCGGCAAGATCGGACACATCACCGACAAGCCCCTTGAACTTCTTCAGCGCCAGCTGCAACCTGCTGTGGCTCTGTGGCGTGCCGTCCTCGAGGGCCTCCTCGGCCACCGCGAGCTCCGCATCCGCGGCGGCATAGGTGTCCTCGTCCACCGCACCGGCCGCCCGGGCTGCTTGGAACCGCGCGCGTATCTCCGCGAGGGCCGTCGGGAGGTCGACCGGCGGGCGAGCGCCGCCGGTGACGTGCACAACACCGCCGTGCACGGTGTGGGCCTGTACACCCACCGGCCCGCTGCCGGAGTTCTCGTTGTGAACGCTCTGAACGTACTCGCGCACTGCGGCCCCTTTCGTTGATTTCGCTGCCGGGCGTCCGGCACCGTCGTCCTCTGCGGAAATCTCCTCGGCCAGTGCCGTCGCGAACAGTGCCGCGTTGGCGACCGCGCGCTGCTGCCACCGCTGGCGGTCCGTGGACTCCTTGGTCCCGTCGGCGCGGTCGCTGACACCACGGATCACGACGACCGGCAGCGCCCGGTTCAGGTGCCCGGCCTGCGCGACACCGGCCCCCTCCATCTCGATCGCGAGGGCGTCGTTGTAGTGCTCACGTATCCAGCGGGCGAGTCCGGAGACCCGGGAGTTCAGCACGACCTCGCCGGCGGCGATCGGTCCGAAGTGCACGTCGGGCAGCATGGCGGGAGCGCCTGGCCGCTGCGCCCAGGAACCCGTCCGGTGAATGTGCCGAGCGATCTGGTCGGCCGCGTGCGAGGTCTCCCAGACACGGGGCCGTGCCTTCAACCCGTCGTCCTCGCCGGTACCGCCGTGGAACCCGTACACGTGGGTCGCCACGACGACGTCGCCCAGGGCTATGTGTTCGTGCAGGGCACCCGCGACCCCCACGAAGAGCAGCGCCGCCGGGGCGAACTCGGCGATCGCGCGCTCGGCCAGCACTGCAGCCGGATGGGTGCCCTTACCGACATGGGCGAGGGCGATCCGGCAGCTGCCTCCGGCCAGCCGTCCGAGTTCGAATCGAGTGCCCTGGTCGTGGCGGTGCAGGCGCGGGTCGACAAGGCTCTCACGGATCGCTTGATATTCCAGATCGAGTGCCGTGAGAATCACGACTGGTCGCCGACTCATTCGGGTTCCCCCCTCTGTGTGCATTGCGCTGGCCGTTCCAGGACTCCCCGGAGAGACCGCCGGTCGGGACAGCGGCGGCGAGAGCACAGCACTCGGGCCGGCTCTGAAGAGCCGGGCCGGGCGCCCGCCCGCCGTCCGCCGTGTCGCGCCGGCGGAGACTATGAATCCGCCGGTCTTCTGGACCTTGCGGTAGAAGTTCCGTGGGTCCACGGGTACTCCCCACACCGCCTCGTATACATCCTTCAGTTCCGCGATCGTGAAGATGGGCGCGCAGAATGCCGTCGCCAGCGTCGAGTGCTCAATCTTCGAACGGGCTCGTTCGACTCCGTCCGCGACAACCTGGAGATGGTCGAACGCGAGCGTGACGTCCCCRGCGARCACCCGGTCGACCGGATGCCAGCCCGCCCCGATCGCGTCCGTACCGGCGACTGGCTCGGGCATCTGTGGCTCGATCGCGAGATAGGCCACCGAGACGACCCGGCCCCGCGGATCCCTGCCCGGCTCTCCGTAGACGCCGAACTGTTCGAGATGCAGCAGCCGCGGATCGACCCCCGTTTCCTGTGAGAGTTCGCGCCGGGCCGCGGAGGTCAAATCCTCCTCCGCATGGGCGAGAAAACCTCCGGGTAGCGCCAGGAAATTTCGGTACGGCTCGACTCCCCGTTCAACGAGAAGTACCCGCAGGCTCGCCCCACGCAATGTAAGAACCACCAGGTCGACGGCGACCATAACGGCGGGAGGTTCCCACGGATCATCGTCCACGCGGCGAGAATAGCTTCTTGTCACGCTGACAGAAAAAGACGCCCCCTGGCGGACGTCACAGAAACAGCACGATCTGCTTGGCGACAGTGCCGACGTCCGGCAGACGCATGTCACGCAGCCGAACATTAGGCTGGCCGAGGTTTGGCGGCTCTGCCATCACTCGGCAGAGAAAAAATTCTCAACGGAGGCCGGCCGGACTGGCCAGCCTCAGCGGGAGCGGGCTGCCGCGCGGCGGGCGGCGGTCGCGGCGGCGTCCACCTCGTCGGTGATCGGATCGAGGATGACGCCGTAGACATCGCGGGCGGCCGTCGGCGAGACGAGGCCGTCGCGGACGTCGTCGGCGACCGCGTCGGCGGGTCGGTCGAGGGGGTCGCCGAAGCCGCCGCCGCCGGAGGTGTGGATCTCGACCACGTCGCCGCGGTCGAGCCGCAGCAGGGAGTTCGTCGGGGGGTGGCTGATCCGCCCGTCGGCGTGGTGGACGAGACCGCGGTTGGCGGGGGCGGGCGCCCCGCCCGCCGCGCCGAACGGGGCCGTCAGATCGAGAGCGCCCGACCCGATGCACAGCACGGACAGGTCGTCCTGGTCGATCCGCCACCGCGACACCGCGCCGAGGCCGCCGCGCCACCGGCCGGCGCCGGCGGAGTCGGTCTCGTACTCCTGGCTGAGCACGGTGGTCGGCGCGGTCAGCTCGTGCAGCTCGACGTCGATCTCCCGTCCGCCGCCCATCGCGACCGGCGGCCCCACGGCGTCCCAGCCGTCGAAACCGGCGGTGGCGCCCGAGCCGCCCTTCATCGCGCCGGTCACGGCGAACGGCCGGCCGGTGCGCGCGTCGACCCCCATGGCCGCGAACGTGTAGCCACGGCACCAGGCGGCGTTCGTGACCGCCGGATCGGCCTGCCCCACGGCCTCCCAGACCGTCTCGACGATGGTCTCGCAGGCGATCAGCGTGCACAGCGACGTCGCGGCCGGCTCGACGGCGTGCACGATCGTGCCCGGCGTGGTGCGGATGTCGATGGCCGCCAGCGCGCCGCTGGTGCGACGTTGGGTGGGGTCGGTGACCCCGAGCAGGCCGATGAGGACGGCGGCGGCGGTGTTCGCCAAGGTGGAGTTCGCGTAGCCGACGACCTGCGGGTCGGAGCCGGTGAAGTCGAACAGCGCCGACTCGCCGCGGATGGTCAGCTCCAGGCGCACCGCGATCGGCTCGCGGTGGTGCGCTCCCCCGTCGTCGAGATGGCGCACCGACCGGTAGACGCCGTCCGGCAGCCGTCCGATCTCGGCCCGCATGTGCCGGCGGGACGCGTCGAGCTGGTAGGCGACGGCATTCTCGACCGGTTCGACGCCGTAGGCGTCCAGCAGCGCGACCAGCTCGCGCTCGCCGAGCGTGGCGGCGCCGATCTGGCAGTCCAGGTCAGCCTCGACGACGTCCGGCAGCCGTAGGTTCAGCAGGATGAGATCCCAGACGTCCCGCTGGCGCCGCCCGCGGTGGTGCAGCCGGACGGGCGGGATGCGCAGTGCGTCCTCCCAGCAGTCCCGGGCGTACGGGTTGTAGCCGACGACGGCGCCGCCGGTGTCGGCGTGGTGCCCCTTCGTCACGGTCCAGAACCGGTGCACGCCCCGGTGGAACACCGGCTTCATGATCGTGATATCCGGTGGGTGGTTGTTGCCGTGGTACGGATCGTTGAGGACGAACACGTCGCCCTCGTGCAGGTCCCCGGCCGCGAACTCGGTGGCGAAGCGCTCGGTCACGCCGGCGAGGGCGCTGGGCAGCGAACCGGCCAGGACGGGGATGTAGTCCTTGGTCGCGACCCACTCGCCCCTGGCGGTGAAGATCCCGGTGACGAAGTCCCGGCTCTGGAACACCATCGACCGGCAGGAACGCAGCATGGCCTGCGCCATCTGCTCGGCGATCGCGTGCAGCCGGTTGTCGACGATCCCGGCCAGCACCGGGTCCGCGCCGGTCATCGGGCCGCCGCGTCGCCGTCGCCGTCGCCGTCGCCGGCGACGAGCCCGAGCCCGAGCCCGACCCGGTGCAGGACGGCGTCCGCGGTGTCAGTGGCCGCGAAGACCAGGACGGTTCCGTCCTCGGCCAGCTCGAAGGCGTATCCGGGCGGGACGACCACGGTGCTCGCGGGATGCGCCACCAACGCCGGTCCCTGGTGGGGGCAGCCGGGGCTCAGCGTCGCCGGGTCGTGGACGTTCACCTCGCGGAAGCCACCGTCGAACCACACCTCGCGGCGGCGTGCCGCCGCGGTGGGCTCGGTGGGCTCGGTGAGCGCCGCCGCGCGGATCGGCGGGGCCACGGCGGCTGGATGAGCCGGGCCAGGTGGGGCGGGCGAATCAGCCGGGACGGGCGGGAGGGTCGGGACGCGGGCCACCAGGCGAAGGTTGACGATCTCCACCGCGAGTTCCGGGCGCCGGTACCCGTAGCGCAGCTCGTGCTCATCGTGGAACCGCTCAAGGAGATCCTTCAGACCGGCGTCATCGGTGCGCGGGAGCACCGATCCGGCCGGCTCCGCGGGCACGGCATGGTCCATGGGCACGGCAGGGTCCGCGAAGGGAACGGGGATCTCGTGGACCTGACCGGCGTAGCGGACGTCCGCGCTCCGGGTGAACCCGACCCGCCCCGCCCCGGCCAGGTGGGGAGGCAGGTCGTCCAGCGCCTCGGCGGCCATCCGGTCGAAGGCCGCGTCAAGGTCCGACGGGACCGGCGGGGCGCCCGGGTCGCGCGGGTCGGGGCGAAGGGTCGTCACGTAGTAGCGCACCAGGTCTGTCCGCAGCATCCCGCGGGCACACAGGACGGAGGCACCGGCCGGGACGACCACCAGCGGGATGCCGAGCTCACGGGCGATCTCGACGGCGTGCACCGGCCCGGCGCCGCCGGCGGCCACCAGGGCGAACCGCCGCGGGTCGAGGCCCCGGCGCCCGGTCAGCAGGCGCAGGCTGTCGGCCATCGCCGCGTTCACCGCGCGGTGCACACCGGCCGCCGCCTCGATCACCGCATCGTCGATCACGCCCGTGTCGATCACCGCCGCGTCAGTCACCGCGGTGTCAGGATGCCGGCCGGCGGAGCCCCTGATCCCGAGTCGCTCGGCGAGCCCACCGACAGCCCGGACGGCCGCGTCCCGCGAGAGCCCGATCCCGTCGCTGAAGCCGTCCGGGTCGAGGTAGCCGAGGAGCAGGTCGGCGTCGGTCACGGTCGGCTCGGTGCCGCCACGGCCGTAGCCCGCAGGCCCCGGCACCGCCCCGGCGCTGCGCGGGCCGACCCTCGGCAGCCCGCCCGCGGTCACCCAGGCCACCGACCCGCCGCCCGCACCGATGGTGCTGATGTCCAGGGCGGGCAGGCAGACGGGATGCCCGGCCAGCGAGCCGTTGCTGGTGGTCTCGGTGCGCCCGCCGCGGGCCAGGCTGGCCTCGAAGCTCGTCCCGCCCATGTCGATCGTGATGGTGTCGGGCGGTCGCGTCGGCGGGCCCGCGCGGTCGACGCCGGCCGCGCCGCCGGTGCCGCCCGCACCGGCGCGTGCCGCCCGCGTGCCGAGGGTACGCACGATCTCGGCGACCGCCGCCGGCGCTCCCGCCGGCCCGGAGAGCAGTGTCTCGACGGCACGGTCGGCGGCCTGCTCCAGCCCGACGACACCACCGTTCGACTGCATGATCAGGACCCGGCCGCCGTATCCGAGCTCCGCCAGCCGGTCGGCGAGCCCGTCGAGGTAGTCGCGCAGGACGGGACCTACGTAGGCGTTGAGCGCGGTGGTCGTGGTCCGCTCGAACATCCGCACCTGCGGGACAAGTCGGGATGCCGTGGTGACGAACACCCCCGGCAGCTCCTGCGCGAGGATCGCCGCGGCCTGCCGCTCATGCCCGTCGAACAGATAGGAGAAGACGAAGCTCACCGCCACGGCCTCCACCCCGGCGGCGCGCAGCCGACCGGCCGCGCGGCGCACGTCGGACTCGTCCAGTGGCGTCACCACGGCGCCCGTCCGGTCCACCCGCTCGCGGACGGGGATGACGAGACGGCGGGGCACCAGAGGCGGCGGCGGGGCGGACTTCGAGGCGAACTGGTCCTCGCGGCTGCCCTGCCGGGCCGGGAGCACATCGCGCAGACCGGCGGTCGTGACCAGCCCCGTGCACGCGCCCGATCCGGTGATCAGGGCGTTGGTGGTGATCGTCGTGCCGTGGACGATGGTTTCGGTGCGGCCGAGCAGCTCGTGCGGCGCCAACCTCTCGGCGGCGGCCAGCGCGGTGAGCCCGGCGACGACGGCACGAGCCGGGTCCCCCGGCGTCGAGCTCGTCTTGTGGACGGCCTCCGTCCCGTCCGGGCGGCGCAGGACGAGGTCGGTGAAGGTCCCGCCGACGTCCACCGCGACGCGGTATCCCCCGACCGCGCCGCCCCGCGGGGCCTTCGGGGCCCGCGCAGTCGGGATCCGCGGAGTCCGCGGGGTGGAGATCACCGCGGGCCCGCGGTCACTGGGCGGGCCACGGCGGGTCGGGGACGGAGGTCCGCAGCGTGGGCGCGATGTCGGTGGCGAACAGCTCGAAACTGGCCCGGCGCTGGTCGTGGCTGAGCCCCTCGGCCTCCACGCTGAAGATCAGCGCGCTGTTCCCGAGCAGGCTGGCGTCGCGCTCGACCTTCTCGATGACCTGCGCGGGGCTGCCGATGAGGGCCGAGCTGCGCTCGACGAAGTCCTCCAGGGTCGGGAAGTCCGGCGGCATGCCGATGCCGCTCTGGGCCCGCAGCCGCGCCTCGAAGATCGGCCGGAAGTCGGCCAGCGCCTGCTGGGAGGTGGGCGCGCTGTAGTAGGCGGTCGTCCCCGCGCCGGTGTAGAGCGCGGCCGGGTCGCGGCCGTAGGCCTCCCAGCGCTGCGTGTAGTGGTCGGACAGCCAGGTGTACTTCTCCGTCGGCGCGGACGCGTTGGAGAACATCACCGGATCGCCGAACTCGGCGGCGAGGTCGACCGAGTCGGGGGACGTGCCGCCGCCGTGCCAGATGCGCGGCCGGGCACCGCCGGGGCGGGGCACCGGCCGGGGCAGCGTGGTCACCCGGTCCAGTGGCGGGCGGGTGGTGCCGCGCCAGCTCACGTCACGCTCGGTCCACAACCGGTGCAGGAGGCGGAACTTCTCGTTGAGGGCGTCGCGCTGCTGGTCGCGGGTCAGCCCGAACAGCTCCGCCTGCTTGGGGCCGGAACCCTTGCCGATGATCAACTCGACCCGGCCGCCGGAGAGGTGGTCGATGGTCGCGTAGTCCTCCGCGACGCGGACCGGGTCGAGCACCGACAGCAGCGTGACGCCGGTGAACAGGCGGATCCGGGACGTCAGCGCGGCGATGTGGCCCAGCAGGACGGTCGGGGACGTCGACAGGAACGGCGGGTGGTGGCGCTCACCGAACCCGAAGCCGTCGAATCCCAGCTCCTCGAACAGGACAGCCGTCTCGACCGCGCGGCGCACGACCTCGGTTTCCGACGGCAGCCGGCCGGTCTCCAGGTCCGGCGAGTGCGCGAGTGCCGACAGGCCGATGAACTTCACCTTCGGAGACCTCCGGGGATCACGTTACGGACGGGGCCGGACCGACCGCGACCGCCTCCGGAGCGCGGCGGGCCGCGCCCCCGTCCCGGGCGATGCGGGGGTCGAGCAGCGGATAGAGCAGATCGACGAGAAGGTTGACGGCGACGAAGACCGCCGAGCCGAACAGGACCACGCCCTGCACCACCGGCAGATCCTGGCTGTCGACCGCGGCCTGGGAGATCCGGCCGAGGCCGTTGCGGGAGAACACGACCTCCACCACGATCGCGCCGGCCAGCAGTCCGCCGACCAGGATGCCGGCGATGGTCAGTGCCGGCAGCGCGGCGTTGCGCAGCGCGTGCCGGACGTTCACCCGGGCCGGTCCGGCGCCCTTCGCCCTGGCCAGGTCGACGTAGTTCTGCCGCAGCTCGTTGTCCAGGCTCCGCGCCAGCAGCTGCGCGATCAGGGCGGCGGGCTGCAGCGAGATCGTGACGGCGGGGAGCACCAGGCTGCGCCAGCCGCTGTTGCCGATGGCCGGGAACAGCTGCCACCGGAACGAGAACCACTGCAGCAGCAGGAGCCCGACGAGGAAGCTCGGGACGGCCACGCCGAGTGGGGGGAGGGTGAGCAGCGTCTGGCGCAGCCAGCGCCGGTGGGTCAGCGTCGCCGCGACCGCCAGACCCACGCCGAGCGCCACCCCGACCACCAGGCCGAGCCCCGTGATGGCGGCGGTCTGCGGCAGGGCGTCCCCGATCAGCTCCCGCACCGGCTGACCGGACTGCACCGACCGGTCCAGGTCGCCGTGGAGGAGGTCGCCCAGCCGCCCGAAGTACTGCTCGAACAGGGACCGGTCCAGGCCGAGCTCGTGCCGGCGGGCCGCGAGCTCGGCCGGGGTGAGGGAGTTACTCGGCCCGATCATGATCGCCGCCGGATCGCTCGGCAGCGCGTACAGCACGACGAACGAGAGCGTGAACGCGGCCCAGAGAACGAAGGCCCCCTGCAGGAACCGCCCGAACAGATAGCGCGTCATCTCGGGACCATTCTCCGGAAGTGTGTTCCCGCTCCGTTCACACCCGTTACCGGTGCCGACCCTACTGCTGTGGGCGGGGGCGCGGCGGCGGGTTCTTCGGGTCGGGGAAGTGAATCACCTTCTGCGGGGTGAACCGGATGGCCACCCGGGTGTTGTCGTCGACGTCGTGCAGCTCGTCGAGATACTTCAGGGTGAGTTCGTCGGCCAGCTTGTTCCCGTCGATGTCGAGCACCTCGGCCACCCCGCGGATCTCCACCGAGGTGTAGGGGTCGTCCCGGGGGTAGAGCKACAGGTTGACCCGCGGGTCACGGGAGATGTTCCGTTCCGTGCGCCGGCCGACGTGGGTCACGAAATACAGCCGATCGTCCTCGTCCCGTTTCACCAGGATTATCGAGGAGTGCGGACTTCCGTCGTCGTTCACCGTTGCGATGACCGGGAGGTTCTGCGCGTCCAGCCACGACCGTGTTTTGTCGTCGAGTGTCACACCCATTTCCGGAACGTACCAGCGGGGGAACCCACCCGGTCACCCCTGTGACTCCCCTGTCTTATCGCCTGGTCGGTCGGCGGGAGGGCGCGGCCGTGAAGGTCAGGCGGGTGGCGCGGGAATGTCGAGCGCCGTGCCGTACAGCCGGCCGACGCGCAGCCGGATGACCAGCCGGCGGTCGGCCGCCATGTTCCGCAGGAACTCGGCCTCCAGCGTCGGGTCGGCGAACGGTGGCTGCAGGGCGAGCAGCTCGCGCCCGGCGGGATCGCCCGGCACCGAGCTCACCGCGGAGAGCTCGACCGTGCCCTGGGCCACCGCGAACGACAGGTAGTCGGGCGCGGTCACGTACAGCGCCGCGCGCGGGTCACGCCGCAGCAGGCGCACCTTCAGCCGGTCCTCGGTGGTGCTGATCCGGATCGTGCGTTCCGTGGGGTCCCAGCTGTAGGCGACCGTCGACAGGTGCGGGTGGCCGTCCCGCCTGTTCGACGCGAGCGCGCCCATCTGGTGGGTGGCGAGGATCCGGCTCAGCTCGCCGTCGGTGAGCGCGAGCGCGCCGGGGCCCCGGCCGGGGCCGTATCCCTGCGGCGCCGATCCGTCCGGCGCGGCGGCGCTGTCCGTGTCGGTCATCCGCCGGTCACCGTCCAGACGAAGCTGTGGACGCCGCCTGTCTCGTCGATCGCGTAGCCGAGCACCCTGCCGGCGGCGTTGATGTCTATCGCGAAGCTCTGGGTGAAACCGGCGGGCACCCCGAGGTCGATCGGGCGGTCCCTTTTCCAGAGGATGGCATGTGGCCGCCCGTCGCGGGCGACGCCCCAGCCGGCAGCCTGTCCGGTCTCGTTGACGGCGAGCGCCTCGCTGGACGTCCCGCCGGGCAGGACACCGAGGTCGACGAGACGGCCGCCCTGCCAGCGCACGGCGTGCCAGCCGGAGCCGGTGCCGCTGCGCCCGACGATGTGGCCGGAGTTGCTGATGTCGCGCGCCTCGGTCTCCAGGTCGGCCAGGGTGCCCAGGTCGGTGAGGGCARCCGGCCGGCCGGCCCGCGCGGGGGTCCAGACGAAGGAATGGGTGCGGTTGGGGCTCTGCGCCAGGGCGCCGTACCCGATCAGCTGGCCGCTGTCGTTGAGGTCGGTCGTGGTGGTGGTGAGCCCGAACGGGCCGATGTCGGTGGTCGCGGTCGGCGTCCAGACGAAGGCGCGGTCGGTGGCGTCGGCGCCTGCGGCCCGGCCGGTGCCGAACACCTGCCCCGAACCGTTGAGGCCCACGGCGTTCGTGACCGGGAACGGCGCGACCGCGACCCGGCTGCCGGCGGTCCACAGCGCCGCGGCGCCGCCCTCGGTCAGCAGGACCTGGCCGGCGTCGTTGACGGCGAGCGGGTGGCTGTTCCCGCCGGCGGCGGAGATGTCGGTCGGGTCCGCGCCGTCCCAGCGCAGCGAGTGCGCCGTCCCGCCGACGGTGGTGAAGCCGACGACCTGGCCGTTGTTGTTCAGCGCGACCGGGAAGCTGAACGCCCCCGGGTCGGCGCTCGGCGCGTTCAGCGGGGTGAGCGTGCCGTCGGCCCAGGTGAACGCCTGGAAGGGCTGCGGGCCGCCGAGCAGGCCGTAGCCCGTGACGACGCCTGCGTCGTTGAGGTCCTCGGGGAACAGGTTCGTGGCCAGCCGGTCCGGCGCGCCCACGTCGGTGACGGTCACCCGCGGGGAACCGGCTGTCTCGGACGGTGCGGCCGCGAGGGCCGGCGAGGCGGTCACGGCGCTGCCGAGCAGACCGGCCGCGACGGCCGCCGCGGTGGCGCGGACGAGCCGCACCCGCCGACGGGGCCGCCGCTCCGGTGGTTCGGCCCTGAACGGATACGCCCACATGGTCCGGGCGTTCCCGGAAAGCCGCGGACGAGAAAAAGGGGACATTGCAGAATGGTGGCACCGGCCGACGGCCGGAAAACTCCCCTAAGAACCCCCTCTTTCGCCGGGCGGGTCGTTACTCGGCCGGACGCTCGGCCACCACGACGAGGTAGCCGATCTCACGGAGCCCGTCCACACCCGTGCTGGCGAGGCGCTGGTACAGCTCGTCGCCGAGCAGGTCGTCGAGGTTCTCCTTGTCCCGGCGGATCCGCTCGGCGAGCAGCTGGAACGACCGCGCGATCACCTGGTCGCTGACATCGATGAGTTCCAGCGGGCGCAACCCCGCCCCGCGCAGCAGCGCCGGATAGTCGTCGAACCGAACACTCGGGCCGAGCAGCAGACCGGAATAGAAGCTGTCGACCGCGTGCCGCTTCTCGTCCGGGACCGGCGACCGCTCGAAGATGTCGGTGGCGACGAAACGGCCGCCCGGCCGGACGACCCGGGCGATCTCCCGCAGCACCTGGGCGCGGTCGGGGACGTGAATGATGGATTCCAGCGCCCAGGCGGCGTCGAAGGAATCCGGACCGAAGGGAAGCTCCGCGGCGTCGGCGTACTCGAACTCCAGCCGCTCGGAGAGGTTCTCCTCGCGCGCCCGGTCGGTCGAGCGCCGCACCTGCTCCCGGCTGATCGAGATCCCGACGACCGAAGCCCCGGTAGCCCGGGTCAGGCGGACGGCGGGGATGCCGGAGCCCGATCCCACGTCGAGCACCCGGTCCCCGGTCCGGACCCGGATCTTCTCGATCATCAACTCGGTGAGGCGCTCGGCCGCCGCCTCGAGTTCGGCGACGTCCGTCCCGGGGGCGGGCGGGGTGCCGTCGGGCGGCACGTCCCAGTAGCCGAAGTGGAAGTTGAGATCCTCGTCCTGCGCGGTCTGGTAGGTCGTGAGGTGGTCGTAGAACTTCCCGACCTCTGCCGCGAGCACGCTCGTGGGATGCGCCATGAAGATCCCTCCATGAGGTGTCTGATGGGTGCGGCGCGCGGGACGTCCCGCGCGCCGGGTCTGCCGGGTCAGCCAGCTCGGCCGGGCCGGCCGGGTCAACCGGTGTGGGTGGCGTCCGTCCACAGGTCGGCGGGGAGGTCCTGACGGCGTTTGACGTTGAGCTTCCGGTAGACCCGGGTCAGGTGCTGCTCGACCGTGCTCGGCGTGACGTAGAGCCGCAGCGCGATCTCCCGGTTCGTGTAGCCCATCACCGCCAGTGACGCCACCCGCCGCTCCGAGTCCGTCAGGCCGGTGATCATCTCCTGGTCGGCGCCGAGCCCGAAGACAGCTCTGCCGTCGCCGGAGATCGCGAGAAGCTCCTGGGCGAGCGGTCGCGCACCGCACATCGTGGCGATGTGCAGCGCCCGCCGCAGCAGCAGCCGCGCCCGCCGCCGCTGGTCGAGATGATCGTGGACGCGACTCAGGTCCGCCAGGACGTAGGCCTGCCCGAGCCGGTCCCCGGTGGCCTCGAGGAGCTCGAGCGCCTCGGTGAGCGGCTGAAGCCGGCGCCCGGGCGGGCTGGCGGCGGCGAGCAGGCGCAGAGCCAGACCGCGGACCCGAGTGGCACCGGGCCGGCCCAGTTGTTCCTGGGCCAGTTGGCGGGCCTGGTCCACGTTTCCCAGTCGCAGCCACGCCTCGGCGGCGCCGATGCGCCACGGGACGAGAGCCGCCGCGTCGAGGCCCCAGCCGCGGATGAGGTCACCGCAGGCCAGGAAGTCGGCGAGCGCGGCGTGGGCGTGGTTCGCGGCGAGATGGTAGTGGCCACGGGCGTGCAGGTAGTCCAGTCCGTAGCGACTGGCGACCATCTCCTCGGGCACGGTCTGGACGAGCTGCCTCGCCGCCTCCTCCAGGTCCCCGGTCCGGGTGGCGGCCAGTACCAGGGTGCCCAGCGGCAGGCCGATCGCGACTCCCCACGCCTTGGCCGGCAGGCGGCGCAGCGCGGCACGGGCGTGGTCGGCGGCGACCGCCAGATCGCCCTGCTCGAGCGCGAGGGCGCCACGCACCGCCGTCGCCATCGCCCGCGCGGTCTGGTCCTCCAGGTCGGGATCGGCCAGGACGCGCTCGCACCAGGCGACCGCGGCGTCCATGCGCGGAGCCCTGGTCAGCAACAGCAGGGCGAGCAGCGCCACCTCACCGGCCCACGGATCGGCTCGCGCCAGGTGCAGATCGCGCAGGGCGCTCTCGGCCCGGTCCGCCCCGACGAGACCGGACCCCACCGGGCCGGTGCCGGCCACACCAGCGCCGGTGATGCCGGAGGGCCCCGGCTCGCGCCCCGTCCGGTGACCGCCCGCGGCCATCGCGTCGGCGAGCAGCGCCGCTGACCGCAGCCACGAGTCCGCCGCCGGTGCCGCCGGCACCGCGCTGCCCGCGGCCGGCCCACGCCGGCGGCGAGCCAGCGGCGGATGGACGGTGGCGAGCCAGACCTCCAGGTCGTGCACCTCGGCCGCGTCGTCCTCGGGCTCCGCCTGGGCCACGGCACGCATCCGGGCGAGCAGATCCTCGGCCTCGGCCGAGCGTCCGTGCCACAGCAGCTGACGTACCAGGGCCGCGTTGGTCCGCTGTTCCAGCAGGCCGGCGTGGGCAGCGCTCACCAGCGGGGAGAGATGGCGCGCGGCCGCCGCCGGGCTCGTCTGCCACTCGGCATGCGCGAGCCGGGCCCGGATCGCGGCGCGTTCCCGCTCACCGGCGGCGGACCGGGCCGCGAGCCGCAGGCAGGCGGCGGCCCGCTCGGGCCGCCCGTCGAGCAGCGCCTGCTCGGCCGCCTCGACGAGTACGCCGGTTCCCCACGGGGGCTGCACGTCGTTGCCCTCGACGAGGTGTGCCGCCACGGTCGCCGCCGGCGCGCCCTGCTGGTGGCGAAGCCGCGCCGCCCGCCGGTGCAGATCAGTCCGCTCGGACGCCGTCAGATCGCCCAGCACCGCGTCCCGGGCGACCTTGTGGCGGAAGCGGCCGTCGTCGAGGAGCCCGGCGGCGTTCATGGCGTCGAGGGCGCGTGCCGCGGCGGGGACGTCCGCGCCGATCATCCCCGCCAGCGTCGCGGTGTCCGGCGCGACGACCCCGTCGGGCACCGGCGTCTCCAGCACCGCCAGGGCCCGGGCCACCTGGACCGCGACGGGCTCGCCGCGGTGCAGACAGCTCAGCAGGGCCAGACCGAAGACCTCCGGACCGGGCTGGCCGAACCCGCGGTCGTCCTGTACCAGCGCGGTCAGCAGCAGTGGATTGCCCCCCGTGACCTGGTACGGGTCTGGGACAGAAGGGGCCGGAGTGACCGGCGTGGCCGCGGCGAGGAGGTCGCGGGAGCCGGCGGGCGAGAGCGGGCCGACCCGCAGCGACCGGAACTCGGGCGCCCGGACGAGCTCCGCGCGGAACGGCAGGTCCAGCGGGTGCGAAGCCAGATCACCGGCGAGCAGCACGGCGATGCGCGCCGACCCGAGCCGGCGCACGAGGTGCAGCAGGAAGTGCAGGGAGGGGACATCCGCGTACTGCACGTCGTCGATGCACAGCAGGACGGGACCGCGCTTGCTGAGGTCGAGGATGAGGAGCGTGAGCTCCTGGTGGATCTGGGCCAGTTCGCGATCCGGATCCCGCCCCAGCCTGCCGGCGATCGCGGCACCGACGTCGAGGAGCTCCGCGATGCGGGCCGCCCGGCCCGCCCCGTCCGCCCGCGCCTCGCGGCCTCGGCACCCGTCCTGGGTCGCCTCCTCGCACAGTGTGTCCGTGCCACGGGCGGTGTCCGGGTCGGCCGCACCGTCGGGACCGGTGCAGACGGTGCCGGCGCCGGTTTCACCGTCGCCCGCCGGCAGGCCGCGCAGGAGCTGGCCGACCACTCCGAGCGGGAGGACGTGTTCGGCACGGGCGCAGGTCGCGGCGCGGACTGTCACGCCGCTGCCGGCGGCCCGGGCGCCGCAGTAGCGGATGAGCTCCGTCTTACCGGTACCGACCGGACCGTCGATCAATACGACGCGACCGCTTCCCGCCGTACATTCCGCCAGGAGAAGGTCGAGCTGACGGAGAATGTCGTCACGTTCAACCAGTGCCACTAACGGCCTCTCGTTTTGTCCATGACACGGGGCTTCGCCCGCGCCGCGACCGGCGGGTGGACAATGTTCCTGCGGTGATTACCTCGGTGATCCGGCGAAATACACGGACTGAGACGTCGACCGGGTGCAGATTTCCGAATTACCGACTGGGGATCTGGGACGTGGCGGACGCCGAGCACGGCGGTTCCGTCCATCGTCGCCGGGCACGGCCCACCGGCCGGGAACTGCGGACCCATTCTCACCCCATTGCACAGGTGGGGGGCATGGATACGGCTCCGCGCATGATCCTGGCGGGGACGTTTCATGCCGGCCCGGGAGCCCAGGGCGCGCCCTTCCCCGAGGGGCCCGTGCCCGTCCAGGGACGTAACAGCTAATGCTTCCCGACGGGAATCGGGGCGTCGAGCGCGGCCAGCAGGTCACCGACGAGTTCCTCGACGGAATCCGACCGCTGTACCGCCGGCCCGCCGGTCCGGGTGTCCGCGGCCGGCGGTGCCGCCGCCGGGACACGGCCGAAGAGGTAGAAGTCCGGCCGCACCAGAACGGCATCGGCACCGGCGAGGGCGAGATAGCGGAGATAGACGTCGTCGACGTCGACGACGGTGATTCTTGCGCTCGCGTCCGCGCTCCCGGCCGCGACGGCGGGAGGCTCCTCACCGGTGGCGGGGACAACATTGACCACCCGTCCACCCAGAAGCGCGAAAGCGGCGTCCGTCTCGGGGCGGAGATGGAGATGCCCGCCGGCCGGCCAGGTGGCCAGCAGGACGAACCCGGGCTCGACGAACTCGTCGAACAGCCCGGTGCGGTCACCGACCCGGACTCGTCCCTGCGGCACGAGGTCACCCGCCGGAACCGACGGCGACCCCGGACGCCCCGGGCGTGAAGGCTGCGGGGGACGCTGGGGGCCATCGCCGCGTGCGGCGGCCCCGCCGCGCAGGAACCCGGCGGTCAGCGGCTCGACGGCGGACTGCGCGCGGTCCTCCCGCAGCCCCCGGGTACGCACCGCGATCATGACCTCGTCCCGGTCCCGGGCCGCGGCCGGGTCGGTCTCGCAGATCACCCGCCCGAGGTCCATCGACATGCCGATCGCGTGCTGGACGTGCGCCCGCCGCTCCAGGGTGTAGGTGTCCAGCAGCTCAGCCGGGGCGGTTCCGGCGAGCACCAGGTCGAGCTTCCAGGAGAGATTCGCCGCGTCACGGAAGCCCGAGCACATGCCCTGCCCGGCGAACGGCGGCATCAGGTGCGCGGCGTCCCCGGCGAGCAGCACCCGCCCCACCCGCCAGCGGTCGACGTACCTGGCCTGGAACGTGTAGACGGCGTGCCGTTCCAGCGTGGCGTTGCCCGGGTGCAGGCCGAACAGACCGAGCAGCCGCCACGCCGACTCCGTCCGGCCGAACTCCTCGGCCGGTTCCCCGGGTAGCCGCATGAACTCCCACCGCCGGTGCCCCGGCCCGGCGGACACGGCCGTGCGGGGCCGGGCCGGGTCGCAGATCTGGAGGTTGTTGGGCCTGTGCACCGCCGGTTCGCGCAGGACCACGTCACAGGTCAGCCAGTCGTTGAAGTAGGCGAAGTCGGTGGTCTCCACGCCCAGGCTCGTCCGCACGAAGCTGTTCGCGCCGTCGCAGCCCACCACCCAACGGGCGCGGAGGCGCCGGGTGCGGTCCGGCGGCGAGCCGTCGAGGACGGCCGTCAGCTCGACGTGGCCGTCCCGTTCGGCCAGCGCGACCACCCGGTGCCCGCGCAGCACCCGCAGGCCCGGCAGGCGGGAGCCCCGCTCCGCGAGCGCCTCCTCCAGCGCCGGCTGGTACATCGACGTCGAGTCCGGCCAGCCGGAACGCCCGCGCTCGGGGACGTCGACGTGCAGCAGCACGTCACCCGCGGCGTTACGCCAGGTGTAGTCGCGGGACGGCTCACCGAACTCGGTCATCGCCGGGCCGACGCCGGCCGCGGCGAGGATGCGGGCCGACTCGCCGTCGAAGGAGACCGCGCGCGGCATCAGGTACGGCCGGGGCCATCGCTCCAGGACGGTGACCCGCCAGCCGCGCCGCGCCAGCAGAATCGCCGTTACCTGGCCGACCGGCCCGTAGCCGACGACGACGACGTCGGCCATGGCCTCGACTTCGGCTTCGGCTTCGGCTTCGGCTTCGGCCGGCTCGGGCGCGGTCACCGGGCGTCGCCGGCGGGCGCGGTGGCGGGTGCCGGCGGGCGGCGGAGGATGTCGGCGAGCACGCGGGCGTGCTCGGCCGGGTCGGTGAGCACCCGCATGGCCTCGTGCCCGTTGTCGACGGTCACCAGCCGCTTGCCGATCAGGATCCGCTGCCCGGAGAGGGTCGCCCGGCCACGCACGAGCGTCCCCGCTCCCGCCAGCGCCCGGGCGAAGGCGGTGAGCTCCTCTGACGGGGCCGACCAGTCAGCGAGGTCGCGCGGTACCGGCCGGAACCGGTACACGGCGGCCCAGTCACCGCGCTGTCCGCGCCGCTGCAGAACGTGGTAGCCCTCGCTGCCGACGATGCGGAAGGACGTGCCGAACTGCCGCTGTTCCTGCGTGCCGAGCAGCAGCGGCTCCAGGTAGGACGGTCCCACGAAGCCGACGTCGACGAGGAGCACCTCGTCGTCCAGGCGGACGAAGGTGAAGATGTGCTCCAGGTCCGGCCCGAAGGATCCGTCGACCTGCCGGATGGCCGCCGCGTACACGCCGGTCTCGAATCCGAGCTCGGCCAGCAGGCGCCGGAACAGGCCGTTGAGCTCGTAACACACCCCGCCACGGCCGCCGAGGACCACCGCGTCGAACACGGCGTCGGCGTCGATGTCGACGCCCTTCCACAGGTCCGTGCCGCGGGTGGAGTTCAGCTCGCTGTCGTAGGGCACGGTCCGCAGGTGGGCGTGGTGCAGGCGGCGCAGCGTCTCAGGGCTCGCGTCGGCCGGGCCACGGTGGTCGAGCGCCTTCAGGTACGCCTCGACGTCAAACACGGGTCTCGACCTCCAGCCGGTCCAGCAGGTACGCGGCGACCTCGCGGGGCACCGCGTGGTCGAACAGCAACATCGCGGGCAGCGTGAGGCCGGTCGCCGCCGCGAGACGGTTACGCAGCTCGACGGCGGTCAGCGAGCTGAACCCGATGTCGAAGAACGCGCTGTCCCGGCCGACCTCGTCGGTGTCGGCGTGACCTAGCACCGCGGCGGCCTGCGCCCGGACCAGCTCGATGAGCCGGGCAGGCCGCTCGGCGGCGGGCAGCGCGGCGAGACGGGCGAGAAGCTCCTGCCCGGCGTCGTCCGTCTCCGCGTTCTCAAGCCCTGAGTCCCCAGGCCCAGCGTTCTCAGACCCCGCGGGCTCAGGCTCCGCGTCCTGCGCCGCGCCCGCTTCCGAACCTGCCGGGAGCCGGGCCGAGATGTCTCGCGTCACGTCACCGGTCATGTGGTCACCTCCGGAGTCGACTTCCAACCCACCGCCGCGGCCACCCGGACGAGGCGTGCCGGACGGCCGGCCCGCGCCGGTCGAAGCGAGCCAGTAGCGCCTGCGCTGGAACGGATACGTAGGTAGCTCGACCGCGCCGCCGCCTGACGGCACGGGCCGGTCGCCGGTGCCGGCCGGCCCGTCGGCGGTGCCGGCCGGCCCGTCGTGGGCGGCGGCGTGCGACGCCCCCGCGAGGTCGACCGTGACCCCGCGTACGAACGCCGCCGCGGCGGAGCGGGTGAAACGGTCCGGACCGCCGTCGTCGCGGCGCAGGGACTCCAGCACGGCGACCGGCGGCCCGTCCCACTGGTCCACCGTCTCCGCGATGGCGGGCGCGAGCACCGGGTGGGTGCTCACCTCGAGGAACATCCGGTAGCCGCCGTCGAGCAGGCTCCGCGTGGCGGACGCGAACCGGACCGGGCACCGCAGGTTGCGGTACCAGTACCCACCGTCGAGCTCGGCGTCCTCCACCCACTTCACGTCGACGGTCGAGAAGAACGGCACCCGCGGCGGGCGCGGGTCGAGACCGGCGAGCGCCTGGATGAGGACACCGGAGATCCGTTCGACCTGCCGGCTGTGCGAGGCGTAGTCCACCGGGATCCGGCGGGCCCGGATCCCCTCGCTCTCGAAGGCGGCCACCAGTTCGTCGAGCGCGGCGTCCTCGCCGGCGAGGACGACCGACGCCGGGCCGTTCACGGCGGCGAGCTCGACCTGGTCAGCGAACGGTGCGAGCCGTTCGGCGACCGCGGGAACCGGCAGCGCCACGGCCGCCATCCCGCCCCGGCCGGTGAGCCCGCCGGCGATCGCCTGGCTGCGCAGTGCGACCACCGCGGCGGCGTCGGCGAGGCTCAGCGCCCCCGCCGTGTAGGCGGCGGCGATCTCGCCCTGCGAGTGGCCGACCACCGCGTCCGGGCGGACCCCGACCGACTCCCACAGCCGGACCAGCCCGGCCGCCACGGCGAAGGAGGCCGGCTGGACGACGTCCACCCGGTCGAGCGAGGGTGCGCCCGGCACTTGGCGCAGCACGTCCTCCACCGACCAGCCGACATGCCGGGCGAGCGCGTGGCCCGCCAGCGCCACCTCTTCGGCGAAGACGGGCGAGGCGTCGAGCAGCTCGGCGCCCATCCCCGCCCACTGGCCGCCCTGGCCGGCGAAGACGAAGACGGTCTGGCCGTCGACGTCCGCCGAACCGGTCACCAGGTTCGCCGCCGGCTCACCGGCGGCCGCCGCCGCCAGGCCCGCGAGGCCGGACTCCCGGTCCTCGGCGATCACCACGGCGCGGTGGCGCAGCGTCGCCCGGCTCGTGCGCAGCGCGGCGCCGGCGGCGTCGACCGGCACGTGCGGCTGTTCGCGCAGAGCCGTCTCCACCCGCCCGGCGAGGACCCGCAGCGCCGTCCGGCTCGCGGCGCTGACGACCCAGGCGGCCGGTGCGGCTCCGGCTCCCGCCGGTCTTTCGTCCCCGTCAGGGAGTTCGCCGGCGGTCGAGGGCACGCCGGGCGGCGGTTCGCCGGCGCCGGGCGGTGGCTCAGGTGCCTGCTCCAGGATGACGTGCGCGTTGGTGCCGCTCACGCCGAAGGACGAGACCGCGGCGCGGCGCGGCCGGTCACGCGCGGGCCACGGCCGTGCCTCGCTCAGCAGGCGGACCGCGCCCGACTCCCAGTCGACCTGGTCCGACGGGACGTCGGCGTGCAGTGTCCGGGGCAGTTCGGCGTGCTCCAGCGCCGCCACGATCTTGAGGATGCCGGCCACCCCGGCCGCCGCCTGGGTGTGGCCGATGTTCGACTTCAGCGACCCGAGCCACAGCGGATGCTGTGCCGGCCTGCGTCCGTAGGTCGCCAGCAGCGCCTGGGCCTCGATCGGGTCGCCGAGCGGCGTACCCGTCCCGTGGCCCTCGACGACGTCCACGTCCTGGGTGGTCAGGTCCGCGTCGGCGAGCGCCTGGCGGATCACCCGCTGCTGCGCCGGGCCGTTCGGGGCGGTCAGGCCGTTGGACGCCCCGTCGGAGTTCACCGCCGAGCCGCGCACCAGCGCGCGCACGCGACGTCCGTCGCGGCGGGCGTCGTCCAGCCGCTCGAGGACCAGCACCACGGCGCCCTCGGACCATCCCGTGCCGTCGGCGCCCGCCGCGAACGACCGGCACCTGCCGTCGGGCGCGAGCCCCCGCTGGCGGGAGAACTCGACGAACGGACCCGGATGGGCCATCACCGCCACCCCACCGACCAGGGCAAGCTCGATCTCACCTGCCCGCAGCGCCCGCAGCGCCAGGTGGACGGCGACCAGGGAGGACGAGCAGGCCGTGTCGACGGTGACCGACGGTCCCTCGAGACCGAGCAGATAGGAGACCCGCCCGGAGACCACGCTGCCGGAGTTCCCCGTCCCGAGCAGCCCCTCCAGCTCCGGCGGGACGTCGGTCACGCCGGTCGCGTAGTCGTGGTACATCACGCCCGTGTACACGCCGACCCGCCGGCCGCGCAGGGATGTCGGGTCGATCCCGGCCCGTTCGACCGCCTCCCAGGACACTTCGAGCATCAGCCGCTGCTGGGGGTCCATCGCGAGGGCCTCACGCGGGGCGATGCCGAAGAACCCGGCGTCGAACGCCGCCGCGTCCAGGAACCCGCCGGTCCGCACGTAGGACGTCCCGGGGCGGGTCGGGTCGGGGTCGAACAGCTTGTCGAGGTCCCAGCCACGGTCGGTGGGGAACGGCGAGAGGCCCTCCCTGCCCTCGTCCACCAGTCGCCACAGATCGTCGGGAGAGGTGACCCCGCCCGGCAGCCGACAGCCGGCACCGACGATCGCGACGGGCTCCCGGACGGGCGTCTGACGGGTGGGCTCGGAGAGCTGGACGTTCTCCCTGCGCAGTCCGTCGTTCTCCCGTTGCAGCCGCTCGTTCTCCAGCAGCGAGGCGCGCAGTGCCTCGACGAGCGTGTCGTGGGACGTCGCCATGTGACTCTCCGGTGCTTCGGGGGGCGGGTGCTGGGCGGGGAACGGGCGGTGGGAGGGAACGCGGGATCAGGCGGTGCGGCCCAGCGCCCGCGCGACCAGCCCTTCGACGTCCATCGCGGCGATCAGACTCGCCTCATCCGTCGTGCCGGCCTGGCCGGCGCCGTCGGCGGGTTCGGCGGGTTCGGGCTCGGGCGTCTCGAACGCGATGTCCGGCTCCCGCGGCGCCAGTTCGGCCGCGAGCCGTTCCGCGAGCGCCACCGGTGTCGGATGGTCGAAGACGAGCGTCGCGGGAAGCCGGACCCCGGCCTCCGCCGAGAGCCGGTTCCGCAGCTCGACGGCGGCCAGCGAGTCCACCCCGAGCTCACGGAACGCCCGGGTCGGGCCGACGTTCTCGACCCCGCGATGTCCCAGCACGGTGGCTGCGTGACCACGTACGAGACGGACCAGGAACCGGTCGCGCTCCACCTGGTCGAGCCCCGCCAGCCGCTCGCGCAGGGCGAGCCGGGGCACCCGGCGGGCCGGCGCGGCGGGCAGAGCGCGCGTGACGTCCCGCAGCAACGCGGGCAGCCGGCCGTCGGCCAGTTGTTCCCGCAGCACGGCATGGTCGAGACCGTTGGCCACGAGCAGTCCGTCGCCCGGCGCCGGGGACGTGCCGGCCGCCAGCGCGGCGTCGAAGAGAACGAGCGCCTCATCGTCGGGCAGCGGCCGGAGACCCTCGCGGCCGAGCCGGCCGCGACCGGCCTGGTCCAGGTGCGAGGTCAGGCCGCTCGCCCGCGCCCACAGCCCCCACGCGACCGACACCGCCGGCAGGCCGAGGCCGCGGCGCAGTCGCGCCAGGCCGTCCAGATAGCCGTTGGCGGCCGCGTAGTTCGCCTGCCCGGCGCCGCCGAACACACCGGCCCCCGACGAGAACAGCACGAAGGCCGCCAGATCCAGCCCGGCGGTCAGGCCGTGCAGGTTCCAGGCGGCGTCCGCCTTCGGCCGGAACACCCCCTCGAGCCGAGCCGCGGTCTGCGCCGCCAGCACCCCGTCGTCGAGGACGCCCGCCACATGCACGACACCGGTCAGCGGGCGTTCGGCCGGGATGTCGGCGAGCACCGCCGCGAGCGCCTCGCGGTCGGCGGCGTCGGCGGCGACCACCCGCACCCGCGCGCCGGCCCCGGCCAGCTCCGCGACCAGCTCGTCCGCTCCCGGCGCGGCCGGTCCGCGCCGGCTGAGCAGGACGACGTCGCGCACGCCGTGCGCCCGGACGAGGCGCCGGGCCACCAGCGCGCCCAGCGTCCCGGTACCTCCGGTGATCAGCGTCGTCCCGTCCGCGAGCACGGGACGGGAGCCGGCGGCCCGGCCGGTCGGCGCGGGCGCCGCCGCGGCCGGGACGAGCCTCGGCACGAACGCGCGGCCCGACCGGATCGCGAGCTGCGGCTCGTCCGCGGCGGCCGCGACGGCGACCAGCCGTCCGAGGCCCGGCACGTCGGCGTCGGACACGCTGCCGCTGCCGGCCACGGTGTCGGTGTCGGTGTCGGTGTCGGTGTCGGTGTCGGTGTCGGTGTCGACCAGGAGGATCCGGCCGGGGTGCTCGGCCTGAGCGGCACGCACCAGGCCCCAGACCGCGGCCGCGCCGGGATCGACGACGTCGTCGATCGACGCGGAAGGCGGCAGACCGACGGCGCGCCGGGTCAGCACCACCAGCGGCGAACCGGCCGGCGACCCGGCGGCCGCCTGACCCGTCGCCGGGTCGGTCAGCCGGTCGCGCAGCCAGTCGAGTGCGCGGGCAGTGAGGGCTCGGGCCGCGGTGGGATCCGCGGCCGGTGACTCCCCGGTCAGATCGAGCACCCGTGCGTCCCAGGCCTGGTCGCCAGCGGCGTCGACAGCCGGGTCGGGCGGGACCTCTCCCGACGGCAGCACCGCCGCCGCCGAGGGCGGCCGGAGGGACGTCCACGCGAGCCGGAACAACGAGTCCAGCCCGCGCTCTTCCGGACTCGCGAGCTGATCGGCCGCGACCGCCCGCAGCACCAGGGATTCCACGGTGGCCACCACCGTCTCCGTCTCCGCGGCCGAATCGACCGCGCCGAGGAGT
Source organism: Parafrankia soli (assembly GCF_001854695.1). GTDB lineage: Bacteria > Actinomycetota > Actinomycetes > Frankiales > Frankiaceae > Parafrankia > Parafrankia soli. The sequence continues at coordinate 25,371 of NZ_MAXA01000265.1, forward strand.
GTGAGGGCGAAGCCGTCCCCGCCGGCCGGGACCGCCCGGACCCGAAGCCGCGCCGCACCGGCGACACGCACCGTGGCACCCGTCCAGGCGAACGGCAGCAGGAGGTGCCCCGGTTCGGACGCGGTGAGCCCGGCCGCGCTGGTCGCCTGCAGCGCCGCGTCGAGCAGCGCCGGATGCAGCGCGTACCGGCCGGCCTCGGCGTGCAGCTCCGGCGGGAGCGCGACCTCGGCGAACACCTCCCGGTCACGCACCCACAGCGCCTCGACCCCCTGGAACGCCGGGCCGTAGCGGTAACCGCCTTCCGCAAGCCGGCGATAGAACTCCTCCACCGGAAGGCTGCGCGCGCCAGCGGGCGGCCACGCCCCCGGTTCCGCTCCCCGTCGCGCGGATGTCGTGCCGGGCTCCTGGATGTCGTCCTCGCGGGTCCGGGCGACGAGATGACCGGCCGCATGGCGGATCCACGGCCCCGCGACGCCGGCACGGCGCGAGTGGACCGACACCGGGCGGCGGCCGGTCTCGTCCACCTCACCGACCTGTACCTGGAGCCGGACGTCGCCCGGATCGGGCAGAGCGAGCGGGGCCTCGATCACGAGCTCGTCGAGATCCTCGTAGCCCGTCTGCGCGCCGGCACGCAGCGCCAGCTCCACCACGGCCGCGCCAGGGAGGAGGACGGTGCCCGCGACGGCGTGATCGGCGAGCCAGGGCTGTTCCCGCAGCACGACCCGCCCGGTGAGGACCGTCGGCGCACCACCCGCCAGGTCGAGGGCCGCGCCCAGGAAGGGGTGGTCAGCGGCGTCCAGGCCGGCGGCGGTCACGTCACCGGGGCCGCCGGCGCCGGCGTCCAGCCAGTAGCGCTCGTGCTGGAACGGATAGGTCGGCAGGTCAGGCCCCACACCCACACCCACCACGGCCCCGCCGCGCCCGCCGAACACCCCGGACCAGTCCACCGGAACCCCCCGCACGAACAACTCCGCCGCCGACCGCAGAACACGCCCACCATCCCCCTCACCACGCCGCAGCGACCCCACCACCACCGCATCCGACACCCCCACCTCCTCCAACACCTCACCCACCGCCCCCACCAACACCGGATGCGCCCCCACCTCCACAAACGACCGGAACCCCTCCCCCGCCAACACCCCCACCGCACCCGCGAACCCCACCCT
>NZ_MAXA01000266.1 GCF_001854695.1 Parafrankia soli
CCACAGCACCACGCCGTCGGCGAGCTGGCCGGCGACCCGGAGCAGGCGGGGCGACAAGGCCGCGAGCAATACGGGCACCGGGTGGCTGATGGGTACCATCCGCTCGGCGGTGCGTGCCGTCCAGTCCTCGCCCTTGACGTCGACGGCCTCGCCGCGGAGCAGGCCGGTGAGGATGGTGACGTACTCCTCGGTGCTGCGGCCGGGATGGTCGTAGGACAGGCCGTAGACGTCCCGGATCAAGCCTTCATGCGAGGGGCCGAGGCCCAGGGTGAAGCCGGGCCGGTTCATCGCGGAGACGACGGACGCGGCGCGGTTGGCCTGCAGCAGGGGATGGCAGGGGTAGGTCTGCAGGACGGCGGTGCCCAGTTCGATCCTGGCTGTCTCGCGGCCCGCGACGGCCATGGCGACGAGCGGGTCACCGGTGACTGCGCTCGCATACCACAGAGACGTGAAACCTTCAGCCTCAGCTTCCTTCGCCTGCTGGACGATTTTGTCCGCCGAGCTACCCCCACCGGTCAAACCGATGCGCACTCTGACCTCCCCGTTACCGCTGTACAGACGTCCTACTGTGTTGTGCGAATGTACAACCAGCGTCCGCCAGGCGAAAGTAGAAGGTCGCGTTGCTCTCGGTAGCCAAGGTGTTCCGGTGGCAGCTGAACGGTTCCATACAGGAGGCCCGGTGCCGCGGCGGTCTCCGCTCTCCGCTGCCGGCGCCACCAACGATGAGGGAAGCGGAAAATGATCAAAATCTCGAGGGGTTGCGCCGGTGAGCACGGACACCCCTGACTCGCCGGCCGGTCCGGGCGAGGCGGGCGTCCGGCTGTAGTGAGTGRCTGTCGGCCAGCGGCCCGCCCGACCGCGGACGATACTGATTGCGGTGCCACCGGGCTGCCGACTACTCGTGGTCCCGGCCGGGACCCGCGGGATCGGACCCGCGGCGTCAGGGGATACCTTCGCTGGTGAGCGGATGGAGCGGCGACGAGGAGGCGGCTGGTGGCATCCTCCCGCCGTGTCGGGTCGACGACGTCCAAGACGCGAACGCTGCTGTTGAACAGCGCGCAGCAGCTCATGCTTGAGCACGGCTATGCCGCCGTCACCTACCGAGGTCTCGCGGYCCGCGCCGGCGTTGCCGCGAGCCTCGTGCAGTACTACTTCCCCACCCTCGACGATCTCTTCGTGGCGCTGCTGCGGAGCGGAACGGACCGCATCCTCGAACGATTCACCGAGGCATCCCAAACGGAGCAGCCGCTCCGCGCGGTCTGRGAGTACGCGAGCGACAGGACCGCGACAGCTCTACTCCTGGAGTTCATGGCCCTCGCGAACCATCGCAAGGCCATTCAGAGTGAGATCGGTCGCGGTGGTGAGCGTGTCCGCGACGCTCAGCTCGAGGCCGTGTCCCGGCAGTGGACACAGTATGGCCTTGACGAACGGGCTGTGTCCCCGGCCGGGCTCCTGTTCATGATGAACGCTATTCCCCGCATGCTGGCGCTTGAGGAGTCCTTCGGCACCCATACCGGTCATCGCGACGCGGTCGAGATCATCGAGCGGTTTCTCGACCACATCGAACCCCGCCGGCACGAGCGTGAAGAATAGGATCTTCGGGCCGACTGGCCAGGGCCARCAGAGTCTGTAGCGGTTCGGCACCGGATTTCTCTCCGGTTCCGAGTTGATCGCCRCTCACGTGCCTGGCGTCGACGACCGTGTTGGGKTGCGAATTCGTTCCGGCCGGTCTGTCGGTCACCCGCGCCCTGGGAGCCGTCCGAGCCATCACGCTGCTCGACCATTGYCGAGCACCACGGCCTCGACCCGGAGACGATCGGCTTGACTAATGCCTCCGGCCATCCCGGGGGAGCCCGAGGAGACCGGCTACGGCGTGCTGATCTCCGCCTCCGACGCTCCTCTGAGCGTCACCGCGTCGACATCAAACGATCTCTCAACTACGACGATGGCGTCCGCTGACCTACCTACCTATCCCACGCTTGGCGCTGTGAGGCGACGGCAGGTTTCGGGGGACCCCGGCGTCAGCAGGCGACCTGGGGTAGCGGCACGCCATGGCCCTGCTGCGTTAGGCCGTGGGCCGGGCCGCCCCCGGCACCCCGGCTGCGCGGGTCATCCGTAACGGCAACCGATGCGTCTGGCGTGGGCGTACGACGGTGCGGGCGCGCGTTTCCGCTGGTAGGCGGGCTGTTTGTGCGATCGGGGATGGAGATTGTGGGGACCGGCGTCAGGCGCTGTGGACCGCGGGCGGGATCACGTTCCTCAACATCGAAGACGAGACGGGGATGGTGAACGTGATCTGCACGCTCGGGCTGTGGCAGCGCTACCACCGCGTCGCGCGCAGCAGCCTCGCGCTGCTGATCCGCGGCGTGGTCGAGAAGGCCGACGGCGTGGTCAGCCTCCTCGCCGACCGCGTCGACGCGCTCCCGATGCGGGTCACCGCCAAGTCCCGGGACTTGGCGGTGACCCGCTCAGGCGGTCGCGCGCCGCAGCACCAGCCACGCCGCGCCGCCGAGCGCCAGCGCGAACACCAGCGGATACGCGGTGAACAGCGTGAGCGAGGGCTGGCCACCGAGGAAGCTCCCGATCGAGGGCCACCAGTTCTGCGTCTTCGCCAGGGCACCCATCGCGACGAGCAGCGCGACGCTGCCGAAAATGGCGAGGTAGATCCCGGTATGACGCCAGCGCTGGAACACCACCCCCGCCAGCACCCCGATCGCGGACACCGCGACCAGCGGTCCACTGTAGACAAGCCACAGCGCGAGCGGGTTGCCGTGGCCCAGCACGTCCAGCCCGAAGATCCGCGTCTCCCGTCCCCAGCCGCCGGTCAGCCGCTCGACGATGTCGAACGCCACCAGCCCGAGCCCGAGGAGCAGCGCCTGGCCGAGGACGACCAGTGCGGTGGCCGCGGCGAACGCCCGGCGGGTGACGCCGAGCCCCAGCGTGAAGGGGAACACCTGCGTCATCGTCTGCAGGTGCGCGGAGGCGATCGCGCCCAACAGCATCGGCAGCAGGTAGATCTCGTGTGCGCCGCGCGCGGTTTCGCCGTTCGAGACGTCGATGCCCCAGCCCAGCGGCGGCATCGCGACCAGCGCGAGCAGCGGGTAGCCCAGCAGTGCGGGCCAGTGGACGAGCTGGATCCGGACGACGTCGAGCACGCGGGGCATCAGGACTCCTTCCCGGCGGCGACCGGCCGGCGGTTGCGTTGGGTGGTGCGGACGACGAGCTGCTGCAACGAGACCGGCTCGAAGTCCAGCCCGGGTTCGAGCCGGTTCCCGGCGCCGGCGAGGGTGACGCGCAGGGAGCCGCCGACCTGCTCCCGGTGCAGCTCGTCGTAGCCGGCGGCGAAGCGCTCGACGGCGCCGGCGGGGCCGGTGACCGCGACGGTTTCGCCGCGCAGCGTCTCGGCCTCGGCGTCGATGAGCACGCGGCCCGCGTCCAGCAGCACGACGTGCTCGATCAGGTCGCTGACCTCGTCGATCAGGTGTGTGGAGAGCACGACCGTGCGCGGGTGCTCGGCGTAGTCGGCCAGCAGCCGGTCGTAGAACAGCTGCCGCGCGACGGCGTCGAGGCCGAGGTAGGGCTCGTCGAACAGGGTCAGCGGGGCCCGCGAAGCCAGCCCGATGATCACTCCGACCGCGGACAGCTGCCCGCGCGAGAGCTTGCGGAGCAGCCGGTCGACCGGGACCGCGAAGTCCGCCAGCAGTGCCGCGGCGAACGCCGGATCCCAGTGGGGGTAAAGCAGTTCGGCGGCCCGCAGCGCGTGCCTGACCCGGAACTTGTCCGGGTAGTGCTGGCTCTCCCTGATGAAACACACCCGCGAGAGCACGTCGGCGTTCTCGTACGGGTGCTGCCCGAAGACCTCCACCTCCCCGCCGGTCTCGAACGCCTGCCCGGTGAGGATCCGCATCACCGTTGTCTTCCCGGCCCCGTTGCGGCCCAGCAGACCGTGGATCGTGTTCTCGGCCAGCTCCAGGCTCACGCCGTCGAGCGCGGCGACGTCGCCGTAGCGCTTGGTCACCCCGGCCATCCGCGCCACGTTCATCGTTCGGGCTCCCAGACGTCGATCAGCTTCTTGATCTCCTCGGCGTCCATGCCGAGTTTGCCCGCCTCCGCCATCAGCGGGGCGAGGAACTGCCGCGTGAAGTCCCCGCGCCGCCGCTCCAGCAGCTGCGCGCGGGCATCCGTGGCGACGAACATGCCGATGCCTCGTCTCTTGTAGAGGATCCCGTCGGCGACGAGCTGGTTGATGCCCTTGGCCGCGGTCGCCGGGTTGATCCGGTGGAAGGCCGCGAGCTCGTTGGTGGAGGGCACCTGCGTGTCCGCGGCCAGGCTCCCGTCGACGATCGAGTTCTCGATCTGCTCGGCGATCTGGAGGAACAGCGGCCGTCCGTCGTCCTTCACGCCGACCACCGCGCGCCGCGGTTCGTCGGTTCATTACTCATGTAACTAACCGTGGAGGCTCGGACGGGCGTTGTCAAGCCCGTCCGGACTGAAGGTGACCCGTTCCTGTTCACGCCTGGGCTCTTTGGGGCAGGCTGGCCCACAGGGTGTTCACCGGACCGGGTCTGGACCGCCGGCTACGCATGAGGCTGCCGAAGAGCCACCTAAGCGGCTGGCAGGTGAGGTGAGGCTTGCGGCAGGTGAGACATCCGACGGAAGCCTCGAGGAGATCTTGAAGCGCATCCCGCGGTGGGATGCCGACTGGGGCAACGTCGCGCTGTCGTCGATGCCGACAACGCGCGGCTGGGAGACGCTACCGATCTACCACCTATGCGCCGCCTATGCGCTCAGCAACCGCATGGTCGCGGCCATTCCGGACTGGTTGACGAGCGGTCGCTCGGCGGAAAGACCGCTGTCATCGGCGGGTGGTCGTGGCGGTGAAGAGTCGCGGCATGCGACGAAAGATGTTGGCTTCCCTCGCCGTCGGGTCGGCCCTCGCCGCCGGGCTGCTCCCGGCTGGTGCCGGACAGGCCGCTGGTCCCGGCAGCGGCCCCACCGGCCCCGGCTTCACCTTTGCACTGCTCGGCGACACGCCCTACGGGGACGACCAGCGGGCGGCCTTCCCGGCCCTCGTCGACACGATCGACACAGACCCGGACGTGCGCCTGGTGCTGCACGCCGGCGACGTCAAGAACGGCTCCTCGACCTGCGACGACGCCCGCTTCGCCGACCTGGCAGCGCTGTTCGGCACGTTCGACGACCCGTTCGTCCTGACGCCCGGGGACAACGAGTGGACCGACTGCCACCGCACCGCCGCGGGCGGCTACCTCCCGACCGAGCGGCTGGAGGCGGTGCGCGAGGTCTTCTTCCCGAACCCGGGCAAGACGCTCGGACAGCACCCGATGCCGGTGTTCACCCAGGCCCGTGACGCCGCCCACCAGGCCTACGTCGAGAACGTGCGCTTCACGGAGGGCCGGGTCGTCTTCGCGGCGGTGCACGTCGTCGGCAGCGAGAACGATCTGGAACCGTGGGCCCAGCTGCCCGGCGGCGACCAGCCCACCGTTCGGCTGGCCGAGTTCGAGGCCCGCAAGGCCGCCGCGCTGGACTGGATCGACGGAGCCTTCGAGACCGCCGACCGCACCCGGGCGGCGGGCGTGCTGCTCCTGATGCAGGCCGAACCGCTCGACACCCCCGGCTTCGCCGAGATCCGGCAGCGCATCGTCGACCAGACCCGCGCCTACGGTAAGCCGGTCCTCCTGGTGCACGGCGACGAGCACGTCTACGAGGTGGAGCCGGCGTACGCCGGCGTCGCCAACCTGRCCCGGCTGGAGACCTTCGGGTCCACCGCCGCCACCTGGCTGCGGGTGACCGTCGACCCCACCGCTCCGGGCGTCTTCTCCTGGGAACCGAGAACGGTCCCCGCGAGCTGACCGGGCAGCGGGAACGGACGAGCTGGTGAAGAACGGACAACCGGATCCAGATCCACCGAGCTGTCCACCCGCCGACACGATAGGCCGTGCAGCGCGGTCCCAGGCCCGTTGTCCAGTCCCAGCTGATTCTTGACGTTTCGGTTCCGGCTGATAGTTGACGGGGGGCTAGTCCTTGATCTTTTGGTGGGATTCGCCCTCGTGGCGGGGCCTGATCCGGTAGATCGTCGTGCATGACGTGGGTGTAACCGAGGGACGAGGAGTGGGAGTTCATCGGGCCCTACCTGCCGATCGGCAGGTAGGGCCCGTATCCCGAGCGGTTGCGGCTGCAGCTCGAGGGCGTGGTCTGGCGGTTCAGGACGGGCGGGCAGTGGCGGGAGATACCGAGGGAGTTCGGTGCCTGGCCGACCGTCTACAACCGCTTCTGGCAGTGGAGGAATGCCGGCGTCCTCGAAGCCCTGCTGGAGGGCCTGATCGCCGAGGCCGCGAAGCGGGGTGAGGTGGACCTGTCCCTGGTCAGCGTGGACTCCACCACCGTCCGGGCCCCCACGATGCTGTCGGGATGCAGTGTGCCCACGACGTCATCACCGCCTTGGAGGCAGCCACCGCCCAGGAGGAGAAGGCCCGGCAAAAATGGGCGGCCCGGTAGGACAAGACGGGCAGAACGGCGGAGACGATCCCGAGCGGGAGGAGCGACGACGTGTCCGGCGCAGGCGTGGACTCCGGCTGAAAGCTGCCTTACTCGGACGATCGGGGGGCGGGCAGACCAGCAAGGTCCACCTCGCCGCCGACCCTGCGGGGCTCCAAAATTCGGGTTTCGGCCTGTGAGCTGGTCTTTTGCGGCCGAGATGATCGTCTTCGGGGGTCGTCAGGCCGCGTTGCGGTACTCGTTGATCATGCCGCCGAGGATGCGGGTGCGCCGGACGGCGGACCCAGGGTCGGGGCGACTGCAGGGGGCAAGTCGGGTGGGTGCTGGCTGAGGAAGCGGTGGGGTCGGTGAGTGTTGAAGTGTGAGGTGCTGCCCGTTTTCGGGCAGCCGTGGTCCGGGCTGCTGGTCGGGGCCATGGCCTACTGGCCCCGACCACCGGTGTCATTCTGGGGTCGGGGCCCGCGTGCCGTCTACGGACGTGCGACGGCGTGGCTGCGCGTTTCCGCTGGTAGATGACCTGTTCTCGCGGTTGGGGATGGAAATTGTGGGGCYGGGGATGGTGGGGTGGTGGTTCGCGTTGTGTGCGGTTCTGCCCACTCTTCCTCTGTCCTACCTGCGGTTTCACCGTACCGATGGTCCAGGCTGCGGGTTGTGCGGTGCACGGACAGAGTAAAATTTTCCCTGTCTGGGACGCACACTGACCGATGATCTGCGAGTTCGCCACGCGGGCTTGTGTCGGGTTCGGGAGAATGCGAGGTTCTGGATCATCTTGCGGTAGCTGGCGCGCGACAGCGTGATGACCTGCTGGACGGCGCGGGGGTCATCGGAGGCCAGGACGATGTCGGCGGAGGAGATCGTGACTCTCGCCGAGATCACCGGACCGCTGGCCTGTCCCCGACGGCTCTGGTGTGCGCTGACAATCTTCGCCAACGCCGCCCTGTTGCGCGCCGAACTGGGCCGAGCCGCCGAGACCGGGGCCGACCAGCCGCCGAATCATTCGGACGTCGCCACCAGCGGCGGATCGGACGAAGCGACGACGACGAACAACTGAGGTGGTCGCTCTACGTCACAGACTCTCACTCCGGCGAGTCGCTGGACGATCACGATCCGTACGCCACGTGTGTGGACTCCACTCGCACAGCGGTCGGCGCCGGTAAGGCGGACGCCGATAGGCACCGCCGGGGCGACGGAAACGGACGTCGGACGGCGCCGCCGGGAAAACGTGAACGGACGCCAGGCGGCACAGCCGAGGAGGCGGAATCGGCCGCCTGGTCTGGCCCGCCTGGCCTGGCCCGACATCTGGCCACGCTGGCCGAGGATGTCAGCTGACTGCCAGGACGACGGCGGCACCGAGGCTGCCGAGCCCGACGGCGAACGCCATCTCGGGCAGCCCACCGTCGCGCCGCCGGAAGAGGCGGTCGAGTGCGAGCCGCCCCGCGCCGATCGCCGCTACCGCGGTCGCGACCACCGCGATACACAGCGGATACTCCATGCCGCCGTCGGTTGCCCACAGTCCCCGCGGCACGGTCACGATCATCGCATTGATCATCACGCCGATCACGGCCGCGGCCGCCAACGGAGTCAGCAGGCCCGCGGYCAGGCCGAGGCCGCCGAGGAGTTCGCCTGCGCCGGCCAGCCCGGCGAAGAAGGTGCCGGGGTGGTAACCAAGCTGGGTGAACCCGCTGCCGGTCGCGGTGAGGCCCTCGCCGCCGAACAGGCCGAAGAGCTTCTGCGCGCCGTGCCCGGCGAGCAGCAGGCCGAAGGTCATCCGTAGGAGCAGTAGCCCGAGGTCGCCGGCGGACACGGCCACGGGACGCGCGACGGGGCGGGACGCGTCGGGTGGGGCTGGGGTGGCGGGTAGAGCTGGGGTGGCGGGTGGTGGGCGGTGGGGCGTCCGGTGCCGCTCGAGAAGTTTCATGTCGAGACCTCGATTCGGAGGCACACATGGTGATGTTCTGGTTGCTAGGGGTTCTGCCCACGGTGCCGGGCCGGTACCAGCACGCCCATGATGTGCTGGTGCTTGCGATCGAGCGGGAACAATGGGCGAAGTCCGGCGTACGGCTCGCCCGACGGCTGCGGCGTCACGGCGACGCGGCGGCAGTCCGGTCCGACCGTCGCTGAGGGTGCGCCCGACGACGCCCCGGAGGACCGCCGGTTTGCCGTCAGGACGGCGAGAGCACCCGCAGACTCGCCGTCGCGCCGGGAGTTGACCGTCCGGCGGGGTTACAGAGCACGAGAAGATCCTCGCCTGTCCCGGCCACGCCGGCCAGACCGGTACCCCAGGACGGCAGCGGGGTCCATGTGCCAGCGGTCTCGTCCAACACCTGTGTCGGTACGCCGGCGCAGGACGGGAGCGCCACCGCAACCGCGGCGGCCGGTTCGCGCAGGGCCACCACTGAGGTCGGGCAGAGGGTCGACCTCAGTACGGCGGGGCCGGGCAGGGGTACCCACTGCCCGGTCGTCACGTCCAAGGCGGGGGAACTCGTAAGTCGTCGCCCCCTTCGACAGGTCGACGACGATGCGCATGGCGTTCGGGTCGAGCGTGGTGACCGGGATGGGTGACCTCTCAGCTCCTCGCGGCGAACAGGTCGACCCGGCCCGTCGAGACGGCGGCGACCGCGCCTCCGTCGACGAGCAGGTCGATTCCGGTGATGAACGAAGCGTTGTCCGACAGGAGGAAGTCAACGGCGGCGGCGATGTCGTCCGCCGAGCCGAGCCGGCCGGTGCCGGACGCCGCCACCATGGCGCGCATACCAGCGCCGGACTCGCTCGCGAGCTCCTGCTGTCCCATCTTCGTCGAGATGACGCCAGGACTGATCGAGTTGACCCGGGCGCCTCGTGCGCCCCACGCGTTGCTGGCCGAACGCACCCGCAGCTGGTTGGCCCGCTTGGCGAAGGAGTAGGCGTAACCCGCGCTCGGGAACGCGTCTACCGCCGTGAACGGCAGGTTCAGCAGCTCCTCGGTGGCGGTGTTGGCCAGCTGAGCCTCGATCTCGCGGGCTGGCGGGGGAGCGAGGTAGCCGGACATGCTCGAGATGACCACGCCGGCGCCGCCCACGGTGACGACCTCGGCGAACGCGTCGAGCACCAGCGCGGTACCGAGCAGGTCGACCTTCAGGATCGCGTCGACCGGCGCCTGCGTGGGGGACAGCCCCGCGGTGTGGACCACGTGCCGCACCGGGCCGAGGGCCGCGGCGGCCCGCGCGAGCGCGTACACGGACTCCCGGGACGACACGTCCACGACCTGGGCCGTCACCTGCTGGCCCTCGTCGCGGAGGTTCTCGGTGACGGCGTTCAGCGCCGTCTCGTTGTAGTCGGCCAGCAGTACCGTCTTGCCCGTACCGACCCGGCGGGTTACGGCGACACCCATGCCGCCCGTGCCGATGACCACCAGTACCTCGTTCGGCATGCCTCAAGCTCCCAACGTCCAATTCCGAGACGATCGGTCTCGGATCAGGGACTATACGCTCGCAGTCCCGGCCGGGTCGCGCTCCTAGACTCACGTGGATGACGGGCGGGCGCCGGCGCAGTGAGAGCTCGCGGCGGGCGATCCTCGACGCGGCCCGCGGCCTGCTGCTCGAACGAGGTTACGAACGGTTGACGATCGACGCCGTCGCCGCCCAGGCCGGCGTCGGAAAGCAGACGATCTATCGCTGGTGGGGGTCGAAGGGCGCCGTCGTCGCCGATGCGGTGCTCGAGGGCGGGCTGGCGCCACCGTTCGTCCCCCTGCCCGACACGGGAGACATCGAGACCGATCTGCGCGCCTGGCTGCGGGCCTGGACCGCGCATCTGGCCTCCGGTGTGGGCACGAGCCTCATCCTCGCCCTCACGGCGGCCACGGCCGAGGACCGCGCCGTCGCCGATGTCCTCTACGAGCGCTTCACCGGACCCCACGAGCAGCTTCTGCGCGACCGCCTGGAGAGTGCCCGCGCGGCGGGTCAGCTCGGGTCGCAGGTGCCGGTCCCGACGATCGCCGGCGTGCTGATCGGCTCCCTGCTTTATCGCGTCCTCAGCAGGCAGGCACCGCCGACGGCGGACGACGCCGACATGGTCGTGCGCCTGGTGCTCGCCGGGGTTGCCTGATCTGGACCCATCTCCCTGTCGAGCATCGGTGCGGCACCCCCGTGGTACAGCCCAACGGTCATCCCGGACTGGTGCTCAGTGGGCCTTGTCGGACGCTTCCCGCCTGATCGGGTTCGAGGACGCGGGCCGGCGCTTCAGGGGGCGCGGCGCCCGGCCCCGGCGTGCAGCGCCCATTCCCGGGCCGCCGCGAGCACCAGCAGCACGACCACCAGAGGCACGCCGAAGAAGACGACGAGTCCGAACCCGATGTTGGCGCCGATCACTCCGGCGGTCGCGACGTGGTACCCGAAGCCGAGGATCACGCCGACTCCGACGAGCGGACACACCACCTGCCACCGGCGCCGGTCGGCGGCGCCGCGGCGGCCCCCGTGCAGCAGGAGCGCCGCCGCGGCGGCTGCCGCCAGGAGCAGAGCGATAACGCCGATGGTCGTCATCCACCCGGCCGGGATGTCCAGCGGCCGGACGGCGTAGTCGAGTTCCGACCGCGGGACGCCCCGGTAGTCGTCCTGTCCCAGCAGTCCCACGACCGCGACCGGCACGGCCGCGATCAGAAGGATGGCGGCCCCACCGTGGAGGGCTCGCGTGAGGGTGGAGGTCGGCGTCCGCGTCGGCGGCGAGGTGGGCATGAGAGCCAGTCTTCCCATCAGCCCCCGGGACGGCCTGAGCGCGAATACTCAAACTCACCGGGCGGTTCCGACGGCCGGGAGCCGCTGATCATTCCGCTCATTCCGCGGCGGGCCGCGGGGCGCTGTCCGGGGAGTGGGGGCCGAGTGGCGTCCTACTCGATCACTCGCAGGGTGGACGGGACGTCCATCCGGCGTACCCGCCGGGCGGACAGCAGCGGGGCGACGGCGACCGCGAAGACTCCCAGCAGCAGTGTGGTCAGCAGGGTGGGAACCGACAGCACGGCCCGGATGCCCAGGTCGGGCAGGGTGTCGGCGAGCAGGACCTCGACGGTCCAGCGCAGCGTCCAGTAGCCGGCTACCAGGCCGATCACCGTGCCGAGCAGGCCGATCAGCGCGCTCTCGGCCACGGCGAGCGCCAGCACCCGGCGCGGGGCCAGCCCGAAGGCGAGCATCGTCGCCTGCTCCCGGCGACGCTCGTCCATCGCGATGCTCATCGCGTTGTAGGCGATCAGCAGGGCGAGCAGGAGCACCGCGATCTCGGCGATCCGCAGGATGCCGACGAACGTGCGTAGCAGCGCACGGATCTCCTCGATGCTCCCCGTCGCCGGGACGACGGAGCCGACCCCGGGGACGGCCGCGAGCGTGCGCATCGCGTCGAGCTGGTCGTAGCCGGGCGCGGGCAGGACGGTCAGCACGTTCGTCAGGCCGGCGAGGCCGAACGAGCCGGCGTCGGCGGCGTCGAGGAAGGCCACCGAGCGGACCGGGAAGCTGTGGATGCCGGCGACGCGCAGCGGGGTGTCGACCGTCTGGTAGCCGTCGCCGGCCCGGCGCGGATGGCGTAGCAGGACCGTCCCGCCGACGCTCACGCCCAGGTCGTGGGCGGCCTTGGCGGCGAGCAGCAGGCCGCCCGTCGCGCTGCCCTCGGTGATCGAGGGTGACCAGATGCGGTTGTCGACGTCCAGGATGTAGGTCAGGGTGTCGATCGGTTCGTGCGGTGCCGAACCGGGCGGGCCCAGCAGCCTGGTGGGCAGGGCGAGCGTGGCGTCGGAGCCGCGGACCGCCGGTGAGCCGGTGACCGCGGTGACGGTGGGCGAGGTGACGGGCTGCACCGACGGCAGCGTCACCCGCAGCCGGTCGGGGCTGGTGGACGTCAGCTCGGTCTCGGCGGCGTCGGTCGTCCGGGTGAAGGTGTCGAGCTGGCCGGTGAACACGACCTGTGCCGTGATCGCCGCGGCGATTCCCAGGGCGGTGAGCAGCATCCGCCGCGGGGCGCGTGCCAGGTTGCGCGCCGGCATCCGGGCCAGGCTCCCCCCGGGCAGCGGGAACCCGCGCCGCCGCCGCCGCGGGCGGGCGCGGGCGCGGGTGGAGCCGGAGATGGCCGACGCGTGGATCGCCCGCACCGGCTCGACCCGCACCGCCCGCCACACCGGGTGGACCGCCGCGACCAGCGGCAGCAGCAGGCCGACCGCCGCGGCGCGGGCGAACACCCCGACCTGGAAGCCGGTGCGCCAGTCCGGCAGCGGCCACACGTCGCGCAGCATCGCGCCCATCGCGGCAGTGATGATCATCCCCGTGGCCAGCCCCGCGAGGACCCCGAGGATCCCGATCTGCAGCCCCAGCAGCAACGGGCGCAACGCCAGCATCCGGGACGGCACCCCGAGCGCCATGCCGATGCCGATCTCCCGGCGCTGCGCGTCCACCACCCGTCCCACCAGGTTGAACGCAGCGAACATGGCACCGACCAGGACGAGCAGCGCGAGCGCGTTCCACAGCGCCTGGTTGCTCTCGATCGAGTCGTACATGATCTGCCGGGACGCGATGTCGTCACGGTTGGTGATCGTGGTGCTCACCCCGGGGAGCCGCTCGGCGACGGCCGCGGTGAGCTGCCGCTGGAGGGCCGCGACGTCGGTCCCGGGCCGCGCGGTGAGGACCAGGTCGTTGACCGCTCCCGGTTCGCCGGCGAGGTTCTGCGCGGTCTCCAGCGAGGTGTAGAGCACGCCGAAGCCGGCCTGGGTGATCAGTCCGGGCTGCTCGCCGGGCAGCACGAAGTACTCCGGGGACTGCCCCTCGCCGACGTATCCGATCTCGCGGTCCCCGCTGATCCGTACCGTGCCCGTCGCCGGCAGGTCGTTGGCCTGGGCGAACCCGTGGTCCAGGACGCCGACGGGCCGTCCCCGGTCGGCCGTGGTGAGCGCGCGGCCGGCGGCGACCGAGATCCCGTCCACGAGCGGGCGCGCGGTCAGGTCGACGCCGACGACCTCGCCGCGGACGAGCACCTCCTTGTGCCCTGGTCGGCTCGCCTCGATCTCGGTGGGGAACATCAGGCGCTCGGCGCTCGCATCCACGGCGGCCGGATCGGGCAGAGCCGCGACGACGTCGCGCAGCCGCCCCCGCGGCACCGTGGCGCCCGCGTCCACGCTGATCCGCAGGTCGTGCACGTTCAGCCCGGCGAAGCTGGCGTCGTAGGACTCGTAGCGCCACCGCGACGTGCTGGTCAGGCCGGCGTACAGGCCGGTTCCCTCGCCGATGACGGCGGCGAGCGCCACCACCAGCAGCAGCCGCGCCCGCAGGTCGCGCCACGACCACCGCAGCCACAGCCCCGCCGACCCCGCGCCGCCCCGGACCGGCCCGCCGTCGTCCCCGGATGCCGCGCCGCGCCGGCCGCTGCCGGGCGCCGCGCCACGGCCGCTGTTCCCGTTGCCGGGTGTCGCGGCGTGGCCGTCACCGCCGGGTGTCTCCCCGAGCACCGCGCCGCGCCGTCCGCCGCCGTTCACCATCGGCCGCTCACCATCGCAGGTCGCCGACGGGCACGCGGCCGCCGGGCGGCGGGCCGTCGGTGACGATCCGTCCGCTGGACAGCTCGACCACGCGGTCCGCGATGCGGGCGATCTCCCGGTTGTGGGTGACGACCACGACGGTGCGGCCGGCGGCCGTCTGCGCCTCCAGCAGGACGAGGATCTGGACCCCGGTGTGGAAGTCGAGCTCGCCGGTCGGCTCGTCCGCGAGCAGGATCGGGTTGCCGGTGGCGAGCGCGCGGGCGATCGCCACCCGCTGCTGCTCCCCGCCGGAGAGCTGGTGGGGGAAGTGGTCGCCGCGGGGCGCCAGCCCGACGCCGTCGAGGACCTCCTCGGTGACCTCCCGGGCCCGCGGCCGGCCCGCGACGTCGGCCCCGAACCGCACGTTCTCCCGGGCGGTGAGCGCCGGGAACAGATTGAACGACTGGAACACGAAACTGACCGTGTGCCGCCGGATCTCCCGCCGCTCCCGCTGCGAGGACCGGGTGAGATCGGCCCCGCCGAGTCGGACGGTCCCAGCGGTCGGGATGTCCAGCGCCCCCACCAGGTTCAGCAGGGTCGTCTTGCCGCACCCGGACGGCCCGAGGACGACCACGAACGCGCTGCCCTCGACCCGCAGGTCGACGTCCTCGAGTGCGGTCACCCCGGCCTCGCCGCCGCCGTAGTGCTTGCCGACGCCACACAGGTCGATGCGGGGCACCACCGGCACGATCGTTCCGTGGGCGTCGCGCCGCGCGGAATCGGCCCGGCCGGGGCCGGTTCCGTGGGTGTCGGCGTCGGCGTCCCTCACCCGTCCCCCTCCATCCGTGGCCCGGCGGGGCCCGGATCAGTGTGGGCCCGGCCCGCCGACCCGGCCGGCATCCCGGCGCGGTCACATTGGGTGTGCCGGACGCGGTTCGGCGCCGACCGGGCGCAGGCCGGCGGACCGCCGTTCCCGGTCATCCACGGCGAACCCCCGGGCCAGGACGGTGCGGTTCACGGCCGCCAGCCAGCAGGCGCCGAGAAACACGCCAGCCAGGACGTCGCTGGGATGGTGCATGCCCCGGTACGTGCGGCAGAAGGCCACGATCAGCGGCACCGCGACCGCGGCGGCGACCGCCACCGCCGCCCCGGCCCGTGCCACGCCGTGGCCCCGGCCGCGGCTGTGACGGGGGTGACGGCGGGCGACGTGGAGCAGAAGGAGGGCGAGGCCGCCGTAGAGGCAGACCGAGGCGGCGACGTGGCCGGAGGGGTAGCTGGCCATCGGGTCACCGGGGTCCAGCCGTGCCACCGCGGGCCGCGGGCGCGCCACCAGGGTGTTGGAGATCTCGTAGATGGCGGTCTCGCCGGCGGTCAGCAGGATGATCCCACCGGGCAGCCACCAGGCCCTGGTCCGCCAGGCGGCGACGGCGGCCAGCGCCGCGGTCGCCGCGATCACGGTCCAGGTGTCGGCGAGCCAGGTGGCGGCTTCGGTCGCGCGCACCAGCCAGGATGTGCGGTGGCCCGCCAGCCACCCCACCGCGGAGGTGTCCTCGTCGCGGATCCCCGCCGGGCCCTCGTCTATCAGGAAGCCACTACCAACCAGGATCAGCACCAGGATCGCGGCGGCCAACGGGAGCCGGGCCGCCTGCGCGCGGATGATGTTCACAGCGGCGATGTTCCCCGCGAAGCGGGGAGTACCCACAAATGCGGGGATAACCGACAGCCCTGAGCCCACGGCGCGCGCCCTGAGCTCAGGGCGCGCCGTAGAGCTCCGTCTGCTCGACCTGCGCGATCGTGGCGTTCGGCGGGGGGAGGAACCCGAGCTGCACGACCCGCGGCCGGGCCACGGCGCCGAGCAGCCAGTCCGCGCCCACATAGGCGCGGTTGGCCGCGGCGCTGAGCGCCAGCAGGTGGTACCCGCGGGTCACCGCCGCCGCCAGCGGCCCGGACAGCGGCAGGCCCAGCGGGTTCGCGACCGCGTCCGCCCCGCCCAGGTCGACGACGAAGCCCAGGTCGCGGTGGCGGTACGGGCGCATCCGGCCGTAGCCGAGGGACGCCGCGACATTCCGCCCCGCCGCCCCGCCCTGCCGTACCGCGTGCTGCGCGGTCTGCCCGGCGGGAGCGCCGCCCTTCGTCGCGTCCGGGACGGCCGCCGCGTCACCGAGCGCGAACACGCCGTCCAGACCGGGGACCTGGAAGTTCTCGTCGACGACCAGCCGCCCCTTGACCGTCTCCGCCCCGAGCCGGCTCATCAGCGGATTCGGCGTCACACCCGCGCACCAGACCAGCGTGTGGGACGGGATCACGGCGCCGTCGGTGAGCGTGACCGCGTCCGCGCGCACCTCGGTCACGGACGTCTCCAGCCGCACCTCCACACCGCGCTCGCGCAGGACCTTCGCCGCGCCGGCGCCGAGCCGCTCGTCGAGCTCGGGCAGCACCCTGGGTGCGAGGTCGAGCAGCAGCCACCGGATCTGCGCGGCGTCGAGCCGCGGGAACTGCCCCAGCGCCTCGACGGTGAACCGCCGCATCTGCGCGGCGAGCTCGGTTCCGGTGTATCCGGCGCCGACCACGACGAACGTGCACCGCGCCCGCCGCTCGGCGTCCGAGTCGCTGGCGTCGGCGTACTCGAGCTGGCGCAGGACGTGGTCGCGCAGGTAGACCGCCTCGGCCAGGTTCTTCATTCCGAGCCCGTGCTCGGCCAGCCCTGGGATGTCGAATGTCCGGGTGAGTGCGCCGGGCGCGAGCACCAGCCTGTCCCAGGCGAGCGTGGACGGCTCGCCGGTCATGCCGACGACCGTGATCTCACGGCGCGTGGCGTCGACCGCGGTGGCATGGCCCAGATGCGGCACCGTCCGCCGCAGCGCACCGCGGACGGACACCGCCAGGTGCCGCGGCTCGATGTCGCCGGTGGCGACCTGGGGCAGCAGCGAGGTGTACAGCAGATGGTCCGTGGGGGAGACGAGCACGAGCTCGGCGGCGCCGGCCGGCAGCCGGGCCTCCAGATGGCGCAGTACCCCGAGCCCGGCGTACCCGCTGCCCACGACCACCACCCGCGGCCGCCGCCGCCCCGCGTCGTCCTGCCCCCGCAGCCGACGTGCCTCGACATGACGGACCAGCCGGGCGACGGTGATGGAGTTCCTCATGATGTGCTCCTCACGGTGTGCTCCTCACGACGAGCGATCCGATCACGATGAGCGGTCCGAGGCGATCGGCGCGTTCCTTCATGGCCTCGGCCAGGGTGCCGGGACCGGTGGCGCCACCGGTCGTGATCGGGCTGGCGGCCGGGGCCGTCGTGCTGCTGATCTGGGCGGCCGTCGGCGGTGGTTACTTCTGGCCGCGCTGGGTGTGGTTCGGCATCGGCACCGTGTTCTGGGCCGCGATCCTCGTCGGGTGGGTCCGGCGGATACCGCCGGGGCGGCGCCGGTGGCTCGCCGCCACCCGGGCGGTGGCTGCCCTGGCCATCCCGGTCGACGTGGTGGTGTGGGCGCTGTCCGGCGGCGGCTACTTCTGGCCGGTCTGGACGATTCTCGCGCTCACGATCGGGCTCGCCATCCACACCTGGATCGTCGCGCTGATGCCCGCCGAGCGGGAGCGTGAGCTCACTGAGCRTGTCGACGCGCTCACCCGCACCCGCCGCGGCGCGCTCGACGGGCAGGCCGCCGAGCTCAAGCGGATCGAGCGGGACCTGCACGACGGCGCCCAGGCGCGGATCGTCTCGCTGGCGATGAACCTCGGCATGGCCGAGGCCCTGCTGCACAGCGACCCGGCGGCGGCGGCGAAGCTGCTCAGCGACGCCCGGCTGTCCGCGGTCGGCGCGCTCGACGACCTGCGGGCCGTCATGCACAGCATCCACCCCTCGGTGCTCGCCGACCGGGGGCTCGCCGGGGGCATCCGCGCGCTCGCGCTCGACCTGTCCCTGCCGGTCCGCGTCGACGGCGACGTCCCGTCCGGGCTGCCGGCGGCGGTCGAGTCGGCCGTCTACTTCGCGACCGCGGAATGCCTGGCCAACGTCGTCAAGCACAGCCGGGCCGCGCACGGYGCGGTGCGGTTCGCGCACGACGGCAGGATGCTGAGCGTGGTCGTCACGGACGACGGGCTCGGCGGGGCGGATCCCGCGCTCGGCCAGGGCCTGCGCGGGGTGGTGCGCCGGCTCGAGGCGTTCGACGGCCGGATGTCGGTGCACAGCCCGTCCGGGGGACCGACGAGGATCACGATCACCCTGCCGTGCCCGGTCCTGCCGGGCGCGGAGACCTGAGGACCTGAGGACCTGAGGACCGAGCGAAACTGAGGAGGTGCCGTCCGTGCCGGAGGAACCCGCCGACCCCGCGCGGCCGCTGCGGGTCGTGCTCGCCGAGGATCTCGCCCTGCTGCGGGACGGGCTCATCCGGCTGCTCGAGGCGCACGGCTTCGAGATCGTCGCCGCGGTCGACAACGCCCCGCAGCTGGTGCGCGAGCTCGTCACGCTGCGCCCGGACGTCGCCGTCGTCGACGTCCGGCTGCCGCCGAGCCACACCGACGAGGGCCTGCGCGCCGCGCTCGAGGCGCGGGAGCGCATCCCCGGGCTGCCAGTGCTCGTGCTCTCGCAGTACGTCGAGCAGCTCTACGCCCGTGAGCTGCTCGCCGACGGCCGGGGCGGCATCGGCTACCTCCTGAAGGACCGGGTCTCCGACGTGGGCCAGTTCGTCGACGCCGTCCGGCGGGTCGCCGCCGGGGGGACGGCCCTCGACCCCACGGTGGTCGCCCGCCTGCTCGACAGCCGCCGCCGTCGCCTGCCGCTGGACCGCCTCAGCCCGCGCGAGCGTGAGGTGCTCTCGCACATGGCGCAGGGCCGGTCCAACGCGGCGATCGGTGCCGCGATGGTGATCACCGAGAAGGCCGTCGGCAAGCACACCAACAGCATCTTCACCAAGCTGGGGCTGATGCCGTCCGAGGACGACAACCGGCGGGTGCTCGCCGTCCTCGCCTACCTCGAGGGCTGACCCGCCGCCGGTGCCCGGGCGACCCGGCCGGGCGCCGACCGTGGCGACGGTGACGAACCGAGAGTGAACCGTCGCTGAACCCGTCCCGTGCACGATGGAATTCGGACGGGCGCGCCCGTCGTCCCGTTGGGTCGGCCGGCCCGTCTTCGTCACGAGCCGCGGAGGTGCGCTCGGACTGTCCAAACGTGAACTCGGACGGAGGAACAGGTCATGAAGGCTACCTACGAGGCGCCTGCCATCCAGGCTCGAGGCTCGTTCCGGGACGTCACCCGTCACGGCTTCATCATCATCGGCGGCGGAGGCGGCTGGGGCTGGGGCGGCGGCTGGGGCTGGAGCGGCGGCTGGGGCGGCTGGGGCTGGGGTGGCTGGGGATGGGGCGGCTGGGGCTGGTGAGACCAGCCTGACGCGCATTCCCAGGACCGGTAGTCCAAGCGGCGGGCCAGCCCGCCGTCGTCGCCGCCCGCCGGTGTGGCGAAGTGGCGAAGTGAGGTCGTGCAGGTCGGCGAGCAAGGGCCGCGCTGCGCGGCCTCGCCCCATTTACGGGCACCGGTCCCGATCGGTGCCGACGAGGATTTCGTGACCAGGGGGGGTCTCGTGAGGATCGTCTGTGTGGGCGGGGGCCCGGCCGGGCTCTACTTCGCCATCTCCGCCAAGCGCCGGGACGCCGGTCACGAGATCACCATCATCGACCGCGACCCGCCCGGCGCCACCTACGGCTGGGGTGTCGTCTACTGGGACAACCTGCTCGACGTCCTGTTCCGCAATGATCCCGACAGCGCCCGGGAGATCCGCGGCGCGTCCACGCTCTGGCAGGAGCAGGACATCAGCCTGGGCGGCGAACGGGCGGCGCACTTCGCCGGCTACGGCTTCAGCGTGCAGCGTGCGGCCCTGCTCGACATCCTCACCCGGCGCGCCGAGGAGCTCGGCGTGCGGGTCGAGCACGACCGCGAGGTCGCCGACCTCACCGACCTGGCGGACCTGGGGTGCCTCGGCGGCCTCGGCGCGCACGCCGACGCCGACCTTGTGATCGCCGCCGACGGCGCGAACAGCCAGGTGCGCAGCATGTTCGCGGACCGGTTCGGCACCCGGGTCGACACCGGTGGCAACCGCTACATCTGGCTGGGCACGCCCCGGCGCTTCGAGCGCTTCACGTTCGCGTTCGAGCCGACCCCGGCCGGCTGGGTCTGGTTCCACGCCTACCCGTCCGGGGCGGAGGTGAGCACCTGCATCGTCGAGTGCGCGCCGCGGACCTGGGACGCGCTCGGCCTCGGCACGGACGACGGCGAGGGACTACGCCTGCTCGGGAAGATCTTCGCCGGCCCGCTGGCCGGCGAGGGCCTGATCGACCAGCTGCGCCGGCCCGCCCGCTGGCAGCGGTTCGGCCAGGTCAGCAACCGCAGCTGGTACTGGGACAACATGGTGCTGCTGGGCGACGCCGCCCACACCACCCACTTCACGCTCGGCTCCGGCACGGCCCTGGCCATGATGGACGGCGTCATGCTCGCCCAGATGCTCTACGAGCACGGCGAGGTCCCGGTGGCGCTGGCCGAGTTCGACCGGGCCGGCCGGGCCGCGCTGGCCCCGCTGCAGGCCCGGGCCCGGACGAGCATGGCCTGGTTCGAGCGGATCGACGGCCAGCTCGACCGGGCCAGGCCGGCCACCGGCGGCGACCCCGACCCGGTGACCTTCGCCTATGCGATGGCCACCCGGCAGGGCGACCAGCCGCCGTGGCGGTACCAGGCACACCGGGCGATGCAGGTCGGGGCCGTGCGGCGGCTGCGCCGTGAGGTCGACTCGTCGGTGCGCTGGTACCTGGCCCGTCGGCGCGGCGAACCGGCCCGGCCCGGCGGCCGGCCGGCGCCGGCCGGCACCCCCACACCCGCCGGGGCGGCCGGCCGGGCTCTGGCCGGCGCGGGTTCCGGGTCCGCCGTGCACCGCTCCCACGGTTAGCCCGCCGGCGTCAGGTGCGCCGCCAGATCACCGGGACCTGCTTGGTGAAGGACCCCGCGTGGCCGACCACCAGGCCCGACCGGTTGATCCCGGACGCCTGGCCGGGCTGCAGGGGCGCAGGGCCGCTGAGGTCGTGGGGTACGCCCCCGGACCACAGCCAGGGCCGGTCCACGCCGTCCGGCGTCACGGCCGAGCCGATGACGGTGCCGTCGTCGGCGAGTTTGACGGGGGAGAAGGTGTTGCCGCCGAGCCCGGTCACCGCCTGCTGCTGGCCAGCGGTCCAGATGTATGCGGTCGAGGCGGTGTGCGCCGGGAAGATTCCGACGGTGCTCGTGGGCTCCCCCTCGAACGGGTACGAGATCTGCTCGTGGCTCTCGACCAGCACCTGGCCGCGCTCGTTGATCGCGACAGCCGAGCTCTCGGTGAGCCCGGCGGCCGTGCCCAGGTCGCGCATCCGCCCGTTTTCCCATAGGAACGCGTGGCTGTGCCTGTCCGCGGTCTCGCTGACCCCGACGACCTGGCCGCGGTTGTTGATGTCGAGCGGGGTACTGGAGGGTCCGCCGAGGGTTCCGAGGTCACGCAGCCCGCCCGGCCCGGACAGGAAGGCATGCTCGGAGCCGTCCGCGGTCGCGCTGCTCCCCGCGACCTGACCATGGTCGTTGATCAGGTCGGCGCTGCTCCACGAGCCGCCGAGCGTGCCCAGGTCGACCGCGGTCCCGTTCCGCCAGACCGTCGCGCGGATCTGGGGCTGGTAGTCCGGGAAGACGTCGTCGGCCTCCTCGGATCCCGCCTCGCCGGCTGGCGCCTGCTTGGTGGCGCCCTCGGTCGGGTCGTAGCCCGCCAGCGGAGTGTTCGTGCCGCTCAGGCCCACCACGGTGCCGTCGGCGCTGATCGAGCCGGCATAGCTGTAGCGGTCCGGCCCGGGATCGGTCGGTTCCAGCGTCGTCAGCGTCCCGTTCTCCCAGACGAACCCCCGGCTCTGCCCGGTGTCCGAGTACAGCGAGCCGACGACCTGGCCGCTGTCGTTCACCTGCCACGGCATCGCGCCCGGGATCGTGGTGGGGACGCCGTCGCGCCACACGACCCCCTTCTGGTTGAACGCGTTGTCCCAGGCCTGCCCGATGACCACGCCGTCGTCGTTCACGTCGAGGGCGTATCCGGTGGCGGTTCCCGCCGGCAGGTCCAGGGCGATCAGTTCCAGCCCGCCACCGTGGTAGGTGGGCCCGGGGATGGCCGCCGCGGCCGGCGGGGCCAGTGCCACCGCGGCGCCGATCGCGCCGGCGGCGGTGAGCGCGGCGAGCGCCTCGGCTCGCCCCCGCGCTCTCGTGGTGGTCGTCATGGGCGCCTCCCGAGAATCGCAATGGTTACTCTCCGTAGTTGATCTCGGATGCTAGGTCGCCCCCGGTCCGGCGACCGGCAGGCCCCGCTGTCGGATGACCGACCGCGTCCCGCGCCGCGCGGCGCACTGCCATGCTGGGGCGGGCATGGCACGCGACGGGAGCGGGGCATGAGCGAGGAATCCGCGCCACGGGCCGGGGGCCGGGTGCTGTTCGTCGACGACGAGCCGCAGCTGCTGCGCGCGATGCGGATCACCCTGCGCGCCCGCGGCTACGAGGTCCGCACCGCGGTCGACGGCGGGCACGCGCTGACGGAGGCCGCCGCCCACCCGCCCGACATCGTGCTGCTCGACCTGGGCCTGCCGGACATGGACGGCATCGAGGTCATCCACGGCCTGCGCGGGTGGACCGGCGTCCCGATCATTGTCCTGTCCGGGCGGACGGCCGGGCAGGAGAAGATCGCTTCACTGGACGCCGGGGCCGACGACTACATCACCAAGCCGTTCTCCGTCGAGGAGCTGCTGGCCCGGATGCGCGCCGTCGCCCGCCGGGCCCCGGCCGCCGAGACCGGGCCCACCGCGGACGTCGGCGACTACCGCGTGGACTTCGCGGCGAAGGCGGTGACAGCCCAGGCCGAGGGCGGGTCGGCCGTCCACCTGACCCCCACGGAGTGGCGGCTGCTGGAGGCGCTCGTCCGCAACCCGGGCAAGCTCGTCAGCAGCCGCGCGCTGGTCAGCCAGGTCTGGGGGCCGGCCTACGCCGCCGACACGTCGTCGCTGCGCCTCTACATCAACCGGCTGCGCCGCAAGCTCGAGCCGGACCCCACCCGCCCGCGCCACCTGACCACCGAGCCGGGGATGGGCTACCGCTACCAGCCCTGACCTCGCGTTCCGTCACCGGGGCGAGGCCGTGGCCGGCACCGGCTCGCGACCGGATCCGTGACCGGTGTGGCCGTTCCCGGTGCGTCCGGAGCCGGCCAGGATTTCTGACTTTAGTGTCAATTTTCTGGTAGACAGATTCCACGGACAGGCCCGCGGCGGACGTACGACGAGGTGACGACGATGCGCTTCATCTTTCACTACCCGGAGACCTCGGGCACCGATGGTGACATGCTCGATCCCGGTCCGTTACACGAAGTGGCGGCGGCCGCCGAGCGCGCCGGCTTCGACGGCTTCTCGCTGACCGAGCACCCGGTCCCCGGAGCCCGCTGGCTCGACAACGGCGGGCACCAGAGCCTCGACCCGTTCGTCGCGCTGGGCTACGTCGCGGCCGCGACCACCCGGCTGCGGCTGCTCACCTACCTGTCGGTCGCGCCGTACCGCAACCCGTTCCTGCTGGCCAAGGCCGCGGCGACCGTCGACAAGCTCTCCGGCGGCCGCTTCACCCTCGGGATCGGCACCGGCTACCAGAAGTCCGAGTTCTACGCGCTCGGTGTCGACATCGACGAGCGCAACACGCTGTTCGACGAGATCCTCGACGCGCTGCCGCTGCACTGGAGCGGTGAGCCGTTCAGCTACAAGGGCCTGCACTTCGACGCCCGCAACGTGATCGCCCGCCCGCGGCCCGTCCAGGACCCGATCCCGATCTGGATCGGCGGCAACTCGAAGCTGAGCCGGCGCAGGGTGGCGGCCCGCGCGCAGGGCTGGATGCCGATGTCCGGCGGCCCGCAGCTGGTCAACACGGCCCGCACGGCCTCGATCGGCTCGATCGCCGAGCTCGCCGGCATGATCCGCGAGGTGCGGGACACCGCCGCCGCGAACGGCCGGACCGACCTGATCGACGTGATGTACTCCTACTCGACCGCCATCTCGGCGGAGAACGTCAGCGAGGATCGTCACGGCGAAGCCCTGGCCGAGATCKAGAAGGCGGGCGTGACCTGGGCGGTGGTCTCGTCCCACACCCGGTCCGCCGCCGAGACCATCGAGTTCATCGAGGCCTTCGGCGCGGCCCACCTCTCGTGACGCGAGCCCGGATCTGAACGTCGGTCGCCGTGCCGAGTTCAGGTCGCGGGCGCGGTTGTGCCAGTCGGGTGGCGGGGCCGGTCGTGACGTCGTGCCGGTCGTGACGTGGAGTGGAGGCGCGGGTTCATGGGTTGGTTCGAGGACAGAGGCGGGCTGGCGGGCAGCGTCGCCGTGGTCACCGGGGGAGCGGGGGGCATCGGCGGGGCCGTGACCACCGACCTGGCGGCCAACGGCGTGCGCCTCGCGGTGGTCGACATCGACAAGGACGCGATCGACGCCCTGCAGGCCGCGCTGGATGAGCAGGGCGCCGAGGCGATCGTGCACCACGGCGACGCCCGCGACCCCGACGTGCTCGCGGCGCTGTTCGCCGCCGTCGACGAACGCTGGGGACGGGTCGACACCCTGGTCAACGTCGTCGGCGGCACCTTCCGCGCACCCTTCGTGGAGACCAGCCCGAACGGCTGGAACGCGCTGCTGCGCATGAACCTCATGCACGTGCTGCACGCCTGCTCGCTGGCCGCCCCCCGGATGCAGGCGGGTGGGCGCGGCGGCAGCATCATCAACCTGACCACCATCGAGGCGCACCGGGCCGCCCCCGGGTTCGCGGTCTACTCGGCGGCCAAGGCCGCGGTGGAGCAGTTCGGCCGGACCCTGGCCGTGGAGCTCGCCCCCGACCGGATCCGGGTCAACAACGTCGCCCCCGACTACACCCCGACTCCCAACATGACCAAGATGACAGGCGGCGACGGCGCGTACTCGACCGAGGTCGGGATCCGCGTCGGCATCCCGATGGGCCGGGCCGGCGAGGTCGCCGACGTGTCCGGCTGCGTGGTCTTCCTCGCCTCCGGTCTCTCGACCTATGTCACCGGCTCGACCCTGCACCCCGACGGCGGCACCTACGCCTCGTCGGGATGGCTGAACTGGCCGGGCACCGGTTTCTCGAACCACGCACCGTCGTACGTCCTGGCGAACCTGGGAGCGACCGGCGCCGACCCGTCGGCCGCAGGGGAAGCCAGCTAGTGTCCCGGTCCGGAGATTCGCGCGCAGTAGTGTCCGATCGCGTCGATGATCTGGTCGGCGGTCCTGGTCCACTTGAAGGGCCTGGCGTTCTCGTTCCAGTGACTGATCCATTTTTCGAGGGCGTGGGTCAGCTCGTMGACGGAGCAGAAGACGCCCCGGGCCAGGCAGCGGCGTTGCAGCTCGGCGAACCACCGCTCTACCTGGTTCAGCCAGGACGAGTAGGTGGGGGTGAAGTGCAGGGCGAACCTCGGATGCTCCACCAGCCACCTGCGCACCGTTGGTGCCTTGTGCACGGAGAGGTTGTCGCAGATCAGGTGGATCGCCAGATTCGGCTCGACCTGACGGTCGATCTCGGCGAGGAAGCCGATGAAGTCCCTGGCGGTGTGCTGGGCGGAGACCGCGCTGAGGACCTTGCCGGTGGCGGTGTTC
>NZ_MAXA01000267.1 GCF_001854695.1 Parafrankia soli
CCCGCTTCTTACGGGCCAGTTCCCGTTGCGCACGCGCGAGCCGACCGGCCGCCGCGGCGAGAAAACGCGGGTTACCGACCTGACGGCCATCCGAGAGGGTCACCAGCGACGCCACACCCATATCCACCCCCACCACCACCCCGGTGGCCGGCAGCGGCCGCGCGGGCACATCGTCGCAGGAGAGGACCACATACCAGCGGCGACCTTCCCGCCGCACCGAGACCGTCCTGACCGCGCCCACCACAGGCCGATGCTGGTGCACCTTGACGTGACCCACACCCTGAAGCCGGACCCGAGTCCGGGTGGGATGCTCAGGCTGGGAGTTCCAGCGGCAGCCGTCCCCGTCCCTCGGCCACTCGACCGTGTCGAACCGGCCCGCGCCCTTGAACCGCGGATAGCCAGGGGTCTCGCCTGCTTTGACCCGGCGGAAGAARCCGGCGAACGCCTTGTCSARGCGACGCAGGGTGGCCTGCTGGGAGGAGAACGACCAGCGGCCCTGATCCGGGTCGCAGGCGCGGATCTCCCTGAGCTGGGCGGACTGGTCACCGTAACGAACCGTCACCCGCGACGCGCTCCGGTAGGCGTCGCGTCGTTCCTGCAACGCGGCGTTGTACAACACCCGATGATCATCAAGCATCGCCGTCAACACGGCGGCCTGCTTCACCGTCGGACGAAGCAGAAACTTGAAAGCCCGCCTCACCCGGCCCGCTCCACACTCCACGGCTGCCCTTCAAGCTGGTCGGCGACAGACGGCGGGAAGTGCCTCAGGTGAACCTTCACGAACAGGTCCACAGGGTCGGGCGGCACCTCCAACGCGGCAACCGTCCATTCTCGCTCGGTGCACTTCTGCCGGATCAGCCCGTCACAGCGGTCACAGACAGGACTGGCGAGCATGAGGCGACGGTACTTCGGGCGCCACACCATGCGATACCCAAGCCCGTAGACGCCACCCGCGCCCACCACCACCCGAACCATGATCCGAACATACCAGCGACGTACACCTACGATCACGGTCCGTACCCAATCCCCTTGACGCCTGAAGGCGCCAGCCCCCTCAGGAGATCTTGATGGAATTCATTCTCTGGCTGATCGCCGTCATCCTGGTGATCGCGGGCATCGTCTCCCTGGTCCGGGGCGCCATCCTGTACGGGATCGCGCTCATCGTCATCGGCCTGCTCGTCGGCCCCGGCGGTGTCTCGATCTTCACCTGACGGCGTTGAGCCAACCCGCCGCGGGCCCAGGTCCGGGCTCGCGGCGGGCCCGCCTGCCGGTCACAGACCGTAGGCCTCCAGCAGCCGCAGCCAGACCTCACTGACCGTGGGGAAGGACGGCACCGCGTGCCACAGATCCTCCAGCGGGACGGCCCCGACGATCGCGATGGCCGCGGCGTGCACCATCTCCTGCGTGTCGTGGCCGACGAACGTCGCCCCGACCAGCACCCGGCGGGCGGTGTCCACCACGATCTGGGACGTCCCGACGGCGTCGGTGCCGCGCACCGACGAACCGGCCACCGACGCCGTCGGGACGGTGACGGCGCGGACATCCAGGCCGGCCGCGCGGGCCGCCGCCTCCGTCCGGCCGACGGCGCTCACCTGCGGATCGGTGAACGTCACCCGCGGGACGGCCCCCGGGTCGGCGCGGTCGGCGGCGGGCCGGCCCGCCGGGTCGAGGCGGCCGGTGATGGCGTCCGCCGCCACCCGGGCCTGGTACTTGCCCATGTGGGTGAGCAGCGCACGGCCGTTGACGTCCCCGACGGCGTAGAGCCAGTCCCCGGCCACGCCGGTGGCCCGCATCCGGTCGTCGACCTCGACGAAGCCCCGCGCGGGCAGGCCGACCACGGGCAGGCCGAGCTCGCCGGTGGCGGGGGTCCGCCCGACGGCGACCAGGATCTCGTCCGCGACGACGTGCTCGGGCCCGCCGTCGCCGTCCAGAGTGACCACCACGGGCCCACGCGGCGTGCCCGGCCCACCCGGCCCACCCGGCGTGCCCGGTGCCTCCCTGCGGACGGCCACGGCCCGTCGGCCGGTGTGAACCGTGATGCCCTCGGCCTCGAACGCCGCGCGCACCTCGTCGCCGGCGAACGGCTCCTCGCGCGCGAGCAGGCGCGGACCGCTTTCGACGACGGTGACCTCCGCGCTGCCGAGGCGGCGGAACGCCTGCGCGAGCTCGGCGCCGACCGCGCCGCCGCCGAGCACGGCGAGGCGGGCGGGCACCGCGCGGGCGCCGGTCGCGGACCGGTTGTCCCACGGATCGGCCTCGGCGAGACCGGGGACGGGCGGAATGGTGGCCCGCGTCCCCGTCGCCAGGACGACCGCGCGGGTCGCGGTGAGGACCTGCTCGCCGCCGTCCGGCGCGAGCACCGCGACCCGGCGCTCGCCGACCAGCCGGCCGGCCCCGCGCCGCACCGACACACCGCGCTCGCGCAGCCACGGGAGCTGGCCCTCGTCGGAGTACCCACCGACCATCTCGTCGCGCCGGGCGAACGCCGCCGCGGCGTCGACCCCGGCGCGGACCCCACCGACGGCACCCGCCGCCCCGGGGACGGCCCTGGCGGCCGCCACGACCTCACCAGGGCGTAGCAGGGTCTTGCTGGGGATGCAGCCCCAGTAGGAGCACTCCCCGCCGACACGCTCGTGCTCGATCACCGTCACCGACAGCCCCGCCTCGGCGCACCGGCCGGCCACCACCTCGCCCGCCGGCCCCGCTCCGATCACGATCACGTCGACCTCGCTGGCGCCCGTGCCTCCGGCGGCGTCGTCGGACCTACTCATGGGCACACCTCTCCGCGTTGGGACCAGCGTCGCGAGGCACCATCTCACCTGCCGCGTCGCGCCCGAATGCCACCGCACCGGGTCGGCAGCCCACCGGCCGTGACCGAGGACGCGACGAGGTGTCCCGGTACCGACGGCAGGATGGAGCTCGAGGACCTCACCTTCGACCGGTCCGTGCAGGACCATCGGGAGTTCAGATGCAGCTCGGAATGATCGGACTCGGCCGGATGGGCGCGAACCTCGTCCGCCGGCTGATGCGCGACGGGCACGAATGTGTGGTCTACGACGTGAACCCCGAGACGGTGAAGTCACTG
The DNA here is from genome assembly GCF_001854695.1 of Parafrankia soli. Classification (GTDB taxonomy): domain Bacteria; phylum Actinomycetota; class Actinomycetes; order Frankiales; family Frankiaceae; genus Parafrankia; species Parafrankia soli. The sequence continues at coordinate 3,086 of NZ_MAXA01000267.1, forward strand.
GCCGCCGAGGGCGCCGTCGGCGTCAACTCGCTGGCCGACTTCGCGGCCGCGCTGAGCACCCCGCGGGCAGCCTGGGTCATGGTGCCCGCCGGCCTGACCGGCCAGACCGTCTTCGAGCTCGCCGAGCACTTCGAGGCCGGCGACATCATCATCGACGGCGGCAACTCCTACTACCGCGACGACGTCGACCGGGCCGCGAAGCTCGCCGAGCGCGGCCTGCACTATCTGGACGTCGGCACCTCAGGCGGCGTGTTCGGGCTGGAGCGCGGCTACTGCCTGATGATCGGCGGCGAGCCGGAGGTGGCCGCCCGCCTCGAGCCGCTGTTCGAGACGATCGCCCCCGGCGTCGACACCGCGCCGCGTACCCCGGGGCGGACGGGTGAGATCGCCCAGGCCGAGAAGGGCTACCTGTACTGCGGCCCGAACGGGGCAGGCCACTTCGTCAAGATGATCCACAACGGGATCGAGTACGGCATGATGGCGGCCTTCGCCGAGGGCATGGGCATCCTGGAGAAGGCCGGCATCGGGCGCTCCGAGGCTGCCCTGCACGACGCCGAGACGGCGCCGCTGGCCCATCCGGAGTACTACCAGTACGACTTCGACATCGCCTCCGTCGCCGAGGTGTGGCGGCGCGGCAGCGTGGTCAGCTCCTGGCTGCTGGACCTGACCGCCACCGCGCTCGCCGAGGACCCGCGGCTCGCCGAGTTCGGCGGGCGTGTCTCCGACTCCGGCGAGGGCCGGTGGACGGTGCTGGCCGCCGTCGAGGAGGGCGTCCCGGCCCACGTGCTGACCGCGTCGCTCTACGAGCGGTTCAGCTCCCGCGGCGAGTCACTGTTCGCCGACAAGCTGCTGTCGGCGATGCGCAAGCAGTTCGGCGGCCACGCCGAGAAGAAGGCGGACGGCTAGAAAAGGCGGCAGGCTGGAAGCGGGGGGCTGGCCAGCCTTCGGCGGGGCCACGGCCGCAGCCGTACGCGCCGGTACCAGCCCCCCGGCCCCCGGCCAACTGATTCCCTCACCCGTCCCCCCGCGTGATCCTCAAGCGCAGTCCCGGAGAAACCGTGGCGGCTGAGTGCGGTGCATGGACGCACTGACGCGCTCAGCCGCCGCGGTTGTGCTGGTGGGATCGTTGCCTCGAGCCCGGGCTTGCGCGCGCCCGATCCGAGCGCGACCCGGCACGGACCCGCCTGCGCGCCTGCTGGCCGATGTCCCGTCGCGGTCGCGGTCGCGGTCCGGGAACCGGCGGACCAACGTGTTCTCACTGCCCAGTTGTGGAGCCGCCGCCTCGGCCCTCACCGCGGGGCGCGGCATCGCCGGCGCTCCGGCCGGCGGCGAGCCTCGACCTGGCGGTGGAGCCCCGGTGCGTCTCTGGTGCTCGGCTACTCGCCGTTGGTTTCTTTCTCGCTGTTTCAGAGGGCATTCTCTGCGAAATTCGCCCTGAAAGGGCGAGAAGGATGCCAAACGGCAAGTAGGCCACCTCGGCGTGCGGGGGGTTTGTCCGATAGATGGCGGTCTGGTCGTGCCGTGTGGTGCGTGCGGGCTGTGGCTTCGCTGCTCGTGAGGGCGGGACTGCGTCGGCACCCGGCCTCCTCGCGTTCGACCCGTGATCTCCCCCCCGGCGCACAGGACCTCCAAGAGCCGGGCCCCGAAAGCCAAACCAGGCCGCTGCCGGGGCGGGCGGCCTGGCGCCGTGGCCGACGGGCCGTGGCCGGGGTCACTGCTGACCGGCGGACGCCTCCAGGCTTGCCCGGTCACCCATGATGATCATGGGATGACTGCTCGGGGCCAGCCAGTGCAGGACGGTCTCCATCGAGGCCTGCGGGAGGCTGACGCAGCCACGGGTGGGCGTGTTGTGGTCCACGTGCAGCCAGATGTCGCCGCCGGCCGCGGCGCCCAGCGGCCGGGTCGGGTCGGACGGCGGATGCCCCGGCAACCGGTTGTAGTCGATCGCGACCACGTAGTTGAAGGCCTCCCCCATCGGGTCGCCCTCGTAGCCGCCGGCCTGATAGAAGGACGGGCGGTACTCGTAGGGAAGCGCGGTGCCCGGGTCGGCGTAGCGACCCCCGGCGGCGGTGAGGCTGAACACGCCCACGGGGCTACGCAGATCGCCCTCGACGTGGTCGTGGGTCCAGCCGTTGGCTCCGTTGCGGCCGGGGATCTCCGCGCCGACGGCCGTCCAGGGGGCGTCGGCGTCCGCGCGCTGCCAGAGCACGACGCGGTTCACGGTTGAGGACTGGTCTGCGCCGGTCACGACGACGACCTGCCGGGTCGACGACGGGACCCGCGACATCATGAGGTCGCCGATGCCGGGGATCGCGCCGCGGGACTGCTCCGCGCCCGGGGCCACGGCCGCGCGGCCGTCGGCCGCCGCGGGATCGGGGTTGCCGGTGGAGTCGGTGATGCGGTGCGGCGTGGCCACGTCGGGCCGCGCCGAAGTGGTGGGAACGGCCCCGTCGCCTGCCTGCGCCGTCGTCGACATGTCCGGATCCTCCGCCGAGCCGGTCACGTGCAGTGCTCCGGCGGCGCCGACCACCAGTGTCGCGCCGACCGCGGCCATCCCGATCGCGACGGTCTGCGCGGTGGCGCGGTCGCCGCGTGCGCCCCTGAGTCGGCGGCCCTCGGACCGCCCGGACCTACGGTGTGTCGCCATTCCTCCGACTTCCAGGCCGAAGCCGCGCCTCTCCAGCCACCTCCGCGCCTCCCGCGTCGCTTACCACCATCACATGCGCAAGGGCAGTGCTGTGCGGCAACACACCCGCAACATCGCGGACGTGCCGGTCGCACACGATACGGGCTCGCCGTGTGGAGGCCGCGAACCACTCCGCCCGCCACGTGGCCCTCGACCGACGCAGGCCCGGCCACCGAGCGCGCCGGTGCCCACCGGCGAGCAGCGTCGGCGCCGGCCCGCGAACCACACAGGCGCCGGTCGACATGCACGTTATCCACAACCCCGCCATCCCTCATGGACACAATGGATAAACAACAAGCATGGTCTGTCCATGGCCCCTAGCCCAGGCCGATTCTCCTGGCGGGAGATCGCCGACCTGCAGTCCGGTGTCATCAGCGAGCACGACGCGATGGCCGCCGGCCTCACCCGCGCCGACATCCGCGCGCGGGTCGCCGACGGCACCTGGCGGCAGCCCGCGCGTGGCGTCCTCGTCACCGCCACCGCCACGCCGCCGCTGGTGCAGCAGGCCTGGGCGGCGCTGCTCGCCGGCGGGCCGAACGCGGTGCTCGGCGGGTCCACGGCCGCCGCCCTCGACGGCCTCGTCGGCCACGGTGACGAGGTCGTGACGGTGCTGGTCCCGCCCGGGCGCCGCGGCACGCCCGTGGCGGGCGTCGTCTTCCGCCGCACCGCACGCCTGGCTCCGGCGGACGTCCACCGTGCCCGGCTGCCACCGCGGACGGCGCCGGCCCGCTCGGTGGTCGACATGGCCGAGTGGTGCAGCGGGCGCGACGGCGCCCGTGCCGTGATCAGCGACGCCCTCCTGCAGGGCTTCGTCACCATCGAGGCGATGCGCCGGGCGCTGGCACGCCGCGGCCCGATCAGCCGCCGCACCCTGATCGCCGACACCCTCGACGAGCTGAACCGCCGGACTCCCCGGATGCTGAGCCTCCGGTACAAGCAGCTCGAGGCGGCGTTCGGGCTGCCTCCCTGTCGAGCGCTGGCCACCCCCTCCCCCGACGTTCCGACCGGCCAACTGGACGTCTGGTACGGGCCGTGGCGGCTGCTCGTGCGGGTCGGGCAGCCCGGTCCACGGCGGCCACAGCCCGCCGGCCGGCGGACCCTCACCGTCAGGGTGGAGCAACTCTGGCAGGCGCCGGCGGAGACGGCCGCGCTGGTCGCCGCGGCTCTGCGGGAGCAGGTTCCGACAGAGGCCGCCGACCGGCCGGCCGTGCCGCCCGGGCCGGACGAACCGGCGACGGAATGGCACGAAACGGTACGTGACGAACATGGCGAAGCTGACCAAGGGGGTGGCGGAGGCCAGTCACCTGCCGTAGCGTCGTCCCAGATGCGGGAGCTTCCACCCTGGGAGGCTGAGAGGGCGGCCGGGCAACTGCCGGTGCCGCCGACCGCCTGAACCTGTCCGGGTAATTCCGGCGTAGGGAGTGATCAAGGTGGTGCGTCAGATCCGTCCGACGGATTCCGACAACGCGGCGGCCGCGGCCTCCGGCACGGACGACGGCGCGGAGGGCATCCTGGCCCGGCCGTTCCCCGGGAGCAGGAAGACCTACCTGGTCGGGTCCCGGCCCGACCTGCGGGTGCCGATGCGCGAGGTCGCGCTGAGCACGGGCGACAGCCTGGTCCTCTACGACACCTCCGGGCCGTACACCGACCCGGGCGCCGGCGTCGACGTGCGGCGCGGCCTGCCCGCGCTGCGGGCCGGCTGGATCGCCGCCCGCGGCGACACCGAGGAGATCGAGGGGCGTGCCGTCCAGCCCGCCGACGACGGACGGCACGGGCCTGACGGGCAGGCCGGTGACACCTTTCTCGGCTCGGGGCAGGCTCCGCGGCGGGCTACCGCCGGCCGCGCGGTGACCCAGCTCGCCTACGCCCGGCGGGGCGAGATCACCGCCGAGATGGAGTTCGTCGCGCTACGCGAGGGCCTCTCTCCCGAGCTGGTGCGCGACGAGATCGCCACGGGCCGGGCGGTGCTGCCGGCGAACGTGAACCACCCCGAGAGCGAGCCGATGGCCATCGGCCGCAACCTGCTGGTGAAGATCAACGCGAACATCGGCAACTCCGCCGTCGCCTCCTCCATCGAGGAGGAGGTCGAGAAGATGGTGTGGTCGACCCGCTGGGGCGCCGACACCGTCATGGACCTCTCGACCGGGCGGAACATCCACACCACCCGCGAGTGGATCATCCGGAACTCCCCCGTCCCGATCGGGACGGTGCCGATCTACCAGGCGCTGGAGAAGGTCGGCGGCAAGGCCGAGGAGCTGACCTGGGAGGTCTACCGGGACACGGTGATCGAGCAGGCCGAGCAGGGTGTGGACTACATGACCGTCCACGCCGGGGTGCTGCTGCGCTACGTGCCGATGACCGCGCGGCGCAAGACCGGCATCGTCTCGCGCGGCGGCTCGATCCTGGCGGCATGGTGCCTCGCCCATCATGAGGAGAACTTCCTCTACACGAACTTCGCCGAGCTCTGCGAGATCCTGCGGGCCTATGACGTCACCTTCTCCCTCGGCGACGGCCTGCGCCCCGGCTCCATCGCCGACGCGAACGACGCCGCGCAGCTCGCCGAGCTCGCGACACTGGGCGAGCTGACCTCGGTGGCCTGGGAGCACGACGTCCAGGTGATGATCGAGGGGCCGGGCCACGTGCCCATGCACAAGATCAAGGAGAACGTGGACCTGCAGCGCGAGCTGTGCCACGACGCGCCGTTCTACACCCTCGGCCCGCTCACCACCGACATCGCGCCCGGCTACGACCACATCACCTCGGCCATCGGCGCCGCGATGATCGGCTGGTACGGGACGGCGATGCTCTGCTACGTCACGCCCAAGGAGCACCTGGGCCTGCCGGACCGCGAGGACGTCAAGGCCGGGGTCATCGCCTACAAGATCGCGGCGCACGCCGCCGACCTGGCGAAGGGGCACCCAGGCGCCCAGGCCTGGGACGACGCCCTCTCCGACGCGCGGTTCGACTTCCGCTGGGACGACCAGTTCAACCTCTCGCTCGACCCGGAGACCGCCCGGGAGTACCACGACGAGACACTGCCCGCGGCGCCCGCCAAGTCCGCGCACTTCTGCTCGATGTGCGGCCCGCACTTCTGCTCGATGCGGATCACGCAGGACGTCCGCAAGTACGCGGCCGACCACGGCCTCGACACCGACGAGGCCGTCCAGGCCGGATTGGCGGAGAAGTCCCGGGAGTTCGCCGAGCAGGGTGCCCGGATCTACCTGCCGCTCGCCGACCGGCAGACCCCCTGACCCGGCGGCCGCGGGCCTCCCCGACCGTCATGGCCGGGAGAGTCCCGCGGCCGGCTTCAGCTCTCCTTGCGGGCCAGCACGCGGTAGGTGTTGGAACGTTCCCCCTTGGCCTGCCAGGACCTGCTGGCCCGGTCCAGTAGGGCAGCCAGCAGGAACGGGCCGATCGAGGCCAGCAGCAACGGCACGCGCAGCAGCCGCGGGCCCGGCCCGCTCCGGGCCGGGTCCAGCCACGGCCGGCGCCGCGGCGCCACCCGCTGGATGAGCAGGCCCAGCGCCCGGGTGAGGTCACCGGGGCGCAGCGCCGGCCCGAACTGGACGGCGATGGGGCGCAGCCCGCGGTCCTCCAGCGCGGCGAGCAGGTTGTCTGCCGGAATGAAGTGCAGCCGGCGCGGCACGTCCCAGCCGGCCCAGTACGCCCGCAGCCGCCGCGCCGCCGGGCAGTCCGCGTTCGGCAGCTCGATCATCAGGTATCCGCCGGGGGCGAGCGCCTTGACTGCGCCGTCCAGCTCCTCCGACGGGTAGCGGGTCCGCTCGAGATAGCCGAACATGCTGATCACGTCGTAGCGGCCCGCGAGGTCGTCCGCGATCTGGCTCAGCTCGCCCCGGTGGGCGGTGTCCACCCAGCGCCGCCGGTGGGCGTCGTCGACCGCGTCGGAGAGGTCGAGGCCGCCGAACACCGTGGCCGGCCAGTGGGCCCGGGCGACGTTGCAGAAGTGCCCGTGACCGGTTCCGACGTCCAGCCAGGCCCGCGGGGTGGTGTACGGACGCAGCAGCTCGGCCCGGGCCTGGTCGGCCGCGGCCTCACGGGCCCGGGCGTGTTCCGCGGTCTCGGCGGCGAAGCCGTCCCGCCAGTCGCGCTCGTAGTAGTCCTGCCCGTCCGGGGTGATCATCGGGTTGAGGAAGACGTGGCCGCAGGCCTCGCAGCCGTCGAGGCGGAAGCGCCCCGGCTTGCCCATCTCCAGGTCCCGCGAGCGCACCCGGACGCTGAGCTCGGCCGACCCGCACCAGGGGCACTCGGCGCTGGTGGCCTCGCGCAGCCGCGCGACGTGGCGGGCGCGGGCGGCGTACCAGGCGGCTGTCTCCTGCCGGCGGCGGCGCGCCTCCGCCTTCGCCGGGTCCGCGGGCAGCCCGGCGGCCTTCGCCCGGCGCCCGGCCCGCGCGGAGTGCACAACGAAGATCACAAGGCCGAGGATGCGGACGATCGGGCTGCGGATCAGGTCGCGGGGGGCGAGCGGGACCCGTCCCGCGCAGACGAAGAACGGCTGGAACCAGAACAGCGCCGTCGCGACGAGCGCGACCGGCTGGCTGATCTGGGCGCCGATGAAGGTTCCGATGTGCGGCGCGTACGGCATGTACAGGCTCGCCGGGGTGCACGCGTAGGCCCGCTGCTGGACGCGCACCCGCATCGCGGCGTCGTCACGCGCGGCCTGCAACCCGGGAACGACGGCCAGGTCGGTGGCGGTCGGGGCGTGCCGCTTCAGGCGGGTCGTGATGTCGACCAGCTCGACCGGGCTGAACCCCTCCCGTTGGGTGATTCCGACCCGTTCCAGCAGGTCGGCGTGCACCAGCAGGGCCTGGAACGCGCCCCGGCCGGGCGCCGAGCGGTCGGCCCGGTAGGTCCGGGTGTCGACCATCCGGGCCACGTCGAGCGCGCGTTCCACGGTGAGGTCGGCGGGGACGAGGTCGAGCACCAGCAGCCGCTCGCGGCGGGCGTGGTTGCTCGCCGCGCGCCGGGCCGCGTCGGAGAGCCGCACCCCCTCGGCCACGAGGAAGACGTGGGCGGGGTCGACCGGCCGGCCCGACGCGGCGACGGTGTCCAGCCGGCGCAGCCGGCCGCGCAGGCGGATTCCGTTCAGGATGAGCCCGACGCTCACCAGGATGGGTACCAGCAGCAGCACGACTCTCACGCCCCCGCCGGTCGAACAGCCCCAGCCCCAGGCCCGGCCCCGCCAGCGCGCCCGCGGACGGGCGGGCCGCCGGGGCCGGGCCTACGGCAGCAGCTTCTCAATGTGGTCGGCGGCGGCCACGACACCGCCCGCCGCGCTGAACTCGCCCTGCAGCCGCCGCGCCGCGACCCGGTGGGACGGCTCGTCGAGCACGGTGCCGATCGCGGTGGCCAGCGTCGCCGGGGTCGAGCGCCCGAAGCGCACCCGCACACCGGCACCGGCCCGCACCACCTGCTCGCCGATGATCGGCTGGTCGTCACGAACCGGCGCGACCACCAGCGGCACTCCCCGTGACAAAGCCTCGCACACCGTGTTGTTGCCCGCGTGGCACACTATCGCGTCCAGTCCGGCCATCAGGTCCACCTGCGGCACGAACGGGCGGACCAGCAGGTCGTCGGGAACCTGGCCGGCGAGGTCGTCCAGCGGGCCGGGGGGCGCGACGATCACGGCCTGCACCCGGTCGGACATCCCCGCCAGCGCCTCCGCGGCCGCGCGCAGGAAACGCCCGCCGGCCTCCCGGGTCACCGTCCCGAGCGAGACGAGCACGGTGCGGCGGTCCCGGTCGAGCCACTCCCAGGGGAACTCCGGGGCCGACCGGCGCAGCCCGGCGGCGCAGCCGACGAACACGTGATGGGACGGATGACTGGCAGTACGCAGCAACGAGGGCACCGAGCAGACCACGGTGAGGTCCTCAGAGAAGCGCAGGTCACCGCGCGCCGCCTCCTCCGCCGGGACGCCGTTCGCGACCTGGAAGTCCCGCAGCCGCTCCGACACCCAGTTCCCGACCCCGGCGAGCACGGCGTAGGGGTCGTCGAGCTCCGCCGACGTGGTGGCGAGCGTGGCCCACCGGATGCCGCGCCGGCGGGCGACCATGGCGGCCCCGACCGCCTGCTGGTCGGCGACGATCACATCCGGGCGCCACCGTTCGACGACGGCACCGACGTCCCGCGCCATCGAGGCGCCCAGCGGCAGCAGGAACTCGTCCCACAGGAACTTCAGTGACGCGGGCCCGCGCAGCGGCCGGGACCGTGCCTCCAGCTCGGCCCGCTGGTCGGCCGAGATCTCCCCCGGCAGCGCGATGAGCGGGACGGACGGCGGGACGAGCGGCCCGACGACGCTCGCGTGGCCGACCAGGGCCACCTCCTGCCCGCGGGCCGCCAGCTCGCCGGCAATGCCCACCGCCGGGTTCACGTGCCCGGTCAGCGGCGGCACGGCGAAGAGAACACGGCCCATCAAAGCCCCCGAAATTCCATTCGTCTCCCTTCCGGCGGTGAGTCAGCCGCACCCTTCGCGAGCCGCACCGGTGACGGTCAGGCCTCGGCCGACGAGCCGGCCCGCGCCGCGGACAGCGACGTCGTGGGCTCGTCCCCACTGTTGAGGTTCGGCGGCGGGATCATCTGCCGCACCCAGTCGGGAGTGTCGAACCCGGCGCCGCGCACCTGGTGCGAGGGCATCGGCTCGGACCGCCGGAACAGCCACCAGCGCAGCAGGTCGCGCAGGTAGTCGGCCGCCTCGCGCAGCACCATGTGGGTGTGCTGCTCCAGGACGACCAGGGTGCAGTCCGGGACGAGCTCGGCGAGCCCCTCGGCCTGGTCGATGATGTCCGAGTTCGCCCCGTAGACGGCGAGCACCGGCATCGGCAGGCTGGCCAGCGCCTCCGGCGAGAACGGCGGGGTCGCCAGCATGTCCTCGGCGATCGTGGTCTCCTTCAGCAGCGCCTGCGAGGCGCGCGTGATCCGGGAGACCGCGCGGCCGGCGGAGTTCGCCAGCCACTCCTCCACCTCCTCGTCGGTGACGGCCGCGAGCACCTGGGTCAGTGAGCGCGCCATCTCCTCGCCGAGGCCCTCGATGAGGAACGGCGGCTCGATGAGGGTCAGGCTCGCCACCCGCTCCGGGCGGGCCAGGCCGAGTGCGAGGGTCAGCGTCGCGCCGTAGCTGTTGCCCACGACGTGCACCGGCCGGCGCACGTCGAGCGCGTCGAGCAGGCCCTCGAGGTCGGCCATCGAGTCGGCCATCGTGTAGCCGGTCGGGGTCCGCTCACTGCGGCCATGGCCGCGCAGGTCGTAGCAGATGACGTCGCATCCCGCCCCGGCCAGGCAGTTGCCCAGCGCGAAGTAGAAGCTGGCGATGTTGTCCATCACCATTCCGTGCACCATCACCACGACCGGCGACTCGGGACCGGCCCCACCCTTGGGCCCCAGCCTCTGCACATGCAGACGGACGCCGTTCGCGACGATCTCAGCCACGCACTCTCTCCCTAGCTTCGTTCACGAAGGTTGTGCGCGCGGCGCGCCCCGCGCCGCGCGCATACGAGGTCCCCGTAGCCCCCCGCCGACCGTGACCGCCGCTAACGGGCGGCGGCCGGCGTGTCGGTCTCGAGGCTGTCGACGATGAACTGGACGACCTCCCCGACCTTCATGTTGATCACCTGGTCGACGTCCATCTCCGAGAGGAAGCCGACGAAGTCGACGTGGTCCCCGTAGGTCTCCCGGAGCCGGTCGGCGAAGGTCACGAACTCGATGCTCTCGAGCTCGAGGTCCGCGTTGAAGGAGGTGTCCATGTCGATCGACATGTCGACGATGTACTCCTCGCCGATCACGTCGCGCAGGATCTCCGTCACGTCCGCGAGCACCTGGTCGGCGCGGGTCGCCGGGTCCGCGGTCATGGTCGACTGGTCGGTGGTCATCGCTGGGTCTGCTCCTTCTGCTGATCGGGCTGCGTACCGGTCCGTGCGCCCGGCCGGTCACCGGCCGGGCTGGTGGGTTGACCGCCGAGCCGCCGCGTGGGCGGGCTCCCGGCCGCGCCGCCCGGAGGCCTCGCGGATCGCTCGATCCGTGGCGAGGTCCAGGCCACGATGTAGCCGCCGGCGGGTGCGCCGCCGGGTGCGGCGACGCGATCGCCGGTTCCGGCGGTGTGACCGCCGGGTGCGGCGGTGTGATCATTCGGTTCGGTGTCGGGACGGGGCCGGCCGGTGGTGTCCATGGTGCGCAGTGCCACCCACCACGTCTCGCTAGCCCCCGCTCCCACTTCCGCCGGGGCGGCGTGCCCGGCCGCGGCCGGTGCCGCCCCCGGCCCGCCGTCCGGGGCGGAGACGGTGACTGGAACCAGCGTCGGGGCCGGCAGGCCGGTCGCCTCGGTCGGCGCGCCGACCAGATGGGCGACCACCCCGCCCGGCCCGCGCGGCACCGCCGCCAGGACGGCGGATCCGCCCGGTCGCGGCCGGCCGACGACGAACCGCCGCTGATCGCCGGCCGGCCCGGTCCCGTACGCCTTGGCGACGGCCTGCTTCGCCGCGGCGAACCGCGCGAGCCAGACCGCGCGGACATCCGGATCCGCGCCGGCCAGTTCGTCGAGCAGGCTCAGCTCGGATTCGGCGAGCACGGCCGCCTCCGCGTCGGGCCCGCGCCGTTCGATGCGCTCCAGAGCGATCCCCACGCCGCCGACGTCCCGCGGGTCGTCCACCGCGAGGGCGACGGCGATCTCCGGGCGATGGGCGATGCTCACCTCGGGGCGGGTGAGCTCGGGCAGGCCCGGCCGGGTGGGCACCGTGCCGACGACCAGCCGCCCGGACACCAGATCCGTCACGCCGACCTCGATCGGCCACACGGCGCCGGCCCCGCGCTCCCACCAGCGGCGCCGCACGGCGTCCTTGGCCGCGATCCGCCCCAGCAACCAGGACCGGGCAGCCAGCGGATTGTGGCGGGCCAGCCGCGTCCGCTCGTCCGCGTCGAGGTAGTGGCGCAGCGACAGCTCCCGGGACGCCGGGTCACGCCAGTGCTCGGTGACCACCACCCAGCCGTCCGGCGTCAGGTGGCTCTGCGTGTTCGCCTCCGGCGCCAGTGCCATCGACCACAGGACGTCGTCCTCGGTGAACCGTCGGTCGGTCCAGCCCTGGATGTGCCCCCACAGCCGTCCGCCGGCGTCCCGGATCTCCATGTCCGCGGTGGCGGTGCGGTCGGTCACGTCCCGGATCCGGCCCAGGTAGGACATCCGCGCGCCGACCGGCGGCGGTGGGCCGAAGAACCGCATCGAGGTGACAGAGGCCGGGAAGAGCAGCCAGTCCGACGGCAGGTACTGCATGCCCCAGTAGCCGAAGAACTGGCCGGCGTTGTCGAGCAGCGCGCCGCTGGCGGGCGTCACCCGCAGCCAGCCGCGCAGCCCTGTCGGGGCCATCCCGTCGACGGACTCGACGCCCTGGTAGCCGGGCCCGTGGAAGAGCAGCCGGTCGTCGTAGATCGCGCGGCCGGTGTGCGGGGACGGCGACTCGCCGGGGATCACGACCTCCCCCGCCGCGCCCGGCGCCGGGACGAACCCGGTGGCCGTGTCGGTCACCGGCGGCGGCGCCGGGTAGGCGTCGGCGAAGACGACCGTCGCCCGCGTGTAGCCGACGACGTCCACCCGGACCTCGTCCGGGCCCAGCGGCGCGCAGGTGATCGTGACCTGCACCAGCGGCTCGATCGCCAGCCAGCGGGTGGCCCGCACGTCCCGGACGGCCACCACCGCGCGGCCGGGCATCAGCACGCTCGCCTCAGCCATGATCATTTCGAGCACGCCGGTGAGCGGCACGACCGGGAACAGGTCGGACGGGTCGGACCACCCCGGGGGCTGCCGGTAGAAGCAGTGGTCGGYGACCTCGGGCATCGTCGCCAGCGAGAGCTCCCGCCGCACGGTCCGCCCACCACCCGGCCCACTCGCCGCCGGCCCACTCGCCGCCGGCGCGGCCGGCGCAACAGGCACGGAGGTCGCCGCCGGCGCCGTCGAGGGGGGACCGGACGCCCGCGTCGCGGCCCAGCGGTCGGTGACGGTGGACATCACCGCTCTCGCGTCCGTGACCGCCGCGCCCAGCTCGGCGAGGACGGCATGCCGCGCGGGCCCGCCGAGCCCGTCGGCCACCTGGGCCGGCGTCTCGCCGACGGGACGTCCCGCGGCCTCGCCGCTGATCCGGGACGGGAGCGACGCCGCGAGGTCCGGCGCGTCCGCCCCGAGCCGGACGAGCGGCGTGCCCAGGCGCAGCCGCACCGCGCGCCCGGGCCGAGCCGGCGCGGCCGTCTGAGGCACCCGGGGCGCCCGCGGCTCCCTGGCCGGGACGGTGGCGGGCTCTGGTCTGGTGTGGCAGGGCAGGACGTCCAGGCGCGGCGCGGCGCCCTCGGCCCACAGCGCGACCGCGACCCGCCGGAGCTGGTCGAGGCCGGACCGCTTGACGGTGTTCGTGACCAGCGACGCGTGCTCGTCCCCCGGCCCGTTGAGGGTGTCGTCGACGAATCCGGCGACGCTGCCCATCCCGACCTGCACGAACACCCGGACGCCCGCGGAGTGCAGGCGCCGCGTCAGCTCCCGGAAACGCACCGGCTCGAGCAGGTGCCGGACGGCCAGCTCCCGGATGTCGTCGTGTGCGGATGGATACGGAGCCACCGTGGTGGCGGACCACACAGGCACCCGCGCCGCGTGCAAGGGGGTGTTGTAAAGGCCGTCCTGCAGGCGCTTGAGGTGCGGCCGCAGGAACGGGGAGTGGAAGCCCGAGCGGAACGGCAGCGTCTGCCCCAGCACCCCGCGGGCGCGCAGGCGGGCGAGCGCGGTCTCGACGCTGTCCACCCGCCCGCAGATGATCGACTGGTGCGGGCAGTTGTCGTGCGAGACCACAATCTCGGGCAGTCCGGCGATCACCTCGGCGGCGACCTCCGCGCCGCAGCCCAGCGCACCGAACACGACACCGGGCACCTCGAGCGAGGCCGGGTCGAAGACCTCGATGAACTCGTCGGCGTAGTCGTCGCTCATCAGCCCGGCCGAGAGCATCGCGTTCCACTCGCCCACGCTGTGCCCGGCGACCAGGTCGGGGACCACCCCGAGGCGACGCAGCGCCGTGTCGAGGACCCGTCCCACCTGGACGCTGGCGACGCCGTGGCTGCCGAGCTCGGCGGTGTCGCCCACCTCCGGACGCGGCAGGCCGAAGTGGTCGCACACGTCGTCGATCCGCGGGGCGAACTTGTCCTCCAGACCGCAGAACAGGAACGCCAGCCGCGGTCCGCCCGCGGCGTCGGACGCCGGGCGGTCGCCGAGCAGGGGCTCGGGGACGAACCAGAGATCGTTCCGCCCGCGCCAGGCGGTGCCGCGGGCCGCCACCGTGCGGGCCAGCGCGAGCCGGCGCGGGGTGGGCGCCACCAGCGCCAGCCGGAACGGCCCACCCGCCGGCGGGGACGCGGCGTCGTCGCGCCCCAGCAGGTCGGCGTCCGGGACGTCGAGCTGGGCGACGATCTCGGCCGCCGACGAGCCCGCGAACAGCAGGACCCGCTCGGCCTCCGGGTCGGGCCCGAGCACGGCACCCGTCCCGGCGGCGGCGACGGCGGCGGTGGCGGAACCGACGGAACCGCCGGAGCTCACCGGGTTGACGGCGCCGGCGTGGTCGTCGAGGCACTCCTCCAGGACGACGTGCGCGTTCACGCCGCCGAACCCGAAGGCGTTCACCCCCGCCCGCCGCGGCGCGGAACCGGACGGCTCCCACTCGGCCGCCGTCCGGACCGGGGCGAAACGGCTCCCGTCGAACAGCGGGTGCGGCTCGTCGCAGTGCAGCGTCGGCGGCAGGGTGCGGTGGTGCAGCGCCAGCGCGGCCTTGATCAGCCCGGCCATGCCGGCGGCGGGCATCGCGTGCCCGATCATCGACTTCACCGACCCGAGGCCGACGGGGCTCGCCCCGACCTCGCCGCCGAAGACCTTCGCCAGCGTCGAGAGCTCGGTCCCGTCGCCGGCCGGAGTCGCGGTTCCGTGCGCCTCGATCAGCCCGACCGCGCCGGGCGCCGCCGGGTCGAGGCCGGCGTCCGCCCAGGCCCGCTCGATCGCCAGGATCTGCCCGGAGGACGCGGGTGCCATCAGGCTCGCGGTGCGCCCGTCGCTGGACGTCCCGGCGCCGCGCAGCACGGCGTAGACCCGGTCGCCGTCGCGGCGGGCGTCGGCCAGCCGCTTCAGGACGATCATCCCGACGCCCTCGCCCATGAGCAGGCCGTCGGCACGGCGGTCGAACGGCCGGATCCGCTGGGTGGGCGAGAGCGCCCGCAGCAGCGTGAACAGGCTCCAGAACGAGACCTCGTGCACGATGTGCACGCCGCCGACGATCATCGCGCCGGCCCGGCCGCCGGCCAGCTCCCGCACCGCGATGTCCACCGCGACCAGGGACGACGCGCAGGCCGCGTCGATCGTGTACGCCGGGCCGTGCAGGTCGAGACGGTTCGCGATCCGCGAGGCCGCCAGGTTCGGCACCAGGCCGATGGACGCCTCCGGCCGCTGCGGCCCCAGCCGGGCCAGGAACGCGTCGACGACCTGGTCGACGGCCGCGTCCGGGACGTCCGGCAGCACCTCGCGCAGCGTGGTCGCCAGTTGGTGCGAGGTGCGGACCCGCTGCTCGAGCCGGGCGACACCCGGCCCGACGTAGCCGCCGCGGCCCACCACGACGCCGACGCGGCCGCGGTCACCGAGCGTCTCGGCCCCGCCGGCGTCGTCCATGGCCTCGGCGGCGAGCCGCAGCGCGAGCAGCTGGTCGGGCTCCGCCCAGTCGACCGAGACCGGGACGATGCCGAACCGGGCCGGGTCGAACGTCGCCAGGTCGTCGACGAACCCGCCGCGCCGGCAGTAGAAGCCCGCGCCGTCCGGCCGCCGGCCGCCGTCGCGCCGGTCGCCGCCGGGCTGCCGGTCGCCGTCCGTGGCCAGCCCGGCGTAGTACTCGTCGAGGTCCCAGCGGCCCGGTGGGACGTCGCTGATCGCGTCCACGCCACCGACGATGTTGTGCCAGTAGGTGTCCAGGTCGCCCGCGCCGGGGAACAGCGCGGACATCCCGACGATCGCGATCTCCTGCCCGCCCGCGCCGCGGGGGCCGCCGCCGCTGTGGCGGGATGTGTCACCCATCGAACGACCCGACTCCCGCGCACATGTAGACGACCTGGGTCGGCGCGTCCGCGACCGGCTCACCGAGCTCTCGCAGCAACGCGGCGACCCCTTCACCGGGGTCGATCAGGCCGATGCCCCGGCGGGCGTACTCCCGGGACAGCTCGGCGGACACCATCCCACGGCCGGCGGCCGTGTCGGTGCCCCAGGGACCCCAGTCGACGCTGACCACCCGGCCGGCGAAGCGCGCCGAGGCGGTGTGCGCGAGGGCGTCCAGGGCGTCGTTGGCGGCGGCGTAGTCGACCTGCCCGCGATTGCCGAACACCCCGGCCACGCTGCCGAAGAGCACAACGAAGCCCACATCGGGCCGCAGCGCGTCCAGTAGGGCGCGCGCCCCGTCGACCTTCGTGCGGAACACCCGGTCGAAGGACTCCGGCGACTTGTCCCGCAGCAGCCGGTCCTCCAGGACGCCGGCGCCGTGCACGACACCGTCCAA
Organism: Parafrankia soli; assembly: GCF_001854695.1. Lineage (GTDB taxonomy): Bacteria > Actinomycetota > Actinomycetes > Frankiales > Frankiaceae > Parafrankia > Parafrankia soli. The sequence goes on from NZ_MAXA01000267.1 coordinate 19,337, forward strand.
CCGGCCGTGGCGGGTGTAGACGTCGGCGACGACACCGGCGACGGCGGTGACGTCCCGCACGTCGATCGGGTGGTAGCGCACCGACGCGGCGACCTCCCGCAACGCGGCGAGCGTGGCACGGATCTCCCGCTCGGCCAGGATCCGCCCGATGCGCGCCTCGATCTCGGCCGGGCGGCGCACCCCCGTCGCGATCAGGGCCCGGCGCAGCGCCGGGGCGTCGAGCGCACCCGCCGTGGCCTCGTCCTCGGGCGCGTCCGGGACGGGTGTGCGCCCGACCAGCTCGACCGCGCAGCCGGTGGCACCCGCAAGCGCCAGCGCGGTACGGGCCGTGATCCCACGCGCACCACCGGTCAGCAGGACGACGCCGGACCTGTCCAGCCCCGGCGGAGCGGCGGCGGCCCGAGGCGATCCGGCGGCCGCGGACCCCGGCCCGGCGGTGACCGCGACCAGGTCGGACATCCGCAGCTCGGGCGCGATCCGGACGCCGTCGCGGTAGCCGACGACGACCGGCGCGGCCGGGTCGAGCATCTCCGCGAGCAGGCTCTCCGCGATCCGCCGCGGTTGTGCCTTGGGATGGACGTCCACCAGCCTGATCAGGAGGTCGGGCAGCTCACGGGCCAGGGTCCGGACCAGCCCGGCCATGCCGGCGCCCGGGCCCGGGTCGCCGATCTCGCCGTTGCGGCCGAGATCACCACCGAGGCCGGTGACCGCGACGAGCCGCCGGATTCCGGCCAGCGCGGCGGCGCGCAGCGCCGGGAACGCCGCCGGCAGACCGCCCACCGGCCCCGCCGAGCCCTCGGCCGAGGCGGCCCAGAACAGCCCGTCGGCGGCGATGCCGGAGGCGACCAGCTCGCCCAGGGCGGCGTCGTTCGCCGAGATGATGCGGACCTGCGCCCCGGCCTGCTCCAGCAGGGTCGACAGCGCGAGGCCGATCCCGAGCCCGCCGTCGACGACGGCGAACCGGGCGCCGTCCAGCACCGCCGCCCGACCAGCGGCGACGACGTCATCCCAGGACGGCAGCGGAGCCAGTTCGGTGGACTCCACCACGAACCGACGCAGCGGCACCCGCTCGGCGAACACCGGGTCCGTCGAGCCCCGCGGGGCCGAACGCACCCCCCAGCTCTCCGGTGCCGACGCGGGCCGTGGCGGGGCACCGGCCGGCGCTCCGAGCGGCGCGGACATCACCGGAACACCCGCCGGCACCGGAACGGCCGTGGCCGGCGCCGGGGCGGCCGACGGCACGCCAGCCCTGTTCCGCGTACCCGGCGCGGGCGGCCTCGCCGCGGCCGTTGCCGCAGCGGTTGCCGGGACGGCGGACGCCGGGACCGCCGCCGACCCGGCCCACGGCCCGCCGGACTGCCCCCGGCCGCCGGCGCCGTCGGCGGACCGACGCTCGGCGCGGCTCTGCTCGGGCACCTCGACCTGTCCGGGCCCGGCCCATCCCGCGCCGGCGCCGGCGCCGGGCCCCGCACCGTGGCCGGTTCCGTCCCCGGCGGTGATCGCAGGGGTGGCGGCCTGGTCGGTGGACTGGTGCTCCACGATCCAGGAAACGATCCCCCGGACCGTCTTCACCGCCGCCAACTCCTCCACCACCGACTCATCCACATCGCCCGCACCCACACCAGCCAGACCCACCCGGCCCGCAAGCTCCCCCAGAATCTCCGTCCGCTTGATCGAATCGATCGACAGATCAGCCTCAAGATCCAGATCCGGCTCCAACATCTCCACCGGATAACCCGTCAGATCCGCGATCACCCCCACCACCGCATCCGCCACAGCCTCCGCCGACAACCCGGCGGACGGCCCACCCGCGGGCGCGGACCCCTCGGCCGCGGCCAGGGGGGCGCCGACCGGAAGCACGGCAGGCACCGTGCCGACGGACGGACCGGCGGCCCGGTCGGTGGACTGGTGCTCCACGATCCAGGAAACGATCCCCCGGACCGTCTTCACCGCCGCCAACTCCTCCACCACCGACTCATCCACATCGCCCGCACCCACACCAGCCAGACCCACCCGGCCCGCAAGCTCCCCCAGAATCTCCGTCCGCTTGATCGAATCGATCGACAGATCAGCCTCAAGATCCAGATCCGGCTCCAACATCTCCACCGGATAACCCGTCAGATCCGCGATCACCCCCACCACCGCATCCGCCACAGCCTCCGCCGACAACCCGGCGGCAGCCGATACGCCCGCCTCCGCCGCGGCCGGCACGGCGGCGACCAGCGCACCGGCGGCCTCCACCGCGGCCGGCATGGCGACAACCGGCGCCGGCATGGCCGGGGCCGACGCGGCCACGGCGGGCCCGGCAGGCGCGGCGGTCACAGCGGCCGGCATGACGGCCGCCGGGGCCGGCAGGGTGGTTGCCGGCGTCCACCGCCCGGCACCGTGCTCGACCGGCGCGGCCGCGGCGCCACCCAGATACGTCAGCAGGACGTCACGCTGCGCCGCCACAAGATCACGACCCGTCCGCAGAAACTCGAGGACGGCCGCGTCGGCGGGGCTGGCGACCGGGGCCGGGGCAGCCGGACGGCCGTCGACCACCTGCTCGCCGGAAGTCCCGGCGGCGGCGAGCGCGGGCCCGGACCCGTTCGGCCCCGGGTACCAGCCGTCGCGGTGCCCGTTCGCGTGCCCGTTCATCATCTGAGGGCCGTCCACTGGAGTGCCTCCTGCCGATCCGCCGGCCACCACTGGGCCGCCCACAACTGGGTCGGCCACCGCTGGGCCGCCCACCGCTGGGCCGGGCGCGAGCACGCGCCAGGCCCCGGGGCCGTCCTGCCTGCCTGTGTCACCGGACCCACCCGTCCCAGCCGTGGCCGGCTCGGTCCCCACCGCCGGCGCGACCGGCGGAACCCGCCGGGCGGGCCGCAGACCACCGGGCAGGTAACCGCCCTGGCCGGTCCGCACATACGCGCCGTCGATCAGCCAGCCCGGGCGCCGCGGCATCCCGTCGGCCGGGACCGTGCGGGTGTCGCGGCCCGCGAACAGGGTCGACGGGTCCATCTCCACTCCGGCCGCCGCGAGCTCGGCCACCGCGAGCAGCAGCCGGCGCAGGCCGTGCTCCCCCGGTGCGTCGGTCGCCACGACCCGGTGCGGACGTCCGGCGAGAATCTTCGCCGTGAGCTGGGAGAGCACCCGGCCCGGCCCGGTCTCGACGAAGACCCGCACGCCGGCCGCGTACATCGCCTCGATCTGCTCGACGAAGCGAACGGGGGCCGCGACCTGGCCGGCCAGCGTCGCGCGCGTGCCGTCCGGGGTCCGCGGGTAGGGCGCGGCGGTCGTGTTGGACCACACCGGCAGCGTGAGATCGCCGACGGCCGTGGCGGCGAGCTCACCGGCCAGCGCCTGGGCCGCGCCGGCGATCACCGGGCTGTGAAAGGCGCAGGCCACCGGGATGCGCCGGGCCGAGAGTCCGGCGTCCTTGAGCCGGCCGACCGCGGCGTCGACGTCGGCGGTCGGCCCGGAGATCACGGTCTGGCGGGGCGCGTTCTGGTTGGCGAGCGCCACTCCCGCCACGGTGCCGTCGGCGGCGGGCGCACCGAGCACGTCCCGGATCTGGTCGGCCGTCGCCGACACCGCGGCCATGGTGCCCGGGTCGCCGCCGGCCGCCGCGAGGATCGCGTCGGCGCGGGCCCGGCTGAGGCGGACGAGGTCGGCCCGGTCGTACGCCCCAGCCGCGCACAGCGCGACCAGCTCGCCGTAGGAGTGACCGGCGACGTGGTCGGGACGGATCTTCAGCCCGGCCAGGATGTCGTGGACGGCCAGCCCGGCCATTCCCAGCGCGGGCTGCGCCGCCCGGGTGTCGGTCAGCGCCGCGGCCTGGGCCGCCCGCTCGGTGTCGCTGAAGGCGGCCGGGGGGAACATCGTGGCGGCGACATCCGGGGCGAGCTCCAGCAGGGAGCGCAGGCGCGGGAAGGCCACGAAGAGATCCGCGAGCATCCCGGGCCGCTGGCTGCCCTGGCCGGGGAAGAGGAACGCCACCGAACCGGAGCCAGAGCCCGCGACGGACGTCCCAGCACCGGCGGAGGTGGCACCGGAGGCGCCGGCCGTTCCGCCCGCGGCGCCGGCCTCGTCCTCGGCGTGGACGAACACGCCGAGGCGGGAGTCGGACCGCGGCTCCCGCGCCCGGTCGAGGGCGGCAGCGAGCTCGTCCAGCTCGTCGACGACGAAGGCGATCCGCACCGGGCCGCCTCGCTCCTCGGCCGCGGTGCGGGCGAGATCGCGCAGGTGGTAGGGCCGGCCTGCCTCCTCGTTGGCGCGGGCCAGCTCGGCGAGGCGGTCCAGCCGGCGCAGCGCGGCGGCCCGGTCCCGGCCGCGGATCACGAACAGCTCCGCCGGCCACCGGTCCAGGCCGTGCGCGGGCTCCGGTGCCTTGTCGTAGGCCGACACGACGACGTGGAAGTTCGTCCCGCCGAACCCGAAGGCGGACAGGCCGGCGTGGCGGCGCCCGGCGGGCGCGATCCACGGACGGGCCTGGTCGTCGAAGTAGAACGGGCTGCTCTCCCGCTCCCAGTACGGGTTGGGGCGGTCCACGTGCAGCGTCGGCGGCCGCACACCGGTCTCCACCGCGCGTGCCACCTTGACCAGCCCGGCCAGGCCCGCGGCGCACTTCGTGTGGCCGATCTGCGACTTCACCGAACCGACCGCGCACTGGCCGACGGCGGCGCCGTGCTCGGTGAACACCTCGGTGAGCGTGGCGAGCTCGGTGCGGTCCCCCACGACTGTTCCGGTGGCGTGCGCCTCCAGCATGCCGACCTCGGACGGCGAGATTCCCGCCGTCGCGTAGGCCCGCTCGAGGGAGATGACCTGCCCGGCCTTGCGCGGCGCGGTCAGGCCGAGCGCCCGGCCGTCGGAGGAGCCTGCGACCGACCGGATGACGGCGCGGATCCGATCACCGTCGCGCCGCGCGTCCGCGAGGCGCTTGAGAACGACGACGGCGACACCCTCACCAAGGCTGGTGCCGTCCGCGCTGGAGTCGAAGCTGCGGCAACGGCCCCCGGGAGACAGCGCGTGCACCGAGGCGAACAGCAGGAAGTCATGGACGCTGGAATGTGTGTCCACACCCCCGCACAGCACCATGTCGGACGAGCCCGCCGACAGTTCCTTGCACGCCGCGTCCAGGGCGGCCAGTGAGGAGGCGCACGCCGCGTCGACGGTGAAGTTCAGGCCACCCAGGTCGAGCCGATTCGCCACCCGTCCTGCTATGACGTTCGCGAGCAGGCCGGGAAAGGAATCCTCGTCGAGCTCGGGCAGGAGCTCCTCGAGCTCGGCGGGAAGCTCACCGACCCAGGCCCGGTGCGCGGAGCGGAATCCATACGTCGTGGAAAGGTCGGACCCTGATTCAGCGCCGAAGACGACGGAGGTGCGTCGGCGGTCGAACGGCCGGTTCTCGTACCCGGCGTCGCGAATCGCCCGGGCGGCGACCTCCAGCGCGAGGAGCTGGCCCGGATCAATGCTGCGCAGAGAACGCGGCGGTATTCCGTAGGCGAGCGCGTCGAACGGGATTCTCGGCAGGAATCCGCCCCATTTGGACGGCGTCCGCCGGCCGGCGTCCTTCACGACCGATTCCGGGTCGTAGTAGAGATCCGCGTCCCACCGCTCGGGTGACACCTCTGTTATCGCGTCGACGCCGCCGACCACGTTGGCCCAGTAGTCCTTCTCGTCGGAAGCCCGCGGAAACACCGCTGACATACCGACGATCGCGATGTCGAGCGACCGCGCCGCCTCGCGCACGGCGGCCACGGACCGCGCGGCGCGCTCGGCTTGGTCGCCGTCGGCCACGTCGGTGCTCCCGGCGGTGCGCTGGGCCGGCAGCGCGGCGACCTGCCCGGTCGGCCCGCCGGCCCGCTCGGCTGCCCGCTCGGCGACGAGCGCCGTGGCCTGCTCGGTCACCTCGGCGTGCAGCCGGCCGATCGTCGTGCGGTCCGATCGCAGGGCCGCCACCTGGCCGATCATGAACATGCCGTCCGTGGCCTGCTCGCGGGGCCCGACCGCGACCAGCTGGCCCCCCT